>NZ_JBXENW010000002.1:0-999410 GCF_059383835.1 Paenibacillus sp. J22R98
GTAAGACCCCTGAAAGACGATCAGGTTGATAGGTTCGAGGTGGAAGTGCAGCAATGCATGCAGCTGACGAATACTAATCGGTCGAGGGCTTATCCTACGAACATTCGCTCGGATGTTCAACTTCGGACAAGATCAGCTAATGAAGACCTTCGCAAAGGTTCGTATCCAGTTTTCAATGTGTAACCATATAAAATTAGAAGCACCCTTGTGGGTGTTTTTTTTATTGCACACTGAAGTCTCTGATCGTAAAGCTCTGCAAAAAGTACATGTCAGCTACAATATTTACACTTTAACAAAATACGATTTACTGATAGTGTTTTGTTACATAGCTTCTACAATGTACTTCTCTATTGTTAGGACGGACTTGGGGAAAGGTGGAACCGTTATATGCAGGTGCGAGTTGTCGGTGAACCGAATGTAAAAGGGATGCTGGTGGCGGCTGTCAATGGTGATGACGCGCCAAGTGGTGCTGTTACTAGTAGCTATTGTTGGCTGTTCTCAGAAACGCTGGATGGTCCCTATGTGGAGCTGTCAGGAATATTCACGAAAACGATCGTCCTGCTCGCTTCTTACAGTGGAGGATATTTAAAAGCGCGCCTTCGCAATGGGATGGAGAAAGAAGCGGAAAGTGAGCCCGTTGGTCCGATTCGCGCGGTGAACGGCAATCCGAGTACGGATTGGCTTTGCGCGGCGCAATATGGAATCTCGCATCATTTTATAGCTAACTATTTGAATAGGGTTGCGGCCTCTCCCGAGGAACAATGGAAGAAGCATGAAGACTGGAATGACGTCATTAACAGCTTTGATGTGAATGCTTATGCGGAGCAGGTTGCTAGCAGTGGGGCCGGCTTTGTGCTGCTGACGCTTGGGCAGAACTGCGGTCGTTTTTTGGCGCCAAATGCGGTGTATGAAGAGATAGCAGGCGTGCGACCGGGCGAACGTTGTGCGACGAGGGATCTTCCAATGGAAATTGCTCACGCTCTAGATACATACGGCATTAAGCTGATGCTCTATGTGCCGGCTAACCCGCCTCATTCCGCGCATCTAGTGGAGGGCGACTACGCGATTACTCGCGCATTTGGATTCTCGGAGGGGACCGACTCGGCACCTACTCAAGAGACGATGCGACTGTGGCAGTCCGTCATTAAGGAATGGTCTGATCGTTATAGCGTGCTGCTTGCAGGCTGGTGGTTTGACGGCGTATTTCCGGCTATGATGAAGTCTTACGATAATATGCAGCTGCCTTATAACTGGAGCAGTATAGTCAATACAGCGAAGTCGGGGAATGCGCATCGCATTATGTGTTTGAATTCCGGCATTGGAGGCATAGCGATAAACTCGCCATATGAGGACTATACCGCAGGCGAGACGAATGAAATCGGCGGACTTCCGGAGAATGGCAGATGGGTCGATGAGACGAATGGCATTCAATACTTCACCTTTACCTTCCTGGGTGAGAATGACCCTAATTGGGCGGGCTGGGGCAATAAAGGACTATCGCGGCCGACCGCTGAGCTAGTGGATTGGGTCAAGGGAGTAACCGATCGGAAGGGTGTAGTTTGCCTCGACGTGAAGGTAAACCGGTTTGGTAAAATGGATCCCGATCAATTGGAGCAGCTGGGTGAGATTAAGCGGCGTGTTCGTTGATTGGGCGGAAGAGTTGAATTGAGAAGAGCCGCCTAGGATGAACTAGGGGGCTCTTTCTTTTGGCACGGGCAAGGACTATGCGAAGCTAGCATCGAATATGAAGAGCAAGTTGGACGTATATTGGAGGGGATCGCGATGGTTTCAGCAGTGGGGCAAGAACTTATTGAAGCCTACAAAAGAGCACCTTTAGAACTTGCGCAGGCAATTGCAGGATTAAGTGATTCTGATCTGGATCAGGCCAGAGCAGAAGGCAAATGGACAATCAGGGAAATCGTCCATCATATTATCGACAGCGATATGAATTATTTTCAAATTAACCGATACGCTTTGGCGGACACGGGAGCAACTTATCAGTTCAATGAGTTTAACGGGGATGTTTGGAACACCAAGATGAGCTATAGAAATCGATCAATAGATTTAGAGATGAAGCTGTTCAGCATGATGCGGGCATACATCTCCTACTTATGCGTTACTCTATCAGACTCATTGGACAGAGTTCTTATGCATGAGCTGGGAAAGGCAACGGTCCGCGATGCGTTGAATCATGACACCCAGCATGCCGCACACCATATTGAGCAAATTCTTGAGACTCGCAAAGTGCATAATTTGTAAAGTCGATTATGATTCTAGTTCATATCGCCGACATAGCAGTGCTTTGGTTTAGCTCCGCTCGCAACCTCGATTAGCTGGGGGATCAACGCTTTCGGATAAAATGGGAAGTTAGCCAGTTCATGAAGAGGAATCCACGCGGCTCCGATTTGATCGGGGTCCGGATTTGGCGGAGAAGCAGGGATGTCGGTACCGTCGGTGGATTTGAACTTACACAGAAAAATAGGACTGACGATATGAAGACTGCCATTAGCTGCAGCATATTCGTGATTATCTCCAATAAACTCGCGAAGGAATAGCAGCTCTCCAACGTCCACCGCGACTCCTACTTCCTCGAATACTTCACGATAGACCGCTTGTTCCAAGGTTTCGCCAAATTCTTGCTTGCCGCCGGGGAGGATGTAAGAGTCTTCTCCTGTTTCGTCGTCTCTCTTATGGATGGTGAGAATAGAGTCGTTTTGAACGATTACGGCTTGTACGCCTATGGTGATCTTCATTAATTATGAGCCTCCTTAAGTAACGTCTATATAGGATAAAGGGCCGCCTCAAAGTTGCGTTGCATACTTTTGAAGGCGGCCCTTGTTGTAGCTATAGATCTGCTGGCAATTCGGATGGGACAAACAGACTGGCGACATCGATTCCGCGTTCATCGCGGATTTTGAGATCACGTAGGAATTCAACAAACCCAGTCGCCGGTTTCCAGCCTAGCGCTTGCTCCGCTTCGGAGAGGTCGTGCTGCTCAACGGAGCCGGGCAGGCTGATTGCATATTTCTCAATGAGCTGACGTGCGCCGGGAACTTGCTCTTCGCACCAAGCGGGGCCGAGCTCACGGAAGTTGTTTACGACTTCCTCAGGCATGCCGTGGTTGGTATGTACGATTGTGCAGAAAAGTCCGATATCCCGATTAAGGGCGGCTTTCACTGATGCTACGGTAGCAGCGGCCACATCTCTGCGATCGACGCCATTGCGGAGCAGACGTGAGCCGAATTCTAAGTAAGGACGAGGAATGAATTCATGATAGCGAAGCATGGCGATCGAGGCGCCGGTCATCTCATGGTAAGATCTGCACAAATCTTCTCCGATTACCTTCGAAACGCTGTATACGGATCCCCAGCCATAAGCCATCGAAGAAGCATATACGATGGATTGGATGCCTGCTTGCTTACAGGCTTCCAGGACGTTGAACGTACCATCCACATTTACAGCAAAGATCGTCTCATCACTCACCGGCGGATTATGTGCGCAATGCCATGCGGCCAGATGAACGACGGCATCCATGCCTTCTACTGCACGGCGAACGTCGCCAGCTGTTCTGCTGTCGCAGCGGACAAATTCCACATCGGCAAAATCTGCCCCCGCCGGAGGCGACACGTCTGCCATACGAACCGTATATCCCGCTTGGATAAGCGCTCTGCTAATCGCTTGCCCGCCATTGCCCGAAGCGCCGGTAACTAACACTTTCATTTTGGGAATCCCTCGCTTTATGGTTTGATGCTAGCATTATAGCATGAATATGCTTTTTTTTACCTGGCACTTTAGTTCGGGGGTAGGGAGAAAAAAAGTGCTAACGAGCCCTGTGGGGTTTAGAAACTCTAATGGTCATCGCGGCAATCACAATGTAAACGATCCTTTCGGAGTGGAGCGGTACTTGCTAGAAGTGTGGTATCGTGCGAAAAGTGGGAATATTTTTGGGCATATCCATATTTATGGGTAAAGTTTACAAAGAAAGAAGGAATTATAAAGCAAATATAGAACATATATTCGTAGTGGCCGACTCGTCATTGGATTGTCGGGTCCAACTAAGGGTCAGCCCAATAACTTGTTTTGAGACACAGGAGGGTACCATGTCTATTCAAGACCAGCTTCCGGAAGTACTGAGGAAGCAACTAACGTCTGAACTGCTGTTCAGCGCCAAAACCGATCTGCTGCAGGATGGCCGGTTCGGAGAGCAATGGCTGGCTGTCACGGAGCAAGACATCGTGGTATGGCAGCAAGACAAGACGCAGCTGCTCAGGCAGCCGTTAGCAGAGCTGAAGGAAGCGCGGGCTGTCAGCGCAGTCGGTGGAGGCACGCTGCTGGCTGACACGGGAAAAGGCCCAGTCGTGATCGCGCGTTATACAGCCGCGCAATCGCCGGTGTTCGGTTTTGCGGCGAAGCTGCTCAGCGCGATGGCGAAGAACGAAGAGCGACCGGTGCTTTCGGAGCGAGAGCTTCCACGCAGCTGCCATAGCTGTGGCAACCCGCTGTCAGAAGGGACGCAGATCTGCCAGATATGCACACACAATGGCAAGGTAGCCGCTCGGATGCTGAGCTACACCAAGCCATATAAGCTGCAAATGATCGCTGCCGCTTGTCTGTTAATCACAACAACACTCGTAGAATTGGTACCGCCTTACTTAACTAAGGTTATTATCGATGACGTCCTTGGCCCTAAGGATATTGGTTCGACACTGCTGTACGTTGTGCTTGGATTAGGCGCAACGATGCTTCTGATGTCACTGATGCAAACGATTCGCGGATTAATCGGCGTATGGGTTGGATCTAAACTGATGGGCGACTTGCGTAAAGATGTCTACAGCTCGCTCATGCGGCTATCACTTGCCTTCTTCGACCGCCGCCAAACGTCGCAATTCATCGGCAGGGTCAACAATGATTCAGAGGCGATGCGGCAGTTCATGACGGACGGCGTCGTGTTTATGTCCGCGGAGGGACTGCGGATCATCGCGATCTTCATCATTATGTTCGGACTCGATTGGCAGCTCACGCTGTATGCCATACTGCCGGTACCGGTCATGGTTGCCGTATCGATGACCATCTGGCCGAAGATCGGACGGCGCTGGTATCAGCAATGGCGCTCGATTTTCAGACTTAACACGTTGGTCGGCGATTCTCTTCAAGGGATTCGAGTTGTAAAAGCCTTCGGCAGGGAGCAGGATGAACTATCCCGTTATGCGGATGCGAATGTTGAAGTCGTACGGCGCAATATCCGCATGGAAGGTCTCTGGTCTTTCATGTTCCCGGCCTTCGCCTTCATTGCCGGACTGGGCACGCTGCTCATCTGGTATAACGGCGGAAGCAAGGTGCTTCATGACAATATGCAGCTTGGCGTACTAATGGCACTTATCGCTTACCTCGGGATGTTATTCGGCCCGCTGCAATGGATCAGTCAAATGATCAGTTGGGCGAGCAATGCCATGGCGGCTGCACATCGTGTATTCGAGATTATGGATACGCCGCCTGATGTGCCTGACGTTCGTAATCCTGCGGCAATCGGCGTCATCAAAGGCGACGTTATCTTCGAGAAAGTCACCTACGGCTACGAGAAGCATCATCCGGTGCTCAAGAATGTCAATTTACAGGTAAAAGCAGGCGAGATGATCGGTCTGGTCGGACATTCCGGAGCGGGTAAATCGACGTTCATCAACATGATTTGCCGGTTCTACGATACCGATGAAGGTGCCATTCTCATTGATGGAACGGATCTCCGGGACATCAGTCAGGTCGACCTGCGTAAGCAGATCGGCGTCGTCTTGCAGGAGACGTTTCTGTTTGACGGTACAATTGCTGAGAATATCGCCTATTCCAAACCAGATGCGACGCCGGTGGAGATTATGCGAGCGGCAAAGATTGCCAATGCGCATGATTTCATCGTTCGGCTGCCGGACGGCTACGATACTCGCGTAGGCGAGCGAGGGCATAAGCTCTCCGGCGGTGAGAAGCAACGGGTGGCCATCGCCCGTGCCATTATCCATGATCCGCGCATTCTGATTCTGGATGAAGCAACCGCATCGGTGGATACCGAGACAGAGCGCCAAATTCAAGAAGCGATTTCGCGTCTGGTTAAAGGCCGTACGACATTCGCGATTGCGCACCGTCTATCGACGCTTCGCAATGCAGATCGGCTTGTTGTACTGGACCGAGGCAAAATCGTTGAAGTCGGCACGCATGAGCAACTGCTCGAGAAAGAGGACGGTGCCTACCGGAAGCTCGTTGACGCGCAGAAAGAGCTGTCCAAGATCAAGGGGGTTGAGGGCTGATGACTACTACTGAAGACAAATATGAAATTCGGTTATTCTCACCGGATGATGTCTATTTCAGCCGCGGTCAAGGCGGCGTGTTCCAAGGTATTGTAGAAGGCGTTACGTACGAAGAGCTCGAGGTGTACCGGGCATTCCCGTTCCTCTACACTACCCAATATATTTCGATTCGAAATACGAAAGGCGAAGAGCTCGGGATCGTGCCGGACATTAAAGACCTGTATGAAGAAAGTGCGGTTGAGCTTGAGAAGGAGTTGCAGCTGCGGTATTTCATGCCGCGTGTGACACGTGTCGAAAGCGTAAAGTTCAAGTCTGACCTGTGGATGTGGGAGCTGCAAACCCATCTTGGCGCAACCCGGATGGTCATGCGTAATCTGCACGAGCATATGCAATATCCCGGTGGCGGCCGAGTCATTCTGACCGACATGAGCGGCAAACGCTGTGAGATTACAGATTGGCGTGAGCTGGATACACACAGCCGCAAGCAGCTGGAAGAAGTATTGTAATCCTAACGAAAAGCATCACTTTATTAAGGGTTGGGCAGATAACATCTGCCCAATTTTTTTTATTTATGGAGCAAATCCTGTACCGTATCGATAATGCAAGTCCGTGGCGGCGAGCTCTCTCAGCAGATTTTCGCTGCTTCGCTCCAGTCGTAATTTAAACAGCTGGACTTTGTCCGGAGCCAATCCCTTAAGCTCTGCGTATACAGCCTTGGAAGTATATATTTTAGCTGAGCTGCGAAGGGCTTCCTCCAGATTATCGTGCTCATCGATGCCGATGATTTCCGGACATAAGTGAGTAATGCCGTCCTCACGAATGCGCTGGAGCATCCAGTCGCCACCGGTTTTACCATGAGAGACAAAGGATACATGCGAATCTCGTTGCAGCTTAGCCAACTCGAGCACGATAGAAGAATCGACCGTAACGCCGACGACATGCACCTTCTTGTCCAGAGGAGCCAATATAGCTTTGGCGCGATTCGCGAGGTTCAAGCTGGTCACCCAAATATCGTTCGGACGTGCCTCCTTGATCGTGCGGGTTCCTTCCATCAAATCCTCGAGGAAAATCGTACAGACCTCAAGTCCGGTCACCCGCTCGATTTCTTCTTGATAGAAATAGAGATCATGGTCCTTGCTTTCCACGAGCAGGATGCGAGCCGGAACAGTCGGAAGACCGCTCTGCAGCAGACTATATCCCAGGCCGGCCATGAAGAGCTCCTGCAGATCAAGTTTTTCTGCCCGGGCTCCTTTGATTACGCCGTCGAGCAGTCTCTTCATAGGTATACCTTTTCTTCGCAGCCGTTCCGTCGCCGGACCGCCGAGCACTTGCGTCCCTTTGCCTTTCTGCATGGAAACAAGACCTTCGACTTTAAGCTGGCTATATACCCCATTCACGGTATTTCGGTTAAGTCCCAGCAAATCAGCCAGCTGGCTTGCGGCAGGCAGAGGATCGCCGGGCTTCAATTGACCCGTTCCAATCAGCCACTTGAGCTGTTCCTTAATTTGGGTATTTACTCCAAAATTCACTTGGTGATCGACTGTTAAACAGAAGCGATTCGAAATCATATGAACACCCTCATTTACCTATATATCTATGCATTGTGCAATCTCTCATATTCTGAAAGCGTAAAGATGTAGGAATAGTAGTTAGTGATAGATTATTCATGTTTATGACCATATACCTTCAAAGCTTCTGTTGCTGTGACCACGACCTCTAGGCGATTTACGAGAAAATACGATGTTTAAATGTATAGGTAAGTATGCATTACTTCATAGACTGGTTTGACTATTTTGCGTTAGGTTCATGCCACCTCCGAATCGAATCTCAGTATACTGACGTAAACTTTCTTTAAAAAGTTATAGAAATAATTAAAAAGTTAAAAAAATAAATCAATTGACTCTTTCAATCTAGTAAATATATAATCATCTCAGAATTCGTTGTAATAGTAATGTCAGATTAAGTGACACGATTATTCGAATCCATTACATAAGTTTCAGTATAAGAGGCAGGTGGTAGGAGCGTGCTAAGGAGAGAAACGAAAGGGGGCATATGCCTATAAATACAGTTAACCGGCTGTAGGGATTTTCGCATGTTCTTTCACAATAGTTATCTATTTACTAGTAGATAGACTGATGAGTAAAGTTGAATGTAAGCGTTTCCTATGTTTTTTTTATTAATATTTTAATTATTTTAGTGAGGACGTGAAAAGGCTTGATCAGAAAAAGTAAGCGAATGGCTTCCGCACTCTTGTCGTCGATGCTGATCTTTGGAGTTGTAACACCCGTATTAGCCAAGCAAACCCAGCACAACGATCCGATCCGAAAAAGCCAGTGGACTAAAGGAGAAGTTTCCCTTGATCAATCGATTCCCATCGATTCCAACGCGAATGCCGCACGGCAAGCTTCCGTGCAGCTGCCTGCATTCGGCAGCATATTGCCTGAAAAACCGGAGTATGCCGCCGATCGCGTCATTGTCAGATATCGCTCGGAGCAGAAGTCCGTATTTGCCGTATCACTAACCAATCAAATAATAGGTTCCAGTCCGCTCTCCGTACCCAATGCGGAGTTGTTGAAGCTTGCGGCTGGAGCTGATGTAAATAGTGTCATTGAAGAGCTGCTTAAGGATCCGAACGTTCTCTATGCGGAACCTGATTACAAGATCAATTCTGCATTGGTTCCGCAAATGATCCGTCCGGCCAACTTGTCGAACGAGGCAACCGTTTCAGCAGCGGACGCAGGACAATCTGCCGTAACGCCGAATGACCCGCTTTTCCATGAACAATGGGGGCTAAACAACACCGGGCAAGATCTCAATGAAGGCACGGTACCCGGCGGCTTGGCGGATATCGACATGGATCTGCCGGAAGCATGGGAGATTACGACAGGCAGCAGGGATGTGACCGTCGCAGTCATCGGTACCGGTGCCAAGATGGATGCTCCCGATCTGGTCGGTCAGTTCTGGACCAACGACAAGGAAATTGCGGATAACAAAATCGATGATGATAACAACGGACTTGTCGACGATGTGAATGGCTGGGATTTCGCCCACGATGACAACACGCTGTTCGATACGAGCGACGGCCTAAATGATACTTACGGTACAACGATTGCCGGGCAAATCGCCGCTGCTATGAACAATAACGAAGGCATCGTTGGTGTGGCGCCTAATGTTACCGTCATGCCGCTTAAGGTGGCTTCCGAAGAGCTAGGTTACTTCTCGGATGTCGTGGATGCCATTCACTATGCCGATGAGCACGGCGCCAAGATCGCTGCGCTCGGAATCGTGTATCAATACAGAAGCAAGTTGGTTGAAGATGCAATCAACGCCTCAAACATGTTGTTCGTAGCCCCGGCCGGCGAAAGCCAAGGCATGATTGGAACTTTAAATACGGATGTACAACCGGTGTATCCGGCTGCCTATCCAAGTCCTAATATGCTGTCGGTTACAGGTGTCAATATTCTTGGGAACCGGTCAGTAGGCGCTGCGATTGGACAAATGTCCGTCGATGTCGCTGCACCGTCCGAATTGATCCTCTCGACAACGCCTGACGTGGATGCCGGTTATGCGGCACAAATCGATGGCGGTACCTATAAAGCGTACTACAACGGGATTGGGTTTGAAGAAATTCCGATCGATGACCCGCAATATGCCACTCAACGGCAGGATATGTTCGATCGCGCTATGGATTACCTTAAGCCTGCAGGTGAAGCCGAACCGAAAATACTGCTCGTCAATGACAGTAAGCGCTCCTTTAACAACGGCGATGGAGGGGTAGGTCCCCTATACGAAAGCGATCCTATGGCTGTTTATGAAGGGCTGCTTCAGCATGCAGGTTATTCCTATGATACGTTCACGACGGCGGACGAGTCCTTCGATGGTCCGGCGCTCACGGGACCTCAAGGGCTGCAGCAGTACGATATCGTGATCTGGTTCACGGGAACGGCAGCAGCAGTTAATAATGCCAAATTGCTTACGGATAATGATCAAGCGAACTTGACCAGCTATCTTGGCAGTGGCGGTCATTTGATGCTGACGGGACAAGACGCCATCGACCAGAGCCCGAAATCCGCCTTTGTAAAGGATGTACTTGGTCTTAAGCTTGTCAAGGAAGGCGGCTACATTTTCAAAGGTTGGGGTGTTCCCGGCACGATTTATGAGGGTCAAGAATATAAGCTCATGGATTTCTCGTTATTTTACGACACCGTTATTAGCAATAAGCCCGAGATAACCACTGTCAATATTAAGAATAGCAAAGGCAGATACTCCTATTCCCAAGGTACGATATACGCCGCCGCCTACGCAGCAGGCGTGGCTGCGCTGGTTGAAAGCCAGAATCCGGATATGAGTGCACTGGATATTAAGCAGCGTATTGTGACCAGCGGCAAACCGATTAATGAGTTAAAGCCAATTACTGTAAGCGGGAAACTGATCAGTGCTTATCGCGCGCTGTGGAACAAGGACATCCCGGGCATGTCGTTAATCGATACTTCTGTTAAGGGCAAACTCGATCAGGCGAATGATCCGAATCATGTCTATTCCGTCGAATTGAACGCCGGCGAAACCGCGACCTTCACACTCAAGGGTGAAGAAGGGACGGATTTCGATCTGATTCTATACGATGATTCCGCAACGACGGTACAAAGCAAAGAAGGCGCGGTCGCCTATTCCGAAACGGCTGACACTTCAACCGAATCGATCACATACCGCGCAGCCAAGGCAGGTACGTATTACATTAACGTCTATGCTGTAAATGGCGCAGGCGCGTATACCTTGAATGTGGAGTATGGCAATTCATCGAGCATGATTGAGGACGGCGATGCTTCACTTATTTACGAGGGGAACTGGACCACGCTTAATGGCCCTTCCTATTCAGGTGGAACATTGAAGCAGCTAACCGGGGAAGGTTTCGTCAAGTTCGGCTTTAGAGGCAATCTGTTCGAATGGATCGGCACGAAGAACGATATGCAAGGTACCGCTGAGATCCGAATCGACGGATTGCCTATGGGGTACGCCAATTTATTCAGCAAGTCGCCTCAATCAAAGCAATCGTTGTTCAAAATGGTGCTGCCTAACGGGCATCACGACGTTGAGATTATAGCCGTACGTGGCGTTGACCCGACATTAGCACTTAATGTGGATGCGTTCGTGTTCTCCGGCTTAATTTCGCCGACACATCCTTCCGCCAATTACGAGGGTCCTTGGACTATTCGGTACGGCAAGAAATATGCCGACGGTGTACAGACCTATACCACGACTCCTGGCAGTTCTGTCGATTTCACTTTCACTGGCACGAAGGTCACCGTTTGGTCCACGACAGGAAGTAACCGCGGCAAAGTGAATATCTTCATCGATGGTAAATCCGTAACGGCGGCGCCGGTCGATCTGTACAGCGATAAACTTCGCTATCAGGTACCTGTCTTTACGTCAGGCGAGCTCGCAAGCGGCGTGCATCATGTCAAAATCGTGCATGCCGGCGAAGCGAATCCCAAGTCTAGCAACAGCATCGTTACGATCGACGGTCTGGACGTCCTGAATTTAAACTAGCCTGCAAAGAGCTACTATTCTGAACCGAAATGGGGTACCTGAACGTGAAACGATCACTTCTCAAAAAATCACTTTCGCTCGCAACGGTCTCGGTGCTGGCCGGAAGTATGGTCACGACCGGCTTGCCAGCCGCGCATGCCGCTCCGCTGGACAAGACATTCATAACGAAGGAAGGGCTGCAAGCCGTAACTCAGCTGCTGCAGCAAGCGAAGCCGGAGGCCGGGATCAACGCGATCCCGGGTGAAGCTTACATTTCCGATGCCATCGATACCGCTTCTACGAAGGAAATAAATGTCATCATTCAACTAAGCGGCCAGCCTGCGGCCGTTGGTAAATATGCCGCGAAGCTAGGGTATAAAACGCTGGCCGCGGAAGCAAGCGAAGTGAAAGTACAATCCGAGCAGAATGCATTCGTTCGCAGTGCACAGGCGAGCAGCATTCCGTTTAAGATCAATCGCAGCTTCAATACGGTGCTAAATGGAATGGAGATTACGATCCGGGCTGATCTTATTCCGCAGTTGGCCAAACTTCCGGGCGTGAAAGCCATTCATAAGAATGTCATCTATTACCCGATTGACGAGCCGGACAGCTATCAAGGCGCTGCAGGCTCATCGGATTTCGATCCGGTTCCGCTCGAGCAAATAGGTGTTCTGAAGGCGTGGGATCGCGGATTCACGGGCAAAGGGCTGAAGGTCGGCGTCATTGATACCGGTATCGATTACCTGCATCCGGATCTCAAGGGCAATTACGTCGAAGGCGGCTACGATGCCATCAATCAGGACGATGATCCGTATGAAGATTTGCCGGAAAAAGGCTATGAAGATTCAACAGGCTCCATTCATGGTACACACGTATCCGGCACGATCGCCGGCACGGCTTCCAACCCGACATCTGCTCATGTGCAGAAGGGTGTCGCTTATGAGGCAGATCTGTATGCCTATAAAGTACTCGGCCCGGAAGGCGGTACGTCCTCCCAAGTTATCGACGGGATCGAACATGCTGTCGATGATCATATGGACGTCATCAATCTTTCCTTAGGGAGCGATCTGGAGAAGGACCCTGACTCGCCTGACGCTATTGCAGTAAACAATGCCGTATTAGCAGGCGTTGTAGCCGTGGTCGCGAACGGCAATGCGGGCGGCGGCAATCAATATTACTATTCCATGGGATCACCGGCTTCTTCGCAAATGGCGATATCCGTCGGTGCGGTGACAAGCGATAGCAACCGCGTCCAGGGAACGATTCATAGCGCAGTCGGGTCTGAGGTCTATGACACGAATATGAGCTTGATGAGCTGGAAGACGGATCAAGATAGCTTTAACACGATGTTCGGCAGCAATCCGATTCAAGGCGTTTACGTCGGTCTGGGTAGGGAAGATGATTATAAAGGGCTTACTTCGGCCTTCCTAGCCGACAAAATCGTCTTCATCTCTCGGGGGCTTTCCAGCTTCGATGAGAAAGTGAAATTGGCTGCAAAGCACGGCGCGAAAGCGGCTGTCATCTTCAATGGCAATTTCAGTGCGAGTGACCAGAATGTTCCTGACTTATCGGAAGAAATTCCGTCACGCGACGGCGCGATCGGTCCGCTTGCTTTCCTAGGCGACGGATATGACTATATCCCGACATTCGACATGCCAGGCAAGATGGGGCGTGCATTGGCTCGCCAATTGAAGGCGCATTCGGATCAAACCTTGCAGTTTACGATGAAGAATGACTTCAAGACGGTTGCGGTAGCCGGTGACATCATGGCTGATTTCAGCTCCAGAGGGCCGAATTCGGATGGCAACTATGGCATTAAACCGGACCTGAGTGCTCCCGGCGTGTCCATCTTCTCTTCTATCCCTGCCTATGGACAAGCGAATCCTGACGCTAACTATGACAAAGCCTATGCCAAGCTAAGCGGCACGAGTATGGCTACTCCTCATGTCGCTGGACTGGCTCTGTTAATTAAGCAAGCTCATCCGGATTGGACACCGACCGACATTCGCGCAGCGCTGGCGAATACGGCGGAGGAAATCCATGACGAGAAGGGCACGATGTATGATGTCTATTCGCAAGGCGCGGGGCGCGTCAATGTCATGAACGCAATTGACACGCATGCCATTATCGAATCGATGGACGAAATAACGCTCCACGACGATAAGATGAACCCGATCGTTATGCCAAGCGAAGGAAGCAGCGTGAGCTTCGGCATGATCAACCCAGGCGCCAAAGAAGCAGTTAAGAAGCCGCTTCGCGTCAAGAACCTCTCGGATGAATCGGTGACGTATAAGGCGAAAATCGTGATGCACCCTTCGGTAACGTCCGATCCGCATCATCCGATCCCTACGCCGAATCCAAGCGAGATCATCATGGGACTCGAAGGCGTCACAGCCAACCAAATTACGGTTGGAGCGGGCGGAGAGTTCGATTTCAACCTGACCGCGAAATCTATCGCGCGCGCCAAGGTTGGCGTATATGAAGGAGAAGTCTTGCTGGAGAACGAGGGGCTGCCTTCCCTACACCTGCCGTTTGTCGTTCATATCGGCGATGAGTCCGATGACAACGACTTCTTGATTCAGAATTTGACGCTCAGCAATGCAACGGTTTCAAAAGACGCGCCAATCGACATTACGGCGTCGCTTCCGACAGGAGAAATTAACCACCTGTACGTGGCAATTGTCAACTTGGATAACGAAGTGTTGGGCATATTGTCCGAAATCTATGATCGGGATGAAGCGAAGGACGTCCTAAAGCCGATTCCGTCAAACATCATCATCCCTGAATTCGATGGCTCTTATAACTTAGGTCTCGATGTTATTAATGGTAATAAAGCGAATGAATATCTCCCGGAAGGAAGGTATAAGCTTGCGGTCGTAGGCTCGGTCTATGATAAAAACTATAATCTCGTCGATGAATCCGTCGCATTCAAATCGTTCTATGTGTCCGATGAATCTGTAGTTGACGAGCCTAACCCGCCTGCAAATCCGCCTTATACTGGGGGACCAATTACTTCCCCTAACGATGCAGCGTATAACAAGGATGTTGCTGCTTCCGTAATCGAGAAGGGGCAAACCGGCATTGCGATTGCGCCGCAATCGAAGCTGGAAGGAACGGAGTTGTCCGTATCTGTCACGGATGCCGACCTGCAGCAAGCGCTTAAGGATGCGAAGCAGTCTGTCGCGCTCACCATCGGAGCAGCTTCCACGAATGCTTCCTCCGCACAGCTGAAATTAACGGCTGCACAGGCGAAGCTCGTGAAAGAAGCGGGTCTGAAGGGGACGATCGTCTTCACCTGGAACGATTCATCCGTCGCTTTACCGCTCCTTGCCTTGGGTCAAGTTACTGATGGAGCGGCCGATGTCGTCATTACGATCAAGAAGGATGAAGGCAGCAAGTCCGAATTTACGAAGCAAGTGAAAGATGCCGCTATACTGGGAACACCCTATGTCTTCGAAGCAAGCAGCTTGAAGAACGGCGTTGTCTCTCCGCTTAAGCTGAAGGCGGACCAGGCTGTGAGCAGATCATTCCTAGTCGAGAATGGTGCAAGCACGGCAGGCGCGTTGTACCTTGACGGCGGCCAAGTGTATCCTGTTCCTGCCAAAATCACGGCTGCAGGAGAAGGCAAGTCCATTGTCACGATTCGTCGACCTGGCTTCTCAACCTATGCTGCTGCATCGAGGCATGTATCGTTTACCGATATCGATAAGTCTTGGGCGAAGGATCAAATTCAATCGCTTGCAGACAAATTCCTGTTGAACGGCACTTCCGAGCATGCTTTCTCGCCGAAAGCTAATGTGACTCGCGCGCAATTCGCGTCGATGCTCACAAGAACGCTGGGACTGCAATCCAAAGCGGCGGTCAATCCGTTTAGCGATGTTCGCAGCAGCGACTGGTTTGCTTCCGACGTGATAAGCGCTTATGAAGCCGGACTTGTAACGGGTTCGGATGGCAGGTTCAATCCGAATGCAGCCATCACCCGTCAAGATTTGACGGTTATGCTGGCCAGAGCGGTCAAGCTGGTTGGCCTGCAGCAGTCGAACCAACCTGCGCCCCTTGTTTACGCTGATGCTGCGCAGTTTAGCGGCTATGCGAAAGAAAGCATTCAAATCGTAACAGAGGCCGGACTGATGAAGGGCGTCGAATCCAAAGGCAAGTTCTACTTCCAGCCGACCGGCGCTACGACGCGCGAAGCTGCGGCGAAAGTGCTGCACGAGCTGCTCCTGGCATCTGGACGAATCTAGTTTAACCTGTATAACGGAAGGAACTGCCGGTATGTGCTCGGCAGTTCCCTTTCACTATGGTTCATCATTTTGGATTGGGAGGTACGCAATATGGAAACCGCAACACGCAAAGAGCAACTACAACATTTAGCCGAATCGCTGATTCGTCAAAAAGGATATGCGGCTTTCAGTTACGACGACCTTTCTAAGCATCTCGGCATATCGAAAGCGAGCATTCATTATCATTTTGAGAAGAAGGAAGACTTGGGCCTGGCCGTGCAGGAGCAAATCTATCAAAGACTGGTTGATTTCTCGAAAAAAATGCAGCACTCGGAGGACTCGGTCGAAGTAAAGTTCGTCGAGTTCTGCCATTTGCAAGCTGAGCAGTTAGCCGATAATGAGATTTGCCCGATTTCATCGCTGCAAGCGGATTTCGAGCTGCTGCCGGAAACGATGAGACAAAGAATTCAGGAGATTAGTCAATTTGAGCTTTCCATTATGCAGGACATGATCAGCCCAAAGGCTGCCGACTCTAGCAAAGAACCCCAATCAATTGCGATCGCGCTAGCTATGTTATCGGCAATCAAAGGTTCAATACAATATCGCCGCGTAAGAGGTGGAGACTCGCTGACGGATATTTGGTTGGGTCTCAGCCGAATATTAATCAATTCATAGCGATTGAATGATTGTCCCAATGCTCGTCCATAGTAACCTCCCATTAGCGAACCTAGATTTATAGAGCTAATGGGAGGTTTTTTTATATGCCTGCGGGGAATGCTCTAACGAATCATACAGCGCCTATTTGGCTAAAAAGATCTCCCAAAAAACGCTAACGAATCGTAGCGGCGTTATTTGACAGTATTAAAGTGATTGGGAGCCATTTCCCCCACAATAAGACCTCTACAATTCGTTAGATTTCCGGAACCTAGAAATCCGGCCATATAAGACCTATACGATTCGTTAGATTCTCGTGTCACAGGCCAAGGCTCGGAGCTCAGAGGGGACATTGTGGATTGTGGTAAACGGAATGCTTGACAGAAGGCAGATGAAGTTGCCCTAAATAATGCGCAGTTTCTTGGTTAGGCGAGCCCCGCTTGGAAACGATTCGTATTGGCGCAAAGACGCGATTCAGTTACAATGATGAAATAAGTTTTGGAGAGAGCAACCAGACAGCAGCGTGCAAAGTTAGAGTCTATCCTCACCAGGGGGGCAGTGCCCATGTTCAAGATGCTCATCGTTGACGACGAACAGTTCGAAAGAGAAGGCGTGAAGTTCCTGATCGACAAATATGGCTTGCAGCTTGAGATCCATGAAGCGGACAGCGGAGAGAGTGCGCTTGCCTTCATGCTGGACTATCCGGTCGATATTCTGTTCACCGATATTCGGATGAAAGGAATGGATGGGTTAGAACTGGCCGCGGAGCTTCGGAAGCGGGATATTCCGGTCAAAGTTATCTTCATGAGCGCGTATGGGGAGTTCGAGTATGCGCAGCGTGCAATTGATTTGAAAGCTGTTCGGTATATACTCAAACCGGTCGAGGTGGAAGAGTTTCTTCGCGTCGTTTCGCAGGTCATTCAGTTATGCGGGGAAGAGCAGGAGGCCAAAGCGCAGCAGACCCGGATGGAAGAGGCTTATCGCAATAACGCCCAGTATACGAAGCAAAGGCTGCTATCGAATCTGATCATGGGGCATACGCTGCCAATGCAAGAACATGCGGAACAGGCAACCGCCTCGTCACCGATTGCGGGCTTAGCTGGCACTTCCTGCATTAGGCTAATCATGCTTGATTCACGCAATCGTTTCTTTGATTTGTTGGATCAGGATTTTGAACGCAGATTGAGCGAATTCGTCCCAAACAGCTTCGAAGTGGCTCACCTGAATGAGTTTCAAAGCTTGCTCATCGTAGATGCTGACAGGGAGCTAACCAAGGAGCAGCTGGTTGAACAGGGCAGGGGGCTGATCAATTGGTTCCGGGAAACCTACGATGGAGATGTTAGCGTTGTCATTGGCGGCATTGTCGATGATGCAAGGCAGCTGTATCAGCAATTTCATCAGCTGGAATCGATGCTGGAGTATAAGTTCTTTTTCGAGGAAGGCACCGTACTTCTCGCACATCCTGCTTCGGCTGAAGGGGACAAGCAGACCGTAGCAATCGACGAGGCGCTGGAAGAACTGAGACAGCATATTAGCCGTTCCCGTTACGATGGGGCAAAGCTGCGGTTCGAACAGCTCTTTAATGAACTGCAGAACAGCGAATATTTCCCCGTAAACTACATCAAATACATTTGCACGGAAATCGTAAAAGCCGTATTCGACGCTTCCGTGAAGAAGAACGCCGATATGTTCAAACAAAATCTAGAACGGATCTACAGAGCGGCCAAGCTGAGCGATCTTCGGCGCATCGTACTTACCATCATGGAGGAGCAAGAGTCGACAGGGACGAGCTCGCCCGATTCCATGCCTAAGGTCATTGAAAGTGTCGTCCAGATGATCGAGAAGGAATATGGAGCCGATTTGTCGCTGGAGCTGCTCGCGGAGCGGGTGTATCTGTCGCCAAGCTATCTGAGCCATCTGTTCAAGAAGCATAAGGGCATCAGCTTTAATAAATATTTGACGATCTACCGGATGGAGAAGACGAAAGAGCTGCTGCTCACGACGAACCGCAAAATCATAGACATCGGTCAAGAGGTTGGCTACAGCAACTTCCCATATTTCAGCTCCCTATTTAAGAACCATTACGGCAAGACACCTTCCCAGTTCCGCGAAGAGACTGCGCTATGAAACGACTCATCATTCGGCTGCTGAATCAGATGCGGTTCAAACAGAAGCTGTTCCTTTCCTATCTGATCGTCATCATTATTCCAATTATTGTGCTGGGGCTGTATGCCTACAATCAGTCGAAGCAGATGCTGAATATTCAAGGGCTTCAAGGGATCGAGAAGAATATCGATACGATATCGAGCAGCATCGACAACACCGTGGAACGCTACAACCGAACGACGCAGTCGATCGTATTTAACAAAACATTTCAGAAAATCGTGGCGAACGACTACCTGGATCTGGTCAATCTCTCGTATGACCTAAAGGAGTATTTGACGCCGTACTTCAACATGATGACGGTCATGGACAAAGAAATCGATAAAATCACCTTTTATACACAAACCTATGTGCCGGAATATGGGGAGTCCGTGTTGTCTGCGGATCGGGTGAAGGACGAAGAGTGGTACAAGGAAGCGATGATAGGTACGGGCAGTCAGTGGTTCTTCCAAGACGGGCTTATCGTGGTGAATAAATTCCCGCAACTATTTGCCGGCAAGAAGGTTAATATCGTCTATATGAAAATCAATGGCGACAGCGTGTTCAGAAACGTTGCGGAGCTGGCAAAGGACTACTCTGTCGTGCTGGTGGATGGACAAGGTCGGGTTATCTATGCCAATCAGAACAAGTTATATCCGCATGTGGATTCTGTTGAATTGCAGCGTTTGAAAGAAGGGGCGATCACCTACGGGGGCGTCGACGCATTTTTGGTCAAGAAAACGGTGAAGCAGACGAATTGGACGATCTACTGCATTGTGCCGACGGCCCAGATGTCCCGCAATGCAGGCTCCATCATCAATGCGACACTTATCATTATCGCAGCATGTATGGTCATCGTGCTAATCGTCATTTGGATCTTCTCACGGACGATGATCCGGCGCGTCTATTCGCTCAACTCACTAATGAAGCGGGTCGAAATTGGGGATCTGAGTATGAAGGTCAGAAGCGAATCGAAGGATGAGATCGGCGAACTGACGAACCGATTTGGCAGCATGCTCATCCGGTTGAACGAGCTGATAGATGAGTTGTTCCGCAACAAGATCATCCAGAAGGAAGCGGAATTCAAGGCACTGCAATGGCAAATGAATCCCCATTTTCTGTACAACACTTTATCATTCATCAATTGGAAAGCGCTGCGCAGCGATGCGCCTGACATCAGTAAGGTCGTCACGACACTTTCCAAGTTCTACCGAACGGGACTAAACCGCGGAGACAGTATGATTCCGGTCAGGGACGAGCTGGAGCATGTGAAATTGTACATCGAAATTATCCAAATAACAAAGGACCACAGTTTCGATGTAAGGTACGACATCGACGAGGCGGTGTTTGACTGCGCTACGATCAATTTCATTCTGCAGCCGCTGGCAGAGAATGCGATTCTGCACGGTATTAACCGGAAGGAAGACGGCGGCCGCGGCCAGCTTCAAGTGCGCGCGCAGCTTGTGGGAGACAAGGTGGCGTTTACGATCGAGGACAATGGGCCTGGAATGTCGCCGGAAACCGCCGATTCGATACTTGAAATCAATTCCTCCGGCTATGGGCTGAAGAACGTGAACGAGCGGCTTCTGATTAAGTTCGGCTCGGAATATAGCTTCGGAGTGCGGAGTATCCTTGGCGAGGGTACGCAAATGCAAATCGTCATTCCCCGGTATATCAGGGCTTAAAGTCTGTCCGATTCTTGGACAGGCTTTTTTTCTTAGTCAAGAAAGTGAAAAACTGAACGGTTTCTAAAATATTAGATAATTTCGAATCGGAGCCGCCCTGCTATAGTTTGATTAGGAAATTTAGAGCGCTTACATATCTGAAAGGAGTGGAATTCTAGGCTTATGGCGATTACAGTCGATAACAACAAAATCAAGCTGATGAATGACTATATCTTACGCGAGTTGGATATTGAACACGGTCCGGTTACAACCGCATACAAGATCCGCCCTCATGGATCATCACGGGGGGACGCGTGGATTCCGGTATTTTCATTCGAACCCTGGCTTCCATTCGAAGCGGCCGTAACCGTGAATGGAACGGAGTTCGAAGCAGGACCTCAACAGAAATCCAAGCATTGGGATCGGGAAGGGGCTTTTGATGTCATTCGCATTGAACAAGCGAGAGGCAACTATGGCGATGTGTTGAGGCTGTTTTGCGGAGGCAGAAACGATCAAGTTCCGGGACTTGAGCTTATGATTGAATACGAAATCGCTGATCGGCTGCCGCTGCTGTCCAAATCCATAAAAGTCAGCAATCCGTCCAAAGAAGTTATCGTGGTCGATAACGTGTGCGTCGATACGTTGAGATTGTTTGAAGGCAAGCTTGAATTAGCGGTGTTTAGCGATTATTACTGGGATACCCGTAAGGAAGACCCTTATTACTTTTCGTTCACCCGTTTCGAGTTTCCGGAGTCAATCGGCATGGAATTGAAGCCCGGTGAATCGTTCGAAACCTTTACGTGTTATGAAGCGGTGACATCAGGTGACCGGGACGAAGCGTCTATTCTTCTTCATCGGATATACAAAGAGATTGCGCCTTGGATGACCCAGCCTTTAATTAAGCAAATTGTTAATACTTGCAATACCTACGAGGAGCTGCTGGAGATTGCCGACAGAGCCGCCGAGGATGGAATTGAAGCGGTTGAATTGTTCGTTGGACAACTGTTTACCAACACCGGAGACTACATTCCGAGGCCCGATCTATTTCCAAACGGGTGGGACGACATGAAGAGGATGGTTGATTACTACCATACGAAGAAAATCGCCGTTCTTCCTTATTGCTCAACGACGATCGCATGGCCGGACAGCGAGGTGTTCAAGCAGCATGAAGACTGGCAGTATCTTGGTCCTGACGGAATTCGCTATGACCCTTGGGGGTTGGGGAATATGTGCTACCAGTCGCCTTGGGGCGGATATATCGAAGGCAAGCTGCTTCATCTTCTGGACGATATTGGCTTTGACGGTCTGGGATTAGACGGTCCTTATCACAGATTGCCATGCCTTGCAGATGATCATGCCCATCCAAATCCGCATTGCGTGGAGTTCATGAATTGGCTGTGGGAGAAACGGTTTTTCGGAGAAATCACAAAGCGGAACAAAATGATTACCGTGCCCCAAGAGATGCAATCGATGTTTCATGGTGTCCACCAGCGTCCGGGCGGGTATCGGGAAGAAGACCAGCATGTAATGGGAGGCATGCCACTTGTGGTTACCACAAGAGCATACACCTTCGACTCGCGTTACAAAGATCCGGCATGCGCGACCTGGACATCCTGCAACCTGGAAGAATATCATGGGCACAGTATTGAGCCTTCAGAACAAAATCCGGCTACTTATGACCATGCTTTTGGCGGCGTATTCGGATATGGCCACTGTGGAGCCTTATACGGTCAGCGGCTTTATTTTGGGGAAGTCACGCAGGCTATTTTCCATAAGTGGGTTGCCTTCTTCAAGAAATATAGACGAACATTGGCCGGCGAAATGGTGCATCTTGCCAGGCCAAACGGCTTTGAGCCCGACGCGGTCATGCACGTATCGCTGGAAGCGGAAATTCCAGCGGTGCTGGTCGTATTTAATCCGGTCGGCGAAGAGAAGCAAATCATGCTAGAGCTGCCTTTGAATTATGCAGGCTTCTCCGGGGGAGATCAGGCGACCATCGAACAGATCGGTTCGATCCCATTGGATTCGCGCGGCCACGGTATTATTAGCTTGAAGCTGCAGCCGAATGAAATTCTGACTCTGGCGGTAGAGCCGGTTCGAACCGGAGCAAGTGCGTAAAAAACTGAATGGTTTCACAAATATTTGATAATTTCGAATCGGAGCGCCCCTGCTATAGTTGAATTAAGAGATGTGAAGCGCTTACATGCAGAAGGGAGTGCCCGCAAGTGAATGATACCGCGATTGCGGCCAAAACGGATTTGGCCGTTTCGAGAACGAAGCTTCGAAAAGAAAGATGGAAAAAATATAAGCAGTACCGCGTTCTGCTAATCATGATGATTCCGTCTGTGCTGTACTACCTGGTCTTTCACTACCTGCCGATGTACGGCGTGCTGCTTGCCTTCAAAGACTTTAAGATTTTGCAGGGCATCTGGAACAGTCCTTGGGTTGGTTTTGACATCTTCGAGAAAATATTCCACGACGATTACTTCTACACGGTACTGAAAAACACGATGATTATCAGTTTGTACAAGCTTGTGTTTGGATTCCCGGTACCGATCATCTTCGCCCTGCTGCTCAGCGAGGTGATGAATGCCAAATATAAGAAATTCATTCAGACGGTTACGTACTTGCCGCATTTCATATCGTGGGTCGTGCTTGCAGGGATATTCTTCTCCTTATTCGCCCTGGAAGGCCCGGTGAACACGATCATCAAGCTGTTCGGAGGAGATCCGGTGCTGTTCTTGGCAGACCCCCGTTACTTCCGGTCTATTCTCGTCATTACGAGCATTTTCCAAGGTTTCGGCTGGGGCTCGATCATCTACTTCGCGGCCATCTCGAACATTGACCCGCAGCTGTATGAAGCGGCCGTTATCGACGGCGCAGGCCGGTTTAAACGAATGTTCTACATCTCGATTCCGATGCTGGTGCCCATTATCGCCATCATGCTGATTCTCTCGATGTCGGGCATACTGGATGCCGGCTTCGACCAAATTTTCAACATGTACAATGTGCAGGTTTACAATGTCGCGGACATTATCGACACGTACGTCTACCGCAAAGGGATTGTCGAGATGAACTACAGCTACGCTACGGCAGTCGGATTGTTCAAGTCGGTCGTCGCGCTTATTCTAATCTTCTCGGTCAATCGGCTAGTGAAGCTGATTGGAGGGAAAGACCACGCGCTATGGTAGTACGTTACGGGGAAGGTGAGACCACATGATTAACGTGAAAAAATCGGCGTCAGACAAACTAATCGATACGATTATCTACGCTATTCTAGCAATCATTATGATTGTGACGCTGTATCCGTTCTGGACGCAGGTTGTCATCTCGCTGGATGGCGGAGGTGTAGACAGTGCCGCCTACTCTTCAGGCATAGTCCTCTTCCCTTCGCAGCTTACATTTGGCAGCTACAAGCTTGCGCTGCAATTCAAAGAGCTCTGGAGCGGCTACGGCTATACGCTGCTTCGTACCGTGCTTGGCGTTATTCTCTCCATCGTGTTTACGGCGATAACGGCCTATCCGCTGTCGAAGAAGGATTTGCCGCATAACAAGTTTTTTACGAGCATGATTCTGTTCACAATGCTGTTTGCCGGCGGGACGATTCCATCCTATCTGCTCATTAAAGAGCTGCACTTGATGAACACCGTGTGGGCGTTAGTTATCCCGGGCATGATCGGTGCGTTTAACGTACTGATTATGCGCAACTTCTTCCGGTCCATTCCCGAAGAGTTGGAGGAGTCGGCGCGTGTGGACGGCGCAGGTTATTTGCGAATATTCACGCAGGTCGTGCTTCCGCTGTCGAAGCCCGTGCTTGCAACTGTCGCACTTTGGGTCGGTGTCGGACATTGGAACGCCTGGTTCGACTCGCTGATCTACATCACCGATCCGAATAAACAGGTGCTGCAGGTTGTCCTGCGCAAAATTATTATACAGAACAACACTTCGGACATCACGCTGCTCATTCAGAATTTGGGCAAGGATACTAATTTCTCAGGCCGCCAGCTTCAGGCCACGGTCGTCATGTTCTCGATATTGCCGATGCTGATCGTATATCCGTTCGTCCAGAAGTATTTTGTCAAAGGCGTCATGATTGGGGCTATTAAGGGATGAGAATCCTCTCAATAGATAAAGAAACATATAAGAGAAAGGGTTGGTTCATGTGAATCGTAACAAAAAACGGTTAATGTCTGGCGCTCTTGCAAGTGTTCTCTTAGTTTCAGTGCTTTCGGCTTGCGGTAATTCGGGTTCGAGCACGAACGGAAATACTTCGAACGACTCATCGAAGTCCGATACGAATACGTCTGCAAACAGCAACAACACTGCTGCTGCTGACAACAAGCCGGTCGAGAAGAAGCTGCTGAAGTTCTGGACCGCAAGTCCTGAAATTGCAAAGGTGGACGCACCGGGCGTGAAGGCGATCCGCGATAAATTCGGCGTCGACGTCGAGTTCGTTCCAACCGGCGGCGAAGGCTTCAAAGAGAAAGTGAACCTGATGATCTCCTCGGGCGATATCCCGGATTGGATGAAGGAACCATCCTTCACGGATTATGATAAATATTTGCAACAAGGTATTATCTCTCCTATCCCTCAAGAACTGATTGAGCAAAACATGCCGAAATACGTGGAGTGGCTGAAGCGTTTCCTCGGCGATGATCCGTTTAAATATGTCAGAAGAGACGGCAAAATCTATGCGCTTCCAGTTATCTGGGATATCGGCATCGATGGCTTGGACCTTGCTTTCCGCGAAGACTGGATGAAGAAGGTCGGTGTAACGAAAACGCCGGAAACGCTCCAAGAGATGGAAGAGCTGCTGACCAAATTCCGCAATGACGATCCGGATGGCAACGGCAAGAAAGATACGTACGGCATGACGGCTCCGGGCGATAATATCGAGAGCATGTTCAGCTCCGTGTTCGGTGCATTCGATGCTTATCCGAATATCTTCCGCGAGAAGGACGGCAAAGTCGTTCGCGGCGAAATCGAGCCAGGCGCGAAGCAAGCACTCGAAGTACTAAACCGCTGGTACAAGAACGAGCTGATCGACCCTGAGTTCGTCGTCAACAAGGGCAACAACGTAGAAGATAAAGTGCTTACTGATAAGACAGGCGCGGTGGAGTTCTACTGGTGGGCGTTCCTGCCGGGCAATGCATTCCTAGGCGGCGAGCAATGGTTCGACAAGCTGAAGGCGAAGTACCCTGACTTTAATTTCGCGATTACAGGCGGCGTGAAAGGTCCGGATGGAAAATACGGTATTTCGCAGTACAATCCGGCTTATGCTTCCGGCGTCGTGTTCGGCAAACAGCTTGAGCAGGACCAAGACAAAATGGTCAAGTACATGCAGGTGTTCGAGGCTACGCAATTTGATCCGGAGATCTACGAGAAAATCAACTTCGGTGAGAAGGACCAGCAATGGAAGCTAGGCGCTAACGGAACTGTTGAGTACCTTGGTGCGTACACCGATGAGAATGAGCGTAAGAAGCTAGGTCTTGGCGGATACTCGATGAGCGGTTCGTTCAACGATTATGACTTCCAAACCTCGTATACTTCTGATGCCAGTATGCGTCAATTGGCTAAAGATACGAGAGCGAAAGGCACGCGCAACATCGATATTCTGGCTCCGTTCAACAAGCCGGTTTATAACGAAACACAAGATAAGCTGAAGCAGTTCACGACGCAAAACTTTATCGACTTCATCACAGGCCGCAAATCGCTGGATGACTTCGACAAATTCGTATCCGAGTGGAAGAGCATGGGCGGCGACAAGGTGCTTGAAGAAGCCCAACAAGTATACGATGCCAACTTGAAACAATAATGTAAATTGCAAGCGATGCCGATGTCCTTTCCAATCTTGCGTTGGGAAGGACATCCATTTTTAAGGGAGAAGGAGTGTGTAAAATGGAACAATTTCAAATTCAATTTCAGGCGGGGCAATTGCAGGTTGGACTTAGTAATCAAGGGGATCTAGACGAGCTTAAGGATGTTGCAAATGGTAAAAGCTTCTCGGCTTCCGGGCAGCGTTCACCGCTGCTGCAAATCGTTGTCGGAAAGAAAATCGAAGCATCGACCTCGGTCGTTTATGATGCTCAACTGGGTAAATTGAGCTTCTCTTATGAGGCTTGCCAAGCACAAGTGGATGTAGCTGTTCGCATAAAGGAGAAGTACATTACATTCGAAGTAATTGGGATTACCGAGGCCGACGGTCAGTCGGCGGTAGACGCTATTCTCTGGGGGCCGTACGCGACGACTGTAGCAGGCTCCATCGGCGAGTCGGTAGGTATCGTGCACGATGGCGAATTTGCAATTGGCTTGTTGGCCCTGAATATGAAAACAATCGGCGGATGGCCTGCCGAGTTGGATAGATTAGCATTTTCAGGCGAATCGTATGCGGACAGTAAATTCGATTATGAAGCGAGCACGGCATGGCCAACCAGCGAAGGCAGCTTGCTGCAGGCTTTCGCGCGGGATCGTTCGAAAGGCGGCCGCAGACCGGTTTGGAATTTGAACGATATCGAGGTTAAACCTCTGCACGGGGAAGATGCGGCGATCATCGGATCGCAAATTGCCTTGTTCGGCTGTGCGGTGGCTCAAGTACTGCCTGTTATTGAAGCGGTTGAGCTGGGAGAAGGCTTACCCCATCCGACGATTGACGGCGAGTGGATGAAGACGGCTGCTGCTGCCAATCAGTCGTATCTGATCACCGATTTCTCCGAGGCGACCATTGCTGAGGCGGTGCACTATACGAATCAGGCAGGGCTGAAGTATGTGTATCATCCGGACCCGTTCAGCCAATGGGGGCATTTTATTCTGAAGCCGGGTCAATTCCCACGGGGCGATGAAGGGATGCGCGCCTGCGTGGAGGCAGCTGAGCAAGAGGGCGTGCATGTCGGCGTTCACACGCTGTCTAACTTTACGACGCTGAATGATCCTTATGTCGCTCCCATGCCGGATGCTAGATTACAGATGGTTGGTTCCGCTAGTTTAGTAGAAGCAATCGATGCTGAAGCCGTGGAGCTGATAGTCGATCAACCTCAGCCATTCAAGGAGAATCTGTACCGGAAATCCGCGCTGATCGGTACTGAAATTTTTGAATACGACTCGGTTTCAGAACAAGCGCCATGGAAGCTGCTTGGCGTAAAGCGAGGCGTTAATGGAACCGCAGCAGCGGGGCATGAGGCCGGCGCCGAGATTGGCCGATTGTGGGATCATCCGTATGATGTGTTCTTCCCGAATATCGAGCTGCAGGATGCATATAGCGAGCGGATCGCAGAGCTGTTTCAAGCGACAGGCTTGAAGCAAATCTCCTTTGACGGTTTGGAAGGCTGTTTCGCAACGGGCCAGGACGGCTACGGCGTAAATCGCTTCGTCCAGAAGTGTTATGACGGCTGGGGAACAGAAGTGATTAACGATGCGAGTATCGTCGTACCGAATTACCTGTGGCACATTTTCACCCGTTTCAATTGGGGTGAGCCGTGGGGCGTATCGACGCGTGAGGGACAGCTGGAATGGCGGCTCACGAATCAGCGGTATTTTGAACGCAATTTCATTCCGCCGATGCTTGGCTGGTTCCTCATTCGCTCGACCTCCGATCGTTTCGAAGCAACGACGATCGATGAGATCGAATGGGTGCTATCTAAAGCAGCCGGATTCGGAGCCGGCTTCGCGCTTGCAGCTGACATGCCGGTGCTTAAGCGTAACGGGAACATCGATGTACTTCTGGAGCAAGTGCGTCAGTGGGAGACCGCACGTAATGCGGGGGCGTTCTCGGCCGAGCAGCGCGAGAGGATGCGCGATCCGAAGAGCGATTGGCATCTGGAAGCGGAAGGCGATGATAGCTGGCGCCTTATACCTGTCAGCCTGTCGAAGCCGCTCGAGTGTAATCCGGCAGAGCTTCAGCCGGGTCAGCCGGGCGGCGCGGATTGGGCGTTCTATAACAAGTTCGGCGAGCAGCCGCTGCGTTTCAGCCTGCGCGTATCGCCTTCTTACGGCAATACCGACGCGCTTATTCGCAGACCGACCTTCTATACGAATGGAGATTACATGACCTTCGATACGGATGTGCGCGCGAATGAATATCTCGTGTGTGAGGGAGACCGCACAGGAAAGGTCTATGACGTGAACTGGAATTTGCTGCGGACGGTTCAGGCTTCCGCCGATGCGCCGATTGTTCGGACAGGAGGTCAGACCGTTTCGTTCAGCTGCAAGTTTGAAGGCGATCCGAAACCGGTTGTTAGCGTTACCGTCAGCACATGGGGCGAAGCAGAGAAGGTGCAGGCAGAAGCCGCGAAAGTGGGGAGCTTCTAATGACGGGAGTAATTAGCGGTACATGGATGCAAGAGGAGGCGTTAGCGCTTGTCGCTAACGCTTCCGAGCATGCCGTCGTTACCTTGGAGAAAGCAGAAGAGCTTAGCGATGGGGAGTTTGCGTTTACGCTGACTCCCCTCAGCCTTTCCGGGAAGGTTGGCGCAATAATTCGCTATACAGCGAAGGACAGCTGGATCTTCATTGGCTGCGACAAGCCGATGGACCCGTTCGGGAAGAGCACGTGGATCTGGTTGATGCCGTGCGGCAAGCAAGGCGTTCTATTTCAATCGGATCCTCTCTATGAAGGCAAACCTTATTGCTTAGAGCTGCGATTCTGTGAATCTGTGCTTACTGTTGCAATGAATGGTTATCAAGTCTATCACGGTGAAGTGCCGGAATGGAAACGTGGAGCAGGGGCTGTCGGCTTCTGCGCCTTGAGTGGCGAGAGCGTTGATAATGGCGGTGGCAGCGGTGGGCACGGCCTATTTAGCGATGCGTGCGTGAGTCCGCTTGCGGCGTGTTACCGCGAAGCTTCAGCCTCTGAAGCGGTTGCAGCATTGGAAAGAGAGTCAGCATCTATAGTGGTACTGTCTTCCGAGCAACTCGAGGTGGAAGTGGATGCTGCGTTCCCGCGTATTCTGCAATACCGCTGGAAGGCCAGCGGAGCGGTACTGTTCGGCCAAGAAGACCGACTCTCTTATGTGGAACTGAACGGTCGATTCTATCAACCTATTATCTCCGTGGTGAAAACGACGAGCGGTGAAATAGCCTATCGGCTGGATTTTACTGAGCTGCAGGTAGAAATGGTGGTTACTTTCACTGTCTCGGACGCCGCGCTGGAACTACGCATCTCCGAAATTCAAGAGAGCGGAGAATTCCGGATTCGTACGATTGCTTTCCCGAATCATGGGCTTGTTTCTGTTCGAGAAACGCAAGCGGAGGCGAATGTGGCCTGTGCGGAAGGGATTAAAGGCGATAAGTTCGGGGCGGTTTCTGATTGTTCGCCGGCTGCTGCGCCGGAATATTACGCCATAGCGATCTTGAATACCGCAGAACTGGCTGCAAGCGTGATCGGCAATTCGCTGCATAACCGCAAACGCCTATGCGTTCAAACTGTTGTGCGCCAGGGAGCGAAGCGGACGGCTATTTGGCATGCTTATTGGACTTACAGAGGTCCGGATATGGAGATCATTGAGGAGCCGTGGGCTAAAATCGTTCTTACGGATGACCGCAATGGGGACGGACTCGTAGATTGGCAGGATGGGGCTATTGCGGTTCGGGAGTCGCTGCCTGCAATCCCAGGCGCGGATATACTGCGCAGAAGCTATGCGCATATCGCGATGAATTTTGGCAGTATGGCACAATTCCCGTTTCTGCGTATTCTCGATAATGTGAAGAAGTTTTATCTGTATACCGATGGATTCGGGCAAATGCTGGAGCTGAAAGGGTATCAGAGCGAAGGCCATGACAGCGGCCATCCCGATTACAGCGGCAATTATAACGAGCGGGCAGGCGGCTTGGCGGATTTGAATTTGCTGTCGGAGCGGGCGAGAAGCTACGGTGCGGTTATTGGCGTTCATATCAATCACAGCGAAGCTTATCCGGAGGCGAAGGCTTACTCGAATGAGCTAGTGACGACAACGCCCGGCTGGCGATGGCTCGATCAGTCTTATTATATGGATAGAGAAACGGACATTCTGTCCGGGGAATTCGATAAACGCTTAGACGCGCTTAAGGAAGAGGCGCCTCATCTCGGATTTATCTACGTGGACACGTATCGGGACGAGCACTGGCCGGCATGGCGGCTAACGAAGAGGCTGCGCGATAACGGGTGGACCGTCTGGACGGAAGAGGCGGATGCCTTAGATGCGGATGCCGTATGGACGCACGATTCCACAGGTGACAGCCGAATCTCTCGGTTCCTTCGTCATCAGGACAAGGACGCTTATGCCGAGGATGTTCTGCTGAAAGGCGGCTATGCGCGCTATGGCGATAATGGGTTTATGGGCTGGCAGCGGGAGCGGGATTTGCCGGCGGCAATTCGCTCGTTCTTCACGAAGCAGCTGCCTTACCGATACTTGATGCATTTTGCGATGATGAACTGGAAGGACGATGAGATCGTGTTCACGGATGGCGTTACCTCTCGATTGGAAGAAGGGATAACGACCATTCGGAGAGAGGGCATTCCGGTTGCAGTTGGGAACGCCGTATTTATCCCGTGGGACCCGATGCAAGAGGTCAAAATCTATCACTGGAACGATGGCAGCGCGGACACCGTATGGCAGCTTCCGGCAAGCTGGCCGGAGAACGGGATCGTTCATTTGTACCGGCTGACGAACCAAGGGCGTCAATTTGTGCAGCATGTTCCGATTATTTCCGGTTACGTCAACATTGCGGCAGACGCAGGCACGCCATATGTGTTATATAAAGAAGAGGCGCCTCCAATTCCTGACATTGAGTGGGGTGAAGGCAGCTCTGTGAAGGATCCGGGGTTCGACAGCCATGGGTTCACATGGTGGAAACGTTCGTCCGCCGGCTGCAATGCGAAACATATCGCCATCAAGGAGACGAGCTACGGCCAGTCTTATTTGTGCATCAGCGGTAATGATGGGGCCGATGCGCAGGTGGTTCAGAAACTGCAAGGCTTGAAGAGCGGCCGGACGTATTCGGCATCCGTATGGGTAGAGGTTTCGGATGGCCGGGAGGCTGCAATTCGCGTGTCCGGTTACGGAGGTCCCGCTATTAGTCATGCGATTGATCGCACGACGGTCATCAATTGCGATCCTGATTCGGATAAACGCGGCACGTGTTATCAACGGATTGCGGTTCGGTTCCGACTTTCGGCTGCGAATGAGGGTGAACCGCAGGAAGTGTTGCTGTCGCTCCTTGCTGAACAAGGTGCTCCAGATTCCTATGTTCATTTTGACGATGTGCGGGTCCGTGAAATCAGTGTCGGATCGGCCTCGTACGAGGATCATGCAGTCTACGAGGACTTTGAGCATGTTGATGAAGGATGGGGCCTGTTCGTCAGCGCCAACCCGAAACTCGGCAAGACACATCTCTCGCAGCGGCATGAAGGCTTCACGGAGGATACACTTGGAGGGGAATGGTCACTCAAGACGATGGACCAGCTGGCCGGAGAATTGCTGCGGACACTGCCTTCGACGCTCAAGCTGATGCCGAATCAGCGCTGCCGGATCGCTTTTGACTATAAGACAGATCATGACGGTCAGTACGCCATTGCGCTGCGAACGACGGACGGTGGCCCTTCTCAGGATATCGTGGAACCTTTATGTAAAGGCGAAGCCCAATGGCTTATGGAGCTGACGACGGGGCCTTATACCGATTACTACTTGGCTATTATGAGGAATGACACGGAAATAGGTTCACTGGTGCTGGATAACTTCATCGTGGACTGGATTTAGTAGCAGGAAAAAGGCAGACGGAAAATCGGTGAACGGTTAGCTGCCGCACGAAAATTGTAGAGTGAAAAATGGTAAGCGTGGATAGCAGTTCAGCTAGGAGGAGATTCACTATGCTACTCGAAGTTATAGCATTAACCCCGGAAGATGCCCGGGTTGCTGCCGAATATGGCGCAGATCGCATCGAGCTTGTTTCCGTGATCGAGGAAGGCGGGCTTACGCCGGCACTGCGTATCATGGAAGAAATCGCAGCGGAAGCTACGATTCCGGTTCATGTCATGATTCGTCCGCACAGCAGGGATTTCCGATACTCGGAAGCAGATATGGAGCAGATGGTCCGCGAGATGAAGACGCTGCGATTCCCTTGCATCGGCGCATACGTGCTTGGCGTGCTGACTGCTGAGCAGACGGTCGATGAAGAGAAGCTGAAGCGGCTGCTGGATGCGGCGGATGGCGTTCCGGTTACGTTTCATCGGGCGTTCGATGAGGCGCGTAATCTGGAGGAAGCGTACGAAGTATTAGCCCGCTATCCGCAGGTTCGAACGATTCTGACCTCTGGCGGGAAACCGAGCGTGCTGAATGCGGTCGATCCCATTAAGGAGCTTGTACGGCAAAGCAGAAGCGGGAACGGTTCGTCCGGACCGGAAATTATGGCGGGAAGCGGATTGACGCTGGAGTCAGCCGCCGATTTCGTGAAGCAAACCGGCGTGCGTGCTGTTCACTTCGGCTCAGGCGTGAGGCAGAACGGACGGTCTCAAGCCCCAATTAATCCGGCGAGGCTGTCTGCACTTCTGGCTGTTCTTAAATCGAAATAGGGTCAAAGCACAACAACGCAATAGATAGGAGGAGCGAACAGATGTCTGAGGTATTGGTAAATGAGTATCGCGGGGGTTATGTGGAAAATGTGCACTGCGGCCATATTTGCGGCGTAGATGCCAAAGGGATCCGATACGGTACGGGGAATGTCCACCACTTGACGTTTCTACGCTCTTCCGGGAAGCCGATTCAGGCGCTTCCTGCCCTTATACATGGCGCAGACGAAGCATTCGGATTGTCGGAGAAGGAAACCGCGATCATGTCCGGCTCCCACTGGTCGGAAACGTTCCATGTGTCGGAGCTGGAATCGATGATGGCGAAAATCGGCATCGAAGAGGAGCAGCTGGTGTGCTCGCCTACGTACCCGCTAAACGGATCAGCCAGAGATGAGCTGTTCGTCAGCGGCTCGCCGAAACGGAGAATTTATCACAACTGCTCCGGTAAGCATCTTGGCATTCTGTCGCTATGTAAGCATAAAGGCTATGATCTGCAAGGGTACACAGATACCGATCATCCTGCTCAGCTGGAGATTGCAGCTACGCTTGCTTATTTGGCCGCTATGCCGGTTGAAGAAGTCGTGACCGGCGTGGACGGCTGCGGCTGTCCCGTATTTGCGATTCCGCTCGACCGATTGGCGACGGCTTATCTGAAGCTGGCTCTGCCTGAGCTGATTGAAGATCAAGCGGTACGAAGCGCAGCTAGCAAGATTACGGGGCTTATGAACCGCCATCCTGAAATGGTGTCCGGAACGGGGCAAATCTGCTCGATTCTGCTGATGGATGACAATATTGTTGCCAAAGGCGGGGCGAAGGGGGTCTATTGCTTCGGGCTGCGTGAGGAAAGGCTCGGTTTTGCCTTGAAGGTGCTGGATGGTTCGTCGGAAGAATGGCCACTCATTATTGCTTCCATCTTGGAGCAGATCGGCTATTCCCGTCAGGAAACGATTGATAGGCTGCGTGCATTGGCACCTGCGGATATGTTCAATGACAACGGCGTCGTTGCCGGTCGTAACGAAGCGGTATTCAAGCTGCAGCGATACGAAGAATAATCTAACGCAAACGAGGGAGTAAGAGGATGCAAATCGGATTAAGCACCTATAGCTTGTTAAATGCATTGAAGTCGGGCGAAATGACGGTACTCGATGCGATTCAGTGGATCGCGGATAACGGCGGGGAGCATATGGAGATCGTCCCGTACGGCTTTACACTCGTCGATAATCCGGAATTGGCGGATGCGGTTCGCAATAAAGCAGCGGAAGTTGGAATTGCATTATCCAACTATTCGATGCCTGCCAATTTCGTGCAGCCTGATGAAGAGGCGTTCGAGGCGGAGATGGCGCGCGTGAAGGAGCATGTCGATCTCGTTCACCGCCTTGGCATGAAGCATATGCGTCATGATGTGACGGCTTTTTCGATTCCAAAGGAGCAAATGACGATTGCTTGGTTCGAGGAGAACCTGCATCTGATGGTAAAAGGCAGCCAGATCATTGCGGATTATGCGGCGCAGTACGGCATTACGACGACCATCGAGAATCACGGCTTCAGCGCGCAAGCGAGCGATCGCGTACAACGGATCCTACTTGCTGTAGATCGTCCGAATTTCAAAACAACACTGGATATCGGCAACTTCATGTGCGTAGATGAGAATCCGGTTATCGGCGTTATTAAGAATCTTCCTTATGCATCGCTGGTTCATTTCAAGGACTTCTATTTCCGTCCATTCGACGAGCCGCCGGGCGGAGGCAATTGGTTCCGCACGAGCCATGACAATTACTTGCGCGGCGCTATTGTAGGCCACGGTGAAATCCCGATTCGCAAAATCACGAAGCTGATTAAACAATCCGGCTACGACGGTTATATTACGGTGGAGTTCGAAGGCATGGAAGAGTGCAAAGAAGCATCGCGCATCGCGATGGACAATCTGCGCACGCTGTGGCAAGAGGCGTAATAGCTGCGGGACACGAGGATCAGAAGAACGAGAGACTTACTTATGAAGTGAGAGGCGGTAGAAGAGATGCAAACGATTCAGAAGCCGGTACCTTCGGCGAAGCAGCTGGCTTATCAGGATATGGAATTTGGGTTGTTTCTACATTTTGGACTCCGGACGTTCTATGAAGGATATGCGGATTTCGACGAGCGTCCCATGTCGCCGGCCGATTTTAATCCCGTAAACTTGGACTGCGAGCAGTGGATCCGTACCGCGAAGGAAGCGGGCATGCAATATGCGGTTCTGACTGCGAAGCACCATGACGGATTCTCCAATTGGCCGTCCAAATACAGCTCTTTCTCGGTGGAAGCTTCCCCGTGGAAGGATGGTAAGGGCGATGTTATTCGCGAGTACGTCGATGCTTGCCGGAAATACGACGTGAAGCCGGGCCTCTATTATTCGCCTTACGATGGCTCTGCCAACTTCTACACCCAGGATGCCAAAGCCTACGATGATTATTTCGTGAATCAAATTACAGAGCTGCTTGGAAATTACGGGGAAATCGATATCTTATGGTTCGATGGCTGCGGCTCTGAAGGCCATACCTACGATTGGAACCGGATTATCGGCGAGATCCGCCGCTTGCAGCCGGGCATTCTGATCTTCAACATGGGCGATCCGGATTTCCGTTGGATCGGCAATGAGGACGGCGTAGCTTCGACGCCAACCTGGAATGTGGTGGACTCGACGGATTTCTCGATTTTGACGGACGAGAAAGAGAAGCTTGGCGCGCAAATGTGGCTGCCTGCTGAATGCGACGTGCAATTGCGGTATAACCGGATCAGCTGGTTTTACAGCGATGAGGACGAGCATATGGTCAAGAGCGTGGATGAGCTGATGGGCTTGTACTATTTGTCCGTCGGACGCGGCACTAATCTGCTGCTGAATATCGGCCCGAACCGCGAAGGGCTTCTCCCAAGCAAGGATACCCAGCATCTGACGCAATTCGGCGAAGAGATTCGCCGCCGGTTCGAGCGTCCGATCGCGACGTTGTCTGCTTGCACGCAGGAAGATTCGAAGTGGACGTATAAAGCGCAAGAGCCCCATCTAATTGATCATATTATCATTCAAGAGGATCTCACTCGCGGCGAGAGTGTCCTGCGCTTTACAGTCTCGGTAATCACTTCGAAGTCCCGCGGCCTGATTGTGGTACATGAGGGTAGAAATATCGGCCATAAAGCGATTATCCGCATTCCGGCGATCAAGGCAGCGGGGGTTGTCGTTGAAATGACGGAAAGTGATGGCGTGCCAACCATTCGCGAATTGTCTGTTCATTATTCCGGTGAATAAGGAGGCGGAGCCTCATGAGCGGCAGTGGATCTCAAGTGCAGGCAAGGCCTAATATTCTATTAATCACGGTAGATCAGATGCGCGGCGATTGCTTAAGTGCTCTTGGCCATCCGATTGTGGAAACGCCAAATCTGGATCGCTTAGCGCGATCCGGTGTTCTGTTTCGCAATGCGTATTCGGCAACGCCGACCTGCGTGCCGGCAAGAGCGGCGCTCTTAACCGGCATGAGCCAGCGTTCGCACGGACGCGTCGGGTACCAGGACTGCGTGCCGTGGGAGTACGAGCATATGCTGGCAGGTGAGCTTGCCGGTGCCGGCTACCATACCCAGTGCGTCGGCAAAATGCATGTGTATCCCGCGCGCAATCTATGCGGGTTTCATCATATCGTGCTGCATGACGGTTATCTGCATCATAACCGCAGCAAGCATAATAACACGGTCGATGGGCATTTTGACCAAGTGGACGATTACTTGACTTGGCTCCGTCAGCAAGCAGGCGCGCAGGTTGATATTACGGATAATGGCCTCGATTGCAATGCATCGGCGGCCGCGCGTCCTTGGCATCTTGCGGAGGAGCTGCATCCGACGAATTGGACGGTTACGCAGTCGATCGATTTTCTGCGCCGGCGGGATCCGGGTAAACCGTTCTTCTTATACACGTCGTTTGTCCGTCCGCACTCGCCGCTTGATCCGCCGCAGGTCTACATGGATATGTACAAGGATCTTGAGCTGCCTGATCCCCCGATCGGGGATTGGGTGGATGTAGAAGCGGCCAAGGCGAATGGCTCCGATCCGACCACGTATTTCGGCATTGTGCCAAAGCGAAGGCTTGATCGCGCACGAGCAGCCTATTACGCGCTGATTACGCATCTTGATGATCAGATTGGCCGGTTGGTGAACGCTTTACAGGAGTATGGCGTATCGCAAAATACGATCATCCTGTTCGCGTCCGACCATGGCGAGCTGCTTGGCGACCATCATTATTACCGCAAAGCGCTTCCGTATGAAGGAAGCGCGAAGGTGCCGTTTATCGTCAGCGATCCCGGCGGCAAGCTGGGATTCCGAAGAGGCAGCGAAGCAGCGGAAGTGATTGAGCTTCGCGATATTATGCCGACGCTACTCGATATCGCCGGAGCTCCGATACCGGGCACAGTAGATGGCAGCAGCGTACTGCCGCTATGCCGGGGCGAGCAGGCGGAGTGGCGGCCGTATCTGCACGGCGAGCATTCGTATGGGGCGCTGTCGAACCATTTTGTCACGGATGGCCGGGAGAAATATCTATGGTTCTCGCAGTCGGGCGAGGAGCAGCTGTTCGACTTAATCAGCGACCCGCAGGAGCTGGTGAATCTAGCGGCGGGTGCTTCCTCATACTGGCAAGGACGATTAGTCGAGTGGAGGCAGCGCTTGGCGGCGGAATTGGACGGACGCGAAGAAGGGTATGCGGAAGATGGCCGGCTTATTGCGGGTCGTCCGCCGCGTACGTTGTTGACGAGTGTGTTTCAAGGTATGGAGGCATAGAGCATAAAGGAAAGGCGGGAGCTGTCGGGCTCTCGCTTTTTTTGCGTAGGAACTGACAGGTGAATCTCGCATGAGGTAAATTAGTAGCAAGAGACTTATGCTATAATCGACAAAACAACGCAATTCGAGTGCAGAATGTGCGGGATGCCGAAGCACCGCCGCGCTATAAGGGGAGAAGTATACATGAACGGGCAAGGGCAAATGACACAGGATGAGCGATGGTTTCTGCAAGATGACGCACTTCGGGAGGCCAACCTTGTCGCTGAGCTTCCACCGGAGGCATGGGATGCTTTGCAGCAAGCAGCGGTTAAAGTGAGGCAGGATGAGAGATTGAGCGCGCTGGCAGTGCGAGGCCATCAACTGCTGTTTCAATCGGAAAATGGCGCGGCCCCAAGCGGGGTGACGTTCTCCGGCATTCTTGCTGAGATGGGCGAAGTTGCGGAACTGTATCAGCCGCTTATTCTGCTCAGCGGACTGAATCGGCTTAAAGGACTCTACGCGGAGCGAGGCATTCCGCAGGAGATTCTGAAGCATACCCTCAGCGACATGGCGCTGTGGATGCGTGATTATTACGGCAGGCACAATCGCTGGGGACTCGGCAACGAGTGGCTCGTGAACCATATGTCCTTCCGGCTGTTCCGGGTCGGAAGGCTGCAGTTTGAGCGCGGCCGCTTCGGTGGCGGCAGGCGGGTACTTCGTCACCTCGGTACTCGCGAGGTGGTCGTCTTGGCGGAGAGCGGCGTACGGTTCCGCAGCGATGGACTCATCGACGGCACGAATGACCGCTTCGATGAAACGGGAGCATGGGAAGCCGTGCTTGAAGACGGCGAAGAGGGAATTCGCGGGCACCGGATTACGGCAGGCGGTTTCGCTGTTGCTCAGCCGGAGACGTTCCGAACGGAAGAATGGGAGACCGTGCTGCGAGCCGGCGATCCTGTTCTAGATGTTCATATTGCCGCGGATGGCAGAATGGATCATGCGCAGTGTTTGGATTCCATGAAAGAAGCAGTCGGGTTCTTCCAGCGATATTTTCCGGAAGAGACACGGCTCGCATTCGTCTGCACCTCTTGGCTGCTAGATCCGCAGTTCGAGCAGTTGCTTAGCGATTCCGCCAACATCGTCCGTTTCCAGCGCGAATTCCGGCTCTATCCGGTAGGCGGCGACGGCAAAGAGGGCCTGCGCCGTATCTTTGGCAACTTGTACGAAGATTGGACGCAAGCGCCAGCCGACACCTCGCTTCGTCGTGCCGTGCTTGGACATCTCGCCAGCGGAGGCGCGCTGCGGGATATGGGCGGGTTTATTTTGATGGACGATAATGTAGAGGCTGAGTAAGATTCCCGCCTTGAGTTGGGTTTACGCGCTAACGAACCGTAGGGGTCTTATTTCAGCAGAATAAGTGGTTCTGAAATTCTAACGAACCCTACAGGCCTTATTCGATGTGAAAAGCCTCCTTCACGCACCATTTCCCCCATATAACGTCTCTACGGTTCGTTAGATTCGAAAAATGGTTATTTTCGCGCGAATAAGGCCCTCACGGTTCGTTAGCGGGATTCCGATGGCAACGAGATGATCGCTTTTAATAAAAGAAAACGCCGCACCACGAAATTACTTCGTAGTGCGGCGTTTCTTTATGTGGCCGTCTGCCGTTATTGACGAAGCTGCGGCAGAGGTTGGAAGGTCATATTAATCGGCAAGTAGCTGCCGGATGCGAGCGTGAAGACAATGTCGAGCGTTTCCGCCGTTGAACCGGTGCGGTAGAGCACAGCCGTTTCATTTTGAGTCAGAAGCGCACTGTCGGTTGTAACCGGCACGAGTACTCCGTTTACGATGAAGGCTCCTGCATAGTGGCCGCCTCGGGCATTGATGCCGACAATGGTATTTGGCGCGACCTGCACTTTCATTTTGTACAAGACGCCGAAGTTGCCGAAATCATACTCGAGCAGGCCGGTCATCTCGTCGATTCCATCCACGAGCTTGTCGATCTTGCTGTCTCCGAGTAAGATACTTTGCGGCTTCGCGCCAACCGGCTCGGAGGTGCTAAGATCGATCTCGCGGTCGGCATAATCGAATGTGCCGCGGACATGCTTATTATCGCGAGGCATCACCATTAAGGAATCGAGAATTGGCAACGGATCTTGTTTATCCTGAACGACAACGATGCGGTAGCGAATATTCGATGTCGAAACGACATCTGCATATGCGGAGAACACATCACCCGGCTTAAGAGGTACATTTGACATCTCAGGGAGCAGTACCTTGGATTCGCCCGGAGCTAGGGTAACGTAGTTAGCCGGTACATGTTTGCTGAGTGCATCCATATAGCGGATCGTGGCCATTTTGCCTGCCATAATGGTGGATTTGTCCGGACCGCCCTTGCCCCATGCGCCGATGCCAACGGAAGCTTGGCCGGTACTGCTTGTGTTCGTGGCAATGAGGAACATTTTCAGCGGGTAGCCTGCTCCATTCTCATTATAGAAGAGGAAGCGAGTTGCGCCGGAGAGCTCGGTGTCGTACACAAGACCTGTCGTCGTCCAGCGCTCAGGACTGTTGCTGTGCACAAGTCTTGCCGGTTCATTCGTGAAGGAATAAGAAAGGGTCGGGTAGTTGCGTACAGCCGTTCCATCCATCGTATACTTGCGTCCAACCGGCGTGAAGAGCAGGTTAAACTCATCTTCGGTGTACAAGATTTCCGGGATGACGGTAATCATCTTCGTTACGGTGCCGATCAATTGACCGCCATCCTTCACTTCAAGCGTAACCGGAAATTGACCTTCGCTGAAGAAAGCAGGCGAATTTCCCGTAAACTTAGAGGAAATGATGTCATTGCGGTCGTCGGTGCTCAGATCGGTATAGGTGATAGGCTCACCGATGCGGTAAGTCGTTTTATCCGTTGTAAAATCAGCTACCGGCGGCAGATTCGGCATTTGCACATCAACTGTAACGCTGAATGGCTCGCTCCATACGCCGTTCTCGCCTTGAACCCAGTGGGTTACAACATGCGGACCGGCTTCCTGGAAGATAGACTGCCGTCCTTCCCAGCGCTCATGGGTGTTGGTTTCATCCACGACAGTAGGAACGCCGTTTACTAAATAATCGACAAGCGTTTGTTGAGCGAAAATTTCAGTAGGCTGAACCGTAAATTCCGCTGACGGCGGCGGTACCGGTACTGCCCAACTGATGACGGTGTCGGTGCCGCGCGGGATAATGCGGCTTCCGGTCAAATTCGACCACATACGAAGCGGCACCATGAGCGAGCCCTTCAGGATGAAGGTCGGACCGGGGCCTTTCACGGATTCACCGTTGACTTTAATGATGTCGCTGCCTGGTTTGAATCGAAGCTCGATGGCACCGGACTTCGCAATGGATTCCTTCGATTTAGCATCATAGGACAGCTTGTATCCGAAAGGACCGGCAATTCCGTTCAATGCGGCATACGAGGAACCGGCTTTGATCGTTAAAGGCTGCGCGGCTTTGAGCGGCTTCTTGTTAAACAGCATTGCCGTGCTGTTCTTCTTCAGTATAAGTTCGTTGTCCGGGAGCGTTTGCGGTGTGAGTACGCCGCTGGTTGGTGCGACATCAATAATCGGACTAGCGGTTGTTGAGCCGCCTGTCGTCGTTGTCGTTGTTGTTGGTGCATCGACCGTTCCTTCCGCGGATAGCGGCGCCGTTTGAAATAAAGTTAATAGTGCCAAAGTACAGACAAGATAATGCTTCAGTGGTTTCATACGCGACTCCTTCTCTATTTCGAATCGATAATTTAGATGACCACTGTTTAAACGACTATATTTACCATAAAGTTGCGATGCTTGGAAAAGAAAATATAGAAATCGGCAATGGAATAATCGGAATCAGGTTCGGCTTCCTGCTTATTTGTGTTAAAATAGGTGAAAAAATCCGGCGGGATGTAGACGCAAGCAGAGAGGGAGTTAATCATGAATTCGGGATACAACAAGGAACCGATTGTGACGATTCAGGGCTGGGAGCATGAGGCGTGGTCGGGGTATGAAGCAATCGGAGATACAGTACGGGAAGCAATATCGGGCAAAAACAAACGGAAAACCGTTGTCGTCGTGGAATGTTATCCCGGCGTAAGACAAGAGGAAATTATCGCAGGGCTGTCTGCTGCACTGACACCTGCGCTAATCATAAACGCGGAAGACGCGGCGCTGGAACCTGATGAGGTTGACCGCAAAGTCGAGCGTTATATGACGGATGACCGCGTGTTTGGCTATATGACGTCTTTTCGAATGGAAGAGTTCTACGATGCGGATAAGCTGCAGCAGCTCCGTGATGGAATCGATGAGGTACAGTCCGGCGTCGTTGTCGTTATCGGTTTCGGCGCAACACTTGTGACAAGCGGCGATGTGCTGCTGTACGCCGACTTGGCGCGCTGGGAAATCCAGCAGCGCTATCGTGCGAAGACGTATAGCAACTGGAGAACGAACGTCGTGGAAACGGACATTCTCCGTCTCTACAAGCGCGGCTTCTTCTTCGAATGGCGCATGGCAGATCGGCTGAAGAAATCGCTTCTCGGCAGGATCGATTACTATCTGGATACCCATGCAGCGGATGCTCCCAAGATGGTTTCCCGGGAAGCCTTGTTTGCCGGTCTTGCCCAAACGGTTAGTCAGCCGTTCCGGCTTGTGCCGTATTTTGATCCCGGCGTATGGGGCGGAACTTGGCTAGAGGCGAACATCGATCTGCCGAAGCGGAACCATCCGTATGCGTGGGGCTTTGATGGAGTGCCTGAGGAAAACAGTCTATATTTTCAATACGGTACGCTTCGGGTGGAGCTGCCTTCGATTAATCTGGTCTTCTTCGAATCGATTAAATTGCTCGGGGAGAAAGTGTACTCGCGTTTCGGGGCGGAGTTCCCCATTCGTTTCGACTTCCTCGATACGATCGGCGGCCAGAATTTAAGTTTGCAGGTGCATCCAACGACGGAATATATCCGTGAGCAGTTCGGAATGCCGTATACGCAGGATGAGAGCTACTACATTCTGGAGGCGGTTCCCGGCGCGGAAGTGTACTTGGGACTGAAGGACAATGTGGATGCGGAGCAAATGATGGCGGATCTGCGTAAAGCGCAGCAAGGTGATTTTACATTCCCGGCCGAGAACTACGTGAATGTGTACCCGGCTGCTAAACATGATCATTTTCTCATTCCGGCGGGGACGGTTCATTGCTCGGGCGAGGGATGCATGGTGCTTGAAATTAGCGCAACACCTTATATATTCACCTTTAAGCTGTGGGATTGGGATCGGCTCGGGCTGGATGGCAAACCGCGTCCTGTCCATGTGGACCATGGCGAGAAGGTCATTCAGTGGGATCGGACGACAGAGTGGACGAAGAGCTGCGTCGGCCGAGTTGAACCGGTCGCGGAAGGCGAAGGCTGGAAGGAAGAACGGACAGGTCTCCATGATCTGGAGTTTATCGAGACGCGGCGGCACTGGTTCTCCGCACCTGTTCGGCATGAAGCTAATGGCAGCGTCCATATGCTGAATTTGATCGAAGGCGAAGAGGCGACGGTGGAAAGTCCGGACGGCGCGTTCGAACCCTTCGTCATCCGTTATGCGGAAACGTTCATCGTGCCGGCTTCCATTCCGGCGTATACGATTCGTCCAAGCGGTCCGAGCATTGGCAAGACGATTGGCACGATCAAAGCATTTGTCAGAGCTTAGGGGTGAGTCGTGATGAACCCAGGCATTATTCTGGCTTTTGATGTTGGCGGTACGCAAATTAAAGCGGCGGTCATGCGTGACGGATCCATAATCGAGCAGACGATTGGGCAATATGAGGCAAAATCGGATTTGGGAGCGGATGCGATCCTGGCTCATTTCGTTGCGATTGTGCAGGATATGCTGAAGCGGGGCGGACTGGATGAGGAGCCGATTACCGGCTTCGGGCTCGCATTCCCCGGCCCTTTCGATTACGAGAACGGGATCTGCCTGATCCGCGGATTAGGCAAATTCGAGTCGTTGTACGGCCTTTCCGTAGGGACGCTGCTCGAAGAGGCGATGCGCGCGGATGATCGTCTGCGGGGGCGGCTGGCGCCGCAGTTCCGCATTGCTTTCGAGAACGACGCGGCATTGTTTGGCCTCGGAGAATTGGCGGGCTCTAAGGAGGTTCGAGGAGAGCGGGATACGCCCTCAGAGCCGGACAGGGCGGTATGCCTCACAATCGGCACCGGCCTTGGCTCCTGTTTCTTAGAAGACGGAGGTTTGGTAAAGCATCGCTCAGATGTGCCGGATAACGGCTGGCTGTACCAGACGCCTTATCGCGACGGAATCGCCGATCAATATATCTCGAAGAGCGGCGTGTTGCGGCTTGCCGAGGAACTCGGCCTCGAACTCGGCAGTAGAGACGTGCGTGAACTGGCTGAAGCCGCGGTTCGCGGAAGTAAGCCTGAGATCGAGCTGTTCGAAGCGTTCGGCGAGCGGATGGCGATGATTTTGGGACCGGCACTGCGACAATTCGACCCGGACGTCATTGTCCTCGGCGGACAAATCTCGAAGAGTGCCAGCTTGTTTATCGGGGCTTTCCAAGCAGGCCTGGCAGAACAGCAGCTGAAGGCACAAGTGCGTATCAGCCGAGATACGTTCGCGAGTACGTTTCGAGGAATTTATGAGTTTGTAATGGTAAAGTGAAAGAAGAGCGCCAGTCTGATAAAGAATTGAAAGGATGATTGCCATGCATACGGAACCACTTAAAGAGAAGGCTGTGACATTTTTACGGCTGGTTGCTTCGGGGAAAGTGCGCGAGGCCTACGAGAGTTATGTAGGAGCTGATTTCCGTCATCACAATGCCTACTTCCGCGGCGATGCGGAATCGCTCATGCTGGCGATGGAAGAAAACGCGACGTTGAATCCTCATAAGACCCTTGATGTAAAACGCACCATAGAAGAGGGCGATTCCGTTATGGTTTATTCCCATGTGAGACAGAAGCCTGAAGACCTCGGAGCTGCCGTAGTCCACATCTTCCGCTTCGAGGACGGCCGCATCGTCGAATTGTGGGATTTAGGGCAGGCCATACCAGAGCAATCCATCAATGAGAACGGCATGTTCTAACTCTGGAACAAGATTATCGAAAAAAACCGCCAATGGATAGGCGGTTTTTTCTATGTCCAACTAACTAATAACGCTTGCCCAGCAACACTAAGATTTGATTAGGGCGAGTTCTTCTCAGCACATAGTACCCTTCGTCCGCGAGCGTGGCGATTCCAGTATCGTTCGGCAGGCATAATCCGCCAGGTTGGCAAGAACCATCATCTCGTACAAGCAATTTCCCCACCATGCCTACAGCTACCCACTCCGGCCGGTTCAATCGAGGCACATAATCTTGAAGCGGGTTCCATTCGGGATTCAAGATAGGCTGCCGTTCTGTGCGACCGGGCGCAATCAGCTGTCCCGAGCCGTCCCGCCGTTCCGGAATCTGTACATCCTGATATAGGATTCGTCCCCACTCATCCGTTATGAATTTGCGATGCCAGCCTAGGTCGGCGCTATCGGATAGAAAAGCAGGCTTGCCGCTGGTAATGCCTACAATGTAGGGATCCGCAGAAGCAGCTATGCGCACCTTATCTTCAACCAAGGCGAGGAAATAGCCCGGTTCGATGGGGTGTCCGTCATAGATTTCGAACATTTCGGCATAGTCAGCAGCAGGACTGCTCATCGTTCCGTCGATTTTCACATTGCCATTACTTAGAATCTTCGCTGCTATTCCCGGCGCATCCTCACTTGTTCCATTAGCCAGATACCACGAGTAGGACAGCTCGTTGGCTGAGCCGAATTGCCCCATAATGTGTACCCCGTCAAGCAGGTTGGTAGATGTATTCAGTCCTTCAGCGTGCGAAAATAATCCGTCGGCAATCGTATTCACGCCTTGAGCATGCGAGGAGAAACCGCTTGCCGTCGTCACGGCTCCCTCTGCGTGCGCCGATTGGCCGCTTGCCATGCTTTGGTTTCCTTCGGCATGCGAGACATCGCCGCTTGCAACTGTGCGCTGTCCTTCCGCATGTGCGAAGATACCGCTAGCCAGGTTCAAGTTTCCTTCCACATGCGATGCTCTGCCGCTTGCGGTGTTGCTTTCGCCTTCGGCATGCGCGCATTGCCCGGTAGCGAACGTTTCTAGTCCTTCGGCGTGAGAATCTAAGCCGGCAGCTTGGGTTAACTCCCCTTCGGCATGCGCATTCATCCCACTAGCCAGCGTATTCATTCCTTCCGCATGCGAGCGGTCGCCGATGGCTTGCGTCACTTCGCCTTCCGCATGCGCATAGATGCCGAATGAAATCGAACCGCCGCCTTCCGCGTGCGAGGCAGGACCAATCGCATTCGTGGCGTAGCCTTCCGCGTGAGCGGCGAATCCGCTTGCAATGGCTAGAAAACCTTCCGCATGCGAAGCCTCATTGGAGGCATCTGTTTCTCTGCCTTCGGCATGCGAATAGATCCCCTCTGCGAGTGAGCTTCCGCCTTCCGCATGGGAGGCAGGTCCTTGAGCCGTATTTGCATATCCTTCCGCGTGAGCGGCAAAACCGCTCGCCGTTGATTGAAAGCCTTCTGCATGAGAGGCGTCTGCGCTTGCCAGCGTATCTGAACCTTCAGCCTCGGAGCATGTCCCCGTTGCTTGCGCATTACATGGTGCCATGTTGCAACATCTCCTTTTGTAAGACATAATGATGGTGAATCTATTTCCATATTATTACATGCGAGAGATTATGATTGGATGCTAGAGTGCTTTTTCTGAACCGATAAGAAATGAGTCATCGTAGGAGGAACAAAGTGTGTCAAAAGATAGATGGAGCGATGTTGAGCTTACGATGGTGGAGATCCCCAGGGGAGAAGTTGAGCTAAGGGACGACCGTGTGAAAAGCAAATGGAAAACGGCGGTGAACGGGTTTCTGCTTGCTCGATATCCGGTAACGGTAGGGCTGTATGGTGCGATTACAGGTGCTGCTGCTCCTTCGGACAGCGATTCGAGGTGGCCGGTAGTGAACGTCTCTTGGCTGGATGCCGTGAAGTTCTGCAACCTGCTGTCGGAGAGAGAGGGGCTGCAAGCTTGTTACTCCATTCGTTCTGATGATGTGGATTGCGACTGGGAAGCAGACGGCTATCGTCTTCCCACGGAAGCGGAGTGGCAGTATGCATGTAAAGCCGGCACTTCTGGATATCGATACGGCGAGCTTGATCAGATCGCTTGGTATGAAGAGAATTCTGGCGGAATCGTCCATGTGGTAGGTGAGAAGGAACCGAACGCGTGGGGATTATACGATATGCTCGGGAATGTGTGGGAGTGGTGCTGGGATCTCTATGATGAGGAAGTGTACGGCACTTATCGGATATTTCGGGGTGGGAGCTGGGCCGAAGAGGCTAGAGGCTGTGGGGCAACCTGCCGCCGCCGCAGTCACCCGACCTTTAGCATCGATGATCTTGGGTTTCGGTTGGCGCGGTCAATGGTGAGATAGCACGCTAACGAATCCTAGAGGTCTTATTTCAACAAAAAGACGGGGTTTGAAATTCTAACGAATCCAAGAGGTCTTATTTGGTGTTAAATGGCTCTTTTTCGTATCATTCCTCTGCAATAGGACCTCTACAGTTCGTTAGAACTGAGAACGTGCGAATTCGGCACGAATAAGACCTGTAGGATTCGTTAGCGCGATAATGCAAAGGGGAGTGAGTTTTGGTGGGGGTTTCGGATTGGAATACGTGCTCGATGAGCGCACTGCTGCTTCCTTCCTCAAAGGTTATTCGACGATCCTGCCCCTCCGGATTTAACGCACTATCGCACCGTCTATCGATATTTCTATCGGCTGCTAGGCGTGCAAGGTTCTGTGGATTTGGATCTATGGCTGGCGCAGCAGGCTTTATTTCAGTGAAACGGAGAATCGATTCATGAAGAAAAAGAAGAAAATCCGAGATTTGATTTATGTCAGCCAAATGCTTCCGAATAACTGCTTCTATTCGTATGGGATTGAATTTTATGAGTTTATGAATGTTGTTACTCCTAGACCGGAGAACCTAATTCTGCTCCAACATCATTTTTCGAATGCGCAATGGAATCCTCATTCTCGATTTGATTATGTGACTCGGGAAGAGCTTGATGAGCTGATCGAAGATGATGTTTATGGCTATGGGGATTTTTGTTGGGTAGATTTCGCACGAGAAGAGGATCTGGATGCATTAAGTAACACTCAAATTGCTGAATTATTGTTTTTTGGGCATCTCGCTAGACTGTTACACCAAGTGCCAAAGGTGAGATTTGCGTACTATGCGCATGATGATGGTTGGTTCAACAAGCTCTATGTATCGGACGAGCACGAATATGAAATGCTTCTGGCCAACGTTATTGTAGATAAGCTTCGGAAGCTGACGGGAAGGGAATTTGGGGCTGTTCCGAAGGAAGTATCAGCAGCACTATTGGAGTTAACCCGAGATGGATTATTCATTGATTTATCCAAAGCGATCAAGGAAACAGCCGAATATAAGATTTCACTTACAACGGTTGGTCATTACACGGATATGGACAAAGTCTATGACTTGCGTGATGTGGTTAGTGATTATAAAGTTTGGTTGGTCTATTCCAAGAAGGTTTGGAAACTCGTAGAATAACATCCCGAATAGACGAACAAAGAATCCAATCTCCAATCAGGAGGCAAATAATATGAACGAACAATTAGCTGATTTCATCGTCAATGAAGTAGTGCAAATCTACCTGCCGTCTACGAATATTAGAAGATCGGTCGAGTGGTACAAGCATGTATTCGGATATCAGGTGATTTGGGAAGAGGAACATTCGGCAAACTTGAAGTTGGGGCATGGCCCGCTGCTGTTCATTAAGAAAACCGCGATCAAGCAGCCTATCCAATTCGAAACGGAACAGGAAGTTTCGCCGGTCATCAGTTTTAAGACTTCAAATTTAGAACATCTGCATGAAAGCTTGAAATCAGACTACGAGGTCAGCGGCATCAAAACCAATATGGAGAAGGCGTAAACGGAGTCTACAAGGATTTCTATATCAGGGATCCTGACGGGAATCTTATTGAAATCAACAGTTTCCCTGATCTGCATCTCGAGTCATTCCGAGGTTACTAAGCTCTGACATTACATCCACTTCCCAGCAATATGCCTCAGTTGCGGTAACGATTACGACTGCTAACGACGAGCTGGCCCGTAAATTGGAGCCTCATGCAGCTTCCTCAACAGAGAGATTCAGAACGCTTGCTGAACTTGAGAAGCTCGGCGTTGTGACGACGATGCTGATGATGCCCATTCTTCCCTTCCTGGAAGATCAATTGGAAAACATAAATTAGCTTGTCGAGAGGGCAGCAGACGCAGGGGTCAAACATATTATTGCAGCGTTTGGCGTTACGTTGCGAGACCGGCAGCGGGAGTATTTCTATCGAAAGCTGGATGAAGAGTTTCCGGGACTGAGCAATCAATATAGACGGACATTCGGTCTTGCCTATGAGTGCAAGTCGAAGCGAGAGAAGGAACTGGCGCTTCGGTTCCGTGAAGCCTGCTCGCTGCACGGGATCTCAACAGAAATGCCCTATTATCAGCCGCCTGCTGCGGACTCGTTCCAATTGAGTTTGTTCGACGACGAGGAGTGTTCCTATGGATGATGTTGAGATTGTTCGAAGGTTCTACGATGAGACGGTGCAGTATGAATGGGATCGACTCGATCGCCACAAGGTTGAGTTCGAGCTTAGCAAACGTTATATGAATCGCTACATCAAACCAGGTGACAAAGTCCTCGATCTCGGCGGGGGACCTGGCAGGTACTCGCTTCATCTCTCGGCGCATGGCTGCGAAGTGACGCTGGCAGATCTCTCGCCTAACAATGTGAACTTTGCGTTGAATAAAGCGAAGGAACTCGGGCTACCACTTGAGGGGTTATGTGTGGACAGTCGGGACTTATCGAGTATTGCGGATGAGCAATTTGATCATGTGCTCTGCATGGGCCCGATGTATCATCTGAAAGAAGAGAAGGATCGGGCTACTACCATTCAGGAATGCTTGAAGAAGCTAAAGCCGCACGGAATTCTATTCGTATCCTTTGTCTCTTCTTATTCATTTGTGTGGGATTACCTGATCCGTAATCCAGCATTGATCCTATCTGCCGATCGCCAGTCTGAGCTCCTTACGATGATTGAGGATGCGAATTTTGCCGGACATGGATTCACGGACAACTATTACATTCGTCCCCGAGATGTAGCGCCATTCTTTGAAGCCTTCCAACTAGAGAAGCTGCACGTGCTCAACTGTGAAAGCTTCCTATACATGCGGGAGCCTGAGCTCCTTACGCAGCCGCCCGAGGTGGTATCGGCGTGGCTCGACTTGGCGGAGCAAGTATGTGAACGCGAGGAGCTATTGAGTTTAGCTGAACATTTCATGTACATTGGCAGAAAGAATGAATAGATGCTCGATACAATGAGGCTGCCGGTCAGGCGGCCTTTTTAATATTTGAATACACAAATTTTAAACGAGCGAAAACCGTTTGACGTTCTGCAGAGTCTAACTAGTAGAAGAAGCACAATGGCAGGAGAGGAATCGCATGGATGATGAATTGCTGGCTCTTGCAGCTAAACGCGGTGACGATGCGGCCTTCTACAGCCTCATTACGCAGCACAAGGATAAAATGTACCGAATTGCCTATTCCTACTTAAAGAATGAGAGCGATGCGCTTGAAGCCATACAAGAAGTGACCTGCCGGGCTTACATACAGATACACAAATTGAAGGAACCGGGCTATTTTGGCAGCTGGCTGATTCGCATTCTGATGAACTATTGTGCGGACGAGACCAAGAGGCGAGCTCGTCGGAATGAGAAACAGCAGGTGGCAGCCAGTGCTGAAGAGCAGCATGTAGCGAGCGGCGAATCTGCTTTACTGGAGAAGGTCATGCTCGAATCGGCGGTGGAACGGCTGGATGCCAACTATCGGACCGTCATTGAGCTGAAATATTATCATGATCTGACGATCACCGAAATTGCGAGAACGTTAAGGAAGCCGGAAGGTACGATAAAAACATGGCTGCACAAAGCACTCGGCGGGTTGCGGCAGCGGCTGGAGAAGGACGGTGAACCTCATGAATGATTTTCGCGATTCGAACGAACAGGATTGGCCTCAGTTAGAGGCAATGAAGGAACAGATCAATCAGATTGTAGTTCCTTCGACTGTCGATGAGAGAATTAGGAATGGCATGCGGCTTGCGAGGCAGCGCAGAAGGCGCCGCACAGTAACTAGATTCGCTTCTTATACAGCAAGTTTACTGCTTCTGATAACGGTAGCTTCGGTCCGCTTTTCGCCTGTCGTTGCTGCCTATGTTGGCGATTTGCCTGGACTTCGGTCACTCGTTGAGCTTATTAATCATGACAAAGGGCTGGAGCTTGCCTTAGAAAATGATTTTATGCAGCCGGTCGGCCTGTCCGAAGAGCATGATGGCATCAAGGTGACCGTGGATGGCGTACTTGCAGATGAATCGCGGGTTATCGTCTTCTACACCCTGAATAACATGGATGGACGGAAGCGAGTCGTTAATGTTCAGCAGATTAATCTACTGAATGGCAAAGAGTTCAGCAGCTCGCATGGTTCCTCGGATTTCAGCGAAGAGTGGGTAAGCAAGAAAGGCACGATCGATTTTAATTTCCAAGAGGGAGCAGAGCTTCCTGATATCCTCAACCTGGAGCTGAAGGTCGGTAAGGACGAGAAGACAGTCATCGGTGAGGTTTGGAAGTTTGCGATTCCAGTGGATAAGGCGAAGTTTGAAGGCTTAAAAGAAACCTATGCTATCAATAAGACGGTTACCGTCGAGGGTCAGCATATCACCTTTGGGAAAATGACCGTTTATCCGACCCGCATTGGGCTGGAGGTCGCTTATGATCCGGCCAATACGAAGAAGTTGTTCTATTTTGATGATATACGGATTGAAGATGAGCACGGTGAAACGTTCGGGACCATTACTAATGGCGTATCCGGTTCAACCCTAAGCGAGAATCGGCAGGTGCTCTACTTCCAGAGCAATTATTTCCGTAAGCCGCACCGGCTCTACTTACGGGGGAACAGTATTCGGGCATTGGACAAAAACAAGCTGGAGATTAAAGTGGATCTCGATCATAAGAAATTGCTCTCAAGCCCCGATGATCATCTTACCTTAAGAGATGTCGGTACCAGCAAGGAGGATGGTCAGAGCATAATTGTCTTAAAACTGAAGAATGACAACCCGCTTGATGAGAACCGTCAATACAACATTCTAGACATGAGATTCGAGGATGCATCCGGCAAAACCTTTGATTCGCATATGACGGGATCTTCCGGCGACGAGTTTCAGTATTTCATCAAGAAGGCGAATTATCAAAGCCCGCTGACGCTCACTATTGTCGACTATCCAACTCGAATTCATGGCGACATTGACCTGAGAATTAAATAGACCATCGACAAGACTGCCAAGCTTGGCAGTCTTGTCAGTAGTTCAGTAACCTTTTTGCAGAGTAAACGTCTATGATCTATGAAGATATCCTAATTAATGGTTCCGAGGTGGAGTGAAAATGAGACATTCTCGTTTACTAAAGTTGATCGTGCTCGCAGGTATGGCTAGTTTGCTGATTCCATTAGCCGTATCGGCGGAAAATTCACAGGAGCAATCCATGACCATTGAAGGAAAAGTGCTCTCGCATGTCAAACAGGTTGCTTCAGGATATGCAAGTACGCTGGCGCTGAAGAATGACGGGACTGTCTGGACCTGGGGAGCCAACATGACGACACGTCTGACAACGACCGCCGTTCAAGTGCCGGAATTAACGGATGTAGATTCTATTAGACTTTCTTCTACTTACGGGGATACGGGCGTTGCCGTGAAGAAGGATGGGACAGCGTGGATGTTTGGCCAATTACGATACGGCACTTACGAGGGGGTAACCTATTCGTCAGCCCATTCGGAATACACGAGAATTCCGAAAGAAATCGAAGGACTGCGTGATGTGAAAGATGTTCAATTAGGCTATGACTCTGCGCTGGCTCTGAAGAAGGACGGAACGGTCTGGGCTTGGGGAAGCAACGAGTACGGAGAATTGGGTACTGGCAAAGCGAAGTCCCTTGCTGCACCGGCCCAAGTAACGGGGTTGCCAGCGATAGCGTCTGTACATATAGAAGGTAATGCAGCGTTCGCCATCGACAAGATGGGCAAGCTTTGGTTCTGGGGCTCACCGTATTGGTACTATAGCCAGACCGGCAATCAAGCTGTAATAACGAAACCAAGGTTATTCGAGAAGCTTGATCAAATCAAGGCAATTATAGGTTCAGGAGGGTCTACCCTATTGCTGCGTTCGGACGGCACCGTGTGGTCCTTTGGAGATAACTATGGCGGTATGCTGGGTAGAAACAGGGATCCATTGGAGGGGCCGCTCCATCTGGAACGGATACCGGAGCTTCATTCGATAGAAGAACTATCATGCTCGTATTTGCAATGTTTGGCGCTTGATCAGCTTGACCGGGTGTGGGTATGGGGTAATAACTCGTACCGCCAAATCGGAGACGGCCTGCAGCCGCATAGGTTCAATCATCCCGTAAGGCTGGAGCGCCAGCAGGCAGAGAAGGTTGTCAGCGGTTTTCGAACTTCTTTTCTCATTAAGAAGGATGGTACATTGTGGGGGGCGGGCTTAAACGGCGATGGTCAGATTGGCCGCGGGCTATTAGGTTTAGGGGGAGGAGAGGAAGGCTTCGGCGTTCCGCCTTACTCGTATGAACCGTATTCATGGGGAACATTCTCTGTTGCTAAATATGAACCTGTCTTGGAAGCGCCTCGTGTGCTGGTGAATGGGCAGCAGACTGTCATGTGGTCGATGCAGGTTGATGGGAGCGTTTATGCTTCTGTTAGAGGGATTACGGAAGCGATGGGGTATCGAATGACGTGGAACCCAGTGGACAAAATAGCGGTTGCTCTAAAAGACGGTAAGGAGTTCTCCTTTCATTTGGAAGAAACGGGCGGCATCTATGTGAATGGGCAGTCTGTCGCTATAGGCAAAGAAGTATACAATGTAAGAGGGGAAATGCTGGCACCTGTCCGCGAGCTTGGTTCGGCATTCGGTTGGACTACGGTATGGGACCCCGAGCGTTATACGATCCGAGTATCGGAGTAGAAGCGAGCTGAGCGGAGGAGAAGCCAAACAATGAGCAAACATTATCCATTCCGGCAAAATGAAATCGATCAAATCGTGAAGCAGTTTGGGCAATTGTTCTATGACAAGGTGTTGAGGGATCTCGACACCTTCGCCGATCGATGGGCGCTGAGCGCGCTTCAGCTTATCCCTTCCTATTCTGCAAACCTGGTATTGAAATGCGAATCGGCGCGGTTCGGGAGTTCTGTACTGAAGATAGGCAGAAATTCCTCCGTAGAGATAAGTACGGAATATAACGCGTTGCTCCAATATAATGGCAGACGGTTCTGCAATGTGTATGAAGCGGATGTGGTTCGAGGCGTGTTGCTAGAAGCATGCATCAAACCAGGGAATCCGCTGAGGGAAGTGACTTCGCTTACGGCAAGATTGGACGTATTCAGTTCGCTATTCAACGACCTACACATAACGGCTGCTAACACAGAGCTGTATCCAACTTACGTAGATTGGGTAAATAGAATAACCGAGTACATGAGCAAGCGGCAAGATTGCAGTGAATTAGCAGCTTATATGAAGAAAGCTGAAGAGATCTGCCTATCGGTGTCCGCGGTGTATAACGGGCAGATGCTGCTGCACGGTGATTTCCACCATGATAATATTTTGCTTGGGCAGGATGGCAGCTATCGAATCATTGATCCGAAGGGCGTAATCGGTGATCCTGTATTTGACGTTCCGCGCTTTATATTAAATGAATTTGACGATGATTATTCGGAGGCCGGTTATGCCAAAATCAGCGAGATAATCGCCGTGTTCGAGAAGAAGCTGGGCATACCGAGCGCGATCTTAAAACAATGCCTCTTCGTCGAGACGGCAATGAGCTCATGCTGGAGCATGGAGGATGGCGCAACGGCTGAAGAATATCGGGAGCTGCTTAAACCGGTTGCTTTTGCCGAATCGATTATGAATCGTTGATTGCTCACTTGGATGCGAGTTCAGGTTAGGGGGAATTAGATATGGAACATGCCATTACGGACCTCTTCCATCGTCATGGTGTCCTTGCCAGTGCCGTGGAGCGATATGGACTTAGCAGCGAAGAGGTCACTTCTATAGGTGGATTTCAAAACTTTGTGTACGAGTACCAGCGAAATGGACGCACTTATATTCTGCGAATAACGCCGGGAAGCCGTCGTACAGTTGGTGAGGTAAAGGCAGAGCTGGCGTGGATTCAGTATTTGGTGAGCCGCGGCATTTCAGCGTCGCTGCCGATTCAATCTGTGGCCGGTGAGTGGACCGAAGTAATTGTGACCGCGGAATTGTTCTTTACCGCGGTTTCTTTCGAGAAAGCGCCGGGGCAGAAGGTGAATTATCCGGAGTGTCTGGATGACGACAAGTTATATGAGTCTCTTGGTCGAATCACGGGTCAAATGCATGCTTTATCGAAGCTGTATAAACCTGAGGACAGCAGCGTTCGCAGATTGGAATGGCATCAGAATGATTACTTGAAGGACATCGACATTCTTCCCCCGTCCCATCGGCGCGTGAAAGAGAATTACAACTTGATGGTGGATCGGCTAAACGAATTGCCAACGGATCCTGATGCTTTTGGACTTATACATGGGGATATGGGAATCGGTAATTTTACTGTAGATAGCGAAGAGAAAATCACGCTCTTTGATTTCGACGAAGCGCAGTACAGCTGGTTTGTGGAAGATATCGCGATCCAGTTATACTATCTGGTTTATGTCTATGGAGACGATGGTGGACGGGAGCTGAGGGAAGATCAAGCCCGTCGATTCATGCGTTCTTTTCTGAAAGGCTATAGGCTCGAAAACACGATAAGCGAAGAGGCTTTGAAGCAAATTCCGTTATTTCTAATGTTGAGAGAGTTGATTGTCTATATCGGGGCGTTCCGCAATTATGATGGGGATGAATCGTTCAGCAGCTCGGATAATCAGTGGTTTAAGGATTGGATTGCACAGAGCAAGGTGAGATTGGAGAATAACATCCCTATCGTGGATATTTGGTAATCATGTTTGATCCATATCCGACAGCCTTCTTCGAGTACGTCGTTCAATAATCCGGTTCTGAAGAGCTGTCGGATTGACTATTGGATTTCAAAATCAGCAGCTAATATTGCTCTTATATCCGTATTGGCAGCGCCGAAGGTTTTCACTACGCGATATTTCCCCGGCGGAAGTTTCTGTGGAAATTTTACCGTCTCGGTGTAAGTATGGTCGGGCGGAGTTTCAAAGCCAATGGCATCAACAGCCGAATCATCCGGCACCATCGTCCATCCCTCAGGTTGTTGGCGGTAGATCGTGTATCCGTATCCCAAATTCAGGTCAGTCGGCCCCGCGTTATAGAGTTTTAATTCGGTGTGGTCGGCTCCCTGTAATAGGGGATCAATAGTAAGTCGCGCATTCAGTTCATGGGCCGGAACATAGAACGGCGCTAACAAAGTATCCTCCACCACTCCCTTAGCGTTGAGAGCCTCTAAGCTCAGCAAGTAGTTCGTGTTCGGCTGGTCAGGCAGCTTATAGGAGAAGTTAAACTGATCCTCTTTAATATTGCTGCGATCAGCGACAATTTCAGTCAGCAGTTTATCCCGGTTACCATCCTGGTCCCGGCTGGTAATCTGATAGCGAACCGAAATTTGCTTCGGGATCCGGACAAGTCCAATTCCTGCATCGCCCCCCGCTTGAGCCATATCGTTAGGGTAAGACGTGAGCATATTAAACCCATAATCCCCTTTAAACCACTTCTCGGTTCTGGCTCCATAATCTGTTGCCGCAGCTAATGCTTGCAGTCGATTAAGTTTGAAGGAGACGCTGGCCGACTCAGGGTTCCCAATCGTATCCTTGAGACCAGCAACGGTAGGATCAACAGTTCCTTGAATGAAATCCCCCTCTGGTTTACTTCCGCAAGCTGTCAAAATAACTCCGAATAGCAGCATGAATACTACGATTCGCACTAGCAACACCTCCTCTAGATATGACGCATAATATCCAGCATTTGTTACGGTTAGCAACTGAGCAATCGATCGGCTGATAAATTATCCATTTTTAGGTATTTGCCGCAACATTTCTCAGCAGTGGTCGTCTAATGGTCATCCGGCTAATAATAAACAGGAGGATGAGCCCTTGCTTCTAATTAAAAGATTACTTAACTCTCTAACTACGATTACTTTAGTTATAACGGTGCTGCTGCTGAGCATCCCGGTATCAGCTTCAGCAGAAGATAATTCCGGAGCTGTTGATACCTCCGATGCGAGCGGAATCAAGGTCATGATGAACGGTCGCATGTACGAGTTGAACTCTGCTCCACTCGTTGCCAGAGGTAATGTGTACTTATCCGTACGCGATATGGGCCAGCTGCTCGGAACGATTGTGTCCTGGAATGCCGCAGCCAAGATGGTATCTATGAAATACCCGGAGCTCTCCGTTAAATTGAGTTATGGTTCTAAGCATGCAACCGTTAATGACCATCAAGTCGCATTAACAGCGCCTCTTCTCAACTTGCAGGGACGCGTTTACGCTCCGCTTCGTTTCTTCTCTGAAGCTACCAAGGCCGAGGTCGTGTGGGACGAAAAGAACAAAACAGTCCGAATTACACGCAAGGATACATACCTCAAAGTAGGGGGTGGGAGTCCAATATGGTATAACCGAGAAACAAGCGACATCTATACGGCGCGAGATGAGCAGCACCCTGTCGTCCTCATCGGTAAGTTAGATGGCAAGCTTGTTGGCAATATCTCGGTGAGCATGGGGGGAATAGGCGGTTTAACAAGCATACTTACATTCGTGGACCAACATGTAGATGAGGAGCATCACGTTCTATATGATGCGTATAACTTGTTTATCCAGAACAGTAAGATTGTGACCCAGAAGAAAGCGACTTACGTTCAGCGTTATGAATCGAATACGAATTATTTTCAAGTGTACAGACCGGATGGTTGGCTCCAGCGTTCTGTTCTGACAGATGGCAAAAGCGTGACCGTATTCGATGAACAAGGCAAAGAGATAAACAACTATGATCTGCCTGCGCTTGTCGGCAAAGATGGGGTGTACGCCGTGCTAGCAGTCGGCGAGGACTATTTGGTCGTTCGGCCGAATCTTACCGGACTTCTGATATTAATAGATCTGAAAGACCATACCGCCGCCGTGTTGGCCGATAAGCTGCTGACTGGGGAAGAGCGGACTTACGCCTTGAACAACAAGGTTCCGTACAGCGTCGATGGGTTGAAATTTGCCGGCGATATGGGCCACGGGTCGCTGGATTTCCTATACTACAGTCCTTTGGATAAGACGAATCGCACCGTTCGATTAACCTACGATCGGCCTTCTTACGAGGAGGAACGGAATAACCTGCCGAAGCCCAAATCACTCAGCGAATTGGCAGCTGTATGCAGTCCCGAAACCGTAGCGTCCGTAAATCTACAGGACGGGGATCTTACCTATGTTCCACTGAACAATACCAACAAGGCTGATCACGAATCGATTAACAAAGTCTGCCGCATGCTGAAGAAGTTTGTTAAGAGCGGCGTCGAGGAAGCTGCCTCTTCTGCTGAAGTGGAGACCTTTTTTCACGGGATGTCGATCAGTTTCGCTGACGGGAGCCTTATACAAGTTCAAGAAGCGGGGCAGGGCAGACTGTCCATAGCAATAGGACGGGGGAAGCAGCTGGTCCTGGACGATCTAGAGGCTTATAAGGATTTCAAGCATCTGAAAATACTTCCGCCGAGGTAGGTGGTTGTTAGCTTAGATAGACTGCCGGTGGGAATTAATCGGCAGTCTTTTTGTATTGCAACTTTTTGTTGCGGCGGACGTCTTAATTAAGTGTAAAAATATAGAAGTCGAGATCATAAAAGGAAGACCGACAGAACCGGCATCTGACGGATAAGACGGAGGTAAGGAATGAACAGAAATGGTATCTATTTAGTAGCAAGCATCGTGTGCATCATACTCCCCATACTCGGCGTTTTGTATATCATTTGGGACTTTTATCAGCCCAAGACCGGTCCGGTTGGAGACGGTAAACTTCATGTTCATTTCTATCAATGGATCCCCTTTATTTCCACTTTTCTTATTGGGGTCCTGAATTTACCTAGAGCGATTAGGTTGAATCGAAGGGGGGCCAAACGTTAAATGGCGAGCATCGGCTTACTAATTGTAACGGTATTCGTGGTCATTGTTACACTGCTGTTTGTTGCGGGAGTCATGTTGGATTTTATCAGGCCGAGTGTTCTTCAAGTGCAACTCTTAGGCTTTCAACTAACGCTGATCGGAATTTTATTCGTATTAGCTTTCGACGAGTCATCGGGTTATGGCGTAACCATCGGCATGATCGGACTGCTTACAGGTGTGTTCGGTTCATTTCGAGATACGGTGGATGTGACCAATAGTAGCGGTAGGTGATGGTGTGAAAAAGCTATGCCTCTTATTCCTGGTGATGCTCTTCTGCGCGGGATGTATGGAGACAGAAGAAGACAAGATGGATAAGTTATTTGTGAAAATGTCCAATCCGGCGTCATATGAATTCATTTACCAAGAGGAAGTACCACAAGGAAGGATACTTCTGTATAAAGATGAAACAGGTTTCCGGCATGCGTTCTACTCCAATGAACAAGGGTATTGGAATAGTAGTGGGAATGTGGAGGGGAATCCTATAGAAGGGTTCAATTGGGGAATGACGAATGATCCGCATATCCCTAAGTTCACTATGGCAGGGGTCATTACGGATAACGATATACAGAGCGTAGTGGTTAAGCAGCTAACCGTAAGCCAAGAGGCAAAAATCATCACGACCTCACAAGGCCGATACTGGTTTGCTTATTTCGATAATCTGGAAGCCCCTCCTGTGAATGGACCGGATCCGCTCAAAATTGAAGCTTCTGGAGCGGACGGTCAAATCATATGGAAAACGGGCATTTACGATGGACAGTTGTTCTCGGGCAGGGTAAGTAACAAGGAGGCAGGCGGGGAGAGCAATCCATGAAAAAATGGTTAGTTGGGATCGTAATCAGCTGTGTGCTTGTTGGTGGAGCGGGCGTAATCGTTGCATCGCAGCAGACAGAAGTCATAGTAGCCAGAGTTTATGGGTATGGCACATCTCCCGAAGGGAACAGCATCTCAATCAGTCCCTATGGCGATCGGATGATACCTTGCAGTTACGAGCAGTTGGGCACGGTAGGTGACGATTCCTATATCAATGTTTCGTATTCCGTCGTTTACGAGCAGAACAGATGGTTCAACAACAACCCGCACATTGTGAAAATCCTTCGATTCGAAAGACCTTTTCCAGATAAACAAAACGCGCAGGTCCATGGTTTCTATTACAGACTAGTGGACGAATCGCTCGAAGCGATAAATGATGATACTTCCGTATTCACCAGATTGGTTGAGAAACGTGAGGACTACAATAACCTTGCTGACCTAGTTCCGCAATCCATTGTTATTCCTCATGCGAATGACATTAAGCAGGCACGGCAGTGGGTGGAGCAGCAGCATCCGGAGTTTCTGCAGCTGATGGATCAAACGGTCGTCGAAGCATCGGTACGAAGTAGTTGGAAGCGGGACGATTATAAGCAGGTGTATAGCAGTGCATCACCTGAGGGATATTCGACTGAGGATTTCATTAGCAGTACGTCTTAGCAAGATCGCTTTGTGGAGGGCAACATGAAGAAAATCATTTTAATCGGTTCCGGTGGGTCCGGGAAATCAACTTTAGCTCGCAAACTGGGTGAGCTTCTGTCGATCGAGGTTCATCATCTTGATGCGCTATTATGGAAACCGGACTGGGTTGCTGTTCCCAGAGAGGAGCAACTAACAATCCAAGAAGAATTGATCGGTCGCGACAGCTGGATTATCGATGGCAATTATGGAGGCACCTTGAATAGGCGGATAAAGGCAGCGGACACCATCATATTTGTTGACCTGTCCAGGTGGATCTGTCTTTACCGTGTATTCAAAAGAAGATTCCAGTATCGTCATACGAAGAGGATAGATATGGCTGAGGGCTGTGAAGAGAGAGTCACTCTCCATTTTTTAAGGTGGGTCTGGGAATATCCTGCAAAACAAAAACCGAAGATTATGGAGCAGCTCATGAAGCTGTCGAATGACAAAAACATCGTTGTGTTAAAAACTCCGGGCGAAGTTCGATTGTTCTTGGAGCGTATAGATCGGGAGCAGTAATCATCATCATGATGTTCAGATGGCAGCGCCGGTTCTGGATGAAGAGCAGAAACCATAGTTCCAAGAAGCCCTTATCAAGTGGTATCCGGCGGGCCATGCCTGGCTGCAAAGCTTGAATGAATGAATGGTATTGGAGTTGAAGTCGATGTACCTGCGCAGTCTCGAACTGATTAGGAATGAAGAAACAGATTCGAAGCGGTATCCGTTCTCGATACCTGCTTTACGGTATTTGAAGTCATTGTCTTTCCGGGCAAACGTGACCTTTCTGGTAGGGGAAAATGGTTCGGGGAAATCCACGCTTCTGGAAGCGATCGCGTTTCAATGTGGATTTAACACGGCCGGCGGTGGACGGAACAATAACTATGATGTGGATGCCTCGCATTCCATACTTGGTGAACATATTCGACTGTCGTGGATGCCGAAGATTACGAATGGCTTCTTCCTGCGAGCAGAAACGTTTTATCAATTCGCCTCTCACATCGATTCGATGCCGGATAGTTTCGGTCCTTACGGAGGTCGTTCATTGCATAAGCAGTCGCATGGTGAAGCGTTCTTGTCGCTGTTCCAGCATCGGTTTGGCAAGAAAGCGATCTATCTGCTCGATGAGCCCGAGGCAGCGTTATCGCCTGCAAGGCAGCTGGCTTTGATGCGAGTCATTAAGGATTTGGAAGAGGATGCTCAGTTTATTATCGCGACGCACTCCCCGATTCTTCTTGGTTATCCGGATGCGCAGATCGTGAACTTCGATGTACATCCCATTGAGGAAATCAGGTATGAGGATACGCTGCATTACATCCTTACAAGGCGGTTTCTTGAGAATAGAAAGACGGTTCTGGATGAATTGTTTGAGGATTCGGATGAAGATTACGATGAGTGATCGTGCTCTTGGGGCAAAGTGAAGGACTGCCCATGTAATGGCAGTCCCTCGGATTAAGCTTTAAGATAAGGAATTTTCAACACATCGCCGGCTTTGATATCGTCGTTATTTGCCAGATGGTTGGTTTGTGCGATGTTTACGGCGTACTTGGTGGAACCGTAGTGTTTCCGCGAGATGCTCGTGAGCGTCTCTCCCTGCTGCACCGTATGAGTGGCAAGCGGCTTCACGGCCGGAATGGCCGGAATGAGCAACGAGCTTCCCGCGATCAGATTCTTGTTAGGATCGAGCTTATTTTGCTTCGCGATCAACGCTACATATTTCTTCGTTTGATAGAACTGCAGTGAAATATTAGACAAGGTATCGCCGGTGCGGACCAAATAGGTTGCCGGTAGTGTGACCTTGGAGTAGTCCATGTTCTGCGGCTTAGCAGCCGTTGATCCGGCAGTCGAAGATAACGCTGGAATCTTGATGGTATCCCCTGCGACCATATCATTGATAAATACAATATGGTTGTATTCCGCCAAGCGGGCGACGTACTGCTTCGAATGATAGAATTTCATCGATATAGAGGAAAGCGTGTCCCCTTCTTTGAGAACATAGATCATCGGGTATTTTGCAGGCTTGGCAGTTGAGTTTGATGAAGGCTTACTAGCTGGTTTACTAGTTTGGGCAACCTTAATCTCCGGCTTCGAAACGGACGGTTTCTCCGGCGTGACAGCAGGCTTCACAGCAGCTTCTTGATCACCTTTGACTGAAGATTCGGGTTTCGTAGTCGTTGTAGTCGTGTTAGATGATTTCCCGGGAGCAGGCGCTAACTGATGAACAACCTTGCCGCCGTCAGTCTTGGTAGTCGTGTCCCCATCCTTAATCACTTGAATGCCCACAGGATCATTCCCTGTCGCGGCTTGCTTCGGTTTGGAGCCGGATTGAGCTGCATAAATGCTATACAGAATTCCGCTAATCAATAGAATGCCGGCTGTTGCCTGGAGTATTAGCACCGTGCTTTTCTTCCGCTTACGAGCGGCTCTGGGTTGAAAATCGCTTCCTTTCGCGTCTTTGTTCAAAGTGCATACTTCCTTTCGTGTTCAGAATCTCTTTCATTTCCTTTATCTTACTATACTTATTCGTCTCGAAACGGAACATCGGTGAAATCAGGTGATTGGCACTAGACCGGGGCAGGAGAATGCACCTAATTGCAAGATCGACCTATGATTCTGAGGCCGACCATCACGGGGCAAATGGCGGAAATTCGGGCATCTGGAGTAGTTCATAGTGGTCATGGGAGAGGAATTAATCGGAACGCTGCGAAATAAATAGAAGGCTTATTATAACGAATAATCAGATTGGGGCAATGTGATGCAAATACTCATTATGGTCAAGCAAATCGGTAAACGTAAGCCAATCCTTGGTGAAATGGCCATGCAATTGCCTCACCCGCCGACAACTCTGAAAGAGCTGATTACACAAATCGTTACGCTCGAAGTGCAGCGGTATAACAGTGGTGATGCTGCTCAGTCGAAGGTGCTGACCGCGTTGACGGAGGAACAAATTGCGGATCAACTGGAGTCCGGTAAAGTGGGATTCGGTGCGAGGTATAACCCGAATCAACAAGACTTCGTTCAGGCTGTAGACAATGCTTGTCTCAGCTACAAGGACGGTCTCTATAAAGTGTTTATTAATGAGCGTGAGATAGAGAAGCTGGATGCACCTATTCAGCTGCAAGGCAACGACCGAATTATGTTTATACGATTGACGATGCTTGCTGGGCGAATGTGGTAATAAAGGGGAGCGGGAACGATGCAATGGACGAAAGATCAGTTGGAGAAGATGAAGCAGTATTTTGATCAGAAACGGGATGATTTGAATCGTCTGCCTGCTGCTCAGCGGGAGATGGCCACCGTCATCATGGATTGTTATAGAAGTGAGTATGTTTCATTCGATAAGTACACCAAGCTGAGACAAGCCTTGCTGTCAGAGTCGCACACCCAGGTTACGGATGTGTTCTCAGGCGATCAATTCGAGGTGCTGCGTTTTCTGCTGGGTGATCCACTCGCGGCAGCGTTCAAGAAAATATGGGACCGCTGCAGTCTGTATCCGTTCTCGATGGGTTATCTTAGGCGATCATTCCGGACGAACCGCGCTTCGGGGGTATACCTCGAGTCGAATTTGGACCGGTTAGGGTATGCGCTACGTTTTGTTGCGATGGGATATTCTACCTCGCAGCTTGAAGTTGTAGTAGTTGAATCGGAGACAGCCGACTATCCGTATTTGCATAACTATATTGCTTTGGAGATTGATGAGGGAAATGACGCACTACTCCAGCAGTTGAAAGAAGTCATTTACAGCGAGAACAATACGGCTGTCGTTACCCGCAACATCATCAAAGGAATGCTCATGAGCCGCAATCCGGAAGCACATGCCATCATTGGGGAATTGCTGCTGGCCGCCAAGCTGCAAGAGGGTTTGCGCCAGACGATTACGGAATGTATGGACGAAGCCAGCAGAGAAGGGTTCATCTACATCCTAGGCATCATTATCGAGCATGAGTTAAGCCGGTTCTCATCCATCATTCGTGCGTTTGATGTGTGGACAGGCTTGGCACTGGAAGCGCAAAAGCCGGCGGTCATTAAGAAATGTCTGAAAGCCGCTTACGATTGTTTGACGAACGAGGCTGCCCTTCTCGAATGCCTGGAAAGCGAGGACAGCCAGCTGCTGTACGTCGGACTATGGGCTACTGCCGTTGATGAATTGATGGATACCGAAGCGAAAATCATGGCGTTAAGGGAATCCGGCTCCAAATACAAGCAAATTACTGCCCTGCAATTCTTAGCTCAGACTCAGTTTGCAGCATTCCAACACCAGATCGCCGCTGGCTTCTTGGACAGCCCGGATCTGGAAGTCCTTGCTTGGGTGCTGCCCAATTTGTTCAGTGATGTCTCAAGCTACAATTTAAACCACCGACTGCTGGGGCAAGAGGATTTTCAACAGTATGTCGTCACGGATAGAGCGATGTTTGGTCAATTGCAGCACATCCTGGGCCGGATGCCGAAGAAGGAAGTGACCTATTCAAACAGCGCTCTGTCCTTCAGCCGGACCGTGTCAACCGATCAGATATGCGCACTCATGTTAATCGTGGCTTATATTCACAGTGATCAAGAGATGTTCGATATCATGCTCGATTACCGGGACAAAATGAATGTGGATACACGTTCCACGCTCGTTCATATTTGCCTCGAGAGACCGCAAACCGAGAAGCAGCGTCAAGCGTTGATTGAAGCGTTAGGCGACAAGGGTTCGGAAGTACGCCAGGCAGCGCAGCGAAGCGTGGAGCTCTTACAGCTAAGCGATGAGGAATATAGCTGGGTGGAAGAATTGCTTCAGTATAAAGCGGGTGATCTCCGTAAAGCGGTCATTCAATTGCTGCTCAAGCAGGAGCCGGAACAGCTGAAAGGGACGATCGAGCGTCTGCTGTCGGATAAGAAAGAGGACAAGCGCTTGGGCGGACTCGATATGGTTCTGAACCTGAAGGAAGACGAGAAGAGGCTGCCTGTTTATGAGCAATGCGTCGCGCTGTTGAGGGACAAGGATGCGATTAAGCGATCTTCGAGGGAGCTTGTTCTGATCGAGCGAATTACGGGGACGGTTGAGGTGGAATATAGTCCGGAGAATGGTTATGGACTCTATGACCCGCAGCAGCTCCAACAGCTGCCTGAGCTAAAGCCATGGCCGGGTGCCTCGCTTCAGGACATCTTGACATCAAGTGCCGAGGAAATTCATGATCTGCTGGAAAGCTGGCGTGACCTCATCCATGAGTATCGGGATTATGAATACGAGACTGAGGAGTATGACGGCAGCCGCGGCAAAATCGTACTTGGCACACAACAATGGGGAATGCGTGCTCTGGTAAACTCGCATAATAAGGGTCCTGCCGTATTGAATGATTACCCATTGGCAGACGTGTGGCGCAGCTTCGCCCAGAACAAGGGCCTCGATACGAAGCGCATTCTTGAGCTGCTTTTCTATTACGATATCTGCACAAGAAGATACGGAACGTCGCTCAGCGACTTTTCGGCCCATTTTCAAATCTCGCATGTCTTGCAGATGCTTTCGCCATCCGTTATCAGTGCGGTAGCGAAGTGGCTCGGGGACATGCAGTATGAGCGTCTCATCTACAGCCTCCTGAAAGCTATGTTTAATGAGTGTGATCCGCGTGAGCGATTCGTACTGACACACAATGCGTCGCTTGCGATATATGAAGGTATTCTGATCGATCAACAAAGTGAGTACGTCACGCAGCATCCAAGCTTGGAGATTCAGCAGCCATACCGCTCACAGGTAGTGAGATTCACGGAGATCATGACGACAGAGGAAGTCTCGTTCTGGTATTCCGAAATGGCCGGCGTTTATAACGACGAAGAGGATATGTTCCGGGCTGGGTTTGCGCTGCTCTACCATTATGAACGTTTGGAGGAACAATCGGATCGTCACGTAGTGGGGTTGCCTTCTTTTGCCAAGGCGTATGAGTCCGGCTTCATTACGACCAATGAATTGTATAAGGAACTGCTCGGCAGGCGGAGCAGCCCTGATCATATCAACACGATTACGAATGAGCATCGCCATCAGCGCGAACAGCTGCTTCTGTATCCGCAAGCGGAGCTAATCGGCAGATTGGCAGTGGAGCGGATTGTTGAAATCGAGCTGCAGCGCGGGGATAGCGACACAGCGGTCAGCTATCTGGCCCAGCGTATTAACAAATACGAGGGTATGCAGTATTTTGTCGGCTGTTTGCTCAGTTTGGGGAATAAGGAGAAGCTGGCACGCGGGTATTTCTATGCTTGGGGAGGCGGGCAAACGAAGAAGGATATGATCAGCCATCTGCTGAAGTGCTGCTATCCGAAGCCGGACGACGATGCCAATACATTAAGAGGACTGCTGGAAGGCCGCGATATTTCCGAGATTAGACTGATCGAGGCGGCCATGTATGCCCCGCAATGGGTGGAAATTATCGCCGATTACTTAGGCTGGGAAGGGCTGGCTTCTGCTTGCTGGTATTTCCATGCGCATGTGAACCAGCATTTCTCTACGGATAAAGAAACGATGGTTGCGCGGTATTCGCCGATCTCGGCGATTGATTTTAATGAAGGGGCCTTCGATATTAACTGGTTCTTCGAAGCCTACGAGACCATTGGGGAACAACGCTTCCAACTGGTCTATGACAGCGCCAAATATATTGCAGATGGTGCGAACCATAAGCGGTCTCAGTTATTTTGCGATGCCGTGCTCGGCAGGTTGGATGCGGAAGTCATTGAGGGCGAGCTTTCGAGCAAACGAAACAAGAATCATGTGCTGTGCTACGGCTTGATTCCGTTCGCCAACGATAATCGGAAGGCCGAGCTTATTCACCGTTATGAAGTACTGCAGCAATTTGCCAAAGAGAGCAAGCAGTTCGGCGCACTGCGGCGAGACAGCGAGTCGAAGGCGGTGAACATTGCGCTGGACAATTTGGCCCGTAACGCCGGATATTCCGATGTAATCCGCATGACGTGGAATGTGGAAGCGGAGAAATTCAAGCAAATTGCGGCCAGCTTCGAGCCGGTTACGGTACAAGAGTGGCAGCTTTGCCTGGTGATGGATGAGAGGGGCAAAGCCTCGGTATCCATTACGAAGGATGGCAAGCCGGTGAAGACGATTCCGTCCAAGCTGAAGAATGATGAAACGCTGGCAGGCTTGAAAGAATTGCAGACCTCATTGAGAGATCAGCATAAACGCGCGCGCGCCGCACTGGAGAGAGCGATGGTGCTGGAAGAGGCGTTCACCGCCGAAGAGCTGAGCCTCATTCAAACCAACAAAGTGATCGAGCCATTGTTAAAGGATCTGTTGTTTAAGTCCGCGGATGCGATTGGATTCTTCGAACAAGGGGAATTGCGGGACATTAGCGGGAACGTCATTCCATTGGATGCGGCTGAGGAAGTGCTGATCGCGCATCCGGTTCATTTGTACGAGAGCGGAGCATGGGCGGCGTATCAGAAGGTTGTCATTGAGCAGCAAATCGTACAGCCCTTCAAGCAAGTGTTTCGGGAGCTGTACCGCCCGAATGCGGATGAATTGCTGGAAGGGGTTCGTTCCAGACGTTATGACGGGCACCAGATTCAACCTAGAAAAGCAGCATCGCTGCTGAAATCCCGTCAGTGGACGGCGAGCTATGAAGAGGGATTGCAGAAGGTGTATCATAAGCAAAATATCGTGGTGACCCTGTATGCCTTGGCAGACTGGTTCTCGCCGGCCGAGGTAGAAGCGCCGACAATTGAAACGGTAGCTTTTTATAAGCGCAAAACAGGCGAACCGATGCATTTGGCCGATATTCCGAAGGTGATCTTCTCCGAAGTGATGCGCGACGTTGATCTGGTTGTCAGTGTGGCTCATGTCGGCGGCGTTGATCCGGAGGCAAGCCTATCGACCGTGGAGATGCGGGCAGCGATGGTACGCGAGCTTGTTCCGATTCTGAAGCTGGACAATGTAGTGATCAAAGGCTCTCATGCGCATATCCAAGGAGCCTTAGGCGAATATACCGTTCATCTGGGCAGCGGTATGGTGCATCAAATGGCCAGCGGGAGTTTGCACATCTTACCGGTGCACGCGCAGCATCGCGGCAGGATCTTCTTGCCCTTTGTCGATGAAGATCCGCGGACAGCGGAAATTATGTCGAAGGTCCTGCTGCTTGCTGAGGACCGTAAGCTGAAGGATCCGACTATTTTGGAACAGATTAAGAGATAGAGAAAAAGAGATCATAGTCGCTGACAAAACAGCGCAGCCAGAGGAGGTTCTAACGTGACCGCATACGAAAAGCCAACTTTAGCTCTCGCTGATATAGAGGAAGTATTGAGAGCTCATCTGGGATCAGGGGCGGCTAAGATAACGCCAATGACTGGCGGCAACTTGAGCAGTGTGTACTCCTTCATGCATGAAGGAAAGGGACATGTCATTAAATTCAGTGACATGGCAGGGGCTTACGAAACGGATCGCTATATTTCGAACCTGCTATCTAGCCAGGGAATACCGTTCCCGCGGTTTCTTGGACAAGGGAAGGTCGGGCATCTGGGATACGTGATCATAGAGCGAATCGAAGGCGGTAATTTTGCAGAATGTACCTGGGAGCAGCAGATGAACCAGCTTCCGGAGCTGATACGGCTCCTAACTCGAGTTAACCATGTCGAGCTGGGCTCAACAAGCGGCTATGGGTGGATCAAACCTACGGGCGATGGTACCTTTCATACGTGGAAGGATTATCTGGTCGATGTATTCGCGGAGGATCAAACGGGGAACTTCTGGGAGAATTGGTATGACCTCTTTCAAACGACTTGCTTGGAGAAAGATGTGTTCGATGAGTGCTACAGCCGTTTGATGGCCTATTCGAGCTACAATGAGCCGCACCGGCATTTTATTCATGGGGATTTTCACCAATGGAATATTTTATCCGATGGTAAGCGTATCACCGGCATCATTGACGGTAATTGCGCATACGGAGACTTTCTCGTAGATCTGGCGATACTTGATAGACATATGGCAGGTCTTGAAGTGATTCAAGCTTATCAAGCTTATCAAGAGCAGGCCGGAATTACGATACCGGATTTCAAGGAGAGATTGATCGGCGCGTATTATTTTAAAGGAATGGATGGACTTCGTTTCTATGCGAAAATGGGATGGAACGATGCCTATCAATCGACTCGCGAGTTTCTTCTAGACTTGAGTAAGTAATATCGAGCAACCCTACGGACGGACAAAGGAGAAAATATGTTAACGACTGGGCAATTACTAGCTGTCGAACAATTGCAGATCGAGTGTGAAGCTTATGATCATGTCCAGCTGAAGCTCAACTGGGAAATGCTTAGAGAACGCGATTCTGACCAGCTCGACTTGTTTCATTATGAAAATGAACAGCTTGTAGCGTTTGTAGGCCTGTATGCGTTTGGGTCAACGGTCGAAGTATGCGGCATGGTGAAACCCAGTGAACGACGGAAGGGGCATTTCCAGCGCTTGTTCCGGCAAGCGATGGAGAAGGTCGAGCAGAACGGATTCAAGAGAATCTTGTTGAACGCGCCTGCGGGATCAGATACGGCAAAAGCTTTCTTGAGGAAACAAGGTGCCGAGTATGCATTCTCGGAGCATCAAATGGAGTGGCGAGAAAAGCCTCTTGGCGAAACGGACGGCATTATTCTGAGGCCAGCGACGCTGGAAGATTACGAACTGCGTGTACGCATATCCGTTCTGGCATTCGGAGATGACGAAGCAGATGCCCGAGCGATGGAGAGTCACGTTTATGCGGGGAACACCGATGTGTTTATGATTGACGTGAACGAAGACACGGTAGGCAAGATCCGGGTGAGCCGCGAAGAGGAGCAAGCATGGATTTATGGATTTGCCATTCTACCTGAACACCAAGGTAAAGGGATAGGCAGCAAAGTATTACGCCGGGTCGTTAAAGAGCAAAGCGAAGCCGGCTACTCGGTACACTTAGAAGTCGAAACGAAGAATGACCATGCTCTAAGGTTATATGAATCGGTTGGATTCAAAGTGGTGCACGCACAGGATTACTATAGCTACCGCTGGGATTAAACTCTAACGAACCGTACGGCGCTTATTTGCCTCAGTTTAGCTCCAAAAAAATGCTAACGAACCGTAGGGGCACTATTCGGCGGTTTGTGGGGAAATTAGAGCGGATTTTGAGGTAATAAGGCCTCTACGTTTCGTTAGATTCTCAGAGGCTAGAAAACAGACCGAATAAAGGCCTGTACGGTTCGTTAGCTTGTCGCGGAAAACTCTAACGAACCGTACGGCGCTTATTTGCTTCAAAATAGCTCCAAAAAAATGCTAACGAACCGTAGAGGCACTATTCGGCGGTTTGTGGGGAAATTAGAGCGGATTTTGAGGTAATAAGGCCTCTACGGTTCGTTAGATTCTCGGAGGCGAGAAAACCGGCCGAATAAGGCCTGTACGGTTCGTTAGCTTGTCGCAGAATACTCTAACGAACCGTACAGCATGGCCATCGATTTCATGTATTGAGCATAGAAGTAGGGCTGCCCCTCGGCAGCCCTTCTTAACTATCATCCCCCGCCAAGTCGCGCATATAGGATGTAATCCACAGCCTTCGGATCAGCCCCGCTCTGGCGGAGCAGCGTGTTGATCTGGCCGCGGTGGTACTGACCGTGCAGGGCGACATGGATCAAGATGTCACGAGTCGAAGTCTCAAACGGTGCTCCGGCTTGGCTGCGATACGCTACCAAATTGTCTAGCTCCTCTTCGGGTAAGGCGCTTAGCCAAGCTTGGTAGCCACTTCCGTTCGCCTCGATCAGCGCTTCGCAGTCGAGCGAGTCCACATCGTCCACCCACAGAACGATACCTTCACTGCTCTCGCCGCGCAGCCGGGTCAGCCAGATGCGCTCCGCCTGGAGTACGTGCAGAAACAGTAGCATTGCTTTGCTCGCTTCATCTTTCGGCGCGGCTCGCAGCGCTTCAAGCAGTTGGCGGTTTGCCCAATCCATATGTGCGAATAGATTTCGAATCGTTTGCATGAAATCGACCTCCGTTATGCTTTGATATCGTACCTCACTCCACTTCTATTTTATATCAAACTCCGTGAGAAACCAGAGAAGTATGGTGTAACGCTGACAATAAATATGTAATAATGTTACAGTTTAAGGGAGTCAATACCTTTTATCAGCGATGGGCAAGGAGGGATGATCATGGAAATTACAGGTGAGAAAGTTTTGCTTAGAGAGTACACGGCAGACGATTTTACTTTTTACAGTGAATTAGAACAAAATAGCCTTACTTACAAATACGAAACCCAACATCCGGACCATGACCAAATCATAAAAAATTTCCAAACGATCCTGGCCGATCGTGATGCCAATCCGCGTGTCGCATATGCATTTCTACTCTGTGATAAATTTGATTTGCGTCCTATTGGCAGGGTTAGAATTAAATTAAACTGGGCCGAAATCAAGGAGTGGGAAATTGGTTGGGCACTTCATCCCGATTATTGGAAGAAAGGCTACGCAACTGATGCGGCAAAAACGCTCATCGGTTTTGCTTTTAGCGAACTTCATGTTCATCGTGTAGTCGCTTACGCCAATGCGGAGAATGAGCTTTCCGAACAAGTCATGATTAGAGCCGGCATGATAAAGGACGGTTTACTTCGGGAGACAAGATTCTGCAATCAGAAGTGGTGTAATGAAGTGATCTATTCCGTACTTGAAAGTGACCTGTGAACAAGCATATTCCTCTAGTAACCATCATACTTTTTTACGAAGGCTGCCAATTGATTGGCAGCCTGTTGTGTATGCACTGTCTTGATGAGAGCTTGACTTGGAGTTAACTCCAAGTGAGATACTAGCCAATGAGGCAGATGAAGCGCAATTGAATGAACCGAAAGCGAGGAACCATTCTAATGGAATATGTGAAACTCGGAAATACGGGCCTGGATGTCTCTCGGCTTTGTCTGGGTTGTATGAGCTTTGGCGTTGCGGAGCGGTGGATTCATCCATGGGTGCTTGATGAAGAGAACAGTCGTCCTATTATTAAGAGAGCGCTTGAGCTTGGCATCAATTTCTTTGATACGGCGAATGTATATGCGGACGGCACAAGCGAGGAGATTGTTGGACGGGCTCTTAAGGATTATGCGAATCGCGACGAAATCGTATTGGCGACGAAGGTACATTTTCGCATGCATGAAGGGCCTAATGGTGCCGGACTTTCACGCAAGGCTATCATGAGTGAAATCGATAAGAGTCTTAAGCGATTAGGAACCGATTATGTGGATCTGTACCAAATACACCGCTGGGATTACAACACGCCAATTGAGGAAACGATGGAAGCCTTGCACGATGTTGTGAAGGCAGGGAAGGCCAGATACATTGGTGCTTCCGCGATGTATGCATGGCAGTTTCTAAAGGCGCTGCATGTGGCGGAGAAGAATCGGTGGACCCGGTTTGTGTCGATGCAGAATCACCTGAACCTGCTCTATCGTGAAGAGGAGCGGGAGATGCTGCCGCTTTGCAAGGAAGAAGGGATTGGCGTCATTCCATACAGCCCGCTGGCTTCCGGAAGATTGACGCGCGACTGGTCGGAGACCACCAAACGCTCCGAAACCGATCAGGTTCAGAAATCGAAATACGATGCAACGGCTGATGCAGATCGACTGATCGTAGAACGTGTAGCGGCAATCGCAGCAGGGCGCGGCGTTCCTCGTGCACAGGTCGCGTTAGCTTGGTTATTGCAGAAAGAACCGGTAACCGCGCCAATTATCGGTGCTACGAAACTGTCCCATCTCGAAGATCCGGCAGCTGCGCTTGCGATTAAACTAACAGCTGAAGAAATGGCGTCGCTGGAAGAGCCGTATATTCCTCACCGTGTGGTTGGCGCAATCTAATGGTTGTAACGATAAGGACGCCCTGCTCGCTGATAACGGGGCGTTCTTGATTGGAAAGCAGGAGGTGGCAGCGGGATGTTAATCGCAGAAGTAAGCGAGAAATTCGATCTATCACAGGATACACTCCGCTATTATGAACGCATTGGGCTTATCCCTCGCGTGAACCGGAACAAAAGCGGCATCCGCGATTATACCGAGGAAGATTGCAGGTGGGTGGATTACATCAAATGTATGCGAGGGGTAGGCCTTCCGATTGATGTATTGACGGAGTATGTTCGTTTGTTTCAACAGGGCGATGAGACCGTAGATGCCAGAAAAGAAATTCTAATCAGGCAGCGTGAGCAGCTCTTCATCAAGATGGAAGAGATGAAGCGAGTACTGGAGCGCATGGATGATAAAATAGCGAGATATGAACAAACCCTTGTTGAAAGGGAAAAAACGCTGAACCGATGATGAGCATACAGATGTCCTCGACAAAATAGGGCAATTTACGTCCCTTTACAGATATTTCCTCTTCATGGACAATGAATAAGAGTTCTAATTTGTTCATGGAGCGTGATCGAGTTGTCTAAGAAGATTCTTATCCTTACAGGTGATGCCGCTGAGTCATTGGAAGTGTATTATCCTTATTTCCGCGTATTGGAGGAAGGGTTTGAAGCGGTTATCGCGGCTCCAAGCGTGAAGACGCTGCGAACGGTCGTCCATGATTTCGAAGGCTGGGACACGTACACGGAGAAGCCGGGTTATCAGTTGAATTCGCATCTTGCATTCTCCGAGGTTGATCCTTCCGAATATGCCGGGCTTATTATCCCAGGCGGCAGAGCTCCTGAATATATTCGGTTAGACGATAACGTGCCTCGTATCGTCAGCCATTTCTTCGAAGCGGATAAGCCTGTTGGCGCGATCTGTCATGCGGCGCTTATTCTAGCGGTCGTTAATAATCGCAGCTACTTCGAAGGCCGCTCGATGACGGCTTACTCGGCCTGTCGTCCGGATGTTGAGTCGCTTGGCGCGACTTATGCGAAAGAAACCCTTTGCGTAGACGGCAATATCATTTCCGGTCACGCTTGGCCAGATCTCCCCGGTTTCATGCGGGAATTCTTGAAGCAAGTGAATAGTCGGTAGTTTCTAAGGCAGAGCATGGATAAATGTTGCAATACGATACAATATACCAAACGGCAGTCCAGGACGATCACTCGTCTAGGGCTGCCGTTTTTTACTGGGAGCTCGCGCTCAAGTTTGTGGAAGGAAGGTGAGGCAGATTTGCTCCAGAAACCGCTCCGATGAATAGCCGCGCTCTTCGAGCTGAAAGGAGTAGGCTTCGCTGCTTAGGGCCATTAGGAGCATGTCCGCTTTAAACACGTTGTTCGGCTGCTGAGGCTGACCGGATACCGTCATTTCGTCGAGCAGCTCTACGATCAGCTGATGCAGCTCTACATACAAAGGGCTTTGCGTTCGCGATCGAAACCGGTTGGTGGAAGCGGAGTCTTCAACCCCTTTAAGAAGCTGGGATTTCTTCTCCCTGAATCGAATGAACAAGCTGAGCAGCCCTTGCAGTCGTTCGCTTGGCGGGGCTGTTCGATGATCCAGCAAGTGCGTTTCGATACTATCGAACAGAAGGATGATGTTCTCTTTCATTAGATCGTGGCACAGCTCGCCTTTATTGCGATACCGGCGGTATAACGTGCCCGGACCAATCTGTGCTTCTGTAGCAATTTGGTTCATACTGACTTGTTCTACACCATGTTGATCGAAGAGGCGAAGTGCTGCATCCAAGATGCGCTGACGATTCTCGGCAGCATCGCGGCGTTCGGAACGTGGTGGAGGCGTTGGTATAGGAGAATCTTGCATGGATAGGCTCACTTCCCGAAATTCAAATAGGTCTGTCTTGACAAGCGGAGCGGTCTCCGTTTAACATTAAATGGAGAGGTCTCCGCTTCATGCTATCATAAAGAATGGAAGTGTTCAACATGATGAACAAATACGTTTTTTTCGTACGTCGTTTAGGTTGATGCGCCTAATGCCAATTTGGAAAAGAAATTTGATTGTTTGCTGGTTCGGGATGTTTGTGACAGGAGTGGGCATGAGTCAGATTGCGCCTGTATTACCGCTGTTTATCAAGCATCTTGGCGTCGATGATGCAAGCGAAATTGCTCAATTCTCCGGACTTGCGTTCGGCATTACGTTTATCATTTCCGCGATTTTCTCCCCAATATGGGGCGCGGCTGCAGATAAATTTGGGCGGAAACCGATGCTGCTGCGAGCGAGTCTGGGTATGGCGATTGTGATTTTCTGTATGGGCTTTGCGCCTAATGTATATGTATTAATTGGACTCCGTTTATTGCAAGGCGTTATCACCGGATACGGAACGGCGTGTACGACGTTAATTGCTACTCAGACCGATCGAGAGCATGCCGGTTATGCGTTAGGCACACTGTCGACGGCTAGTATTGCGGGCTCTTTGCTTGGGCCTATGATCGGCGGCTTCCTGGTGGAGAACTTCGGGATGCAAAATGTATTCTTCATCACAGGAGCACTGATGTTTATCGCGTTCTTAACAACGGCCTTATTCGTCAAAGAGACCTTCACGCGCAAAGATAAACAGGTGAAGAGCGCCAAAGAAGTGTGGGCTCTTATTCCGGAGAAAAGCTTGACGATCACAATGTTCGTGACCTTCTTCGTTTTAACGGTAGCCCTGTATTCGGTGGAACCGATCCTTACCGTTTATATTACCCAGTTAACCCTCAATCTCAGTCATGTCGCACTCATTGCCGGGATCACTTTCTCTGCCTCGGGGCTTGCCAATATTTTTGCGGCTCCACGGTTAGGGAAATTATCTGATCGCATCGGTGCACATAAAGTCATGTTGTTTTCTCTGGTTGCGGCCGGAATCATATTCATCCCTCAAGCTTTCGTAAGTAATCCGTGGCAGTTAATGATTCTGCGATTCTTGTTAGGGCTCACGGCTGCCGGGCTAACGCCTACTGTTAACATTTTGATTAAGAAAATTACACCTACAGCCATTACGGGAAGAGTGTTTGGTTTTGCGATGTCGGCAGGTTACTTAGGCGTATTTGGAGGGGCAGTTCTTGGCGGGCAAGTGGCAGCCTGGTTCGGCAGCCGCTACGTCTTTATTGTTACCAGCGCGCTCCTTTTGAGCAATGCGGTGTGGGTGTATGTTAACGTGTATAAGAAGCTGCAAGGGAATAAAGATTTGAATGCAATCCAATAACTTTAATAAGGGGGCTCCTCCTATGCAAATCAAATGGTTCGGTCATTCCTCATTTCTTCTGACATCAGATGCAGGTACGAGGATTCTCATCGATCCTTATTATAAATTTCTTGGCTACCGCATGCCGGTCCCCATTGAATCGGATATCGTTGTCGTCACGCATAATCATGGCGATCATAATAAAATCGAGGCGGCCTCGGGCAACTATATCCTTGTGAATCAACCAAAGGAATATAACTGCGGCGATGTGCGCATAACCGGGTTCAAGACATTCCACGATAAGGTGGAAGGGAAGAAAAGAGGCCCTAATATTATTTTTCGCTTCGAAATGGATGGTCTGACGATCTGTCATTGCGGAGATTTGGGACATCTGCTAAGTGATGAGCAAGTCAATGCAATCGGCAAAGTGGACGTCCTTATGATTCCCGTTGGGGGAAGAATGACGCTTGATGGAACGGAGGCTGCGCAGGTGATGCGTCAATTGCAGGCGACAGTGGCGATTCCCATGCATTATCGTACGAAGGCACTCGGCTTCCTTGGGCGAATCGTCTTCGCTAAGGCGGATAAATTCCTCGCGGCCGCTGGGACGCGTTCAACGTTAGATGTGAAGATGCTGAATATATACGAAGACAATGCAGCTGATTTTGCCGGCACGGTCACGATGCGGTACGTATAGAGCTGGCGAGATTTGGCTTTGTTATTTGCTAGGAAGAAGTGGTTAAACTAATAAAGGTATGGGGCCTGTTAGTTTTTACCGCTATCGGCAAGCTTAGTGGAATAAAGGATATGTTAGGTGCAATTGGTACACGAATTTGTAAAGGATTATTGAACCCAATTATTTTAATCTCTAAATAATAGTGATACACTAGGAGAGAGAAAAATGACCGGAAAAGATGTGTGATAAGGTTTTACCCTGGCTTGCTGTGGCGCTTTAGCAGGAACGCTCACATCCTTTCTGCAAATCGTAGAGTAGAAGGACGGTAAACATGAGCAACAGACAAACGAAAACAGACGTTATCTTGATTGGTGCCGGCATCATGAGTGCTACCTTAGGTTCGCTGCTTAAAGAATTGGTACCGGACTGGAACATTACCGTGCTGGAGCGGCGCGGAACTGCCGGCGAGGAAAGCTCAAACGAATGGAACAATGCAGGAACAGGACATTCCTCACTTTGCGAGCTTAACTACACTACCGAGAAACCGGACGGGTCCATAGATATTAGCAAAGCTATTAAAGTGAATGAAGAATACCAGCTTTCGAGACAGTTTTGGTCTTATCTGGTTAACAGCAACTTGATTCGTAATCCACAGGACTTTATCGTTCCGGTGCCTCATATGAGTTTTGTTCAAGGGGAACAAGATGTCAACTTTTTGAGGAAACGGTTTAAAGCTTTGGAACACAATCCACTGTTTGACGGAATGGAATATTCCGAAGATCCAGCGAAGCTGAAGGAATGGATTCCGCTGATGATGAAAGACCGGAATGTTAACCAACCGATCGCGGCTACAAGAATCGAATCGGGTACGGATGTGAACTTTGGTGCTCTGACGCGAATCTTGTTTGACCACCTGAAGAGTGAGAACGTTGATATCAAGTTCAACCATAATGTTGATGATATCAAACGTGCGTCAGACGGCTCGTGGGAACTGAAAGTACGCAATGTCGAGAACGGCGCGGTTGAGCGTCAAACGGCGAAGTTCGTCTTCATCGGCGGCGGCGGCGGAAGTCTGCATTTGCTGCAGAAATCCGGTATTCCTGAAGGGAAAGGGATTGGCGGCTTCCCGGTAAGCGGATTGTTCATGGTTTGTCAGAATCCGGAAGTGGTAGCGCAGCATCGTGCCAAAGTATATGGACAAGCTCCGGTCGGTGCGCCTCCAATGTCGGTTCCGCATTTGGACACACGCGTGATCGATAAGAAAGAGTCGCTGTTCTTCGGACCGTTTGCCGGCTTCTCGCCGAAGTTCTTGAAATTCGGTTCGATGTTCGACTTGTCGTCCTCCGTTAAAGGGCATAACCTCGTTACGATGATGGCAGCTGGCGTGAAGAACGTTTCATTGACCACCTACCTGATCAAGCAAGTTATGTTATCGAAAGAAAAACGTATGGAAGCGTTGCGGGAATTTGTTCCGAATGCAAACAGCGCGGATTGGGAATTACTAGTAGCGGGTCAGCGTGTACAAATTATTAAAGATACTGCGGCCGGCAAAGGAACACTTCAATTTGGTACGGAAGTTATTAGCGCCGCTGACGGCTCCATTGCAGCCTTGCTTGGAGCATCTCCTGGTGCGTCAACCGCAGTTTCCGTTATGCTTGAAGTCATTAAGAAATGCTTCCCTGAACATGTTAAAGAGTGGGAGCCGAAGATCAAAGAAATGATTCCTTCTTATGGCGTGTCCCTGTTGAAAAACCCTGAGTTGATCCGTCAACATCAGCTTTCCACAGCGAAGGCGCTTGGTCTGAGCGAGAAGGGTTCGTTGCAGGCTACGCACTAACAATAGGAATTGAAGCAGCCGAGATTGTTCGGCTGCTTTTTTGCGTTATGGAGGTGTTTGGTGGGAGGCGGAATACGCTAACGAACCGTAGAGGCCTTGTTTGCCCCAGAACAGCAGCGAAAAAATTCTAACGAACCGCAGCGGCCTTATTTGTTGTTTGGCGTGTATGTGGGAGCCGAAAATTCTGAAATAAGGCCTTCATGGTTCGTTAGATTCTCGAAACCTCGTAATTCAGCCGATTAAGGCCTCTACGGTTCGTTAGAAATTCGCGGCGGTTAACCCTTCTCAAGGAAGTGAAGCTGATCAGGCGTTAGGATGAGATCGCCGGCTGCGCAGCTGTCGCGCATATTGTCCGGTGTCTTTGAGCCGATAATCGGGAAAACAGAGAATGGCTGCGAAGTCAAATAGGCTAGAGCAATAACCGTGCCGGTTGTTCCGAGAGCGCCTGCCAATTGCTGTACGCGATCTAGGAGGTCGAAGCAGCGATCGTTAAAGAAGTTTCGCTCCACATGGGCTGCGCTTGCATGCGTACCTGCTGCTTTCCCTCGCTCATATCTACCGCTGAAGAAGCCGTTCGCCTGAGAGGAGAAGGGGATAACGGCTAAGCCGCTTTCCGCATAGTAGCGTCTGTCTGCTTCAAGATCATCGTTTGCGGAACCGGTATAGTAACCAGCTAAATTCCAATACGGTTGATTGGCAACAAACGGCGTTAGACCGTTGGCAGCCGCGCAGCTCTGGGCTTGTTTAATCCGTTCCACGGTCCAATGCGAGCAGCCGATATGACGGATTTTACCCGCTAGAACTTGGCTGTGAAGGGTCTCCATAATTTCTTCGACCGGCCTGCTTGGCTCATCGCGATGCAGCCAGTACAGGTCGATGTAGTCGGTTCGGAGCAGCTTCAAGCTTTCATCAATCTCCTGATGAAGGACTTCTCGTCCAAGCCTCGCTTGATGCGGTGTTTCCTCTTCGGGATGACCGCCCTTGGTGGCTAGAACAAGCTTATCGCGGTTGCCTCGTTCCTGCATCCATTCGCCAAGGCGGGTTTCGGTTAAGCTTCTTCCGAGCCCGAGCCAGTTATCATACGAATGCGCCGTGTCGATAAAGTTGCCGCCAAGCTCTAGATAGAGATCAATGAGCCGAAATGCATCCTCGCGTGACATTCCACCGCCGAAGCCGCCTGTACCCATGCAGATGACAGAGGCATTTAACGTTGTACCGGGTATTTCTCTATAAAGCATGTCCCTCATTCCCTCCCCATTAGTGCCCGTTCGATACCTTTGACAATGCCATGTTCCGCTGGGAATGGCAATGTACAATAAACGAATTGAGAGCTATCCGTGAAAGTTGAAACAACACAAATAACTTGTTTTACGATTTAAATTTATTGCAAAACGATAAATATTGTGCTAAATTCAACTTGAGAGAATGGAAATGAGGTGCATGACATGGAACGTGGTTCAACACTTTTCTTGAAGGTAACTGTTTTTCTGATCGGCATTCCGGTTCTGGCTTTGTGCATTTTTGTCATTCCAGAGATCGCGAGCTATATTGTAGAGCTGTATCCGGATCATACTTATCTCAAATATTTTGTTTGTATGGATCTCTATGCAACGGTGATTCCCTTTTACACTGCACTGTATCAAGCATTCAAACTTCTGTGCTATATTGACAGGAACCAGGCTTTCTCGGATTTATCTGTCACTGCTTTGAAGAAGATCAAATACTGTGCATTCTCAATCAGTGCCTTGTTTGTACTGGGGATGCCCCTCTTTTACCTTTTAGCAGAGAGAGACGATTCCCCCGGCGTCATTGTAATCGGGATGGTGTTTATATTTGCTTCGATGGTGATTGCGGTCTTCGCGGCTGTTCTTCAGAAGCTGCTGAACAATGCCATAGCTATTAAATCAGAAAACGACCTAACGGTCTGAGGTGAATAATATGGCGATCATAATAAATATTGATGTGATGTTGGCGAAGCGAAAAATGAGCGTAACAGAGCTATCGGAGAGAGTTGGTATCACAATGGCGAATCTATCTATTCTGAAGAATGGGAAGGCTAAAGCGATTCGCATCTCCACTTTAGAGGCGATTTGTAAAGCTTTGGATTGTCAGCCCGGAGATGTTCTGGACTACCAAATGGATGAATAATGAGAAGGGCATTCCTGCAGCTCGTTCGTTTTGGCTGGGAGCAGGCATGGTCTTGCCTGTTTCCCGTTGTTATATTCGCTTCGCTGGCATTAACACAGCTTATCCAGATGCCATGGCTTCCGAGGTATGACTTGCTGCTGCTTATTTGCCTCGGGATGCAGTGGTGGATGGTTCATTCCGGCCTTGAATCACGCGATGAGGTTAAGGTTATTACCTTGTTTCACTTGATAGGTTTGGCACTTGAAATCTTCAAGGTGCATATGGGTTCATGGTCGTACCCTGGAGAAGGGTACACGAAGGTGTTCGGCGTTCCGTTATACAGCGGCTTTATGTATGCGAGTGTTGCGAGTTATCTCTGCCAAGCCTGGCGGCGGATGGACGTCGAATTGCTTAGATGGCCGCCATTCCCGGTGGTGGTAACACTGGCTGCCATGATTTATTTAAACTTCTTTACCCATCATTATTGGATCGATGCTCGCTGGTGGTTGTCTGCACTTGTAATAATCGTATTTTGGCGGACTTGGGTTACCTTTGAGGTTGGGGGAACAAGATACCGGATGCTGCTCGCGCCTTCATTCGTATTAATAGGATTCTTTATCTGGATTGCCGAGAACGTCGCAACTTTCTTCGGGGCATGGGAATATCCGGATCAGACCGGATCATGGCGGATCGTTCATTTTGGGAAAGTGAGCTCATGGCTGCTGCTTGTGATTGTTAGCTTTCTGATCGTTGCGACCTTGAAGCTGGTTAAAGGCGGGCAAGGCACGAGCAGAACAAAATAATTCGAAATCTATGGGGGCTGCCTGCGGGGTGGCCCTTTGTTAACTATAAAAGGCCAGGTTGAGCATTCGCTCTTCCTGGCCTTTATGCTAATGCCGGATGTATCTTCGTGCGCCGACGCTAGCACCTATTGCATTCGGGTTTGGCCATCTGGTTGTATTATAGTACAAGCGCATATCAGCCGGAGCGTATTGGGATAGATGATAGAAATCAGGATAAACCAGCCGATCTTCCAAATAGGCGGATTTCGTTGCATTCGCAATACGGCGTTTGTTCAATGAAGCGATGATACCCTCTCCGGATTTGATACCAATTCCGTGTCCGAAATAAAGGTCGTCGCTCAGCATGATGACATTCTCACCTTGCCACTCCATTTTCTCTGGATTAACTTCCGGGTTTTTGAAATATAACACGTCACCGGGCTTTGCATTCGAGCTTGGCGTGTCTTCGGTAATCAGTCCAAGGTCGCTGTCTGCTTGCCAGGAGTGCAGGTACAGATTTTGAAACAATCGATTAAACGGGGTTTCTCCGAGCGAATCCAGAACGCCTTTGTATAGAACGATGATGACGGCAGTTGCACACTCGAAGCCGTATTTTTTTCCGTTTGAGAAAATATCTTGGATGGCCTCGGCCGGCATGACACTATCCTTGAGCTGAAAACCTCCTTCATCCGTCAATGTCCAATACTTCTCATTACAAAACGACTTCTTAAACGTAGCGAATCCCGCGGGGCTGCTTTGCAACTCCTTGGCTGCCGCGACAATATTCGACCGTAAGGTCGATTCGAAATGCATGTCGGCTCTGCCTCCTCATCATTCTCAAAATGCCTATTCCATTGTATGGGCAAAGGAGAAAGCGTGTGCGTTTACGCAACATCCTAAATGATCCAAAACCGATTAGTATCGGTCTTCAGACAGAGAAGAAAATACAGCTTGAGATGGTGCGGGATTTGGTCTGCAGACGCTCCATCGGATTGACGTTTCCGTTTATCCTTAACAGTATCTGGTATTCGAATGGAGGCGTTGTTCTTTGGAACGGATGATTTATGAGGTTCGGGATGTCAGCAAGCTGTACAAGAAAGGGAAAGCTAAGGCGAACGAGCATATCACATTCGATATTCCGGAAGGGGAGATTCTAGGGGTACTTGGCCCGAACGGCGCAGGGAAATCCACCTTGATCAAGCAGATGGTCGGTCATCTGGAGCCAACGGAAGGACGTATTCTGTTCGCCGGGGAAGACGTAGCTAAACAGACGAGGAAAGTGGCGAGTCTCGTTGCATACTTCTCGCAGGAGCCTCAAGTGCTGTCGGCGTTGAAAGCTTATGAGGCACTTGCTTTTACAGGGAGGCTGAGGGGGATGGTAAAATCCGCCGCTGAGCGGGAAGCGGAGGCGCTGCTTGAGCAGTTCGGGATGACGGCGTTCCGCGATAAGCAGCTTAAGCATCTCTCCGGCGGACAGAAGCGAATGATCGGCATCGGAACGGCGCTGATCGGACACTCTCCGGTGATGATTTTCGATGAGCCCACCAATGAGCTTGACCCGAAGAACCGCCGCCTGGTCTGGAATCTGATCAAGGAGCGTAACCGACAGGGATCGACCGTCATCCTGGTCACACACAATGTGCTCGAAGCTGAGCAGGTTGTTCATCGCGTTGCCGTCATTAACCACGGACGCCTGCTTGATATCGATGCGGTTTCGCGGCTGAAGCAGAAGGTGGATCAGCGTTTGAAGTTTGAACTAAGTACCGAATTCGGACGCAAAGAGGAAGTTATGGCGTCGTTGGCCAACTGGGGGAGTCTGCAGGATAACGGCGACAACCGACTGGTGCTTCTTGTCGAGAAGCAGGCGGCCAGCCGGATGCTCGATTATATTATCCGCCACCCTGAGCTGCCGATCGAAGAGTATGCCGTGAAACCGCCGAGTTTGGAAGACGTGTATTTCCATATCGACGAGCAAGCCCGGAAGGCGGTGGTTGGGGAATGAAGCCTTCAACGCTAACCAATCCTGCGGCGACGTTTGCAGTTCCGATCAAGGGTCCGGGGAGGCTGTGGACCGAGATCTCCATTCTGTTTCGCATCCAATTCGCCATTGTTAAAGACAGTTGGGTTTGGGTCATTCTGATGGCCACGATGTTCCCGCTGACGACAGTGCTGTTCATGAAGTTTTTCGCGGAAAATCCGAGCGAAGAGATGATGATTCGCATTATCGCAGGTAATCTGATCTTCGGTCTTATCGTGATGGGGATGAACTCAATGGGGCAGGAAATTTCCTGGCAGAAGCATGAGGGTCATTTTACGTACTACGCCTCACTGCCCATATCCAAAATCAACTTCGTACTCGCTAATTTGTTCAAGGGTCTGCTCAATACGATCCCTTCCTTTATTCTCCTAGGCATGATCGGACAATTGATATACGGGATTCAGTTTCATTATTCGTGGTGGCTGCTCTTGGTTGTTATTCTGTCGCTCATGAGTGTGGTCGGGATCGGGGTGTTCATCGGCTTCTGGTCGCCAAACCATCAACTGACCAACATGCTGGTTCAAGCACTTATGATGATTGTCACGTTCCTCTCGCCCGTCATGGTGGAGATCGACCAACTTCCCGCGCCGCTTCAATGGTTGTCCTATGTTTTCCCCACTACTTATGCTTCAGATGCGATGCGTAACGTGCTCTTAACCGGCTGGTCGCGAGGCGTCATGCTGGACTGCATCGTGCTGCTCGGCTACAGCCTTGTGACGATTGTGCTGATTAACAGAATCGTGAATTGGCGAATTAAGAAGTAGCGCGTACGGAGGTATAGAGAGAATGATAGCATTATAAGTAAATATAACTTAGACCCGCAGCCCGTTGCTGTGGGTCTCTTTTTAATTGAAGTAACGGAAGGTTTTGCGCGAAAAATTACTTGAACGATATAAACTCCAAACGGCATTACGAGGGTTCCAGTATGTGGTATATTCAAGCTAGGTTAACGGGAGGGGATCCGATATTTGTTTACCGTGATATATATTTTTATCTTGTATATGCTCATTAGTACGATAATCAAATTTTCGAAAAAGAAGTGGCGTTCATGGTGAGAAAATGGCCCAAAGATACCTTAGCAGCGGGCTATCGTCATACCGTTGTGCTTAAATCGGACGGCACTGTGGTGGCCAAACGAATGAAATAGATAACCTACACAAATACTGGAGTGGATTCTATGAACACGAGAGATTGGATTGTCCCCGTGCTGAATATTATTGGACCTGTTGGCATTGGAAAGTCGAGTACCGCAGATGCCATATCCGAAATTCTGGAGTATGACTATAAACTTCCTCATGCAGTAGTCGACCTCGATGATGTAAGGCGTGCATTCCCTACACCATCAGAAGATCCTTTTAACATGGAGCTTGGGTTTAAAAATCTTGCTGCTGTCTGGAACAACTATCGCTCTGTTGGAGCAAAGTGTCTGATCATACCAAGTGTGATGGAGAGCACAGAACATCTGAACAAAATGCGATTATCAATACCGGGAGCTGAACTATTCGTAGTACGCCTTGTTGCGTCACTTGAAGTCAACCATGATCGGATTCGTGGCAGGGAAAAAACCATCGATTCACTAAATTGGCATCTACAGCGCTCAACCCAACTCACCAAGGAACTCGCCGAGAAGAAATTGGAGAATGTAATCGTAGACACTGAGAATAAGCTGCCATCTGACATAGGTCAAGAAATCATCCGTGAATGGGGAATCATAGAGTGGTATGCCGCATCAAAAGGACACGAACATGATTGACATTCTATATGCTAAAGTCCGAGTTCCTTTGATTTTGTGAAATTACTAAAGGTGCTCAAGGGTAATAAGTAAGTAAATATATAGAGGTGCGATTATTGGATATTTGATTAAAATAATCTACTCCGGGATCGGGATATCCAACGAAAAATATGAATGGACCATCATGCTTGGCATTTACATGTTGATTTTTGTTTTGTACAGAAACAAGCTCCAGTTTAGCGGATGGTATACAGGAAAAGGACGAGAGAAGCTGCCTAGAAGTGCGACTCGGTTTTTGATTATCATTTCTACTCTGTTGATTTTATTGCCGGTATTTCTAGGTTAGGCATGATACGATTAAACTAGGTAGCCGAGATCGGCTGCCTTTTTCAGTTACTAGGATAAACATCAATGGAGTAATCGTGCTAATATGGGTACAATTGGAGTTTCAGGAACAACATCAATAGAAGGTGAGTTAGCATGAAAGGAGCTTTGCAGAATACTATGATCATCGATATCGAGCATGTTACTTGGCGACGGGAGGGACTTACGCTGCTGAATGATGTCAGCTGGCAGGTCTCACCCGGCGAACATTGGGCGCTGCTTGGCCTGAATGGCTCGGGCAAAACAACGCTGCTAAATATGGTGAACGGTTATTTCTGGCCATCTGAGGGTTCGGTCAGCGTGCTTGACCGCCGTTTCGGCGAAGTCGACCTGAGGGAGCTTCGCAAAGAAATCGGATGGGTCAGTACATCCCTTCAGGAGAAGCTATACGCTTCGGACCGTGCGCAAAACATTGTGATCAGCGGCAAGCACGCGACGATCGGGCTGTATGACCTTATTTTGGATGAGGAGCTTGATTTAGCTCGGTCGCTGATGGAGAGGCTGGGGTGTGCCCATCTGTGGGATCGCGAGTTTCGCATCTGCTCGCAAGGCGAGAAACAGAAACTGCTCATCGCCAGAGCGCTAATGGCAAAGCCGCGCATTCTTATCCTGGACGAGCCGTGCAACGGCCTTGACTTGTTCTCTCGTGAACGGCTGCTTGCCAGTATCAAGGATTTGGCTGAAAGCAAGGATGCCCCAACGCTAATTTACGTCACCCATCATACGGAAGAGATTTTGCCGGTTTTCACGCATGCGCTGCTCATCCGAGGCGGCGAGGTCGTGCGCAGCGGGCGAACGGAAGACGTCCTGACGACAGACGGTCTCAGCGAGTTTTTTGAATCACCCGTGGCAGTAGAAAAGTATCGTGATCGAGTGTATGTGCGAATAGCGGAGTAAGAAACGGAGGGTTGCCTGATGGAGATGAAGATACGATTAATCGAGGAAAGTGATTATGAACAAGCGTATGCATTTCAGTGCGAGTATTTGGATGTAGAAAACTTTGAGGATTTTATGCAACGGGTGAATAGTGCTCCTGACTTGTACTTCGTAACCGTGGATGGTAATGAAGTGGTTGGTATTTGCTATGGTAGTCCGTCTAAGAGAAATAATGCAGTCATTAATTTGAATGGGATCGCGGTTAATCTGGATGTTACAAAGAAATATGCTAGAGTTGGGCTGGGAACAAAGATGCTGCGGGTCTTTGAAACTGCGGTGAAGAAAAGAAGCTATGATAGAATTGGTGTAGGTTCAGCGGACGATCCCAAAGTAGAAGCTTTTTATTTGAAAAATGGATTTAAACCAACGGAACTGGTAGTCAAAGGTTCAAATCTGGAAGAAATGGAGAGAGTCCGAGTAGATGACTATGAAAGCGGAATTTTACGAAGAGAAGAACTAAGACGTAAATACAATCCAAGAGAAGTGATTTTCATTTTAGAAAAGTATTTAGAATGAATTACTTCAGGGAGGCCGCGACATTGAAAAAATGGAGTATTGCGCTCGTTGTCTTACTGCTCATGATTGTATTGGCAACGGGGTGTAAAGGTGGCACGCAAAACCTAGGAGATGAGGTATCGAACAAGACGGAGAATGCCACGCCGGCGGCGAGCAAAGCAGAGGAGAACACTCCGTCTCCGGCGAGCAAAGCAGAGGAGAATACGCCGTCTCCCGATCCGACTCCTGCTGCTTTGCCCGCGACTACGCCGGACCCTAAGCTGCCGAAGCGTGACCCGCAGTCGGCGCCGCTTGATGTATTTCAACAGGCGAAACAGCTCGGGAGAGGCGTCAATCTTGGCAACGCGCTTGAGGCGCCGATAGAAGGACAATGGGGAGTTATTCTACAGGAAAGCTACTTCAAGACGATCAAGGATGCAGGCTTCGAAACGGTCCGCGTTCCGATTAAGTGGTCGGCGCATGCGGACGCGCAAGCTCCATTCGCTATTGACGCCAAGTTTTTCGAACGCTTGGATTGGGTCATCGACCAGGCGCTGAAGCAGGAGCTGAACGTAGTTCTTGACATGCACAATTTCGATGAGATCTATCTGAATCCAGATGAGCAGGAGACTCGTTTTCTGGCGCTATGGAAGCAAATTTCGGCACGGTATAAGGAGCTTCCCAGCAATGTGTATTTTGAAATGCTCAATGAACCAAACGGTTCTCTGACCTGGTCAAAATGGAATAAAATGCTGAAGAAAGCGCTCGATACGATTCGAAGCGAGGATCAGTGGCATACGGTCATTATCGGCTCCGTCAACTGGAGCAATTACGCTGATCTTGTGTCGCTCGACATTCCGGTTAACGAACAGAATGTTATCGTTACGTTCCATTATTACGATCCTTTTCTCTTCACCCACCAGGGGGCAGAATGGGGAGGGCCGGAGGTCGGAACCATCGGCGTCATATGGCCAGGTCCTCCGGCGCAGAAGGTGGAACCGATCACTTCCGCCAAGCAGGTGAATTGGGTGGACGATTGGTTCCAAGATTACAATACGGAACCGGTGGAAACGAATCCGGCAGGTCCCAATTCGATTGTGGAAGCCTTTGATAAGGTGAACAATTGGGCAAAGGAGAACCATCGCCCGATCTATCTTGGCGAATTCGGCGCGTACAGCAAAGCCGATATGCCTTCACGAGCACGTTGGACGTCCTTTGTGCGAGAGGAAGCGGAGAAGCACGGTTTCAGCTGGGCTTATTGGGAATTTTGCTCGGGCTTCGGGGTGTATGACCCCATAGCTAATCAGTATCGGAAGGAATTGCTGGATGCGCTTATTCCTCATAAGGAGGGCAGCTGAAATTAATCAGCTGCCTTTTTTGTATGAATAGCAGCGATTTTACCCTTATTTTTTAAAGGACTGTCACAAATGTCTTTTCCAGATCGTGGTAAGATTGTATGCAGCAAGGATGAGTGGGTTGATGGTAGCTGTGAGCGTCAAATTGAGTTATGAGGAAATAGCAGAGGTGCTGGAAATTTCACTTTCGGATGTGAAAAGCGCTATCTATCGGGGAAGGCAAAAACTACTTGTAGGTTGGAGGAGTGCAGGACATGAGCAATGAACGTGACGATGAGGAGTGGGATGTGCAAACGCGCATTTTGAAAAAAGGAAAACGGAGGAGCAGACTATTTGTTTTTCTTATATCGTTATCAACGCTATTTTTGGTTGTGCTCATTCTTACGGGTAATATGTATTCTAATTCACTTTTCATTACTCGGTGGTTCGAGCCTAATACCCAGTCGGCATTACGGATAACGGCTGATGTTATTCAGTTCAACAAGCCAGGTATAACGGCTTCATCTTCTACCGGAAAAAACAGTTATTTTTCATGGACCCTTATGTTCAGGTTGAATGAACAAGTCGGACGTGAACAGCGTACAGTTGGCACATTTCAAGACAACTTCATTTTTTCAAAGCTCACTGGAAAATTCAATTGGAACAATGGTCAACACAGTACACCTTTTATCTTCAATTATCCCGTAGGGAATGACACTACAGGGTCCGAAAGATCACTAAATCCGAATGGCTGGAAAACGCTTCAGAAATTGCCTGAAGGAACAGTCGCCCAACTTGCAATTTCATTAGATCATCCAATGACTCATGATGAATATTTTGATCTCATCAAGAAATATGATCTGATGACAGTGTGGTTGGCAATCGATACCGGCATAGAAAAAGAATTGTCGATTCAACACCAACGCCTTGGAAATGGAACTGTGTTCGGTTATGCGCCGAATGCTTTAAACTACGGAGAAAACGGTGGTGGAAATTTCACAATTGAAGTGAACGGGGAAGGTGAGCGTAGAGCCCAAGCCTATATGAACGAGATACAGTACTTAATTGAACATCCCAAATGGACGAATATATTACTCTCTTCCCTTCACCTCGATACTCATGTGACCCTCGAACAGAGATATGCGTATTTACAAAAGAACGGGGTTAAGATCTATGGCGCTGTACTTACCGGTCCGACGAAGGAACTACTAAAGCTAAAAGAAGAAAATAAAGTGAATTCCCCATTCGTAGGAGCCGTAGATTGGTGGAACTGGGATCAGCAAGATGCAATCGGAACAGAATTCAGTTATTAGTGCTCATCGGATTGAATAAAAGGGATTTTCCGGCAGTTCACGAAAAATAGTAGAGATCTGCTCTTGTACAATAGGTGTATTAAGGAGGAATTATCGTAACGGACCAAGTTATACATCGTTCCATCGATGCGATTTGGAGGAGTGAATCGGCCAAGATTATTGCAGCTCTCATTCGGATTGTAGGAGATGTCGGACTAGCCGAAGATCTTGCGCAGGATTCGCTCGTCATTGCCCTCGAGCGCTGGCCACAATCAGGCATACCCGATAACCCTGGTGCTTGGCTGATGGCAACCGCAAAACATCGGGCCCTCGATCTGCTGCGCAGAAATAAATTGAGGGATCACAAATATGAAGAGCTTGGCTACGAGTTGAACGCTCATGACGAGCCGGATTTTGATTTTGGACTTGACGATTACTTTGGAGATGATCTCCTCCGCCTGATATTCATGACTTGTCATCCAATTTTGTCGGCAGAGGCTCGTGCGTCACTCACACTGCGACTGCTCGGAGGACTAACGACCGAGGAAATCGCAAAATCGTACCTCATACCGGAGCCAACGGTCGCACAACGAATTACGCGGGCCAAGCGAACGCTCCCGGAGAAGCGCATTCCATTCGAAGTTCCTCCGAAGGCCGAGCTCACGACTCGACTGTCCTCGGTTCTTGAGGTGATCTATCTCATGTTTAACGAAGGATACTCCGCGTCTTTCGGCGATAGTTGGTTGCGGCCTTTACTATGCGAAGAAGCCCTGCGGCTAGGCCGCATATTGGCGAAAATCGTGCAAAATGAACCCGAGATCTATGGGCTTGTTGCGCTTATGGAATTCCAAGCGGCTAGGTTTAAAGCGCGGGTCGACTCAACCGGAGAACCCATTCTGCTGATGGATCAAAACCGGGCACTCTGGGATAACTCCCTGATCGAAAGCGGATTGGCTTCGCTTGATCGTGCCAAGAGACTTGGCGGCGAACTTGGCCCTTATTCACTTCAGGCAGCTATTGCTGCTTGTCACGCCCTAGCCCGAACAGCGGTGGAGACGGATTGGGTTCGGATATCCGATCTTTATTATGAACTCTCCCGAATAGCAGCATCGCCTATCATAGTGTTAAATCGCGCGGTAGCCATATCAATGGTGCATGGACCGGAGATTGGACTCCAGATCGTCGATAGGCTGTTATCCGAGCCATCCCTGAAAAGCTATCATTTATTACCGAGTGTCCGTGGTGATTTTCTTATGAAATTGAGGCGGCTCGAAGATGCCCAATTGGAGTTTAAACGCGCCGCAGCGCTTACGGGCAACACCCGTGAGCGAGAACTGCTATTGAAACGTGCTGCTGAATGCGCTGAAAGTGAAATTTTGAAAAACAAAGCTGCAGAAGAACGATCTACTTAAAGAAAAGAATGATTATTATAAAAATATTCTCAAGGGTTTGTCGCTTTTATTGCATACCGTTCGTCGTTTAAGTAGAGGCAATAATGAATGCTTCAATTTAACGTTAAAGGAGAAATGAGAATGATGAAATACCTGTGTTTGGGGTACTTGGATGCAGAGAAAATGGATGCCCGCCCAAAAGATGAGATTGATGCTGTGATGAACGAATGCCCACCGCATTTGGATAATTTCTACAATAGCGGCCGAGTGATTATCGATGCTGGTCTCGCTTCCGAAACGAAATGCTTGCGGCGAGCGAATGGGAAAGTGAAGGTTATGGACGGTCCTTTTATCGAAGCGAAGGAAATGATCGGTAGTGCTTTTCTCATTGAAGCACGGGACATGGAGGAAGCGATCCGGATTGCTTCTTTACATCCGACCGTACAAGTGCCTTCGGGCGAAGAATTTGGATGGGGAATTGAGATCCGCCCGATCCACTACTTTCAATCGAGAGATTAAACAACTGTTTTGTGGCAATTTGAAATGTGTAAGATGAAACACTACGAATAGGTGGTGATTATAATGGAAGAGTTACTTTCACGAATGAAGCATAAACACGGAAGGATCATCGACGGAAGGCGACATGTCTGGGACGTTGAAAAGCTATGGGAGTTAGCTAAGAACTTACCCGTTCATAGAACCAAGATTGATACCATCAAGGAACTTGATCAGGATTGTTGGTTTGCGGGTAGCAGGAATACACCAATTCCAACGATACGCAATGTTGCGCTTCATTGTCAGCGGATTATCAACGCAAACATGGAGTACCCCATATTATTATGTTCAGAAGGACAATTAATTGATGGGGGGCATCGAATTGCATATGCACTCATTCATAAGAACAATGAAATTGATGCCGTCTATCTTACATTGCCTGCAGCGGATGTCATTCAATAAGAGTAGCCCATCATCCCATAAACTGAGTAATGACTTGGTTGAATCTGTCACGCTCTTCCAAAAAGGCACAATGACCGCTATAGAGAAACGGTACCAATTGCGAATTTTTTATTAGCTTATTGGTTTCCTGCCCATTGGTAAACGGAACGACTTTATCATGGATGCCGTGAATGATTAAGGTTGGTACCGCTATTTGACTAAGATCATGGTATACATTCTCATCTCTGAGTGTAGCCATAATGGCGGAGGTGGACCAATTTGCTGCCTCTAAGCCAAGCTGAAAGAACCAATCTGCGGACGGTCCTGTTATATACTGAAAGAAAAAGATATCCGTGGCATCCCTTAACATTTTAGGACGATCCGTATTGGTTTCTGCAATGAATTTGTTTGCCACTTCTTTCGGAACGCTAGTTGGGGATGCTGCATCGATTAGGATCAGTTTCGAAACCCCATGCCCATGATGCCGGGCCATGTATCGAATCGAGATCGCCCCTCCTGTGGAGTGTCCCGCAAGTATGATGTTTTTTAATTGAAGCGCATCGATTACTGCACGAACATCATCTGCTAATCTGTCAAAACTGTAACCGCTAAATGGTTTATCGGAATTACCGAAGCCCCTCCAGTCAATACCAATACAACGATAACCCTGTGTGGGAAGATAATTAAACTGATATTCAAACTGCTTATGGTTTAACGGCCAGCCATGGATAAATAGTATTGTCTTATTCCCCTGCGGGTTGATATCCTCTACATATATTTTCACACCTGGTTCAACAGGAACAAAGTATCCCAAGCCGAGCACCCCGTTTTATTAAAATAACTTCACCCATAAGATACTCATCTGGGCTGACAGGGGTGAAAGCCTACATGTATTCCGGACCAGATATTACGCTAGCTTCGTTTTCGATAACGGGAGGTAAATCTGTAATGACAAGATTGCAAGGGAAAATCGCTATAGTTACGGGGGTTAGTCGTCCCGGCGGAATTGGTGCCGCAATTTGTCGGGCATTTGCAGCTGAAAACGCAAGCGTATTCTTTACGCACTTGTATGACTACGATAAAGACATTTACCCAAATGATGCTGACGAGAGTTGGCCTGAACGTTTTGCTGAGGAACTGCGCCAATGGGGAATAAAAGTTGGACATATGAAGTTGGACCTTGCGATTTCGGGTTCAGCGTCCTTATTACTGGGAGAAGTACGGAAAGCAATTGGTTTGCCAACCATCCTTATAAATAACGCTACTTATAGCGTCGATGCGGATTTTCGGCAATTAAGCGAAGCTCTCATCGATGCACACTGTGCTGTGAACGTTAGAGGGACATTCATGCTATCCGCTGAATTCGCCCGCATGATAGAGGCAGAGAAAATGAGTCAGGCTTCCCATAGTCATGTCGGTGGAAGAATCATTAATCTCACTTCCGGTCAGGGGAAAGGCCCTATGCCCGGCAATCTTGCCTATGCCGCGACAAAAGGTGCTATTTCATTTTTTACCGAATCGCTGGCTGCAGAACTGGCACCGCTTGGTATAACCGTGAATGCTGTTGATCCGGGTCCGACTGACTCGGGTTGGATGTCCGTAGAGGTGAAAGAAGCTTTACTCCCCAAATTCCCTATGGGCCGGATCGGTCTTCCGGAAGATGCAGCACGTCTAATTACTTTTCTCGCAAGTGACGATGCCCAATGGATTACCGGCGAAGTCATTCATTCGAGAGGCGGGTTCTAAGACTTATTTTCTTCTCATCCATTGTTCAACCAGAAAGATTCGATTCTGCTAGCCTAGTAAATGAATATGAACGCAGCAAGGCTGCCGGGCAAATAGCTCCGGCAGCCTTGCTGCGTTAAAGACATCAAGCTTACATCCGTTTCACGGAATCTCGTACGATCAAAGTACTTTGCAGATACGTCGTCTTGCTCTGCGCGCTGTCATGCTTGATACGCCATAACATGCGATGAACAGCTTCGGTCGCAAAATCATGTTTGCTTATATTCATCGAAGTCAGGGCGGGAGTAACGCTCTGGCTTAAATCCGTGTTGTCGAAGCTGATAAGGGAAACTTCGTCGGGCACGGAAATGCCTTCCTTCTGCAGTTTGAGCAGCAGCTTGTAGGCAGCCATGTCACAGTGACATACGAATGCGGTTGGGAGCTCAGCCGGAAGCGGGAAGTCCATGACATAAGAATTGTTGATATCATTATTTACAATTCGCCAGCTCGGATTAATCTCAAGCTGATGATAGGTAAGCGCTTTAATATACCCGCAATAGCGGTCCATCACGCTGGTTGTGAATTGGGGATTGCCGACGAAACCGATCCGCGTATGTCCGTGCTGGATCAGGTAATTCGTTACGGTATAACCGGCTTGATAGTTATCGGCAAGAATGCAGTCCAGTGCCATACCTGCTTTGTAGAAGTCAATCACTACAACGGGAAAGGGAAGGTCTAGCAGAATTTTCATATAATCCGCAGTGACCTCGCCGGCTACGAATAGTCCATTCAGCTCGCTCTGATCCTGAATGAGCGAGAGAGGAAGTGAGCCGCTCTGTTCTTGCTCGGGATCTAGCACATAGAGGGATAGGCTGATATCCTTCTTGGCACATTCCTGATTGGTATAATAATAGATTTTCGTATAAAAGTTATCCGACTCCAGAAAGAATCGTTTAGGTACAAGAAGTCCCAGTTTGGAGACTGTGGCAGAAGGCTTGACGTTCCCCTTCTTTATGTAGCCAAGCTCGCGGGCAGATTGTACAATACGTCGTTTTAACTCTTCGCTGACACCCGGCTGGTTATTTAGAGCTTTAGATACGCTGACTTTCGTAATGCCGAGTTGCGCGGCAATGGTTTCTAACGTAACTTTACCCACCTGCATGCGAATTTCCCCTAATAATGTCATTTTGACTTCTAATTAGATACTATAAAAAGTTACTTAACAAGTCAATTGTAAAGTTAATATTTTCCGTGTTACTTTCCTGTTTTTCACCATGAGGTTACGATAACGAGGGCTGTTAATAGCATACTAGTTCGCGAAAACCCTCGGTTTCACTAGGTTTATTAGGTATTTCCAACCTGTTACAGTCGAAATCTCAGATGGAAAAATTACTTAATTATAATCGTTGACAGGAATAAATAACCTAAATTATAATCGCTTACATAAGGTAATAAATGTACCTGAGACAACAGGGAAGTAATAGACAGGAGAGTGTGCCCTTGACGAAACCGAGGCGATCACCGAGTAATCCTATTATTCAACCTCAAAATGTTAACGCTTCCAATCCGAATATGGAGGTCATCGGGGTATTCAATGCAGGAGTTACCCGCTATCTGGATGAAACGATCCTGCTGCTGCGCGTTGCTGAACGTCCAATTAACGATGATCCCGAGGTTTACGTAACCCCCTTGTATAGCCCATCCGAAGACCGTATCGTGCTGCATGCGATAGAACGCAAGCCGGAATACGACTTCTCTGATGTAAGAGTCATCCGCACGCCTGAACGGAACTACTTAACGTCCATCTCGCACTTAAGAGTGGCAAGGAGTACAGATGGCATTCACTTCACCATTGATCCTGAACCTACCCTACTGCCAAACGGTCCATATGAGAGCTATGGCATCGAAGACCCCCGCATCACTTTAATAGACAACATCTATTACATAACCTACTCTGCAATCTCTGCATACGGCATCTGCACATCTCTCATCACAACCGAAGATTTCATAACGTTTACGAGACAAGGAAACATCTTTCACCCCGATAACAAAGACGTGGCAATCTTCCCGGCATCGATCGGAGGCAGCTACTACGCGCTTCACCGTCCATCTTGCTCCCACTACGGACAGCCGGAGATGTGGATTGCACAATCCAGTGATCTCATGCAATGGGGCAACCATCGTCACCTCATTGGCGTAAGGCCGGGCTTCTGGGATGACGGTCGAATCGGAGCCAGCGCAGTCCCGTTCGAAATCGAAGAGGGCTGGCTCGAGATCTATCACGGAGCGGATAAGTCCAACCGCTACTGCATCGGGGCACTGCTGCTGGATAAGCATGAGCCATGGAAAGTCCTTGCACGAAGTGAGCAGCCGATCATGGAGCCGGAAGCGGCCTATGAGCTGGAAGGATTTTTCGGGAATGTCATCTTCCCTTGCGGTGCTCTGCATGAGGACGATCTAGTGAAGATCTATTACGGGGCAAGCGATACCTCAATCGGTTACGCAGAGATCACAATGGAAGCAATCAGAGCCAATCTTGGGCTCAAGCAGCTGAATAATCAACGATGAGCATACACAAATGATGGATCAGAGGAGGAACAACCATGCCAGCTCCCCTAACGCTTGAGCGGCAAACGCAGTCGAAGGCAACGGCGGAGAGGAAGAAGAAAGACACCTTTTTGCGAGAGATCATAAAGAACCGGTATCTCTATTTGCTCACTTTACCCGGTATTCTGTTCCTCATTGTTTTCAATTATCTGCCTATGGCCGGTCTGTACATGTCTTTCGTGGATTACAACCCGATGGCAGGACTTTATGGTCTGAAGAGTGAGTTCGTAGGGCTGATGAACTTCAAGTTCTTCTTTACCTCCAACGATTGGATTACGGTCACGATTAATACGATCTATCTGAACATCCTGTTCATCATAACAGGACTCGCTGTACAGATGTTTATGGCGATTGGTCTGAACGAAATCGGCAGCAAGGCGGTTAAGAAAATCGCGCAGTCCTTTATGTTTCTGCCGAATTTTATTTCTTGGACGGTAATCTCGATCTTCTCGATCGCACTCTTTTCCACGGATGCGGGTGTTATCAATCATGTACTCGGTTTACTGGGATTAGAGCCAATCAACTATTATCAAAATGCTTCATGGTGGCCGCTTATTCTAGTCCTGCTTCGGCTCTGGAAGGGTGTAGGATTCGGCACGGTCATCTACTTGGCAACGATAAGCGGCCTGGATCAAGAAATGTATGAAGCGGCCCGAATTGACGGTGCCAGCCGTTTCCAATCGATTACCCGCATCACACTACCGATGTTGAAGACAACGACACTTATGCTGTTCATCTTGTCGATCGGCGGCATTTTCTACGGTGACTTCGGCATGATCTACGCCCTTGTAGGCGATAATCCGGTGCTGCGACCAACGACGGATGTCATTGATACGTATGTGTACCGCGCACTTCGGATGAACAACGATATTGGGATGTCATCGGCAGTAGGCCTATTCCAAGCCGTCGTTGGTTTCTTGCTCGTACTCTCCGCTAATGGCATCACCCGCAAGCTATCGAAGGATTCGGCACTGTTCTAAGAGCCAGCCTTGAAAGGAAGGAGGAATCGCCATGCACCACAAGACGATGGGTGACCGGACGCTGCTTACCGTCTTCTACATAACCATCATCGGATTCGCGCTCATCTGTATGCTGCCGCTATGGATTGCACTTGCCGCTTCGTTCACCAATGAACTGGCGCTGATTCGCAATGGGTACAGCTTGTGGATATCGCAGTTCGACCTGACCGCCTATAAACTCATATTCACAGGAACGCAGAGTGTATATCGGGCTTATTCCGTTACAATCATCACGACCATCGGCGGCGTTATATTGACGCTCTTCCTTACCAGCTCGCTGGCTTACCCGCTGACGGTCAGCACCTTGAAGTATCGGCATCGCATTACATTTTTCACCTATGTAACGATGGTGTTCAATGGTGGTTTGGTCCCAACGTACATTCTAACGACGCGCATGCTGCATTTGCATAACAACATCTGGGTGTTGATCATCCCCGGTGCCTTGAATGGCTTCAACGTTTTCCTGATGAAGAATTACTTCTCTTCTTTGCCGGAGGCATTGTCTGAGTCGGCGAAGATCGATGGGGCAAGCGAAATCTATATCTATTTCAAAATTATTCTGCCTCTATCAGCGCCAATTCTCGCAACCATCGGATTATTCTCGGCGATGGGATATTGGAACGAATGGTTCCGCGTTCTTCTCTTCATCGATGATCAGAAGTTGTTTACGCTCCAATACTTGATCATGCGACTGCAGCAGCAGGCGGAGTTTCTGAACTCGTCGCTAAGTGCCGCAGCAAGGGCAGCTCTTGGCGGTGCAACGGTGCCGACCATTGGCATTCGAGTAGCTACAGCAATGGTATCCATCGGCCCAATTGTTTTACTTTATCCATTTCTGCAGAAGTATTTTATCAAAGGATTAACGGTCGGAGCAGTCAAAGGATAAGAGGATCAGATTCATAAAGGCGTTCGTTCAGGCTATTACCGGGTGGCCGGTTAGCATATAGCGTTCCAATCAGAACGAGAGGGGTATACAAATGAGGAAAAAGTTGCATAAAAACGCAGCGCTTCTTGTTGCAGCGACGTTGTCTCTTTCAGCATTAGCAGGTTGTTCAGGCAACAATTCGGAGGATAACGCCAATAAGGCCGCAAACACCACGAACAAGGCAGCCGAGACGAATACGGCGGCAGCCGACAACACTACTAACGCAGCAGAAACAACCGAAAGCACGGCTCCTGAAGAAGTTACGCTTGAATTCTACATGCCTTCTCCAACCGCTAACGTTAACGATCTGGAAGCTGTGCTCGACAAGTTCTATGAACAAACGAAAGATACGCTGAATACGAAGATTCATTTCAACTTCACTACATTCGATGACATTGGCCAAAAGGTTTCCCTGAAGCTGGCTGCCGGCGAGCAAGTGGACAGCGTGTTCACGGCACAATGGACGAATCCGAATATCAGCCAGATGATTTCAAAGGATCAGCTGGTCAATCTGGACTCTTACTTCAATAATGATAAATACCCTGGGCTGAAGAAAGCATTTACGGCCGAATATCTCAAGAATAACAGCTTCGCAGACAAGAGCGGCTCCTCGCATGTGTATGGTATTCCGTTCACGCATGCTTTCAGTGGCGGCGGTACGATTTACTACCGTAAAGACATGGCTGACAAGTACGGCATCGGCGAAATTAAATCACTCGCGGATTTGGAGAAGTTCTACGATGCAGTACTTGCTAATGACAAAGGGATTGTACCGTTTACGATGAACGGCAATACGGATCTGGTGTCCGATTTGCTGCTCTCCATGACGAATCCGCTTACAGAGAAGCATAACGCAATGGTGAACATGGGTGGTACAGGGGTCAGTATCGCGATTAAACCGGACGGAACGGCTTATGCAGCGAAGACAGTGGATGGCTACAGCGATCCGGAATTCTTGAAGCTGCTTCCTGCACCTCTGAATACGATAGATCCTTTGAAAGGGTTCAAAATGGTCCGCGAATGGTATACGAAGGGCTATCTAGAGAAAGATATCCTGGCACAGAAGGATCCGGATGGCCAATTTATGTCCGGCAAGGCAGCATCGGTGTTACGTACACTTGATATTTATTCTTCGGAAAGCCAGCAGTTGGAGACGTCGATTCCGGGGGCAAAGCTAGGTGCATTCGTGATTACACCGGGTCTTATGGAGGGTACGGCTAAAGCAGTGGGAAGCGACTTTAAAGCTTGGAACTTCGCTGCCATCCCTGCGAACTCCAAAAACATTGATCGCACGATTGCCTTCTTTGACTGGTTGTTTGCGAGCCAAGAGAATCATGATCTGTTCGAGTTCGGCATCGCCGGCAAGCACTGGCAGGCGGAAGGTACGACGAAGTATTCCATTCCAGCAACGGTAGATGCGGCTACTAACTACAACTTCCCGGGTTTCACCCTTTCTTGGAACCCAACGATGGTTCGCTATGACAGCAAGACACCGGACAATATTGTAACGATGCTGAACAACTTGGGCGATACCAACTTCTTCTATAAGGCACCGAATGCCGGCTTCAGCTTCGTGCCGGACAGCGTGAAGACTGAGGTTGCGAAGGTCAGCGAGGTTCGCTCGCAGCTTTATGGTATCGGCGATGGCGTATTGGATGATGCAGCGGGCAATTTGGCGAAAATCCAGAAGCAGCTCGACAAAGCAGGGTACCAGAAGGTTGTTGCTGAAGTTGAGAGACAATTCAATGAGTTCTTGAAAACAAATCCATACGAAGGTCAATAACATAAGCAATCGCATGAAAAGGCGAATAGGCTCTCAATTCCTTGGGAGCCTGTTTGTTATCCATGAATGGAAGCTTTGCGCTTTCCAAAGGAGGAGAATTGAAATGCTAGAGCCTATCGTCAAACCGGGGGAATTTACGGAGCTTGACCGATTCATGTTTGAATCTTGGGGTTATTTTGTCATACCGAATGTACTAAATCCGGAAGAAGTTGCGGCATGTCTGGAAGCCTCGCAGCGTCTTCATGCCGATCAACCGAAGAATGGCGGAGCCCACCAGGTCGGCGAAGGTTATGCCAGCGAACCGGCATTGGAGCGGCTCATTGATCACCCGGCAGCGATGCCCAAGGTACGCGGCTTATACGGCTCCGATAATGTCATTCTTCAATCTGCTTGGTGTACGGTTCAGCCTGCCGGCGGTAAGCATGGCGGTTGGCATCAGGATGGATCGAGCGCATTCGACTTTAAGCTGCTGGGGCATCCGATTCCGCTGCTTCAACTGAGAGTATCGTACTTGCTGACGGACCAAAGTGAGCCGGGTAAAGGAAATATGGAAATGATTCCGGGCAGCCATCGCAGCCGAGTACCATTGCCGGATAGCGTCCGGAAAGGAACGGAGGAATGTCCGTTACGTCATGTGGTTTGTGCACCTGCAGGTTCAGCGTTGGTGTTCCATAATGCGGTTTGGCATCGTTCGCATGAGCATAATCACGACTATGACCGGTACACGATGCATTACATTTACAGTCCGCCATGGCTTCGTTATTCCGATCGGTTCGAGAATGACGCCGAGCTTATGGATCGGACTACGCCTCTACGCCGCGGCATCCTAGGTGAATTCGCCAAACCGGATTCGACTTATGCCGGAGGGTACCGGACACCGCCTTACGAAGATTAGCACTGGATTTACAGATACAGGAGGTACTACACGAATGTTCATGTTACAGAAGCATAATGCAGCTCAGAGCTGTGCGGAATTGCTGGAGCAGTTCGAACAGCAGCCAAAAGGTGATCAACCAGGGGTACAGCTGAAGTTTGAGGGAGTCGGCCCCCGAGACGTATACAACATTGCAGCTCCCTTCTTGGACAGAGGCGAATCCATCCTTGCGGGACGCGTCGAGAGCCGTGAGACCGAGCTATCCGAAGTAGTCTTCTTCCATCAGCAGGGTGATTCGTGGGTTCCGCATCCCTCTCATGCGCCATACGAACTGCAGGACCCGTTTTTCACCCGTATTAAAGGCGAGATGATCTTCGGTGGAGTCAAACTCATTATGGATCCGGCCGATTCGGAGAAAATCATCTCGTGGGTAACGGAGTTTTATCGGGGACAGGATATCGCAAGCTTGGCGCTGTTCTTGACCGGGCCGGATCATATGAAGGATGTGCGCCTTGTTGAGCTGGCAAGCGGTGAAATCGGCGTGTTGACCAGACCGCAGGGCGAGAAGGGCGGCAGAGGCAAGATCGGCTTCTTCAAATGTGCGACCCTGGAGGATATTACGGCAGAACAAATTGCGAATGCACCTGTATTTCAAGATCAATTCTTGGCATCGGAGTGGGGCGGAGCGAATGAACCGCATCTGCTCGCCAATGGTTTAGTAGGTGTGCTGGGGCATATTGCTTCCTTCGACGACGACGGGAACCGACATTATCAAGCGATGACGTTTGCCATTCATCCGGATACGTTTGAGAAAACTGCTATGAAGATTATTGCAACACGGTCCAGTTTCCCGGCAGGGGCGGCCAAGCGGCCTGATCTGACAGATGTTATTTTCAGCGGGGGAATCGTGAGAAAGCCCAATGGTCTGGCTGATCTTTATGTGGGGGCGAGTGATGCCGAAGCGTATCGCATCGAAATTGGCGACCCTTTTGTGGAGTACGAGCAGTTGTAGCTAGACATCCGTGCGGGGAACCACCTATGCGTACTCGATTTATGACTTTGAGATCTACGGAAATTAGGTTACGGCTTCGCCCACTTGGTGGCCCATTTATCCAGCTCTAGCAGGACAGTTTGAAAATCGGTTCCCTTATGGGTCAGCGAATACTCCACGGTCACGGGGACCGTAGGGAAAACTTGCCTGAGCACGATGCCGGTCTTCTCCAGATGGCGCAGCGTATTCGTCAACGACTGGGTTTTGATTACGCCAGCATCGCGGAGCAGCTGCTTAAATCGTCTGGGTCCTTTGGATAGCTCGGAGATCACAAGAAATCCCCATTTATCCCCGAGAATTTGCAGCACTTCGCATATATGCGGAGTGCTGTTTTCGTTATTGGCTGCCATATTCATACGTTCAACCTCACCTTCTCAAAATCCAGCTTACTTCCACTGATGTGTTACTCTGGGAATGCTACTTACCAAATGGTTAGTTGATCCAAATGAATGGACAATGTCCAAAAAATTTGCCTTCTTACTTAATTATAGTAGGTTCATTATAATCAATTCAACCGGTTATCCCACGGATTACCAGCAAAGGAATGATGACTATATGAACCGACTAAACCTGTACCTCTTGGCGTTCGGCGCTTTCCTCGTAGCGACAGCGGAGCTCGTCGTCTCTGGCATTCTGCCCACTATTGCGGCGGACATGAATGTCTCCGTCGCCCTTGCCGGGCAATTAATTACAGCCTATTCGCTGGCTTACGGTATCGGCACTCCGATCGTAATTGCGATGACCTCACGCGTTGCGCGTAAACAAATGCTGCTCGTTTCATTAACTGTATTTATTCTTGGATGCCTGGCGGCATACGCGAGTTCAACTTTTGCGCTACTGCTTCTGTCACGCGTCATCCTGGGATTAAGCGCAGGCGTATTCTGCGTCGTCGCGTTGAGCTCGGTAGCGAAATTAGTGTCCCCGGACTCAATCGGCCGGGCGATGGGATTGATCGCTTTCGCATTCAGCGGCGCCATGGTGCTTGGCGTGCCGGCAGGTATCGCCATCGCGGGCGAGTGGAGTTGGAAGTTGATTTTTCTTCTAATGGGCATCATCGGCTTATTCGTTCTGCTCGGGCTGGGTCGCTTATTGCCTAACATTGAAGGAGACGCGCCTGCTCCTCTCCGAAAGCAGGTTACCGTTCTCAAGAATTCGGTTATCGTCAGCGCGATGCTGCTATCCTTCTTCTCGAGCGCCGGAGACTCGGTGATGTACACGTATTTGACGCTGTACTTTCAGAAAATCCTGCACATGCAAGCAGTTGACATCAGTGTAGTCATGTTAGTATTCGGTATGTTCGGTTTGATCGGTTCTCGATTAGGCGGAGTTGGCGTGGATAAGTGGGGAGCCGTGCGTTTATTGGTCTTCGCATTGTCTTTACGTACAATTGCTCTAGCCATACTTCCTGCCGTACATGCATCACTGCTGCTCAGCTTGCTGATTTTTACATTGTGGGTATTTGGCATGTTTGTGACGGCTCCTTCAATCAATACGTACTTCGTCCAATTAGCGCCGCAGTCGTCGAACCTTGTGCTCAGCTTGAATATATCGTTCGTGCATCTGGGATTAGCAACCGGAGCCGGTGTTGGAGGCGCATTGGCGAATACGAACGGGACTGTACTTTATCATCCATGGTTGGCCGCCGTTTGGACAGCGATTGGGCTGGTGATGGGACTTATTTCATTCGCGATGAACAAAAGGCGAGCAGCTAAATTGACATCATAGTTGTCTTATAGATTGGGTGCATGTAATTCTATGAAAATCCCAAACATCCTCCACTGTACTTGAATAGATTAATAGAGTAGTCAAGCAGTTAAGAGGGAGGAATGACGAATGACTGTTAGCAAAAAAGAGCTTTCGAAGTATTATGGCAAAAAGATCTATGCGGTCAAGAAAGACGGAACAGTAGTTACAGGAACACTATCGCAAATTCAAGGTAACCGTGTGATTCTTACACAGGAAAAAGGGAAAACAGTAAAAGTGAAATTTCTTCTTCCATTGTTACTGTTCGATTTACTCGCAATTGGCCTGTTCACAGGCTTTGGCGGGTACGGCGGGTATTATGACGGATATGGTGGATACGGCGGATACGATTATTTCTATTAATGCATGTTTAGGCTCATCTTTCCGTGCTTCCGGCGGATAGATGGGCTTTTTTTTTGCTTATGTTAGTCGATCAAGGCCGGAGTAAATGTAAGAACTTTGAGTAATCCATCAGACATCGGGGTAAAATATCTCAGAAAATCCAATCTAAGCTATTTGAACGCCGGAGGGATCTTAATGATAAACCAAGTTTCAAAAGTTGCACTTAGTGTAACGCTTTTCAGTCTAATCGTCACATCCGGTGCTATCGCTCATGCCGACACCAAAGAAGTAGCAGGGAAAGTGCGACAAGCGAGCAGTACTGACGCGGCGATGGCTCTGAAGACGTTAAACAGCTTCTATAAGCCAGCATTGGTTGGCCAATTTCCCGGTGCGGTGAGTGGGCTGAAGATCGGGATCAGCACTCGGCAGGACGTCATTGGCAAGGTCGGAAAACCGGGCTCGCCGAGATCGGACGCGGATGGATTTGATTTCTATCATTCGGAGATGGGTCATCCCGGCTATGCTATCGCATATAAGCTAAACAAAATACGGGAAATTCGCTACTTCGGGACCGATATTGAGCGGGAGACGAATATTGGCGGAATAACGAAGCGCATACTCATCGGACATTGGGGAGCGCCTTCCAGCTCGGTCATCATTCGGAATGGATCCTTGGTGCAGCAGAAAATCACCTACAACCGTGGGAAATTCAAACTCAATTTTATTTTCAACAGCAGTACGAATCTCGATCATATCAACCTGCTTAAACGTTGATTGTGACAATATGGATAGCCGCGTTTATATCGCGGCTTTTTTTTATGGCAAGCTTTGTGCGTTCCCGCTATTCAACTAATAGTGGCGACACGCAATTTCTTTGTAAAACCTAGATAGCGATACCGAATCGTTACTTCTTGAAGGGGTTCTTTGTCGTAGCGAATAACGATGCCGTAATGGATCGGAGTACGATGAGTAGAGTTCGCTTGATTTGCGAGAACGGCGCGTACCGCCCGGTCGGATAATTGCGGTTGAATGGAGGCGTCATCCAAGTTCATAACTTCAGTCGCAGGGTCCGTCTGATCTCCCATAAATTGCACCAAGTGGTTCGAATCATAGGTAATGCCTAGTTGAACACGATCAGACATCCGCTGACCGTTGATAGTCACGTTTTGAATGCGGATGTCTGTGCTGCTGCTATTCGCAATTTCAATCGTATAATACTTTTCATTGCCGACGGAGTCCGTGTATTCGGTTAAACCCGTGTATCGCAGCGGGTCGGCACGCTGATACCATATGACTCCAGAAACCACTATAAGCATTATGAAAGCACCGATTATCGGAACGATACGTGAAAGTTTCATTACTTGCTTCATCTTGATCCCTCCAGCACACTTTATACGATTATTTAAGCTTGATAAGCGGTTAGTTAAAGCGCAACGTATTATCCTAAATTGCGTAAAATATTTCAAGAAACGGAAATTAAATCAAACTACTACTACAATTATAACGGCAACCCAGATACAAAGGGGGTCCTATTTTGAACACAAATGAACCAGCTGCTTTCTGGATTCGATTAGGCGCACTTATTCTTGATGGGCTTATCGTAGGGGTGCCACTCACCATCATATCGGTTATGATCACCGGAGGATACGGAACCGAGCATGTTACGGATTTTATTACGTTTCTGTATGCACTGCTTACTCCGATTTTTTGGAATGGCTATACGATTGGCAAGCGGATCTGTGGAATTCGAATCATAAGAATGAGCGACGGAGAACCGCCAAGTATTGCAACCATGCTGCTGCGAAATGTGGTTACCGGCTTGATCTATGCGCTCTCGCTAGGGATCGCCTTAATCGTAAGTGCAACAATGGTAGCGGCTCGCGAGGATAAACGGTCACTTCATGATTTTATCGCCGACACGGAAGTTGTGCATGAAAGGCTGTAGGTGGACAAAATTCCGCTATATGGAGGCTGGCAATGAAGCATAAGTATGCAAGAATGGCGTATTGACTATGACCGAGGACAACAAGGAATGGAAAGTGCCGTATGATTGGAATCGCAATCAGAAGGATTTGTCCGAGTTGGCTAGTTGACGGGGGAGGGACGCAATTGGATTTCAAGCAGCATATCGTTAAAAATCCTTCCGGGAACAGAATCATATTGTCCATGTCGATGATGATCTTCCTATTCATCTATCATGCGATCGACTCTTGGAATCGCAAGGAGAACGTAATATCCATATCTGCTACAGCTGCGGAGCTGCTTTTGTGTCTAGTTGTTTTGCTGACCACCGTGTTTAGAACATTAAAGAAACCAACAGAGCTCGATTTGCAAAGCGAGCAACTTGTCTTAAACGGCCATAACATTCAAGCAAAGGATATGAAGGTGATCTTCATCATGGGTTATTTCAGACCTACAATTGGCATAAAGCCGCATGGGAAAAGGATTGTCCCCCTTCATATGTGCTTTAGATTCGCTAAGGATGAGGATCAGGGGATCTCGGATTTAGGCAAATGGGCAGTGCAGAATGAGGTGTTATTGGTCCATAAACGATTTCTAAGGTGGATATAGAAGGGTCCAAGAATTAGCAGCTACCTCCACATAACATACGTGAAGGAGGTGGTTCACTTGGCTTTAACCCGGCGGTATACCTTGTCGGATCTAAAGGATGAGGTCTATTACTTTGATAATAACTGGAGAAGAATTTTCGCGAATGGCCGCGCCGTTTATGTGGCAACGAAAAATAACGCTTCACTTACGATTAGTATTATTAACGCAAAGGGAAACAAGGTTCCTAAGGTGCTCCAAAAGTATAAAAAGGGAAGCCGAATAGTCGTGATTGGGCTTGCCGTACATTCACCGCCACATACAACTACAAATCTGTAAATGGATAAAGAGACAGCGGATTTCAGCTGTCTTTTCTTGTTAATAAAGCGGCTTGCCAGTGAAATGAACACCGCAACTTTCCAGTATATGACAGCGTATGAGTGATAGGGTGCAAATCTGAGGAAGCATAGGCGCCCACATCGGAATCGAACCGTTTATGTTGTCGCACGGCATCTGGGAATTTATGAATGCGCACATCCTTGATCCCGACGGATACAATCTTGTATTGGGTGCAATGCGACAAATCGAATAACGAAAATGGAGGGGATAAAATATGAACCGCGATTCAAAACTGTTGGGTATCTTGTGCTTGTATTTACCAGCTAAGGACCCGTATACAACAGCTAAATGGTACAGTGAGCTATTTGGATTAGAGGCTGCAGCTATGGCACCACTCGAACCACACGCAGATATGGTCGTATTAGCTCCCCCTAACGGGGCACCTGAACTTTTTTTCATCCAATCCGATGAAATCCTACCTATGCATTTTAACAACAAGGAAGGACATAATCATGCTGTTCTGCTTTTCCAAGTCAAGGATATTGAAGAAGTGTATGAGCGGATGCTCGCCTATGATGTGAAACTCGCCACGGATGGGATCAAAGATCGAGGCGGATGCGGCAAGGAAATCGCCTTCTTCGACCCCGACGGCAGAAAAGTTGAAATTAATGATTACGGAACGAAATAATCATGGCGATACAGGTGAACTGATCAATACTGTGATGCATCCAGAGAGGTGTTGAGGAAATGGAGAACGGGATTCAGCTGCCGCGATCGAGGCCGGAGGAACAAGGCGTTTCTTCTAAAGCAATTATTAGGTTTTTGGATGTTATCCGTACGCACAACTGGGAGGTTCACGGCTTCATGCTGCTTCGCCACGGGCATGTTGTTGCCGAAGGCTGGTGGGCTCCTTATCACAATGATATTCCGCATGCGCTGTATTCGCTGAGCAAAAGCATCGTCTCTACAGCGATTGGTTTCGCCGAAGCGGAAGGGCTGCTTTCCTTGGATGATCGAATCGTTGACCTCTTTCCCGAAGATCTGCCGGAGACCGTGTCCGAGAACTTGTCCGCGATGAAGATCAGGCATTTGCTTGCGATGGCGACGGGACATGCGAGTGGGGTCGATTTCTGGTCATGCGAAAGTGGCAACTGGGTGCGGTATTTCCTTGAAACGCCCGTTGTTCACGTTCCTGGCACGTATTTCGCCTATAACACCTGCGCCACTTACATGCTGTGCGCTATAATAAGCCGCATCACCGGACAGTCGATTGGCGATTTTCTCGAAGAACGTTTATTTATCCCGCTAGGTTTGTCGAACGTGACGTGGGATGTGTGCCCGCGAGGAATTGCGTACGGCGGGTTGAATTTCACCCTAACGAGCGAAGACATTGCGAAGTTTGGGCAGCTTTACTTGCAACGCGGCGAGTGGAGGGGCAAGCAGCTGCTTCCCGCGAGTTGGGTCGACAAGGCATCTGCTTATCAAGTCTCCAACGGTGAAGTGGGAGATAATGATTGGACCCATGGTTATGGCTATCAATTTTGGCTATGCCGGCATAATTCGTATCGGGCGGACGGCGCATTCGGCCAATTTTGCCTCGTGATGCCTGAACAAGATGTCGTGCTCGCCGTGTTCTCCGGGACCGACTATAAGCACGAATTGGTGAGCTCCGTGTGGGAGACGCTGCTGCCAGGGATGTCGCAGGAAATTTTAGCCCCGGATGAATCCTCTTATCAGGAACTTAGCGATCGATTGAAAGACCTTCGAATCGATGTGCGACTCGAGGAAACCCATTCCAAGGTCGAGCGGCTGATCCGAGATAGGGTCTATGCGATGGAGGCAAACCGCGAGCATATTGATAAGATATCCCTTCGGTTCGATGAGCGGGAAGCTGTATTGGCCATTCGCAAAAACTTCGTGGACCAAACTCTCCAACTAGGGCGCGGCTTCTGGGTCATGAACGATCTACGCGTCTCTGAGCAGAGCGATGGCATGGGGAAGAAAGTCGCGGGCTGTTTCAGATGGAAAGACAATGAAACGCTTGAGCTGCATCTGGTATTCGTAGAGACATCGTTCCGATATACGTTGGTATGTCTTTATGCAGAGGACAGGCTTGACCTCGAATTCTCCGCGAATATTTATTGGGATTGGTTACCCCAAGAAGGGGTCATGATTCGCGGGCATCGCGAATGAATCCAACCTATTGTGAACAGGCTGCCGAGATTGGCGGCCTGTTTCTGTTCAGCCCCATTAATAGGGATTGTCAGGCTGATCGAATTAGTTGAAACGTTGCGGAGCATTTTACAGTATGAATGGCTAAAGTGAAATTTCCAGACGAGGTGTCTACTCCATGATGACGAACACAGAAACCACAGATTATTTAAGAACGGAATTAAGCCAAATCGAACGATGGGAGCAGGATCAGAAAGGGCTGTTCTTCTGGGAAAAGCTCGGCAGGCTGCCGTTCGCCCTCCTGGACCGGATCACCCCAAAGTTCATTCAGGATAAAATAGGCACTGCGCTCGACGAGCTCGGAAGCTACGTTCAGAGCGGCGGACGTTATCTGATCAGCAAGGAGCAGATGTACCGCAGATTCTTTCCGAATGCAGAGCGGGATGAAGCCGTTGCTTTCGAGCGAATCGGTCAGCTTCCGCTAGGCAGAATGGATGAGATGGCCGATGGCAGTATTCAATCAAGCAGCAAGACGGCGGCGGTGCAAGGCGCAACTACGGGAATCGGAGGTATATTCACGCTTGCCATCGACATTCCGCTTCTGCTTGGCATTTCACTTAAAGCGCTGCAAGAGGTTGCGATTAGCTATGGCTATGACCCAACCGAGCAGTCGGAACGGGTTTTTATCGTCAAGTGTATGCAGTTTTCCTCCGCCGACATCGTAGGCAAGAAAGCGATTCTCGATGATCTCGCCGCTTTCCATTCCGGCGAGAGAAGCGGGCAGGTCATGTCCCAGCTGCAAGGCTGGCGTGAGGTCATGCTTACTTACAGAGACAACTTCGGATGGAAAAAGATGTTTCAAATGATTCCAATCGCAGGCATCCTATTCGGCGCCTATCTAAACCGGTCCACCCTTCAGGATGTCGCCGAAACGGGCAAGATGATGTATCGGAAGCGTAGAATTCTTGAGAAGTTGAGAGAGAATTGAGAAGTAATAATGAATAGAGATTACAAAGGAGCCGATTGATAAGAGCGAGCAGTTATCTGTATGCAGTGGTTTCGCGCTAACGAACCCTGTGGGCCTTATTTAAGCGAAATACTCCATTTCCCGGATCTAACGAACCGTACGGGCGCTAATGAGGGGAAATGAGACGAAAAAGGTACTTTTGACACCGAATAAGGCTTGTAGGGTTCGTTAGAATTTCAAACCCAGTCATTTGGCGGAAATAAGGTCTCTACGGTTCGTTAGCTTGCGTGAAGCGGAGATGCCTCTGCTCAAAAGCAATGCCGAAAATTGTATCTGCTTCATAGCCTGCAGTCCCTCTAGGCCAACCGGATTTTCGTGGTTGGCCTTTTTTTGTGCTTCTACTCGCTCAAGAGGAGCACTTCAAGATTCCGACAAAGTACGACCTCTTTGTAATGTTATTGTATAATAATGTGAATGGATAATTTTTCAAATTAAAGAAACTTATGAGGAGCTGCCAGCAGGTAAAAATAATACACCAAATCCAAAAATAACAACCTTAAATAACTTCCCCTGCTTCTGTATTATGAAAGTCAAAGTCCAGTTAGATGGGGGACGCTTTGTCGAAGGAGGCAAAATAAAGTGATAAAACTTATGGTTGTCGATGATGAGCGTTGGATTCGTGAAGGATTGAAGCAGACGATTGACTGGAGCGCGCATGGCATTCAATTCATTGGCGATGCCGAGGATGGATGTGAGGCGCTGAAGCTGATCGATTCGAATGTGCCGGACATCGTCATCTCCGATATTAGAATGCCCACCATGGACGGTATGGAATTAATTGAGGAAATCGAGCGAAGAGGCTTGGATATAAAGGTTATTTTTATCAGCGGGTTCAGTGACTTCGTGTATGCCCAGAAAGCAGTGAAGCTAGGCGCTTTCGATTATATACTTAAGCCTATTGAGGAAAAGGTCCTCATGGAGATTATTGAGCGCTGCATCGGTGAAATCACGAAGAAGAGAGAGCTCGCCTACCGGCTCGAGGAGCTTTCAGGTCGTGTTAGAGAAAGTCTGCCCCTCGCCAGGCAGAAGCATTTGGAAACGTGTTTAACCCAGCCTGTTTCAGGCCAGGACGTAGTGTCCAAGTGGGAGGCGCTTCGCATTGATTTGAACCCGAATCGACTCATCGTCCTATCTGCCGTTGTCCATGATTGGGGCGAGCGGGATATGAGCGAGAGAGGCTGTTCTCAGCTCCGATACGCGCTTGGCAAACTGATGGAGGAGGTCTTTCATGAAGCGGGCATATCCTGCGTGGCCTGTCTGCTGCATGAGAATGAATTTGCGGATGTAGCGCTAATTATCTCTTGGGAGAACGAGACAGCTGATCATGATCGGGAAGCCTACCGCTGCGGGCAGCTGATCATTGAAGGTGCGCTTGAAGTGCTGGGCATTCAAACTAGCATAGGCATCAGCAGCATGGGAGAGGCCAAACAACTAGTATTCGCTTTTAGGGAAGCGCTTACAAGAAGTGTGGGATATGTATTGAACGGCACTGGTTTTGTCTATGGTCCTGACGGCACGGATGTCGGAACCTCGAAAGGAAAACAAACGGTCACATTCACCGGGGGCGTGCCCTCCATTGCGATCAAAGCCGAAGCGCTGGATATGTCGTGGATGAATCGCATTCTTCATGCCATCAAGCTCATGGACGAAGAAAAGCTGATCGATCTGCTTGACCAGCAGACGGTGCTCATTCAAGCGCTTGTTAAACAGACCTCGCCGCTTGCCGTTAGATGCGAGATGAACATGTATATTGGCATTCTTCTATCTAAATGGAAGGAGCTTTGCATAGCGAAAGAGCATTCGGAGCCAAGCATCGTTACCCATCAGCAGAAGCTTCAGCTCTACCGCTGTACGCTGGATAACTGGAAGAACACGATTATAAGTGTTTTTCTTAAGAAAGATAGAGCCGCTACCGGATCGGGACAGCGCAATACGATCGAAATCGCCCTGCGCTACATTCACGATAACTATCACCATGGCATCAGCCTCAATAAAGTCGCAGAAACGATCTATATGAACCCATCCTATTTCAGCAGGGTCTTCCATGCTGAGGTCGGCGAAACATTGAGCCGTTATCTCATTCGCATAAGAGTCGCGAAAGCAAAAGAACTGCTCGAGCAGACGCCGCTTAAGATCTATGAAGTTGCAGAATCAGTGGGGTATAAGGACTTCCGGCATTTCGTCAAAACCTTTAAGGAATCGGAAGGGATAACCCCTGCCCAATTTCGAAACTACGGCACATAAGAAAAGAGGGATACCATCCTACTGGCACGCATTGGAAAGTTGAGGCTCCCTACTGTAGGTGTGAAAGTTTTTGTGTTATTTGTAGCCAGCATGCTGATTATTATTACCGTTATGGGCTATCTCTTTTATGATAAATCCGCGGAGCTGATGGAGGACAAGATCGGCGGAATGGCGCTTCAGAATGTACAGCAGATGAGCAAACGGATCGATATTATTTTGGAAGGCTACGAGGATCGTTCCCTTCAGGTCGTAGGCAACGAGGAGATTCAGAAACAGCTCATAGGCAAGTTTCTCAATGAGACAGAGCAGATACAGAATAATGATGCGAATACGGCCTTTCTATCCAATCTCGTAAATTCAAGAAATGATATCAACGATATCTATTTGCTGGGTGAGAAAGGCTTCTCCTATCATTATTCGCCTAAGACTTCTTTCCCCGCGTATAACTCCTACACCAACGGATTTATGGAGCAATCCTGGTATAAGCAAATTCGGGAGGCTGACGGGGAGGTCGTCTATTTTGGCATCCGTCCCTCGCTCATCAAGAGTGGAGACCCTACGCCGGTATTCAGCTTTGGCCGTGCGGAGAAGAACTTTACTACCCGCGGCGAAATCATAGGCGTGCTGGTCTATGAAATCGATCCAACGGAGATTATCGAGATTCTGTCGGAAATCGACTACAACGGATCAGGCATGAATGTGATCGTGGATGAAGAAGGGCAAATCATCGGCGATAAGGATGGAGTACGCCTTTCGAACATGCTTGGGGTTTCGCTTGGCGAAGAGCAGCAAGGCATATTCAGCACACCGATGGATGGGGAACAGATGCTGGTTGTTTACAACCGCTTGGAAACGAGTAATTGGACGCTTGTCGGCATGCTGCTGGGCGCTGACTTAATCAAGGAAGCGGGCAGTCTCCGGTGGTATATCCTTACTCTTGGACTGGCGTTCGCCTTCATCGGCATCCTGCTCGCCATCTTTATCGCCTCGACGGTCCATCGACCGCTCCAGAAGATGATTCGTGCCATGCGCAAAGCGGAAAACGGTGATTTCGACGCTCGCATCGAAGACAAACGAGAGGATGAATTTGGCTATCTGTTTACCCATTTTAACCGGATGGTTGCGCGTATCAAGGAATTGATTAATGAGCTCTACGTGCAGAAGCTGCTCGAGCAGGGACTACAGCTCAAAATGCTCGGCTCTCAGATTAATGCCCATTTTCTATACAATACGTTGGATTCGATTCATTGGATTGCCCGCATTCACAAGGTGGACGATATCAGTACCATGATATTCGGGCTGTCCAAGTATTTACGGGTAAGCTTAAACGAAGGCCGGGACGAGGTCTCCGTGAGCGAGGTCGTACAGCTGCTCGACAGCTACATTATGATCCAGAAAATTCGTTATCAGGATAAGTTCTCGCTTCATTTGCATGTCGATCATTCCCTTGAGAAGTATACGGTGTTGAAATATATTTTCCAGCCGCTTGTAGAGAACGCGATTTATCATGGGTTGGAGAAAAAGTCCGGCAAAGGCCGGCTTGATGTCGCGTTTATTCACGAGGACGATTGCCTGAAGTTTAAGGTAACGGATAATGGCGCGGGAATTGCAGCAGACAAGCTCTCCAATCTGCAGCTCATTCTAAGCGGCAAGGGGCCGGTGGAATACGATAATTTTGCCCTGCGGAATATTAATTCGCAAATCCATATCGCTTACGGCGACCAGTACGGAATCGAGATTCAAAGCAAAAATGGCGTTGGCACCGAAGTCACGATGACGATCCCCCTCACCAAGAGAAATCAAAGCAAACATGCCGGCTGAACGCCTGAAACAGTATGGCTGTAGATGGAATTGATTTCGCGAGAATGGAAGAGAGGATGTAGGTCACGATGAAAATGCTTTTAAATAATAAGAAGCTTGTTTCGTTCATGCTTGCCCTCATGATCATCGTCATCATGTTATCGAGTGTCTTATTTATCAAAGGAACCAAATTAAGTTCAGAAGCCATCTCCATGCTGACGGCTTCGCATCAAGATTCCAAGAGCAGTGTGAAGCAGGGCAGCGACCCTGTAACGATAAGCTTCTGGTTCCCGTGGGGCGGAGGATTTCAACAAGAATTTCATGATACGGTCGTTGTCCCTTTTGAGAAGGCAAATCCGGATATTAAAGTTAAAATGATGTTTGTCGAGAATTCCGATAATTCGCAGGCATCCGATAAACTGTTAACGGCGATTGCAGGAAGCAGGCCGCCTGACGTCGCGATGATCGATCGATTCTTGGTCAGCGAATGGGCGGCGATGGGGGCTTTGGAGGACTTGTCCAGCGATGTGATTCGGGATCATATGGCAGGCATCTATTATCGAAACATCTGGCCGGAAACGCAATATAACAATAAAACGTTTGCCCTGCCATGGAATGTGGACAGCCGGGCGATGCTTTACAATAAATCGATGATGGAAGAAGCGGGTCTTAATCCCAACAAGCCGCCAGCAACGGTTGCCGAGTTAGATGCGATGGCGGAGAAAATGTTCAAACGAAATAAAGAAGGCGCCTACGAGCAAGTGGGTTTTGTCCCTTGGATGGCGCAAGGCTTCTTATATGCGAACGGGTGGAATTTTGGCGGTCATTGGGAGAAAGCAGGAGAGCTGACACCGAACAATCCCGAGAACGTCGAGGCGCTGCAATGGATGCAGAGCTATGCCAAAAAGTACGGCACCAAGAAGCTGGCAAGCTTCTCGGATGCGATTAGGCTAGCCGGTGTTAATCCATTCGTCTCCGGGAAGGTCGGCTTCATCTATGAGGGGAATTGGCTGCTGAACGATATGGATGACGTGAATTTCGAATGGGGAATTGCACCTATGCCTACGAAGGAAGTCGGCCGATCGGTGACGTGGGCAGGGGGCTGGTCGTTCGCCATGCCCAAAGGCGCGAAGCACAAAGAACTCGCTTGGCGGTTTATTAAATTTGTAGCGGGGAAAGAAGGATCGTATCTCTGGGCGGGCCGCGGCCAAACCTATGATCTGAGCAGCATTCCGGAAGTGAACAAGCAGCTGGGCTTGGATAAGAAGAAAAACCTGGAAGTCTTCGTTAAACTTCTTGAGCATGCCTACATTCGTCCGGTATCGCCGATCGGCGGTTATATGTGGGACGAGCTGTACCGGGTGCAGAAGCTGGCTGTCAATTTGCAAGGTGATCCGAAGGTGCTGCTGGATGAATTGAAGCGGAAACTCGATGCTCACTTAATCGAAGTGAAATCCGAAGAACGAAGTAAGACCGAGCATCCCACGCCAAACACGTTATAAGAAATCGGTTGGAGAGTCTATCGAACGAGATAGACTCTCTTTTTTGTGCCGGAAATACAAATCAAGTCAAAATAGTACACCAAATGCAAAAGCAGTCTCGTTACCGCGCGAAATAAAAGCGTTTACACTGAGAACGTGTAGCGAAGAATATCCTGAATACGAGTTAATAGGAGGAGAAAAGGTATGGAGGCTCTAGCTTTGAAACCGGGAATGATTAAGTTTTTCATTGCTGCACTTTCGGTAAGTTTGGTATTGACAGGCTGCGGGGGGACGAATGGAGAGAATGGAACGAATGCGACCGAAGCGGATAACGCATCGAGTTCAACAAGTCCAGACAATACGGCGAGCCCGGACAACACAGCAAGCACAGACAATGCACCAAGCCAAGACAGCGGTGAGAAAGTAACACTCGATTTCTGGGGCTGGGGTGGCAAGTTCCAGACGGACTACACCAAGGTCGTAATCAGCGAATTCGAGAAATTGCACCCGAATATTAAAGTGAAATACATTGCCGAGCAAGGGATCGAGAAATTAACGACGCTGATTGCCGGAGGAACTCCGCCGGATGTGGCGCTTCTTGATCGCTTCATGGCAGGAGCATGGGCGGCCAAAGGTTCGCTGGAGAGCTTGAATCCGTACCTTGAGATCGATGGCGACGTAAGCGCTGATGATTATTATCCGAGCGTCTGGGCGGAAGGGAATTACAAAGGCGAGCTATATGCCATGCCGTTCGGCACGGACAATCGCGCGATGTATTACAACAAAACATTGATGAAGGAAGCAGGCCTTGATCCGGAGAAGCCGCCAACTACCATCAGTGAGCTCGATGCGGCAGCAGAGAAGATCTTTAAGAAAACGAGCAGCGGATACGAACAAGTTGGCTTTATTCCATGGATGAATCAAGGTTTCTTATATACGCAGGGCTGGAACTTTGGCGGAGAATGGGCAAAGGGCGAAGAATTAACGCCAAACGATCCGCAAATCGTGAAAGCGCTGGAATGGATGGCCGGTTATGCGAAGAAGTATGATATGGCCAAAATCAACAAGTTCAATGACGTCATGGGCAAAACGGGAATCAATCCGTTCTGGACGGGTAAAGTCGGATTCGTGTTCGACGGCAACTGGATCTTGAACGATTTGACCAGTAACGCAAAGGTTAAACCGACCTTTGAGTGGGGCGTCGCACCGATGCCTTCCGAAGATGGCTATGCGCAAACCACTTGGGCGGGCGGCTGGTCGTGGGTTATGCCTAAAGGAGCTAAGCATCCTAAAGAATCGTGGGAGCTGCTTAAATTTATTGCCGGTTACCAAGGAACGCTGCTCTGGGGCAAACGCGCAGACGCCGGCAACGATATAACGGCGATGCCGAAAGTAAACGAGGAATTGAAGATTACGGAGAAAGAAAAATTGAAAGTGTTCGTCGATCTGATGGCAATCGCGCATACCCGTCCGGTTACCCCGGCAGGCCAGAAATTATGGGATGAGACCTTCAAGGCTTCGGATGCGGCGCTAAACGGGAAAGGCGAGCCGAAGAAGCTGCTGGATGAAGCGAAGAAGAATGTAGACAATGAGCTCAAGAAACTAACTGCCAAATAGATGCATAGGAACGAAGGGGGCAGGAGTCAGTGCTGCCCCTTCCTATTGAATTGAATGACAAAGAGGTGAGGATTGTTGAAATGGCATTGGAATGATGCATGGAAATGGAAGAAAGTCATGCTTATATCGATCACCTTTCTTGTTGTTTCGGTCACTTTTGGCGATACCATGCAATCTTATGCCAGCGAGCGGTTACGGGATCGCAACCAGAATCAAGGCGTGCCGCAAGCGGATTTAACCGATATGTCCGTCGATGATATTCTGCAGCCAACCTATGGAAAAACGTTGGCCGCGTATAAAGAAAAAGGCTATAAACCGGCAGAGCCATTCGAGGCCAGCCTGAAGGCTGATCAATATTCAGCAGTAGGAGGCGTTAAACCGAGTACCCAAGCGGTCGAAGGTACGTCATCCGCCCTGATCTGGGAGAAGGATACGGAGTGGCTGGAGTGGACCTTTGAGGTTCCGCAGGACGGACTGTATAACCTCGCAGCGAGCTACTATCCGCTAGCCGGGAAGAGGCTGCCGATTCAGCGTGAGCTGCTCATAGACGGGCAAAGCCCGTTCCGCGAGGCGCAGCGGATCTACTTTACCCGCAACTGGATGGATCAAGGCAATCCGCTTAAGAACAATCAAGGCGATGATGTGCGGCCGAAGCAAGTCGAGAAGCCGCTGTGGATGGAAGAAGCGATCACGGACGGAAACGGTCTGTACTCAGCACCTTTTCAATTCTACTTCGGTGCAGGCAAGCATGTGATTCGGATGAAGTATTTGGTGGAATCGATGGCGCTGGACGAAATACGAGTCAAGTCACCGGAGCAATTATCGCATTATAACGAAATCGAACAGGCTTACGAAGCACAAGGCTTAGAGCCGGTCCGGCAAGTAAACGTGAAGGTGCAAGCGGAGAACAATCCGATGAAATCCGATCCGACGATTCGCAGAGAATCAAACGGGGATCCTTTAATGGAACCGGCGGGAGACGGAACGAAATTGCTGAATGCATTCGGCGACTGGCGCTGGAGAAAAGGCGGACAGAAGGCGTCTTGGACGTTCTCGGTCCCGAAGGACGGATTATATAAGATCGGCATGAAATTTGGACAATGGTGGGGCGATGGGTTACCGTCTTATCGCCAAATTCTCATAGATGGGAAGGTTCCGTTTCAAGAGCTGGCCGAGTATCCGTTCTCCTACTCCCGAAATTGGCGAATCGAGACCCTTCATAAAGACAATGAACAAAGCGGAGAAGCGCAGCCGCTGCTCATGCATCTAACTGCAGGCGAGCATACGATCACGATGGTTGCGGTTGTCGGGCCCTATCAGTCCATCGTCGAGAACTTAACGGCGGATACGCAGAAGCTGTCCGATCTCTACAGGCGAATTATTATGGTGACGGGGCCGACCCCGGATCCAAACTTTGAATATGAGCTGGGCAAGAAGATCCCTAAGCTCATTGATGATTTAAAGGTCATTGCCGATGATTTGCTGGTCCAAATGGATGCGCTGAATGCCATATCGGAGAAAGAGCCGAGTACGGTAAACAGTCTTCGCATGATGAATCATACGTTCGAGAAAATGATCAACAATCCCGATACGATTCCAAGGCAAATTTCGGAGCTCAGCAACAGCCAAACCAATTTAAGCACGCTGCTGATGGGCTTGCAGAATGTGCCGCTCGTTCTGGACTACCTGCTGATCAGTGCCCCGGATACGAAGTATCCGAAGGTGAAGTCCAATTTCCTGCAAAAGACCGTTAGTACGCTTAAAAATTTCATCGCCTCCTTTACCAAGGATTACACCGGTGTCGGCAGCGTCTACGACAAGGACCAGCAGGCACAAGAAACGGGCCCGGTTATCGAGGTATGGGTCTCTCGGGGTAAAGAGTGGGCGGAAATCATGAAGGAAATGGCGGAAGAAGAGTTCACGCCAAAGACCGGGATACACATTAATGTGAACACGCTCCCGGCGGGGCAGCTCAACTCGGGTTCCGTCAATACGCTGCTGCTTGCGGCCAGTTCCGGCAAAGCGCCGGATGTCGCAACCGGCGTCGATTCGCATTTGCCCGTCGAGTTTGCGATCAGGGATGCTGCCGTCGATTTATCCCAGTTTCCGGATTACGAGGAAGTCAGCAAACGCTTTCTACCGGGCTCGCTGATTCCGTTCCGCTATAACGGCGGCAATTATGCGCTGCCGGAAACGCAGGATTTCAACGTATTGGTCTATCGGAAGGATATCTTGAAGGAGCTTGGCGTGAGCGTTCCGCAAACATGGGAAGATACGTACGCCATGCTGCCGATCCTGCAGCAGAACGGGATGCAGATGTATTACCCGATTTCATCGCTCGGCTTTATGCCGTTCCTCTATCAGAACGGAGGAGAATTCTATCAAGCGAACGGAACCAAGTCGGCGCTTGATTCTCCGGAAGCCTTTCAAGCCTTCACGGAATGGACGGAGCTGTACACCAATTATAAATTCCCCGTTGCTGCGAACTTCTTCAACCGGTTCCGCACCGGAGAAATGCCGATTGGCATATCGGACTATCTGACCTACGTCCTGCTCTCTACGGCAGCGCCTGAGCTGGTTGGCCGCTGGGGCGTAGCGCCTTCGCCGGGGCACATCAACCAAGATGGCAAGATTGACCGTACGAGCGGCGGGGTTGCGCAATCGGTAGCCATCTTCAAGCAATCCAAGCATCAGAAGGAAGCATGGGAGTTTCTGAAGTGGTGGACGAGCAAGGACAGCCAAGTTCAATTCGCGCAAGAGCTGGAAGCGTTGCTTGGGGTCGAAGCCCGCTGGAATACGGCGAACATGGAAGCCTTCACGCAGCTGCCGTGGCCGGAGGATGACTTGAAGGCTTTGTCAGAGCAACTGAAGTATTACAAGGAACAGCCGTATGTGCTCGGTGGCTACTTTACGCCGCGGAACATCGATAATGCTTGGAACCGCGTCGTTCTGGGCGGAATGAATATAAGAGAGTCGCTGGAGCAGGGCGTTAAGGATATTAACAAAGAGCTTAGAGCCAAGCAAAAAGAGTTCGGATTCACGCCGGATTAATTGTGAAGGCACGAGGAGGAGCGGTATGCAAAGCAGTGTAGAAGTGAATAGTCCGCTTCAGCTGAAATCCCAGAAGGTAAGCCGATTCAAATTATCCCAGGCTGGCCGGAAGGCCGCGCTAGGGTACTTGTTTCTAAGTCCATTTCTCATCCTGTTCATCGTCTTTACGGTTATTCCCGTTGTGCAATCCATCTACCTGAGCTTCACCTATTACAACATGCTTCAACCGGCGAAGTGGGTCGGGCTCTCGAATTACAGCGTCTTGTTCCTGGAAGACGATATCTTCATCAAATCATTGAAGAATACGTTTATATTCGCAGTCATCGCAGGTCCGCTGAGCTATTGTCTCTCTTTTCTGCTCGCCTGGGTGATCAACACCTTGCGCGCCAAAATGATTTTCTCGCTTGCCTTCTACGTGCCGTCGATTACGAGCGGTATCGCATTATCGATCGTCTGGCTCTATATCTTCTCGGGAGACCGTTACGGGCTGTTGAACAATTGGATGCTCAGCTGGGGAATGATCAGCGAACCCATTCTGTGGACGACCGACCCGGATACGATCATGCCGGTAATCATCATCGTTTCCTTATGGATGAGCATGGGGACCGGCTTTCTGGTCTTCCTTGCAGGCTTGCAGAATGTTTCGCCCGAGCTCTACGAAGCGGGTTCGATTGACGGCATTTCAAGCAAATTCCAAGAGCTGTGGTTTATTACGCTGCCCTTGATGAAACCGCAACTCCTGTTCGGCGCGGTCAATTCCATCGTGGCTGCCTTTGGCGTATTCGACATTGCAGTGGCCATCGCGGGCATGCCAAGCCCGAACTACGCAGGTCACACCATTATCTCGCATCTCTTCGATTATGCTTTCATTCGGTTCGAGCTCGGATACGCGTCTTCCATTGCGGTCTTCCTGTTCTTCTTAACCTTCGGTTTGGGGCGGATCGTGATGAAGCTGTTATCATCCAAAGAACAATAAGGGGGCCAAAGGACGTGACGGTAAACTATGCGAAATTTGCGGCCCGCTTTAACAGGGGATTGTTGTACCTAGTCATGATTGCGTTGGTTGGTTTCACGGCCATGCCGATCATTTACATGGTTTCAACAGCCTTCAAGCCGCTGGATGAGCTGTTTCTATATCCGCCAAGATTTTTCGTGCAGAAGCCGACGCTGCGCAGCTTCTATGATTTGCTAACCGCAACGGACAGCTCGATCGTGCCCTTCTCTCGCTATATCTTCAACAGCGTATTTGTTTCGATTACCATCGTAGCGGCAAGCTTGTTTGTTTGCTGCTTAGGCGCATACGTGCTCTCCAAGTTTAAGCCGCCAGGTGCGGGCTTCATCTTCGCCGTGATCCTCTCGGCCCTGATGTTCTCGCCGCAGGTGACGCAGATCCCGACTTACTTGATCGTGTCTAAACTGGGTTTAGTCAACACGTACTGGGCGTTAATCCTGCCGAAGGTCGCGGTGGCCTTCAATATCTTCCTGATGAAGCAGTTTTTCGATCAAATCCCCGATGCGTTAATCGAAGCCGCGCATATCGACGGCGCTTCGGAGTGGAGAATCTTCTGGCGAGTCATTATGGCGGTCAGTAAGCCGGCCTGGGCAACCTTGATCATCTTCACCTTCATCGGAAACTGGAATGATTATTTCTCCGCGCTAGTATTTACGACAAGCGAAACGATGAAGACGCTGCCGCTCGCGATCCAAACGCTTGCCGGGGGACCGGGGGTTGTTGCGCGGTCCGGCGCACTTGCTGCAGGCACCTTGTTGATCACGCTTCCCCCTATCTTAATCTTTCTACTGTTTCAGAAGCTTATCATGAACACGATGGTTCATTCCGGGATCAAATCTTAGGGGGCGGACACGATGATCAAACGTATATCAGCAAGCTTAATCGGCTGTTGTCTGCTTGTTCTGCTTGGAGCTTTACCCGCCCATGCGCTACCGCAAATGTCTTATACCCTTGATCCGATGTATGGCTATAAAATTCCGATTCCGCTCACGTATACGGTAGACAACGTCATTCTCGATGTAGGCGAGCCCGGCTTAAATAAACCAAGCGACTTGTTTATCGATGAGAAGGGGCAGTTATATGTCGCGGATACGGATAATAATCGGATCGTGAAACTAAGCAATGACGGCAAAGTGCTGGGTATCTTTGGCAAGGAGCAAGGCGTCGAGCTTGACCAGCCGAGCGGTATATTCGTGGATAGTCTCGGTGATATGTTCGTAGCGGACACGGGCAGCGGCAAGGTTATCCATTTGTCGCCGGAAGGCAAGCTTGTCGAAGAATTCGTGAAGCCGGAATCTTCCCTGTTAAGCGAAGATTTGGATTTCGCCCCGGATAAAGTCATTATGGATCGGCGCGGTTATTTGTACGTGCTCAATAAGACGGACTACAGCGGCTTTATGATGATCGATGCCATGAACCGGTTTCGAGGCTATATCGGAGCCAACCGCGTTCCTTTCGATTGGAAGAAGCTCCTTATTCGATTATTGGCCACTCCCGAGCAGAGGGAGCAGCTTAACAATGCCGTGCCGCAGCAGAATTCCAATCTGACGATTGACAGCAAGGGATTCATTTATGCGCCAACCGTGCTGAGCGACGCCGATCAAATCAAGAAGTTCAATGCAATGGGCGAGAACATCTACACGAAGAAGTTTTTCGGTGAATCCTCGATCGACAGCGGAACGCTGGAGCTTCCCTATTTCGCTGATATGGCCATCGATCAGTATGGGATTATTAATGCGCTGGATGCGATGTCTCGCAAAATCTATCAATATGATCAAGAGGGGAACTTGCTGGCCGTATTCGGCGGTCAAGGCGATGCGAAGAGCAGGTTTGAATATCCCTCCAGTATTGTTGTCGATAAAGCAGGCACGATCTACGTGCTTGACCGCGATCGGAACAACATTCAGATGTTCAAGCCGACGCGGTTTGCGGAGCTTGTCCATGAGGCGAGCCAGCTGCATTATAACGGACGTTATCAAGAGGCGTTAGTCCCTTGGAAGGAAGTTTTGAAAATCGATGAGAATTACCCGCTGGCCCATCGAGGCGTGGCGAAAGCATTGATGAAAGAAGAGAAATGGAAAGAAGCCATGAAGGAATTCAAACTGGGCGAAGATCAAGATGGGTATTCAAAGGCCTTTGCCGAATACCGGCATGACTTCATGCGCCAAAACCTCGGATGGATTCTAATCGCCGCCGTTCTCATCATCTATGCCGTATACCTCATCGTGAGATTCATGATTCGCATTACGAACACGGTCATAAGGAGGTATGGCTATTGAATACGGCAGCTGTGAAACAGTCCGGTCTGCGTTCGCTGCGGCTCGGGGTAGCCATACTTTTTCATCCGGTGGACGCCTTTGAAGAGCTTCAGAAGAAGAAACATCTCATGTCGGCATTTGTGCTCATTCTTCTCACCTTGTGTGTCAGGATCGTAACGATCTATATGACAAGCTTCCATATTACGTCCCTACAGCCCGAATACGCCGATTTGAACTTGGAAATCATCCGTTTCGTGGTGCCATTGCTATCGGGGGTTATCGCTTGTTATCTGATTACGGCGATTATGGACGGGGAAGCCTATTTCAGCCAAATCTTAACGGCCATGTCCTACGCGCTCATTCCGTATATTGTATTTGCGATTCCGCTCGCCGCGATTTCCTTAGTGATTTCAAGAGGTGAGTTGGGGCTTTATAACAGCATGAATCTTATTATCTGGCTATGGGTCGCGCTGCTTATCTTCATCCAGCTGAAGGTGCTGAATGATTATTCCTTTAAGAAATCGGTTGGCGTCCTCCTGCTGTCCATATTTGCTTTTATCACCTTCTGGGGAACGGTCGGTCTCGTCTTCTCCCTGACGAATCATGTCCTGCAATTCGTACGCGAAGTCTCCGTTGAAATCCGATACTTATGGGAGAATTAAGGGGGTACCATGATTACGAGAAAAACCAATCGAAGAATGTACGCTACAGCACTCGGTTTAGTCGTTGTGGTGCTTCTGGTCATCCTTGCCTTACCCTCGCTAAAGAGTGCCATTGCTCGCGCGCAGCAGGAAATGAAACCAAAGAATGAAGTGGTAGAGGCTGTAACGGATACGCCGGCAGGAGATGCAGCGCCGCAGACACCAACCGAATTTGAGAAAGTAGCGGAAACCGAGCGGCTTGAGCTGCTGTTCCGTTCTTCCGATTCCGCGATTGTGGTGAAGGACAAGAGTAACGGCTACTCCTGGCAATCCGCTGTTCCGCTTCAAGACGGAGCAACGGAAGGCAATGATCTGTGGACCGCCAGCAGTCAGTCCATCTTCCACATGACGTTTACGGATCCGAATTTGCCGGCACTGGAAACCCAGGAGACGAACTCGGTTATCGAACAGCCGAAGATCAAGGCCACGGCGCTGGCTGACGGAATATCCGTTCACTACGAGCTGCCACGATTGCAAATCAGTTTCGATATGATCTTCGCATTGAAAGGGAATGCCCTCGAGGTCACCGTCCCGGGTCAATCCATTCAAGAAGCGGAGAATAATTGGTTGATGGCCATATCGCCGCTTCCGTTCTTTGGAGCAGCTATGGATCATGAGCAAGGGTATGCGATTTATCCGGATGGTCCGGGTGCGCTGTCGACCTTTAAAGCGAACCATCCGAATTACTTAAATCCCTATCGAGCGAGCGTGTATGGATCGGATACCATCACTTTCAACAACTATCAGCGGCAGCAGAATGCGCTGCTGCCTATATTCGGCTTGAAGGTGAACGATAATGCTTTCCTGGGGATGATCACGAAAGGCGAGTACGATGCGAACATTCTTTATTCGCCCAGCGGTTACTTGATCAATATGAATCGCGTATCCTCGGAGCTTGTCTATAGGCGCGAGTATGAAGCGGTGAAGAAGGACGGGAACTTAACCAAGAAGCCCGAGAAGGAGCTGCTGCGGGAGGATCATACCATCCGCTACGTGTTCTTCAGCGGTGAAGAAGCGGATTACAGCCATATGGCCTCTGCTTATCGGCAATATCTGATCGATGAGAAAGGAGTCGCTCCGCGCATCAAGAAGGGAGAGCCGATTCCGTTCGGACTTGATTTGCTGATGGGCATTAAGGAAGGCCAGATTTTGTTTGATCATTTCATTCCTACGACAACCTTCGATGAAGCGCAGCAAATCATGGAGGATTTGACCAAGCGAGGAGTAAGCAGCATCTCCGCCAATCTGCTGGGCTGGACTCGCGAAGGGTACTTGGAGTATCCATCCGGTTATAAACCGTCTTCGAAGATCGGCGGAAAAAGCGGATTGAAGAAATTAAGCGAATATACCAAGGCGAATAACTATCAGCTGTTTCTACAGGACAATTACATCATGGGCTGGAAGGGCGTCGACGGTTTCTCCACACGCAGCGACGTCGTTGTCGGAGCCAATCATTTTGCGGTCACGGATCGGTATAGCGAGCTCTTCTACTTGAATGCCGGCAAGCAAAATGAACGTTTTCAAGACAAGGTGCTTGATCCGCTCAGCAAACTAGCGATTACCGGCATTAATTTCGACGGGATCGGGTATACGGACTACTACGACTTCAATAAGGCTTATCCGCTGAATCGTGAAGGAACGGCATCCAAGTGGCTGGAAATGATGGGCAAATCAGTGGATCAGTTTGGTGCAGCCGCCGCAATCGGGGGCAACGGATATACCATCCCCCAATCATCGCGTTTGTTCAGTATTCCTATGGAAGACAGCGGCTATTTCTTTACCGATGAAACGATTCCGTTCTACCAAATGGTCGTGCATGGGCTTCTCCCTTACTCGGGTGATGCGCAGAATTTATTTTACGATCCGCGGCTGCAATTCCTGAAGATGGTGGAATACGGCTATATGCCTTACTACCAATTTACGAAAAATCACTCTGAGGATCTCAAGGATACCTACTACAGCGATTTGTTCAGCTCGGCGTATCACAACTGGGTCGATCAAGCGGTCGATCAGTATAAAGAGATGAGCGAGAAGCTTCAGCCGGTATGGTCGCAGACGATGAAGGAGCATCGCAAGCTGGAGAAGGACGTCTATGAGGTCGTTTACGAGGATGGTAGTCGATTAATCGTCAATTATTCACCGCGAGAAGTGAAGATCGATGGTCTTCTTGTACCGGATAAAGACTTTATCGTCGTACCGAAGGGGGGATAAGCATGAGCGAGCGGAGGATGAGTTTAGAGAAGAAGAAGATGCTGGCCGGCTATATTTATATCGCTCCATGGGCAATCGGTTTCGCATTGTTTATGTGTTATCCCTTAGTTTATTCCCTTTGGCTTAGCTTTCATGAAGTCGTCGGTGTAGGAAACTTCGAGCTGCAGTCCGTGGGCTGGGACAATTTCAATCGGGCATTCGTTCTCGATACGCAGTTTATTCCGCTGTTTATCTCGGTCATTCAAGATGCGGTCATCAATACGCCGCTTGTGCTCGTATTCTCCTTGTTTATCGCGATTCTGTTGAATCATAACATTAAAGGACGCGCTTTCTTCCGAGCGTCATTCTTCCTGCCCGTATTGATCGGCTCCGGTCTCGCTATGCAGCAGCTGCTGTATGCGGGGGTAGGGAAAGATACGCTCGTCAACGGCATCGGCGTTCCGGATGAAGTGTTTCTCTATATGGGACCTACTTTCTCCCAGATCGTCTTCGATATGTTAAGCCGGCTGACCGTGATTTTCTGGAAAACAGGCGTGCAAATTCTGCTATTCTTGGCAGGTCTCCAAGGCATATCCGTTTCCTTGTATGAATCGGCAAGATGCGATGGCGCGACGGAGTGGGAGATGTTCTGGAAAATCACCCTGCCGCTCATGACGCCAATTATTCTGCTTAATCTGGTTTACACCTGCGTCGATTCCTTCACGGATATTAACAATAGGATGATGGTTTATATCAAAGATACGGCCTTCACCGACATCCAGATGGGGTATGCTTCCGGAATGGGCTGGATCTACTTCTTGTTTATTTTCGTGCTGCTCATTCTCGTATTCGTTTCTACCAGACGTTTTGTTGTTTACACAGGGGAAAAATAATACAGGAGGTGATTGCAGCGTGAAGTCGATTCCCATTCCGAAGTCCAAGCAGCGTGTTGCTGCCGTTACGCAAACCGAAGTAAGCAGCAAAGTAAAGGCGATCCGAAACCACAGCTTGGTTAGCCGAATCGGGAGCAAGAGCCGCTGGATCTCGCTCATCTATCGTACCTTCGTCTATGTGATTCTCATAGATTTAGCTTTCGTGTTCCTTTATCCATTCATCTATATGGTTACGACAGCGCTTAAGCATCCGGTGGATCTGATGGATTTTACGATTAAGTGGATTCCGACGAGTCTGGCCTGGGAGAATTTCTATTACGGGATGAAGGGCCTGCAATTTATGACGCACTTCAATAATTCCGCTCTGATTGCCGTCTTGAGCGTGATCGGCCAGGTGTTGTCCTGTTCCTTTGTCGCTTACGGCTTTGCCCGCATCAAATTTCCCGGCCGCGAGGTTCTGTTCTTCCTGTGCATGTTCACCATGATTATACCGCCGCAAACGATCATCGTTCCTCTGTTCATGCAGTACAAAACAATAGGGTGGCTCGACAGCGTGCTGCCGCTTATTGTTCCGTCCTTCTTCGCAGGCGGGCTTCGCGGCGCGTTGTTCATCTTTATCTTTCGCCAGCTGTTCCGCGGGCTTCCTTGGGAGCTTGAGGATGCCGCCCGAGTGGATGGCTGCGGCAGCTTCAAAGTGTATTGGAAGATTATTCTGCCGCTTACACCGCCTGCTATCGTAGTTACGACGCTGTTATCGCTCGTATGGCATTGGAATGATTTCTTCGAGCCGTCGATCTTCCTCACCTCGGAAGAGAAATTCACCTTGCCGATGATGCTGCCTCGTCTCTATCAATCCCTGGATACGTTAACGGGCAGCACCTTTGAAGTATTCAGTTTACCTGTTGTTATGGCCGCAACCTTCATGGCTTTGTTACCGATGCTTCTGGTTTATTTCTTCCTGCAGCGGTATTTCATTCAAGGCGTGGAGCGTTCCGGTTTGGTTGAGTAAGATGCGGGTTGTTTCGGTTGCGCTTGGCAATACACTCATTATCGGGAGGTATGGACATGAATAAAGTACGCATCGGTTTCATTGGAACGGGAGGCATCGCAGGGTGGCATGCCCGGCAGCTGCAGGAATTGCCGGAGGCTGAGATCAAGGCTGTAGCGGATACCAGCAGCAAGAACCGGGACAATTTCATTGCGAAGAATAGCTTGAGCGATGTGCTGCAATTCTCGGATTATCGAGAGATGCTGGAGCAGGCCGACATCGATGCCGTTATTATCTGTTCCCCGCATACGCTGCATTTCACGCAAGCGCAAGATGTCCTTCGCAAAGGGCTGCATGTGCTGATCGAGAAGCCGATGACTTGTTCTTCCGAGGAGGCGGAGCAGCTGATACGAGTCGCCGAGCAGTCGGGTAAAATCATGCAAGTCTCTTATCAGCGGCACTTTCAGCCGGAATTCTTATATATTCGTGATGCAATCGCGAGCGGCGAGATCGGTAAGCTAACCTCGATTACGGCATCGCTCTATCAGCAATGGAGACAAGGAACGCCGGGCTCTTGGCGGGCGGATCCCGCGTTATCCGGCGGCGGTTTCCTAATGGACTCGGGCAGTCACATTATCGATGTGCTGCTCTGGACAACCGGCCTCACGCCGATTGAAGTGAAGCCGCAGCTGCATATGCACGGCGCAACCGTCGAGATCGATACGTTTACATCGATTCGTTTCGAGGAAGGAGCCGTCGCCGGTTTGAACTTGGTCGGTTACTCTCCGTGCTGGCATGAAACCTTCGTATTCTGCGGGGAACAAGGCGGCATCTTCTACGACAATGGGAAGATTACGCTGCGTCGTCTTGGGCAAGATCCGATCGTGCCGGAGCTTCCGGAGCAGACGACCAATCAGGATAAAAGCTTTATCGATGCCATTCTGGGGCGGCATGAGGTGCTTGTACCGGGCGAGTTTGCGTTGAAGGTCGTGAGGCTGTCGGAGATGATCTATCAAGCTGCCGGCTACGAGCCGCATGCAGACGCTGAATCGAAGGGGGAACAATCGGCATGACCATCCAATTAGGAATGCGTATTCCGCCGAAGATCGGAGCGGAAGGAATCGCTAGGACAGCCCAGTGGGCTGCAAGCATTGGGCTTGATGTGCTGGATGTTTCCAATCTGACTCCCGAAGTGAAGGCGTCCTGCGAGGAAGCCGGTATTGGCATCGGATCCATTGATGCCCATCATACGTCACGGCTGTTAAGCCGCGACGAAGGTCGCCGCGAGGAAGCGCTGGAAGCGGCGAAGAAGCAATTGAGCTCCATTGCTTCACTAGGCGGAAGCGTGCTGTTCATGTGTCTTGTTCCGGAGGATCATACGCTCCCGCGCAAGGATGGCTTCGCGATTTGGAAGGAGACCTTCCCGGAGCTCGTGCGTCATGCAGAACAGACGGGCATCTATATCGCGATAGAAGGATGGCCCGGACCTGCGCCGCATTATCCCACGCTTGGCTGTACGCCGGAAATGTGGAGAGCGATGTTCGAGGCGATCCCCTCCAAGCATTTCGGGCTGAACTACGACCCTTCTCATCTCGTGCGGTTAGGAATTGACTACCTGCGCGCACTGGACGAATTTGGGGAACGTATTAATCACTGCCATGGCAAGGATACGGAAATACTCCGCGAAGAGCAGTACGAGAGCGGCGTGATAACGCCGACCTTCGGTACGAAATATGACTTCTCTGAAGGCTCCTGGCGGTATACCATCCCTGGACACGGGGAAGTCGACTGGGGAAGAGTAGCCGTTCGTCTTGATCGGCTCGGTTATGCAGGTGCCGTGAGCATTGAGCTTGAGGATCACCGTTTCTGGGGCTCTATTGAAGCCGAGAAACAAGGCGTTATGAAGGCGACTGCGCATTTGGCGAAGTATTTTAAATAATAGAAGAGGCAAGCAGCGGACGCTCCGTTTGCTTGCCTTTTCTTTCCGTTAAGAGAGAAGGATGGGAGGTTGATGGCTCCATGCTAGCGGAGAGATATAGTACTCCTAGTTTGAGGGAAGATTTGATTTCGCGCGAGAATTACAAGCCTTATCCAACAAGCGAAGACCGCCAAGCATGGGAAGGATTGCCGCTTCATCTGCGAACCTACTGGATGAATAAAGGGGTTGGAAAGCTTAATCATGCCTGGAATCCACTACCGGCTACTGCGTACATGGATTATAGCAGAACAGGTAATCGGGAAAGGTACGATCATGCTACATGGGAGAGAAGACGTACTCTGGCTTCGCTGGTCATCGCGGAATGTATCGAGAACGAGGGACGATTCCTGGATGACATCGTCAACGGGATATGGTGTATTTGCGAGGAAACGTTCTGGGGGATTCCCGGGCACGGCTATATGATGAAGAGTCAGGATGCACTCCCGGATGTGTCGGAGCCCATAATTGAATTGTTCGCTGCCGAAACTGCGGCACTGCTCGCATGGACGTATTATTTGCTGAAATCTAAATTGGATGGCGTAAGTAAGATGGTCTGTGAGCGGATACAGCATGAGGTGAGGAAGAGGATTCTTGATCCGTATCTAAACCGGAACGATTTCTGGTGGATGGGCTTTAATCAAGAGCGGATGCTGAACAATTGGAATCCATGGTGCAATTCGAATTGTTTGGCGGCATTCCTGCTGCTCGAGGATGATCCCGAACGCCGGGAGGCCGCGGTAATGAAGGCAATGCGCAGCTTGGATCACTATATGGAACGACTTCATTCCGATGGAGGCTGCGAGGAAGGACCTAAGTATTGGATCTATGCTGGGGGCATGTTGTTCGATAGTCTGGAGCTGCTCTACAGCGTCTCGGCCTGCAAAATAAATGTATACGACGAGCCCCTCATTCAACAAATCGGACGCTACATCTACAAGGCTTTTATTGACGGTTCGTATTATGTGAATTTTGCAGACAGCTCGCCTAAGGTGGAGATTCCCGCAGAGCTTGTTTATCGCTATGGATGCCGGATCGGTGATGATAAGCTTGCCGGATTGGGCGCCATGGTGCTGAAGAAGAAGCGGGAAGAAGCAACCGACCTTGAGTTTTCATCCCTGTCCCGCCTACTGCCGGCGCTATTTCATTACTCGGAAATCGAGCACTATGAGGGAGAAACGCCCTACGTTCGAGAGGCATGGCTGGATGGCATTCAACTGATGGTGGCCAGAGAGCAGCAGGGTTCATCCAAGGGACTATTCGTTGCAGCTAAAGGAGGACATAACGATGAAAGCCATAATCATAATGATATCGGCCACTTTATCGTGTACTGCAATGGCTCACCGATGATTGTTGATCCCGGGGTGTTGACCTATACATCGAAGTCCTTCTTTGCAGAGCGCTATACGATATGGGCCATGCAATCCGCCTACCACAATGTTCCGATCGTAAATGGAGTAGAGCAGAGGAATGGAAGATCCTACCGAGCCGTTGATGTCGATTGTAAGTTTAATGATCAGGCTGCATTGTTAACGATGAATATCGGGAACGCCTACCCGGACTCTGCCGAGATTAGGAGCTGGGTAAGGACGATAAGCCTGTTTCGAAATTCGTCACCTTCGATAGTAATTAAGGACGAATATCATATGCAGCATGTGACGGATGCTATCGCATGGCATTTGTTGACGCCACATCCTCCTCGTATTGAAGGGGACGGGAGCTTTATTTTGCAGGATGAGGATCACAATAAGATTTGCATTCAATACAACCGTACGAAGTTTGCTGGCTCGATAGAGACCATTTCACTGGAGGACGCAATCATGCGGGAAGTATGGGGAGAACACTTATATCGCATTCAGCTTAAAGCAATGACTGCAACCGAACGGGGAGAGTGCATCATCAGAATAAGCCGGATATAGTAGTACGTGCCTCTAGCCCGGCAGATTTAAACAATGGTATATTAGGGGGAATCTGACAAGACTGGGCGAGAAGCGTTGAAACGAGGCGAGATCATTGAATCCTGTTAGCATTGAGCGATATAACCAGCACAGAGATAAGGCTCAAATGGAGCAGATGCTGCTTAACAACCGTTTTATAGCGAAAAGGTTCTTCAGAGATGAAGAGGGCAATAAGGAGAATATTCTGGTTGCACGCCATAATTCCACTACCATCGGATTTCTCTCCTTTAATGCTTTCGGCAGAAGACCATTTGCGACGCTGTATATTCGTAAAGAGTATGAAGGAATGAATGTTGGCGCGATGCTCCTGCAAGACTATGAACGTATGCTTATTCCTCATGAGAAAGTAGAGCACACCATATTCGACTGTCATTCCAGCGAAAATGAAATAATCAGCCTCTTCGCAGATCAGGGTTACCGCTTGTACTCCTCCTATTTTATAATGGAACGCATTGGAGGTTCTTTCCCCTCAGAGCATATCACGGTACGTAATTATGAAGAGAACGATTACTCGAAATGGGATAGAATCATTGAGCTAGCCTTCTATTATACGCGTCAGAAGATCGGCATGTATCCCTCGTTCTTTTATAAACCCGTGGAATGGGAACGAGAGAAATATGCGCTTAATAAAGACAATGAGTTTGTTATGTTAGTGGAGGATACGATCGTAGCGGTAGGAACCATCGAAGGAAATCGAATCGCATCTGTCGCGGTTGCCATCGAGCATCAAGGGCGAGGATACGGAACGGCATTTGTGAAATTTCTTATTAATGAGATCCTTAGCAGGGGCGAAGATAAGGTCACCCTTGAAGTGTCTAAAGGCAATTACGCGAAGCGGGTATATGAGAATCTGGGGTTTAGAGAGGTAGATTACTACCATCAGTATGTGAAATATTTCAAACCTGAAACAAGGCTAAGTGCTCCGCCGGACAATTATTAATCCATATGAAACAAGGGCTATAGGGTTTAGTACAAATTTCATCTCGCACGCCTCGTCTTGCATGCTGCGAAATTTTAACGAACTGTAAGGGCGTTATTTGGCCGAATTTCGGGGCTTCGAGAATCTAACGAACCGTACAGGCCTTATTTGGGGATAATAGGCTTGCAAATACTGAAAAACTGTCAAATAGAGCCCGTACGGTTCGTTAGAATTATTTCGGAGTCATTTATGGGCAAATAAGCGCCGTACGATTCGTTAGAGCTTTCTGCATGATCAAATACCAACAAGCAAAACGCATGAGCGAAGTTTCACGTATGCCAAAGAGCTACACGGACTTCCAGAACATAAAGCCATAAGGGCTATAGGGATCAATACCCTATAGCCCTTATGAATTCCAAACGGTCTAGCCTTTCAGTTCGGACAAGGAAACTACGCGTTTCTCAGCCACCGAAATATAGGCAGCTTCCATCACTCTTGTCAGATCCGTTGCCAGCTCGTTATTCAAGTCAGCTTGCGTATCGTTCATGATATGGCCGACCCATTGTTCAATAGCTGTAGGCAGGTCTGGCTGATGCTCGATTGCAATCCACTCTTGTTGCTCCAGTTTGTTGCTGCGAACGCGAATGACATCATCCGGCAATCCATACATAAGTGTACCTTCGGTACCATGAATTTCAATGCAGAATGGGGAATGCGGCGTAACGTAACCTGTTTCGAGGATACCGACAGCACCGTTCTCATAGCTAAGCAGGACCGTTGCATTGTCTTCAACCTCTTTGCCGGTCACATAACCGAAGTTGGCACTTACGGTTTGCGGCAGCCCAAGGAGATAACGAGTCAGATAAACCGGGTGACAACCGAGGTCGATCAAAGCGCCCCCGCGGCATTGCTCGAGATTGTAGAAATGCTCCGGCAGCCAATTTCCGGTCGTGCCGTTATGTGCATTGCGAACGCGAATTTGAGTGATTTGGCCGAAAATGCCGGAATCAATCAGCCCTTTGATCGTCGGTGTATAGCGTTCGTTCAGGCGGAACATCGAAACCGTGAATTTAACGCCCGATTCACGTACTGCGGCTTTAATTTCATTCACTTCTTTCAATGTAGCTGCGACGACCTTCTCTGTGAAAATATGTTTACCCGCGCGAGCGGCTTTCACCATGACATCGCGATGCATGTTGGTTGGCGCATCAACAACGACTGCATCAATATCTGTGCGATCAAGCAGCTCATCCAGATCAGCGAAGAACGGTACGCCCAATTGGTCGGCGATTTCCTGTCCGCGGGCAGGAAGCTCGTCCCAAATAGCGGCTACCTCGAGGTTCGGATTGGCTTGCACTTGATTAGTGTAATCCCAGGCATGAACATGCCAATAGCTGAGCATGGCTACGCGAATCATTGTTGAAATTCCTCCTAGTATTGTAAGTGGTTGGCGTGATCCATACCTTATCATAGATGAAATCGCTTTATAATATGATTTTATGACATGTAAACTATGAATTTACGACATAACTTACAGATGTTAGTCGCTATTACTTAAAAAAATTTTCATAGATAAGGTAATATATAGGTATTAAATGGTTCTTTACTAGAAGAAAGTCCTACTACAATAAGGAGTAACGAATGAAACTGCGTATTCCGTTATATGTCGCTTCCGCTTGCTTGATTTCTATTTTAGCCGATAAGTATATCTTGAAATGGGTGGGGATTGCTGATGTGAAATCCGTTATCTTTGGCTTACTCGTCGCTGCTGCCTTCTTCCTACTTGAGAAAACGGGACTTGCAAACAAACCTATAGCTGTGTCAGCAGGGATTGGGATTATCATACTCGGTCTCGCTTTAAGAATATTAGCTAACCATTATTAACTGTAACTATCATTCATCTAACAACTACTAGGAGGTATCGAAATGCTAGAACAAGTAGTGATTACACCGATTAAGCCGGTTATTCCGGCTATCTTCGTCAATGTAACGAACATAAGGATGTCCGTTGACTGGTACTGCAACTTGCTGGGTCTACCGATTCCCGAAGAAACCAGAGAGGGCATGCATATTTTCGATTTAAGTGGGAGTCAGTGTTCTAATATATTTCTGGAAAAGAGAGACGAAGTAACCCCTATTGCAGAGCCGCTATTCAGTCTAACCGCGCCTGACAATGAGGCGACTTTCCAATTCTTAACCCAGCTTGGCATAGAAATTGTATATAGAGATGAAGACGTCATTCATTTTAGAGATCCAGATGGGAACGTGCTGATGGCTTGTTCGATCTAGGAACTGAGCGTTACTTTAAAGGCTGCCCGCAAACGGCGGCCTATTGAATTAGTGGGAGTAAATAATTGAGGTGAAACAATGCGAAGAATTTCTTTTTTTTTACTGCTATTCCTTTTATCACTAACTGCTTGCAGTGGACTCACCCAAAAGAAAGAAATAGTAGATCCAATGATTTACAGCTTTACTGAACCGGTTCAATTCCCCTTTGAGGTTGATGGTAGTAGTACGGAGATAGAAGTTACAAATCCGAATTCTCTTCAGCAATATATTTTTCATTATAAAAATAAACAAACTACTCAAGAGATTAGGTACATTGTGAGTAAAAGTATGAACACACCATTGAAGTTATCTGAGGTCGGGACTCCTACCATAGAACTGAAAAAAGGGAAATTAGCTTATTATGAGGAAGACGAAACTAGTCAGTCCATTTGGTGGGAAGCTGAAAACGGGTTTCTAGCTAGATTTGTTTACTACATAAATGGGAACTTAAATAACTTAAATGCTTTAAAATTGGATAAATCTGATCTTGTAGCATTAGCTAACCAAGTCCAATAGACATTTCTATCCTCGAATCGGATTCTCGCGAATCATCTGAATAAAATTCATCGTGGAAGCTGAGAGGGGCTCATGCTTGCGCGTACATATTGCAATGGTGTTGGTTAAATGGATTCCCTCCACATAGACGCGGCATAACTCCCCCCGTTTGACATAGTCGCGCACGACCAAGGAAGAGACGAAATTGGCGCCGTAGCCTGCAATTACAGCCGTGATCGCTTCATGCAATCCATTGAATTGCAAGGAGATCGTCGGAGTCGAGGAGTTGTAGGTGCGGCATAAAGACAGCAATCGCTCACGCGTAGAGCTCCCTTCCTCACGCATTACGAAAGGCTCCTTCATCATGTCATTCAGCGAAACCTGTTGATTCGCATAGCGATGGCTGGGGGCAACAACGAACCATAACTCATCCCGGAATAACTCCTCCGTCTGAATCGTATCCGGATAAGCCTCAGGCATTCCGCCGTAAATCGCAATGTCGACATCTACATTTAAGAGCTGTTGTAGAGCATCATTGGAGTTCGTCGTGGTGATGATCATTTCGACCTGTTCGTACTGCTGTTTGAAGGTTGCGATCCAAGTTGGGATCAAGAAATGAGCGGGCAAGTATGTCGCGGCTAAGCGAATACATCCATTCGAGCCGTTGCGGAAGTCCTGGGCATATTGTTCAATTTGCTGTTCCACGGCAAAAAGTCGCTTCGCAAGTAAAGCAATCTCTTCACCCGCATCCGTCAAAGCGATTCCTCTTCCTTGTGGCTTGAGCAGCGGGAGGAGCAGCTCTTTCTCGAATTTCTTAATCTGCGCGGTGATGGCGGGTTGGCTGATATTGAGCAATTCCGAAGCTCGAGTCACACTTCCCGAACTCGCAATCACATGAAACAACCGTAAGGCATGTAGATTCATCATGATCCTCCTCTATTTGCCAAATCATATATGAAATATATAGATCCAATTTAAACATATATTATATTTATGATTATATCTCGAATACACTGAAAGCAGAAGTTCATAACGAGAAGGAGAAGTGATGAATTATGAATCAAGCAAATGTCTGGAGCGAGGTTGATCAGTATATTGCAGAGCGGTTAATGGAGCAGGATGCGGTTCTCAACAAGGTGTTATCTTCCAATCAAGAGGCAGGATTACCTGCAATTGATGTTTCTCCTACGCAAGGTAAATTCTTGAACCTACTTGTACAGCTGCATGGTTCCAAACGAATTCTGGAGATCGGCACATTGGGAGGTTACAGTACGATATGGCTAGCAAGAGCACTGCCGTCCGATGGCCGAATAGTCACACTGGAGGTCGATCCCCATCATGCACATGTTGCAGCTGCTAATCTAACTCTCGCACAGGTAGAGGATAAAGTTGAAATTCGAGTCGGTGAGGCTTTGAAGCAATTGGCGCTTATGCAAGATGAAGGTGTGGAGAAATTCGATTTCATCTTCATTGATGCGGATAAACCGAACAATCCTAACTATTTGAAATGGGCTCTTCATTTCTCCCATCCCGGTACTGTGATTGTTGGCGATAACGTGGTTCGTGGAGGCGAAGTGCTGGACGAGAATAACCCCGATCCGCGTGTCATAGGAGTAAGGCAGTTCTATGATCTCTTGGCAGAAGAGCCTCGAATTACAGCTACAGCGATTCAAACCGTGGGCAGCAAAGGATACGATGGTTTCATGATTGGAATTGTAACGAGCTGAACGATTTCTCGCATATCTTACAGAGGCTACCTTCGCGGTAGTCTTTTTTATAAAGTCATATTTCGTATATTTTGAGTCCATTGCGATCAATGACGGAATCACAAACCTATTCTAAACTATTTGTTGAGTATATTTATCATCCGCACAATCGTATGGGAGAGGATCGAATGTCAGAAGCAATAAGGCTGCTGGAGGGCAAAATAGCGCTTGTAACAGGTGCCGGAAGCGGGCTCGGGCGAGCGATAGCCATCGGATTAGCAGAACAAGGAGCTAAGCTCGTATTGGTAGGACGCAGAGCGGCGAAGTTGGAAGAAACGGCCGCAATGATCCGTGAACATGGCGGAATTGCTTACCCGATTGTGGCAGATATTTCTAAGCTGGATGACGTAGAGGCGATGGCCAAGCAACTATTCGCAAGCTATGGTGTTCCTGCCGTTGTCGTGAATGCTGCCGGCGTGTTTAAAGAAATCGGTCCGATTCTGGAAAGTGACCCGACGGGTTGGATGGAAACGATCATGATCAATGCGGTCAGCCCTTATTTCATCTGCAGAGCTTTGGCAGGCGAAATGGTGAAGGCTGGGTGGGGGCGAATCATTAACGTGACATCCGCGGCATCGCTGGCCGAACCCGAGGGGACTAACAGTGCTTACGCTACGAGTAAAGTGGCGTTAAATCATTTTACGAGACAGCTGGCTGCTGAACTCAGCGGCACAGGTGTGACTGCGAACGTGTTCCACCCCGGTGAAGTGAGAACCGAAATGTTCGAAGCGATTCGGGACAATGTTCGCGTGCCCGGTGAGCTGCAGGATTGGGTGGCTTGGGTGGAGAGGACCGGCGGTGATTCACCGGCGAAGTCTGTTCAGCTTATTACTGATTTGCTGAAGCCGGAGTCGGATGCGATTACCGGACGCTTTCTATGGATAGAAGATGGATTGAAGCAACCTAAATATAGCTGGGATTAGGAGCGTTGATCATGACAGCCTTACAATCTCATCTGGATGAGTTTAATCGGCAAGGTTTTACGGTTTTTCGAGGGGCTATTTCGGAAGCGTGGGCGGATCAGCTGCATGCTGGTTTACTAAGTTATTTGGAAGAGCCGCCTTTGCCCGGTCAATGGGACGGATTCCGTACGCGCATGTTCGAGCGGGGAGAAGCGTATATCCGATTGATCGAGAATGCCCCTATCGTCGACTTCGCGGAAGCGCTGCTCGGCGAGAAATGCCATATGTTCTGCATGAATGCCTTTACGACCAAGAAAGGCAAAGGCTTCGATACGTGGCATGTGGATGAGGAACTGTTCTTCCCATTGCCTGAAGGAACGGAGCTGGATGAGCATATTCAGATGCCGACCTATCTCATTACGTGTATCTACTATTTGGTGGATGTTGCACCCGATATGGGTCCCACGCAGTTAATTCCGACTAGCCATCGCAGCGGACAGCATCCGCCGGCTGATCAAGATCCACCGATTTATAAAGGACACGAGCCTGTTACGATAAACGCGCGAAAAGGCGATTGCTTGATCTTCTCCGGGCAAGTCTGGCATCGGGGATCTACGAATCAAAGCGATACAGACCGCGCCGTGCAGCAAGTGATGTATGGGAAAAGGTGGATTTCGCAGCGATTCTGGCCATTCATCAACTATGTAATGCCGCAGGACGTGATTGATTTTGCAGAAGGTAATCCTCGTCTTAGACGCTTGCTAGGCTTTCATCAGCACGGTCCTTACGGGTGAATGTTCAGGAGGATGCAAGCGGTATTGAATGCCGGAGCCGTACATGCTTACTTATATTCAACCTGGTTACAGCAAAGTGAATACGAGCTCGCTGGCCTATATAATATTGAAGTTTATGATGAACGGAATCATGGTCCCGAATCGGAGGACTCCGTTACGGATATTTATTTTCCGGTGCGTAAGAAATCCTCATAGAGTCATTCTGCAGCAGCAAGGCAGTCGATCATTGGGATCGACTGCCTTGTTTGTTGTGGAGCGTTGTGTTGTTCATCCTTTATTTGTACCAATTAGCACGGTTAGACTCACTAACGTGACGAAGATGGTAGCGCCCATGTCGGACAGAATGGCAATCCATAACGTGAGCCAGCCGGGGATGGTAAGCAATAAGGCGATTAGCTTCAATCCGAGGGCAACGCAAATATTGAACCGAATGATCGAATTAACTCGTTTAGCCACGGCTACAGCTTCCGGCAGTTTGCCTAAATGATCCTGCATGAGCACGATATCCGCGGTTTCAATTGCGCTATCCGTTCCTTTCCCCATAGCGATTCCCAGTTGAGCCGTCGCTAATGCGGGCGCATCGTTAATGCCATCCCCAATCATAGCGACTTTCCCGCGAAACGCGAGTTCTTTAATTTTATTCACTTTATCTTCGGGCAGCAGATTACCGTAATAGGAAGTAACGCCTACTATTTTCGCTACCTTCTCTGCGGTCTTCTGATGATCTCCGGTGAGCATGACCGTGTTCCGAATTCCCGCTTGATGGAGCGCTGCAATGACAGTTTTACTTTCTTCCCTGATTTCATCGGCGATACCGAACATGCCAAGTACCTGCAGCTGATCAGCTACGAGAACTAGTGTAAGGCCTTCATTTTTAAAATCATGGATTTGAGCTTGCACATCGGCTGGGAAAATAAGATGCTCCATGCTTTTTTCATTGCCAAGCCAGTAAGACTTCCCTCGTACAATGGCTGCAATACCGCGGCCGGAAATCGTCTGGATTTCATCTGGCGCTGATACTTCGATGCCAAGCTCAGCAATTTTCTTCATTATTGCTTTGGCTAACGGATGAGAAGAGGCTTTCTCTATGGAGCCTGCGACCTCTAAGAATGGTTGTTCTTGGTATACAACCATCTTCTCTACGTACGGTTCACCTTTGGTTATCGTGCCGGTCTTGTCGAAGGCTATTGTATCGATTTTGCCCAGCTGCTCTAGGAAGACGCCGCCTTTGATCAGAATCCCGTTCCGCGCGCTTCGGGTGATGCCGGATACAATGGCGATTGGCGAAGAGAGAATAAGCGCACAAGGACACCCGACAATCAAGACGGCTAAGCCCTGATAAATCCATTTGCTCCACTCGCCGCTAAAGAGAAGGGGGGGAACCAGAATGACGAGCACGGAGACCATCATAATAATCGGTGTATAGTACTTTGCAAATTTATTAATAAATAGCTCCGTCGGTGTTTTCGTTTCCTGCGCTTCTTCAACCAAGTGTAAAATCTTCGCTAGCGAAGAATCTTTATAAGCCTTCTCGATTCGGATGTGAAGTACGCCTTCATTATTGATGCTTCCGCCAAAGACAGGTTCCCCATTTTCTTTCTCAATCGGTAAGGCCTCCCCTGTAATGGCGGCTTCATTAACGGAGCTTTTTCCGCCCACTACGACTCCATCGGATGGGATCTTTTCTCCGGGTTTAACGATGACGAGATCGCCGATCGTTAAAGATGAGATGGGGACAACCTTTTCATGGCCATTTTCAAGAATCACCGCTTCTTTAGGAGCCACTTTAAGGAGCGTCTCCATGGAGCGACGGGCTTTCTCCATCCCTAGTCCTTCGAGCAGCTCATTCAAGCCGAAGAGAATAGCCACAAGTGTTGCTTCCTTCCACTCACCGATTGCAACGGCGCCTGCCAATGCGATTGTCATCAGCGTGTCAATGTTAAATCGCAACGCAAACAGATTCCTTAGTCCTCTTAGAAATGTCGAATAGCCGCTTAGAGCGATTGCTGCAACATACATGCCGATCTGGATTCCGCTAATTACCTGATCCCCGGAGAAATAGGCTACACCATAGAGGGTAGCTGAAACAATCAACATTTTTATCATCTTAGCATTCCCGTGTTCATGCGTATGAGCATGATCATGTGTATGAGCATGATTATGATCATGACTGCCCTCGTGAGCGTGGTCATGCGTATGGTTTTCGGCCGATTGGCTGTGATCGATATAGGCGTGATCCGATTTCAAAATATGCTCGACATCAGGCAGCGAAACGCGGGGGTCCAGCTTCAGTTTGCCTGAATTATAACTAAGAGAAGCGCTCTCACCGTGTTCCAGCGCTTTGATTTGCTGTTCGAGACCTAGCGCGCAATTACCGCATGAGAGCCCTTTGACGCGATATTCGTTCATAAGCAACCTTCTTTCAGCAATATATGAGCACTTATTCATATGATATGTTGGGAACATTTTTATGTCAATTGTAATTACTCCATCATGAGGTGCTGCAACAATCGACTATCGGCTATGTTATAATGAGGGACATAATAACCTATGGTTGGTGGAACAATTTGGATGACAAACTCATGCTAGAAACCTGCGACGATTCATGCAGCGGAACGCAAATTGATTTTAAAGTCGTAAAAGAAAATTTAGTGGATGAATCCTCAGCAAGTGCGATGGCTGATTTATTCAAGACGCTAGGGGATCCGACTAGGGTTAAGATCATTCATGCACTGTCACAGAGCGAGCTGTGCGTACATGATTTGACACAAGTGCTCGACATGGGGCAATCCGCGATTTCGCATCAGCTTCGGTTTTTGAGAAACTTGCGTATCGTAAAGCGGCGTAAGGTAGGTAAAACCGTATTTTACTCCTTAGATGATGGCCATGTGGAGCAAATATTTATTCAAACCTTACAGCACTTGAGACATGATTAATTTCCGCTTAGGTTCGTTTAACAACAGTAAAGGCAGCTGATCACTTGGATCGGCTGCCTTGTTTGTTTTTAAATGATTATGATTGGTTATGAAAAATTAGCAGCGAAAGCGCCGAAAATGAGAACGATGACAACCACGTAGAACACGATTCCGATACACGCCCAGATCAAGCCTGCCTTGGCATAGTTCGCTTTATTCGGATTCGCACCGCCGCCAAATGCCCAGACGAGAAGCATAATGATATTTACAATTGGAATCGCAAGCAGAAAAGTCGTGAGCATCCAGTCTTTTACGGAGATAATGGGTGCACTCGGCTGTGGAGCAACGGGCTGGTAATAGTTCGGATTGGCGTTCGCTTCCATTGGTTGAAATCCCCTTTATTTATAGTTAATTTTTGTAAGACCCACAAAGATACTAGTATAGGAATTAAAGTTAATCAAGTTAATTTTTTTAACTTAGCTATTTATGCGATTCATGCTTGGTTCCTATATAAGGGGCGAAATCATTTGGTATAATTGGAGAGGTATCAGGATTCATACAAATGGAGGAATATAATCGATGAAAATTGGATTCCTAATTATTGATATGCAACCCATCCATCTAGAGGGTTTAGACAAGCAGATGATAGAAAGAGCCAGTGAGTATATAAACTATGTATCAGATGTGCTTCGTTCCAATAATCACGTTGTCGTTCACATTCACGACATTGAAGGTATTTCGGACTCAAACAGAGATATCTTCACTTCGATTCCGGAGATTCAAGTTCAGGAAACAGACATCATGGTAAGCAAAGAAAGCTCGAATGCCTTTTGGCAAACGGAGCTGGAGCAAGTTCTGCTGAATCAAGAGGTGGAATTAGTCATCCTTGCCGGATTTGCGGCAGAGCAATGCGTGCTGTTTACCTATAACGGTGCCAGTGAACGAGGATTTAAACCGGTCATGTTGCAAAACGGGATTATGAGTAAACACAAAGACATCATCACCTCAACTTACCGGGATCGAAATCTGATCTCTTATGCGGTCGTTAAATACTTACTGTAAATTTAAGTAGGGGAAATCAAACATTTATGGAAATGATAAACGTACTTGCTGCCAAATCGAGAGAAGATTTGCGGGCATGGTTACTGGAGAATAGTACGACTGAGAAAGCGTGCTGGGTCGTGGTGAGCATGACGCCAACCCCGGATGCAGTGTTATATTTGGACGCGGTCGAAGAGTCGTTATGTTTTGGCTGGATCGATGGCGTGAAGAAGAAAATCTCTGAAACCGAGCTGGCGCAGAGGCTATCCCCACGAAGTAAAAAGAGCTCATGGACGGAATTGAACAAAGAACGTGTCCGCCGGCTTGCACGTTTGGGGTTAATGCGAGACGAAGGAAGAAAGGTGCTTCCTGATATGAGCCCCGATTCTTTTCGAATGGATGCCGCTATAGAGCAAAAGCTTAAAGAAGATCAGCAAGTCTACGAGAACTTCATCGCTTTCCCGGAGCTGTACACGAGAATTCGGATCGACACGATTCAAAGCTACAAAGATCAACCGGAATTATTCCGGAGCAGACTAGAAAAATTCATTGCCAACACGAAAGAGAACAAGATGTACGGTCAGTGGCATGATAATGGACGCCTCATAGAGGAATAGATCGAGCACACAGCCCCCACCTTGTAGTCAAGCTGGGGGTTATCTTGCGCAAGGATTTATTGTAAAAAACTATAACGATTATTTGTATTATATATTTGACCAATAAACATAATTGCTCCTATGATTTAGTTATCATACAAAACGAAGAGGAGCGATCCGATGTCTATTTATGATATGCAAGTAAACTCAATTGCCGGCGAACGCGTTCCATTATCGATTTATCGCGGCCAAGTGCTGCTTATTGTCAATACTGCCAGCAGATGCGGCTATGCCCGCCAATTTGCGGATCTTCAACGCCTATACGAAAGCCATCATGAACAGGGGCTGGAAATACTCGCATTTCCTTGTAACCAATTCAATGACAAAGAGCCGGGGAGGAGCTCGGATATTCTAGAATATTGCGAGAGCAGCTATGGCGTGCAATTTCCGTTATTCGAGAAAGTTGAAGTGCGTGGATCACATGCACATCCATTATTTCAATATTTAACACAGCAAGTACCGTTTGGTGGGTTTGACATTCAGAATCCGAAGGGGCAGTGGATGAAGGATTTTCTGCTTGAGAAGTATCCGCATATTTATGCTGATGATGGGGTGAAGTGGAATTTCTCGAAGTTTCTGATTGATCGGAACGGTCATGTACACGGAAGATATGAAGCGATGACGGAGCCATTTGAAATAGAGCCAGAGATTCAAGCCCTCCTCTCCCAGTGAGCGGATGGTTAGAGAGGGAGTCTTGCCATGAATCAGTATATATCCTTGTTCGGGACGGTAAGTGTACCGATCCTGCTGGCGTGCTTGCTCGGAAATTTGTACCAGAAGTATAAGTCGCCGGACGCGAAGATGCTGGCTGATTTGAGCTTGTTTGTCCTTGCGCCTTGCCTCATCGTGAGCGCTGTATCGGGAAGTGATTTGGACAGTTCTTCTTTTGCCCATATCGCATTATTCACGTTGATTCAGACAGTTCTCTGCTGGGCGGCTTCTCTTGGTGTCGGTAAACTATTTCGATTCAATGCGACCTCATTGCGGGCCATGGAACTGACGACGATATTCGCCAACTCCAATAACTATGGATTACCTTTGCTGCTCCTTGCCTTCGGTAATGCGGGGTTCACCATTGGCGTGACGAATGTAATCCTGCATATCGTACTAGTCAACACGCTGGGATTATATATCGCCTCTCGCAGTTCCTTTAATGCAAAGCAAGCTGCTGCCAAAATGGTACAGAACCCGCTGATTTATGCCGCTGCAGTGGGATTAATCCTCTATTTCTTCCATATTCCATTGCCCCTAAGCTTAAACTCCGGCTTGGAGCTGATCGGGGGGGCTTATTCCGCCATCGTGCTGCTCATACTGGGGATGCAGCTCAAAAAAACGAACTGGCGTGCCAGCATGCGCCGCGAACTGTGGATATCTATCGCAATGCGGATCGTAGGTGTACCGCTACTGTCCTTGCTGACCATCCATATTCTTGGACTTCGCGGTCTGGAAGCTTCGGTATTATTCGTGCAATCCTCTATGCCATCCGCTATTAATTCAGTGGTGCTGATGGAGAAGTACGGGGGAGACAAGGAACTGGTGTCGATCAACGTAGCGATAACGACGGCTGCGAGTTTTCTGTATCTGCCGGTTCTCATATATTGGTCTGGCGGGTTGTAAGTAGTATTGGGAACCTTGCTCAAATAGCGACTATCTGGCTCTTGCGGATAGTCGCTATTTTTATAGGGCTATCGCTGCGGAATGTGCCAGTCATCGATCCGGTAAGGCCTTTCGATTGGCAGCCGGTTTATGTGGTGGCAGCCGACGGTAAGTTGTATGCCGTAAGGGCACCGGGATCTATTTAGAATGAAGAGGAGAGCGCACATCTGGCTGCTCTCTTTTTTGATTGTGCAGGATAATGGAATCCAATCCTGAATAATCAAATAAGGTTACGTTCCTTAGTTGACCAAAAGGAGTAGGGTTATGCATCGGCATGGAGATTTACATCGCGTATCTTTAGGTAAACGATTAATCGCTTTCTTATGGGATTATGTGATTATTTCGGGCTATATCGTTTTGTTAATCGGCCTATCTTTCTTGATTCGTCCTTGGCTGACGCCATTGTTTACGACATCGCCATTGTTGGCGGAGCTCAGTGGATTTCTATTTATTACGCTGCCTGTCTATCTTTATTTTGCACTATGTGAGGGATCGGCAGCGCATGCAACATGGGGAAAACGGAAAATGGGGATTCAAGTGGCCGGTTTGAATGGTAAGCCAATCCGTTTTAGAGCCTCACTGCTGCGTTCCGCCCTTAAATTCGCCCCTTGGGAGCTGGCCCATTTTACTATTTGGCATATGGTCATTCCAGCTGATTACCCCGACTCATTCATCTACTCTTTATTAGGGACCGTTTACGGTCTCGTGCTCATCTACTTGATCAGTCCGTTATTTAATAAAAAGAAACAAACGATATACGACTTGATAGCGGGGACTGTTATTAGGTATAGGGCTTAAGGGAGTTTAGGGAACAGGTAAAATCTTTTCACAAAAACGTCGCATAAAGCGTCGTTTTTTTTTGTGCGGAAGGCGCTTAATGTGTTAAATTTATTTTTCCGATTGACATACTCGGGATTTGCTCTTATAGTAAAAACATTCTAATTTAAGAGAACAAGAAATAGGGAGGCAACAATATCATGAATATCCGGAAACACGCGGGCCTCACGCTCGCACTCATCCTCGCGTTGACACTCGTGCTGTCCGCTTGCGGCAGCAAAGATAAGAATGAGAATAATTCGGCATCCACCGGCGGTACGGCGCAGAATGCACTTGCGGGCAAGAAGATCGCGCTTGTCATGCAATTCAATCAAGGCACGTTCTCGGCCCAATATGTCGACGGCGTAACAAAGCAAGTCGAGAAGTTCGGCGGCAAAGTAACCGTTATGGCATCCGACAACGACTTGAATAAAATGGTCTCTAATCTAGATACGGCGATCAACCAGAAATTCGACGGTATCCTGCTCGACCACGGTAATGCTGACGCGCTGACGAACGGCGTGAACAAAGCGGTCACCGCTGGCATTCCGGTCGTCGCCTTCGACTCCGGACTGACCGTGGACGGCGTAACGAGCCTGGCCCAGAACGACCAATTGTTGGCAGACAAGTCGCTTGCGGCGCTGGCGAAAGACGCTGGCGGCAAAGGCAACATCGTCAAAGTATGGGTGGCCGGCTTCCCGCCGATGGAATCGCGTCAAATCAAATACGCTGAATTCCTGAAGGCGAACCCGGATATCAAGGAAATCGCGCAATTCGGCGATGCAAGTAAAGCGCAGCTGGACGCGCAAACGCGTATGGAAGCGATTCTGAAGAAGTACCCGGAGAAGGGCAGCATTACGGCGGTTTGGGCCGCTTGGGATGAATTCGCGAAAGGCGTTACGAACGCGATCAAGCAGGCCGGCCGCACGGAAATCAAAGTTTATGGCATCGATCTTAGCGACGAGGATCTCGCGCTCATTCAAGATCCGACCAGCCCTTGGGTTGCATCGGCAGGCGCTGATCCGTCCTCCATCGGCCAAGTGCAAGTCCGCTACCTGTACCAGAAACTGAATGGCGACAAGACGGCCGCGACGGTACAGATTGAACCGGTATTCGTCAGCCGCGACTCGCTTCCAACGGACAAGAAAGTTACGACAGCCGATCTTGGCGAATACGTCGAAGGCTGGGGCAAGAGCGAGCAAGGCAACACGGATTATTTGAAAGAGCTGGAACAAGCGGTAGGCGCGAAATAAGCGCTGGTAATAAGCGACATAGCGATACGCAATGATGAAGAATCAGCAGGGAACGGCGCGGAGCTTCCGCGCCGTTTTCTTCTATCTGGAAGAGCTTCTAAGAGGAGTTGAGCGATCATGGTAGCTGGACAACCTTCACGCGCGGAGAGCGTGCTGCGCATGAATGGCATCGGTAAGTCTTTCGCAGGCGTCGCGGCGCTGAAGAGCGTCGATTTCGAACTGCGAAGCGGCGAGGTTCACGCACTTCTCGGCGCGAACGGCGCTGGCAAGAGCACGTTGATGAAGATTTTATCCGGCGCATACGCGGGCGACAATGGCACGGTCGAGATTGACGGCCAAACGCTAATCATCCGCTCGCCGGCGGACGCAAAGAAGAACGGCATCCACTGCGTGTATCAGGAGGTGGATACGTCGCTTGTGCAGCATCTGAGCGTCGCGGAGAATATAATGCTCGACCGCTTAGCCGCTTCAGAAGGCAGCGCCTGGATCTCTTGGAGCAAACTGAAGCAGGAAGCCGCGCAGGTGCTGGATAAGCTCGGGCTCGGCATCAATATTAACAGCAGCGTATCGGAGTTGACGCTGGCGGAGAAGCAGCTCGTGCTCATCGCGCGGCTGTTCGCGCAAGATGCGAAGTTCGTCATTCTCGACGAGCCGACCGCACCGCTGAGTATAGAGGAAGCAGACCGGTTATTCGGTCTGATGGACGGCTTGAAGACGGCCGGCATCGGCATCGTCTTCATCTCGCATCGCTTGCCGGAAGTGTTCCGGGTTAGCGACCGGATCACGGTTATGAGGGACGGAGGCGTCGTCATGAACGTATCGGCCGACGCGACAAACGTCGGTGACGTCATCCGCTCGATGCTCGGCAAGAGCTTCGAGGAGGAGTATCCGAAACTGCCGGCAGCGATTGGGGAGCCGATCCTGGAGACACGCGGGCTGGCAGCGGGACGGCGCGTGCGTGGCGTGGATCTGATCGTGCACAGCGGCGAGATCGTCGCGGTCGTCGGCCTTGTCGGCGCCGGCAAGACGGAACTTTCACGACTGCTGTTCGGCGTGGACGTCGCGGAGAGCGGCAGCATCGCGCTTGCCGGCAAGGTGGTCGTGCCGCGTTCGCCTGCAGATGCCGTGGAAGCGGGCTTAGTGCTCGTGCCCGAGGAACGGCGCAAGGAAGGCATACTCGTGTGCGAATCCGTGCTGCACAATTTGAGCTTGCCGATTCTGCGCTCGCTCAGCAAGTTCGGCTTTATCTCCGGCGCCAAGGAGAAACGCCACGGGTCGGATGTGATCGGGCGGCTCGGCATCAAGGCGTCGCATCCCGATATCGCGACGGCGTTCCTAAGCGGCGGCAACCAGCAGAAGGTAGCAATCGGCAAATGGACGAGCACCGATGCGCGTGTTTTCGTGTTCGACGAGCCGACCAAGGGCGTCGACATCGGCGCGAAGCGAGATATTTTCCGGATCATAGGGGAGTTAGCGCAACAAGGAAAAGGCATCTTGTATTTAACCTGTGAGTTTGCGGAAGCGCTGGGTCTGGCCGATCGGATTCTCGTCCTGTGCGACGGGAAGATCGTCCGCTCGTTCCGCCGGGGTGAAGCGTCGCAGGAAGATTTGCTTTATTTTGCGAGTGCAGGTAAGGAGGAAGTGTTATGAACAATCGGCTGCTGCAATTCTCATTTAAGTATGGAGCGATTATTTTCATCGGGATCGTCTTGCTGTTCTTCTCGCTCTATAACGAATATTTTCTAACGTACAACAATATCGCGGATATCCTGCGCTCCATCTCCATCGTGACGTTCGTCGCCATCGGGGTGACCATCTCGCTTACCGTCGACGGCTTCGATTTGTCTGTTGGGTCTACCGTGTCACTGGCAACCGTATTGTCGGCGACGATGATGGTGTGGTACCAGATGCCGCTCGCCGTCGTCACTATCGTACCGATTGTGTTCGGAGTAATAATCGGACTGATCAATGCTTTTCTTATCGTAAAGGTTCGCATTCCGGATTTGCTGGCCACGCTGGCGGTCATGTATATCGTTAGTGGTGTGCATAAGACTTACACCAAGGGCTACTCCATCTACAGCAACATGCAGATGCAGGACGGAAGCAAGGCGCCCGGCGAGATCACGAAGCAATTTCTCTGGATTGGTCAAGGCAAATTGCTTGGCGTGCCATTCCCTGTCATTCTTATGGTGATTGCAGTCGTCGCGGCGCATCTGTTCTTCAAGTACACGCGCCTCGGCCGGCAGATGATCATGATGGGTGGAAACGAGGAAGCAGCCCGCCTGTCCGGCTTGCGAGTCAAACGCGTTCGTACGCTGGCATATGTCGCGTCTGGCGTGCTGGCGGCGATCGGCGGCATTCTGTTCACCGCGCGAGTTGGCAACGGTCAAGTCGATGCCGGAGCGCCGATGCTCATGGAAGCGGTCGCCGCCGTATTCGTCGGCTACTCCGTCTTCGGTGCGGGACGCCCGAACGTCATCGGCACGTTCTTCGGCGCGATCCTGATCGGCGTGCTCGTCAACGGCATGACGATGATGAACGTGGAATATTACACGACGGACATCATCAAAGGTGCAGTGCTCGTGCTGGCGCTGGCGGTCACATTCATTCACCTCAACCGGCGCAGGGGTTGACGGTTATCTGTAAGCCTAGGACAATGTCCTAGGCTTTTTCTTATTTATGGGGAGCACGCGGCTAACCGCAAACAAGGCAGCATATATAAAGCTAACATGTTCTCCACCACCGGGCAGGATTGTTTAAAGATGTGCTGAAATAAATGAATGACCACAATATCGGAGTTTAATCGAAGTAGGATATAAGGAGGGAGGGATCACTATGGATGATTTCAATCAAAAAGCGAACCATTTTGTGCAGGAGCACTTCGGCAGCCGTGCGGACAATCTTGCGCCTCTAGCGTCTGGTGATTGGTCGAGAGCTTATTCCTTCGTGCTCGATGGGCGTGAAATGGTTATTCGTTTCGGCGCCTATGTGGAGGACTTTGAGAAGGATCGTGTCATGGGGGCGTTCTCCATGGATGCGCTGCCGATTCCGAAGGTTATAGAGGTTGGTGAGACGGAGAACGGATTCTTCGCCGTATCCGAACGAGTTCGAGGAGAAAAGCATCTCGATGAGCTTGACGAATCGGAAATGCGGGTAGTCCTGCCCCAATTGTTCGATGCGCTCTACGAGCTTCAACAGCAGGATATTACCAGCACAGAGGAAGTCGGACTTTGGCGTCCGGAAGGAACCGGACCGAGCTGGGCATCTGAGCTATTGGCGGTGGCTGAGCCCAGAGAGAGGCTTGCGGGCTGGCGCGAGCGGTTGAATACTTCGCCACGGGAGGCAAGTATCTTCGATGCCGGCGTAGTCAAGCTTAGTAAGCTCGCAGCGCAGCTCCCGGAGATTCGAGGAATAGTTCATATGGATCTTTTGAACCGAAACGTGTTGGTGGAAGGCGGGAAACTAACCGGAGTATTCGATTGGGGGAATGCGTTCTATGGCGATCCTCTCTACGACCATGCTTGGTTTCTGTACTGGTGGTCGTGGTATCCGCAATGGCAAGGGATAGACCTACAAGCCATATTGGACCACCACTGGGACAAGCGCGGAGGCCCGCCTGCACAAATGAAGGAACGCCTACTCTGCTATCTCATTCATATTGGGCTCGACCATATCGCTTACAGCGCTTTTAGGGAACGCACCGAGGATATGAGGCGAAATGCCGATCAAGTGTTGAACTATATCTAACTGGTTTGGTTTAAGGAGGGATTTCTCTGATGCAACACAATGTTATCATTACTCCATACAACCCCAAGTACGCTGAACAAACCATCGAGATGTGGCGTGCAAGTAAGGAAAAGGCGATTGGGCAGAAAACCCTCCACAGTGTGGAGGATCATATTTACTTTTTGAATATTATGCTGCCGGAGCGGTTTCAGATTGACTTAGCGCTAATAGATGAGAAAGTAGCTGGCATCATTGCTTACAATGAGAGTGAAGTAAGTCAGCTCTATATTCATGTCGATCATCAGGGGATCGGAATTGGACAGACCTTATTAAATAGAGCCAAAGCGCAATCGAGCGGCAAATTAAACCTATACACGTTTGAAGTGAATGGGAACGCGCAACGATTTTATGAAAAGCATGGATTTAAAATCATTGCCAGGGGTCATGAAAATGAAGAAAATTTACCGGATATTCTGTACGAGTGGGTATCGCCATAATATTCATCTTATAAGGCTATGAAAGAGAGGCTGATGGTTTATGGGTACGAACGCTGTCCAAACGACGAAAGAAGAAATTCTGGCACACTACAAAGAAAATGGCTTCGCCGTCATACCGAATGCTTTGTCGCAGGAGGAACTGGACTACTTGAACGGATTGGTAGAGGCCTCCTTGAAAGAATCTCCGGAGCAATGGCATCAACCGATTGAAGGCGCGGTCGGCACGGCCAGCTTCCTCGAGAAGCATCCGCTTGAGATGGATCAATTCATTCGTCATCCCAAAATCTTTCCGCTCATTCAGGAGGTGCTGCTCGGGGAAGCGCGTTTTGCCCAATTTGATTTTCGGGATGTTTCCGCAGACCGAGCGAGCGCCAGTGAGATGAATTTCCACCGGGATATCAGCTATTACGGAACGATAGGCGGAAAGATCTTTGATCCGGAGAATCCATATATCAGCACGTATACCTGTGTCATCTATTACTTATCTGACGTTCACGAATGCTGTCCGGCATTCTGTTTAGTGCCCAACAGCCATACGTATGGAACGCTTGATGAGGCGAAGGAGAAGCAGGGAGAAGCTTACCGAGAGATCCCGATTAGGGGCCAAGCCGGTACCGCCGTGTTGTACAATATTACGACGTATCATACGCGCAAGGGCGGAAGCGCGGATTGTACGCATGGCCGGCGGACGATGCATAACTACCACTCCCGGGCATCGAGCTATCCGTTAACCAATTGGGCGACGGTACCTGAGGTGCTTGCGCTCAGCGATGATCATGACACCCGCCTGTTCTATTCGCAATGGACACCTAACCAGATCAAATTCGCAAGGGAGAACTATTCGAAACCAATCCCGGCGTATTATCCGGTGGTCAAGTAGTTAGGTTAGATGCTCATTTAAACAATAAAACCCGCTCATAGAGCGGGTTTTATTGTTTGGGTTATAGAGGTATGGTTTTGTAAGTTGTGAATGATGTCTGGTGTAATCGGAATCTTCAACTGGTGCATGGCGTATAAAACAGCTCCGGCAACAGGAGGCAGTGTTGGTTTAACGATATGATAGCTTCTGTTAGTACCGTTTAAGAGCATTTCGCTTAACGTATGAACGAAATAAGGACTGTTCACTACGCTTCCTATAAATGTAACATCAACCGTATCGCCTGAAAAAGATGAAGCCAGAAGCTCAATGCCAACTTTGATTTGGGTGATGCCTCGATCACAAACGCGTATCGCGACAGAACTTCCTTGCTCGGCTGCTTTGGTAATCGCCGGTGCAAACTGTCCGAACTTCTTGTCGCGTTCCTGTCGGTCTTCAGTAAATCCAACTCGTGCCAGCTTAGAGAATTCGGCTATTGATCGTACGCTCCAATGTTGTAGCATGGATTGAATGAGTTCTTCGTCAGATGGATGGGTGTGGCCTGCAAGAATTTCATAAGTGGCATCATAAGCAATGAATCGAGCGGCGCTTGCCGCATAATGATGGAAGTCATAATTCCGTACAAACTGGCCTTCTTCTGTTATAGCTAAGATAATAGAGCCGGTACCTGAGATTACAACAATGCCGGGCTTTGCTAATAATGCTCCATAGTGAGCTACCACGGCATCATTCACATGCCATTTTGGACCGGATAACCCGGGGAGATCTGTTAGAGGTATGACCCATTCCAGATCGGATTCTGAATCGTATCCAGCAATCCCAGCGGCGGTTCCTATCACCTCTTGGCTATCTCTATTGGCAAGCTCCAGCGCTTCTGCGATCGCTGTATGTACGTTCTGTACAGCTAATATATCTTTACGGATGGAAGCAGCCCCTTTCTCGCAATAAGAAAGAACGTTTCCCTTAAGATCACAGACTAACACTCGGGTGTTAGTCCCGCCTCCGTCAATCCCGAGGAGGATATCATTTGATAGCATCGTGAACTCCCCTTTGCTCTGCGGTCCTACTGAAAAAGAATTTCAACAATGGCGGTGCGATCAAGGTTGTTAAGATAACGGTAATGACAACGGAGGTGAAATAAGCCTCCGGAAGTAATTCCGCTTGCAATCCCGTGGCTGCGATGATCAGGGCGACTTCTCCGCGGGAGATCATGCCTGATCCAACGGCTAAGGAAGAACGGGTATTCATGCCTGTTAATCTTGCTCCGAGTGCCCCGCCCACGAGTTTCGTAAGAACGGCTACGATGGTTAGAATGAGCATAAAACCAAGCTGATTCCCAACTCCGCTAAAGGACACATTCAAACCGATACTAACAAAGAATACAGGTACAAATATGGAGTAAGCGATGGGTTCGATTTTGGACTCCACGGTATGTTTATACGATGTCTGGGAAATCGCGATGCCAGCGGCAAAAGATCCTATGATCGCAGCCATCCCCATCTGATCCGCAAAATAAGCAAAACCGAAACAAACAACAAGCGCCATGGTGATGACCGGTTCCGTAACCGAGATCCGTTCGAATAGTTTCATGAACCTTGGGACGATCAACCATCCGACGAAGACCGTGACGATGAAGAAAATCAACTTTTTGCTAACCAGCATACCGATCGATATATCGTTACCGCTCCCTAGGAAACTCATCATTACAGCCAGTAGAATGATCACTATGACATCATCCATGACGGCTGCTCCGAGAATCGTTGTTCCTTCGCGAGAGTTAAGCTGGCTTAAATCCTTCAGTACTTGCACTGAAATACTTACGGATGTGGCGCTAAATACAGCCCCCATGAAGAGAGCATAGTTATGATCGAGTCCAAAGGCTTCGGCTACGGCATACCCGCCCAGAAAGGGAAGAATGATTCCTCCGACCGCCACGGCAAAAGCAGATCGCCATGTTTGTTTGAGCTGTTCAAGATCCGTCTCCAAGCCTGCAATAAACATGAGCAGGATGACGCCAATCTCCGCTGTGTAATGAACGAAGTCATTATTTTCAATCCACCCAAGGACTGCAGGACCGACAATAATCCCAACGACCAGTTTGCCAAGTACGGAAGGCTGCCCGAGGAGTGTGGAGAGATGTCCAAAAATTTTTGTAAGCAATAAGATGAGAAATAAATAAAGGATAAACTCCACTTTCTGCACCTCGGTAACCGTACATCTTCCAGATCGATGCAAGGTGTCAGATTGAATTTCGTATCCATAATATACCCTACAACATACTGGAATAAAATAGATGGACATATATTCGCAACTAGCCGAATACAATGCCAATGAGTCGAGATTACCATTTCTGTTTCAAAACCAGGAGGTTGATCGAATTGCTCAAAGCAGTGGATGTCAACTTGGACGCGGGGGAAATGGTGCTGAAGCTGGAGAAGGATAGCACACCCAAAAAGATTGAGTACAGCAAGCTTGAGCGGCTGGAATTGGCAAGAGAGCCAGTGAGAAAGCTGCTCAGGACCGTAGAGGTGAAGGTGATCAAGGTTCATGTCAGAGGCATGGAGAACACGTTCGTCATTGCCAGCGACAAGGTTGGAGATTTTGATTACGTCGAGCAATATTTGAAGAAGATTGCCGAGAAATATGAGATAACGATTGAGCAATAATAGATATCCTAGATCGCCTCAACCTGACTTTCCGGCAGGGGGAGGCTTTTTTCTGTGCCTGTCATCGCCTTTCATTAAGATAAGTTCATAATTCAGACCAGAACAAATTCCCCCTTATTCGCGTCTATAAAGTACATCATAAGGAAAGGGTGTCATTAATTTGGAAAGTAGTACCATTAAACGTGTGACGATGCTGTCTTTTATTGCACTGATGACAATGATTCAAGCGAATAGCGTGTTTGCGGCAGCCAATGAACAATCGCCAGCCTTGTTGCTGGACGGGAAGCCGCTTCTATTATCAGTACAGCCTGTGATTGAGAACGGCGTCAGCTATGTTCCCTTACGTCCGATATTCGAAGCACAAGGCGCTAAAGTTAGCTGGGACGAGCCTAAACATACTGTGACGGCAACGAAAGACAGCAGCCTCATCACCTACCAAATGGGTGACAAGTTTGCATATAAGAATAACGATAAGCTGGCACTTCCCGCGCCCGGTAAAGTAATCAACGGCTCTTCCATGGTTCCGCTTCGCTTCATTAGTGAACTGCTGGGTAATGTCGTGAAGTGGCATGCCTATTCCCATACCATCTCGATATCGTCTGCCAATACCTTTGAAACTGAGATTACATACGGTGCCAATCTTAGAACGCTGCCGAATTCAACCGATGAAACGACTGTAATTCGGATGCTTCCGAAGGGCCAGCGGATTCATGTCATTCGTGAAATCGATGCGAGTTGGCTGGAGGTGCAAACGGAAGACGAGACGATCGGGTTCATTTCGGCCAAACCAAAGTATACCAACTACACAAGCCCGAACCTGACCATGATGCAGGCGGATCAAATCATCGCATTCGGCTCCACATATTTTGGCACGCATTATGAATTCGGTGCGGATCCTAATCAGACCCAGACCTTTGATTGTTCCTCTTTCGTCAAACATGTGTTTAACCAGGTACTTGCAGTCGATCTGCCTCGTCTCTCTTACGACCAAGCGAAGGAAGGGAAAGAGATTAAAGTGGAGGACTTGCGAAAAGGGGACTTGATGTTCTTTAGCGCACGCGGACTCGATATCGGACATGTGGGCATCTATGCCGGGGATGGCAAAATTCTGCATACCTATTCGGACAAGCTTGGCGTCCATATTGAGAACTTTGCCGGACAGTGGAAAGATCGGTTTGTCACGGCTAGACGCGTATTTTGATGCTCGTAACTTATTCGCAGCGTGCAGAAACTAATTGTTTACACGGGAACAAATGCACGATAATCTAGTAATTATAACTTGGAAGGTTTTGGAACTACACACTAAGGAGGCAGCGATCACTTCGATCAGCTGCCTTTGCTCGCCTAATGGGCGGATTTCTACTGGAGAGGAGTACCCCGATGAACATCAGCGAAGTTTTAGCACATATCCCGCAGTTGCGGCAGGTAACAGCTGTTTCACAGATTCATAAAGGCTTTTCCTATGATGGAAAATATCTCGTTTATGAAGATGGCGACAAGCCGGCTTATGTCCTTCGAACGGCGAGTTTTAATCAAACCGAACAGAAACGCCGGGAGTTTGAAGCTGTCGGCCTTATTCACGGACTAGGCGTACGCACCTCTGAGCCCATTGCATTCGGTATGGTAGAAGCGCTTGACTTGTGTTATATGGTTTTGCGATATGTCGAGGGTGAGGATGCTCTCGAAGAGCTGCCGCGGATGACGGCTGATCAACAGTACAAAGTAGGCGTCGAGGCTGGGCGAGAGCTGCATATGATGCACGAAGTGGAAGCGCCGGAAGAGATGGAAGCATGGTCCACGCATAGGGCTGCGAAGCATAAACGTCACATGGATGAATATTTCCGCTGCGGGGTCAAGCTTCCTGAGGAGGAGACTGTTATGGCTTTCATCGAGAAGCAATTACCGCTGCTAGATGGACGTCCGAGCCGCTTTCAACACGATGACTTTCATCCAGCCAATCTGCTCGTCCATAATGGGGCGTATGTCGCAGCGATCGATTTCAATCGGTACGACTGGGGAGATCCTTATCATGATTTTCTGAAAATCGCTTATTTTAGCCGGGAGATCAGTATTCCGTTCTCGATTGGGCAAATCGATGGGTATTTTGACGGAAAGATTCCGGATCAATTCTGGAACTTATATGCGCTGTATTCGGCTATGACGATATTTGGAACGATCACGTGGACACTCAAGGTCGTCCCCGATCAGCTAGATTCGATGATGGACCGTATTCGCATTCTGCTGGACGATCATAACTATTTTGAAAGCGTCGTACCGAGCTGGTACAAGCCAGGTGACCATAAATGACCATGCAATTCCAGAAACTGTGCACGCAGTTACAGCTAGGAGAGTTGGTCGGTCAGCCGGTAGCGGTCGCAGGCGGCCTGTTACATAGCATGTTTGCACTAGAAACAACCACAGGAAAATATGCCATCAAAGCATTAAACCCTCAGATCATGCTGCGACCCACCGCGATGCAAAATATGATTCATTCCGAATGGATTGCTGCAATCGCAGCCAACTTCGTACCGGCCCTACCGGCTAAACTTTTTAACGGAAGTTCTGTGCAGCAAGTAGATAATGAGTACTTTCTCGTATTCGATTGGGTAGAGGGAAGAAGCCTGAAGTCGCATGAAATAACGATAGCTCACGCTGAACGAATTGGCGAGATTCTCGCAGCGATCCATAAGACGGACTTCTCCTCGTTAAACATCGATGTGATTGGGACCAACGGCGATGTGCCTGTGACGGATTGGAATCGCTATGTGGAGTTAGGCGAAATCAATCAGTCGGTGTGGGTAAGCTTGGCGAAGGAAGCGGTGGATCTTCTGTATGACTGGAACGCGAAGGCAAACCATGCCGCGCAGTTACTGGCGTCAAACCCAGTTATTAGTCATTGCGATTTAGATTCCAAGAATGTGTTGTGGCATGATGGCGCACCTGTTCTCATTGATTGGGAAGCCTCAGGGCCGATAAATCCCATGCAGAACTTAATCGAGACAGCTGTTTATTGGTCGACAGATGAGCAGGGAAATCTAGAGCGCGATAGATTTCTGGCATTTCTACGGGGATATAAGAAGAAAGACGGCTCCCTTGAGGCGAATTGGAATGTCGTATTAGATCGCGGTTTTGCAGGGATGCTGGGGTGGCTGGAATATAGCTTCAAACGGTCCTTATGGCTGGAGAGCTCGGATGAGCAAGAGCAGCAGATGGGGACGGAGCAAGTGACGGGAACGATTAACTCCTTAAGGCGTTATGCAGAGCAACAAGCTGAGATCGAAGGTTGGTTGAACGAGGAGGAAGTATCATGAATAACAAGCTCGACGATCGTTCTGAGAAGAAAACCTCCACACACGATGCTGCAGATGTCCCCGTATTTAACAATGTCACGGAACACTATCAGAGTATTATGGGGGTTCCGAACAAACAAGGGGATCTGAAGAACATGCCTCGCGTACTGCGATGGTTTGGCTATTTCTTTTATACGGCGATTGTTCTATTAGCGATTGCGTTCGTGGTTTCCTATTTCTTTAGTTCGAACCGTTAAGCGGTAATGGCAAAATACAAACTTGAATCCGGAAGAAGTCGCTGCCAGGATTAGAGACAATTTTCATTTATAGTTGCAGAAGGAGATATAATTCATATTTGACTAAGAAGGTGACGGAACATGACTACAATCGGACTTATCAGACATGGAGTAACGGATTGGAACGTGCTCGGAAAGGCGCAGGGAATATCGGATATTCCGCTTAACGAAGCCGGATTCATGCAAGCGAAGGCCATTGCCGACAGGCTTTCGGGCGAAAGCTGGGACATTATTATCTCTAGTACACTAACAAGAGCGATACAAACCGCCGAGGCAGTGCGCAGCTCCTTGGGGATCGAAACATTAATTACAGAAGACCGAATAAGAGAGATTAATTGCGGGCAGATCGAAGGAACCACAGAAGAAGAACGGGTTGCAAAATGGGGCGAAAATTGGAGCACGCTGGACCTTGGCATCGAAGCGTTCGATGACGTGGCGAAGCGGGGAGCCGCGTATATGGAAGAAGTTGCCGCGACGCATCGGGATAAGCGAGTTTTAATCGTTAGCCATGGAGCGCTAATCGGATTATCGCTGAAGCGGCTTATGCCGCAGAGATTCGAATCCACCTACATGGATAATACTTCCTTAACGATCATCTCTCATCGCAATGATGAGTGGGAATGTACGCTCTTCAACTGCACGAAGCATCTGTAACGACCAGAGGGCAGATACAGAAAGGCCCCGCTCGGACTCGAACGGGGCCTTCCAGCTAAGGGGTATAGTTCACACCTGCAGTATATTTGTTACCGGCATTCCAGATGAGATATTCATGAATGCCAGCGTCGTGGAGTGCTTGAATTTGCGCATCCACCTGCTCTTTGCCGTAATGGACGTAGCTTCCTTTGGCTAGCCAAGAGGCTGTAAAGTCTTGTATCCATGGTCGGGAAATCGGAGGCGTTTGGAGTGCGCTAAGCTTCTCCTTCTCACGTTTGGCATACTCTTGGACAAGTCGGTACGGCTCGGTATCCGGATGCTTAATACCGAAATACCCATCACTCCAGTGGCTCGGATAAATCATCGAGGAGATGACGTCGACGTTCTCCGATATGCGGCTAAAGTTCTGCCCAATGCCGGGAGCTTCAGGCAGCGTAGCGGAATAACCAAAGATATCGACCGACACTTTGACCCCGTATGGCTTTAACTGCTCCTTCGCAAAATGAACAAAGTCCGTAATGGCATCCACGCGCAGCTGTGTAAAACGTTCCTTCTCGCTGAAATCCGGCGTCTTCGGCAACGTTTTCTTATAGTCGGTGAGCGCCTTGTGGGCGGCATCGAGCGCTTTCTTGTTGTCATCGGTTTTGTCACCGTTATAGGTTGCAGTTGCCGTGTCATAAGCGCTCTGGAGCGGCTGAAGACCCGCCTCATAAGCGGCCGTCTCTTCCGCATAGGCTTTCTCTTCCTCAACGAATTTGGTCGGCTTCTTATCTTTGTACTCCCCCATGGAGTAGTCAAGGACCTTATCTTTCTTCTCAAACCCTTCAGGAAATCGCACGTAGTCGAATTGAATTTCCTGGAACCCGAGCTTAGCAGCCAGAATCGCCACATCCACATTGTATTGCCAGTTCGATTTTAAGAATGGATTGATAAAACCATCGCCATTTCCGTTTCGCCACACTTTGCCGTCAAGTACATAAGAGAGTTCTGGATGTTTCTTGGCCAGGACAGTGTCCTTGAAAGCAACAATACGTGCGATGGGATAGATGTTATGGTCGTGCAGTGTTTTGACAATGGCATCAGGATCTCGCATATAGGCCATCCCGTTCGCCTTTAACTCCCCTTCAGGCTTGAAGGTGATATACCCATCGTCATCTTTGATATCGATAACCATGGCGTTCAGATCGGTATCGTCTACGAGCTTCAGCAATGACTTCATACGCTCGCCGCCGGCTGACCACCCCGTCACATAAATGCCGCGCACGGCATCGGGATACTCAAAGGTATAGGGCGATTGGAAGGTCGGCGCCGGGTCGGGATCTGGTGTGGGCGTCGTTGCTGGGTCATCATCCGGTGTAGTTGCCGGGTCGTCTGACGGACTGGTGGCCGGATCATCCGATGGACTGGTCACAGGATCATTGGTTCCCGTGGATGACGGATCATCAGCAGGTTTGACCGGATCCGTATTAGTCGTGTTACCGGAAAGATTTGTCGTAGGTTCATTGTTGGTGCTGGGAGTTGTGCTAGGTGTCGTGTTCGCGCTCGGGGGATTCTTGTCAGTAGATGAATCCGATGTGCAGGCGGACGTAGACAGCAGCAGTGCGCACAACAAACTTGCAGCAATGTGTTTTTTCACAGCATGTGCACTCCTTCGTAATCATGTGGCGTCCTTAACTAAACTATATGGCTTTTGCTGAGTGGCAATGCTTCGTTAACGATCACAGTCATTTAAATAAATGCAGGTATGTGGTACACAGGTAACATTAAACAGAATCCGCATTATTCGATTCAGTTTGAGACGGATAACATTAGGAGCTGTGAGTGCGCTGGCGATAAGGTCATGATGTTCTTAATTCCTAATGGGAATCGTTTCTGGGCTATTGAAGAGCAATAATACTTCGGATTAAGTGAAGGAGTAGTGTGAGATATGACAATGGTTCCTTTGCATGAACGAGCCGAGTATGGCAGACGACGGCGACAGCGTGAAATTACAAAATCATCTACTCTTGTCATTCTAGTTGTTGTTGTAGCAATCATGCTTACAAGCTGTTCGACAGATCATAAATCTCAAATTCTAGGGATTTGGGAATCCGATCAAGCTTCTCAACGAGTGGGCAGTGACGAGGAATTGTCTCACTTCAATCACTTGGAAATTAACGAAGGACAAATCGCCTTAGGCAACTATGTATATGAAATGAAGGATGATAGCACGTTTAAAACAGTAAAAGAGTCAGGTACCACAATGAACTATGAATGGAAGTCAGAAATCGAGATTGAAATAAACGATACCCTCTACGAAATCGAATTGAAGCATAATGAAATGATCTTGAAAAATGAAAATGTTGAGATTCACTATAATAAAATCGAAACAAATTAAAAGCATGCTTCAAAGTATAGGAGTACTGAAAGGAGCCTTAAATTCGAATGTTTTTCGTTAATTCACATGCAATCATAGAACGAAATCTGCAAGGGATAACCGAAATCGTAGTTCAGACAAGGAGCAAGCCTGGCGGACCTGAGCGGATCGAACTTCCGGGCGGGAGAATCGAGCCATTTGAATCGTTCGTACAAGCGCTTATTAGAGAAGTAAAAGAAGAGACTGGATTGGATGTAGTAGAAATTGAAGGTGAGCAGACAAGGATTGATACAGTGGGTATTGATCCGAGCTTTGAGGTGGAGTGCATACAACCATTCAGCGTATACCAGACCATAAAGGGTCCATTTGATTCGGTTGGTGTATATTTCCGCTGCAAAGCAGAAGGAGAATTATTGCTATCCGGCGATGAAACCAAGAACCCGAGATGGATTTCAGTCGAACGCTTAAGACAACTGATGAAGGATGATCCTCTGCAATTTTCTGATGTGGACCGGGCAGGGATACTGTTTTACTTGAAATCCCTCTGGTGAAGCGATGTAACTTTGCAACTGCCTTCATCGTCTACTATGGCAAAAGATGCTGCGGGGGGACCATGATATGAGCAAAAGATCCGATATGGCTATTAGCGCATTACTAGTCCTGTTGTTGTTTATCACCGGATGCGGGTCAACGACTTCGAAGCCTGGCGATTTAGCGAAAGACGAGCTATTTCAACCGCTGGAGAAGCGCGAATTATCCGGCTGGCAAGGCGCGCTTGACGGAGACCGGGTGGTCACAAGAAGCAAGGGTGGATTGAGGGTAACCGAACTGGTCGCGAATAAACAGCTGGCATCGATCTCGGTTCAAGACGATGCGGGCTTCGACATTTCGGGCAACTTCGTGGTTTGGTCGGACTTGCGGAACGAGAACACACCACTCGGTGAATTGGGTAGTTACGATGTTTCGAATGCCGATATCTTTCTCTACGATCTATCTAAAGGTGAGGAGCGTCAACTGACAACGGACCCATCGGCGCAGATTAACCCGAAGATTTGGGGAAACTACATCGTTTGGATGGATAACGCTACCGATTCAATTAAAGAATATCCGTCCCACTGGCAGCTCGTCTTGTATAACATTGACACCGGTGAGCAGAAGACGATTACATCGGAGAGTGGCGGTCATACGAATCCGGATATTGATGCCGGAAATGTTGTGTGGGAGAACGGACATCGCGTGACAAAAAGAGTGCTGCGAGCAGGAGAGAATGTGCCGGAGAATAACACGGATATCTATCTATACCGTATCGAAACGGGAGAAACATTTCCCATTGCTGCAGAAGACTATAAGGAAGGCCGACCGCAAGTATCGGGAGACCTCGTTACTTGGGAGGTTTTTAACGGTTCCTACGCAGGAGATGTTTTCGTCCATGATACAGGTACAGGAAAAACGACTCAAGTGACCCATTTGGACGCGGATCAACGAACCCCCGTCATTAACGGTCATTTCGTCGCCTGGATGGATGAACGAGATGGTTCCTCCACGCATGATGTCGGATCTGGTTCCCACAACTCAGACATATACTTAGGAGATTTGGATAAGGCAACCGAAACCGTAGTATCGGGAGAAGGACCGCAGATTAATCCGCTCATTTCGGATCACTGGATCGTGTATGGAAGATCATCGGATGCAGAAGCGGTGCTTACGGCTGTCCGTTACAGATGAAGAAAAAATAATACACTTGACTAATCATGGGGAACAGACAGGTACTTGACTCCCGTATGCTATAGTAAAAAGGTGATTTTACGGTGACAGACAATACGTAGTTTACGGAGGCACCTCATGTTTCAGTATAGTAATCAGCAATATGAAGGAGTTAAATTTGGCACGCAAGATTTAAGGTATGGCGAGCTAATCAGTTGTACGTTTGATCGGTGCTCTTTTGCTAACGGATCATTGAATGAGATTATATCCAGTAACTGCCGGTTTATAGAGTGTGATTTTCGCGGGGCCTTGTTAAATGGTTCCATTCATACTGAAACCGCGTTTGAGAATTGCAGCTTTAACGGAGCTAACCTGTTTGTATCGAAATTTGAAGCCTGCAAAATGACAGGATCGGATTTTTCCGGTTCCAGTATGGATGGGATTTCCATTATAAAAGGTGACTGGTCCTATACAAATTTGAGGCATGCTGCATTAGTCAGACAGGATTTGCGCGGGGTTAAATTCCATGAAGCAGACCTATCAGGAGCCAACTTGGAAAAGGCCGATTTAAGAGATAGTGATCTGACGATGGCGATACTGGCCAAAGCGAAGTTGCAAGGTGCGGACGTAAGAGGTGCCAAGATGGAAGGCGTGGATTTTAAATCACTCACCATTGCAGGATTGAGAATGGATAGGGAGCAAACAGTGTTGTTTGCTCTTGCTCACGGTGCAAAAGTAGGTTGAAGAGAAGCGCATCAAAAGGGACCGTGGAGAAGTGCTCCACGGTCCCTTTTGATAATTGATCATCACCACATACTTATTCTTTATCGATTGTAGTAATGGTGTCTTCCTTGTACTCAAACTTTACATTGATGCCTTTTTCCCACTTGGCGACCTTCTCGGCAATCTCACTGCTGACCTGATAGGAGAGTGAACCGACGCCGGTTTCAATTTCAATGGTTTTGTCGTCAAGAACACCGTTGAATACACCGGACATAACAACAGGCGCGTCTTCCTGCGAAACCGTTTCGTCTGCGGATGAGCCATTGTTTGCGGCAGCCGGATCCGTTGACGTGGAATTGTTTCCAGCGGCAGCCGAATCCGTTGCTGTAGCATTTACCGAAGAGTTTTCACCGGAATTGGTATTGCTTTTGTTCCCGCACGCAGTTCCAATAATGGCCACGAAGAGGACTGTAGCAAGGATTGGCAGGATTTTAACGATTTTGTTTTTCATAATTTCACCTCCGAAAGGGTTAAACGTCCGACCGGTTGGGAAGTTTCGATGAGGCTTGTTAAGATTATGTAAATCGCGCCGGGGTATTCTCCGATTGTCGACTTCAAGTCTCATATACCGGAATATAACAATAGCTGATACAATCTATGAGAGTATGTACATCATACAGGGGGCGAGGACTTGAATCCGAAATTCAATCTTCAACAATACGTGGTTAGAAAGCAGATCCTATCGCTAGTTGGCGCTAAAATCGATATTTTTGACATCGATGAGAGACCGGTTCTGTTCTCGAAGATGAAGGCCTTCAAGCTAAAGGAAGACATCCGAATATTTGGGGATGAAACGATGCAAGAGGAGTTGATCACCATTCAAGCGCGAAGCGTCATTGATTTTTCCTCTATCTTCGATGTAGTTGATGTCGAGACCGGGTTTAAGATAGGTTCTTTGCGACGTAAGGGGATGAAGTCGATCTTCAAGGACGAATGGGCGATTTTGAGCCCAAATGAGTCAGAGATCGGATTAATTAAGGAAGATAATGCGCTGCTTGCTCTTTTGCGACGATTTCTGACGAATTTGATTCCTCAGCATTACAACGTAGAGGTGAACGGGATCAAGGTAGGGGAGTTCAAACAAAATTTCAACCCGTTTGTACAAAAGCTAAAACTCGATTTCTCATTGGACCAAGACGCTAAGCTGGATCGCCGCTTAGGCCTCGCCGCCGCGGTGCTGCTGACCGCGGTTGAGGGCAATCAGAACTAGCAGCGCGCGCGCCGGCGGTGTTGCTTATCATATGGAATGGACATTAGTCGATTTCTATCTCTCGCAAGGACATAGCGTAATACTGGATAGTCCTTGCTTGTACGATGTGCTCGTTGAGAAAGGAACTGCATTGGCTGAAAAACATAGTGCGAAGTACAAGTATGTAGAGTGCGTATTGAATGACATTCATGAACTTAACAATAGGTTGAGAAATCGCGTGCAAATGATGACACAAATCGGTCCGGTCGATATACCCGAAGAAAGATGGCAAGAGGTAATCAACCGAGCCAAAAAGCCCCTACATCTGGCATGTATGAAAGTAGACACGGGACAACCTTTAGACGATTATATTGGCGATGTTCTGCTGTATATCAATAGGAAGAAAAGGCAGCCTGCAAGGCTGCCTTTTTCTCAACTGAGTTCGCCTATATCCTTCAAGCAATAAAGCGAGCCCTGGTTGTTGGTGAAATTACGGGCGGTGGGGCTCATCCTGGCGGCGTTCATCGGCTAAATCATCACTTTGAAGTATTTATTCCGAATGGGGGAGCGATTAACCCGGTAACGAAAAGCAACTGGGAAGGAACCAGCGTTATTCCTGACATTGAAGTTAATCAAGAACAAGCCTTTGATACAGCGTATGCTGTGATCCTTAAGCTCGTACAGGAAAAAAAATAGCTCATCTAAATTAATGCTGCCCATCGATGCAATTTACGTTTGCACGGTCTTCTTACGGAAGGCCGAAACGAGCAGGAGCAGAAGAGGGATCCCGATCGAACAGATAGGGAATGCGATCGTTTGCCAATATAGATTCACGGCATTCATGATGGCCTCGTTTGGAATTAACAGCGCCATAATAAACATCGCCGGCGCCCCGAACCAGATCAGTTTGCGCCAATCTTTCACACGGAACCAACGTGCTGCCTCATAGCTCGTGATGAACAAGTATAACGATATCCGGGCGAACAGGCCGAAGACCCAGATGAAGATGACGAAGATATCCATGTTTTGTACGAAATCGAGCAGATTGATGGAGCGTACGAGCATGAAGTACGGAAATCGCATCCTAGCCGATACATCCGGACCGAAGACGAGCAGGACCAATGTCGTTGCAAGGCAAGCCAGTACAGCTGTCATGCCTACGGCAATCAGCGATTTTGAATAGGCTTGCCGCGGATGCTCCAGAAAAGGAAGGATGCTGAAGAAGATCAAGGATTCGCCCAGGAAAGAAGCAGGCTGAATAGAATGCTTCATAATGGCGACCCATCCGAAATCCGTGATGATCGGTAGAATATAATGCCACTTAATATCGACGATATTCAGACTAAAGCCCACTATCAATGTGAGCACCATAATAGGTCCGGCGATTTCGCAGAATCTTCCGATGCCCATAATGCCAACGGAGTACGTTATGTAGGTCATTAATATGGTCATGAGCAGCATAATCAGCCAAACCGGCGTTTTGTCGAGCATGATGAGATGGATAAAATCGCCGAACAACCGAAGCGCGGCAGCATTCAGTCCAAACCACACGGCGAAATAAGGAAGGACGATTGCCCTTCCCAACCACTTTCCGAGAAGGACCTGGCTAAACTCGACCAGTGTTTGCCGGGGATGCAGCATGCACAATCGGACGACGAGCGAGGTTAAAACCATCGCCACTACGCCGCCGGTTAGCATGGTTATCCATGCGTCTTGTTTGCTTAGATTAATCGACGGCGTTATCATTCCCCAGATGAACAGCACGACTTCGACCGTCGCGAATATCCACATGATCTGAACGCCTGACAATTTCAACTCTTTCAAGTGCATCCCTCCTGGCCTTAGCGGTAGATTGTAGAATTGGTTTCACCCAGATCTTTGCATTTCAGATTGACGCGTACTGACACGTCGATTTGCGGAAATATCACGTTCCATTTCTTTCTTAGCGATTTCCATTGTGCGGGATGCTGATGATGGACGATTTCACCAAACCCGAAGAAGTCGAGTTTAATTTGTTTTTGCGCTTTGTCTATTAACTGCTCGATCGTTTTCTGGGCATTTTCATTCATGGACTTCTGGATCAGCAAGAGATGGCTTTCCGTAGACGGATCCAAATTCGTATTATTTTCAACGAGAACGCCGGCTCCGGACATCAGGATATCGACTTTTACTCGATTACCTTGTACGCTCGTCTGAATTCGCCGATTTAAGGATCTCAGCTTTACACTGAAGGTACCCTCGAATCCGGGTACGGTGGAAGTCATGAAGTAATTGTTGATTCTTCTCCTGATCCAATTCGTATAGAAGGCTTCCTCTGGATTCAAATATGCCGCCAGCTTGAGACCGTTGTCGTTGTCTAAGACCGCGAATCCGGAATATACATAGTGCTTCTTCCGATTCATAGTAAGCGCCGGCAGCAGTGGCTGTGTGCCTTGGCCCAAGGCATCGTACATAAAGGCAGCGAAATAAAAATTTCGCAACCCCAGAGTAGCTTGTTCGTCATAGAGCGTTGTCGTGATATAGGGATCGAACATGGAGTTGATTTCGAAGACGTCCTTCGCCTGTGTGCCTTTCACGATAAAAATTTTGGATCTGGCTTCCGACTGCGGGTTGCGGAAAAATTCGTCGACCAAATCAGCTATCCCATGCTCGGCCATCTTCTCGCCGATAAGAACGATTTCACGATGGCCGATGAACAAGCTGCGCGATAATTGTGCCTGCAGCTTCTGCGCCGCATCCGTGTTGTTTTTGCCTGTAGCGCTCAAAACCCGGAAGCTTTTCTGCGAGCTGTTTCCTTCTTGCACGCCGATACCCGCTGGTATTGCGATTAGCGTACTGAGCATGTATTTTCCATCCTTGTTCAGGTCCATCCCCGTACCCATGACGAAGGCCCGTTGATCCGGTTCCTCGAGGTTCCAACAACCGGTCGTGATTAGTACCATGAAGAGCATAACGAAACCAATTTTGGTTACTTTGATCATGGGTGGTCCGCCTCCGGAATAGGTTCGGATTTTCGGGTCAGCTTGTGAGGCCAACGGACCAACACGTCTTTTAGCTTTCCCTTCTTAAGGGGTGCAACCGGCGAAAGATACGGCGTACCGAACGGCTGTAAATGAATCAAATGAATGAGAATGGCAATAATCCCAACCGCGATCCCGAACAACCCGAACAAGCCGGCGAGTATGAGCATGGGGAAGCGGAGGATCCGCATGGGGAAGCTGAAGCTGTACCTTGGAATGACGAACGACGAGATGCCTGCAGCAGGTACGATAATGACGATCGGTGCGGAGATAATGCCTGCCCGGACGGCTGCTTCACCAATAACCAAGGCGCCGACGATGCTGACTAGTGGACCGATCTGCCGAGGGAGACGGATTCCGGCCTCCCGCAGCGCTTCGAATACGAATTCCATCATGAACACCTCGATCACCGTCGGGAAAGGCGCCTTCTCCCGCAGGGCGGCGATGCTCAGCATGAGCTTGGCAGGAACCATCTCCGGATTGAAGTCCGTCAGCGCGATATAGATGGACGGCAGGAAGACCGAAATAAGGACAAACATATAGCGAATCCATCGGTTTAACGTGACGAATAGGAAACGCTCGAAATAATCGTCCGGCGCCTGTAAGCCAGCCCAGAATGTCATGGGCACGACTAACGCAATCGGCGTTCCGTTCGTCAAGATCGCTACTTTGCCTTCCAGAAGTCCGGCGGCAACGACATCGGGACGTTCGCTGTTCAGTATTTGCGGGAAAGGCGAGAAGTGCGTATCCTCAATGGATTCTTCGATATACCCTGATTCCAGAATGCCGTCTATGCGGATGCGTTTGACCCTTTTGCGGACTTCATCCAGAACGGATTGGTCAACGACGCCTTCGAGATAGGTGATGACGACTTCGGTTTTCGTATATTTTCCGAGCGTCAGCTGCTCCATTTTCAAGTCCGGGGTGGCGAAAATACGGCGCATCATCGTGGTATTGGTGGTTAACAGCTCCGTGAAGCTTTCTCTGGAGCCGCGAAGAGTCGCCTCTTCGGAGGGTTCACCGATTGTACGGGTTTCGAAATTGGACATGTCTGCTACTATAGCTGACGCTTCGCCGTCAACCAAGATCGCCACATGTCCCCGTAAGACGCATTCCACGATCCCGCCAACATTCGAACTAGTCATAACGTGCAAGACAGAAAACCGCGATTGTTTGAGCATTTGGGAGATGCTGTTTACGGAGTCCAAACCTTGCGGCAACCCTTCGTAGAAGAGAGGTTTTAAGATATTCGTATTGAGTTCTTCCGAATTTACCATGTTGGCCACGTAAATTAAGAGCAGCCGAACCTTGCCGTCCGCTGTAACCTCCCGAAACGAAACGTCCGAGCAGTTTTGAAAGATACGTTTAAACAGCTGTTCGTTTTCCTGAATATCGCTATGCAGGTCGGCAAGCGCGTCTCCTGTGGGTGATATTTTCAAGGTTGAATTTCCCCCCTTATACTGAACGATGCAGAACGGATAAGATAACTGATTTGCATATTTTATCCAGAAAAAGGAGAACCATACGAAATTGTCGAAGTAAAGCCCCGTTCGAATCCGAACGAGGCTTTGGTGGCTGCGGGTTTATGGAAACATTTCCTGAAGGATGAGTCCCCCAAGCGTTCCGCGGGTAGTTACATAAAGGGAAGTAGGTGAAGATAATGTGCGTACTTCCTAGCAGTCGGCATCTTGTATATAGTTTCATATGAAGGCGTCAAACCAATCATTAATGGATGCTGAGTTGACCATGGGTCATCTCAAACCAACCATCATCAAAGGAGTAGATCTAGTGGAATATCGTGTTCTTGGTCGTTCCGGTTTACGGGTAAGCGAGGTAAGCTTAGGCTGCTGGGCAATCGGCGGACCTTCGTGGCGTGACGGTGAAGCAGTAGGTTGGTCAGGTAATGATGATCATGAGTCCATTGCCGGTTTGAACCGCGCATTTGAGCTGGGGATCAACCATTTTGATACGGCAGATGTTTACGGGGACGGCCACTCGGAGCGTGTTCTCGGACGTTTTCTGAAAGAAGTTCCGCGCGATCAAGTCGTGATTGCGTCTAAAGTCGGCTGGTTCCGTGGCACAGCGCCTAACGCGATGCAACCGATCCATATCCGTCATCAGCTGGAGCAGTCGCTCATGAATTTAGGCACGGATTATTTGGATCTTCACTTCTTCCATAATACGAATTTCGGACCGAATGACCTGTATCTGGAGGAAGCGGCCGATACGATGCGTCAGTTGCAAAAAGAAGGCAAAGTACGTGTAATCGGTCAATCCGGTTACGGCTACAGTGACTTTATGCGTGTTTGCCCGGTCACCCGTCCGGATGTACTGCAGTTCCACTATAATGCGTTCGGCAATCCGTTTGATAAGCCGGATACGAATCTGTTCCAATGGGCAGATGAGCACAATATCGGGATGGTCTTGTTCGGGCCGCTGGCACAGGGACTGCTTCTCGACAAATTCGATCCGGAGAACCCGCCGAAATTCGGCGAAGGCGATATTCGCGCATCGAACTCCTCTTATACCAAGGATCGCTTGCTGGAGATCCGCGAGCGTCTTCAACCGATCAAAGAACGGTTCGGCATGGAAGTTCAGGATTTGGTGCGTGTAGCGATTCAATTCGCGCTTGCTCAATCTCCGAACACTTGCGTCATTCCGGGCTTTAAGAATGCGAAACAAGTAGAGTCCAACGCGCAAGGTGCCGGCAATCCATTGAATGCGGAAGAAGTAGCCTTCATTCGCAGTGTGATTCAAGGCGCTTAAGCAGGGAATAAGCAGAAGTCCGCTCTCGTTAGTGTCCAGCACACTTTCGAGGGCGGATTTTTTCTGTGAATGCGCGATTGATCCAGACAACCCGTAAAGTCTGGGTTAATCATGTTGGTTGTAACTTTTTGGCTCAAAATGCGTCTCAGTTAGTGAAGAAATCCTGAGTAATGCGAGGGAGCGAATGGGCAGAAATCATTTCTTTTTTCTATTTGCTAGCTTACTAGTTTTGTTGCTGACGGGGTGCTCATCCAACCCACAATTTCCGGACGAACCCATAAAGCCTAGCATTACCGTAGAAGGGTACACGATTGACTATTTACTAGCTCATTATTGTTGGTTTGGTTCGCAATCAGACGGGGTCTGTGCAGATCCTCCGGAGCCGAGTACATTCAACAAGATGATTAAGGATAAATCATTCAAGGCCATGCGCGGTGATGCGATCTCTGTAAAGTTTCCGATTAACCCGGATGAGTTTACATTAACCTTGTACACGGAAGATGGCAAACAAGTAGCGGTAGGCAAACCAAATCAATTCCGTTTTGACCTTCCAGGGGAGTCGGGGTATTATAAATACCGACTGTCGGCTGTATGGGCGGAACGGAATACGGCGGATTATGATTTTGGCATACATACGAACGGCTGACTTCATGGTGTCGACTAAGAAAGGAAGCTGGAACAAATGACAGCACGCTGCGCTTGGGTCAATGAGGACCCTTTATATATCGACTATCACGATCATGAGTGGGGAGTACCTGAGCATGAGGATCAGAAATTGTTCGAGATGCTCGTGTTAGAAGGGGCACAGGCGGGATTAAGCTGGTATACCGTGCTGAAGAAACGCGAGGGATATCGGAGAGCGTTCGACGGATTTGATCCCCATAAGGTAGCTGCATACGATGAAGCCAAAGTTGCCGAGTTGATGACAAACGACGGTATCATCCGAAATCGGTTAAAGATCCAAGCCGCCATCACGAATGCAAAATGTTTCTTGAAAGTCCGCGAGGAGTTCGGCAGCTTCGATGCGTACATCTGGCAGTTCATCGGCGGAGCTCCCATTCGGAATCAGTGGCGTACGAAGAATGAAGTTCCGGCGACCACTCCGCAATCCGATGCTATGAGCAAGGATCTGAAGAAACGCGGCTTTAAGTTCGTGGGCTCGACCATTTGTTATGCGTATATGCAGGCCTGCGGCATGGTGGATGACCATTCGTTGGATTGCGATTTTCATAAATAAATCGTTCGCGAAGTCTATTATGATCGACTAATCCGAATCTATTAACTATTGGCAGATCTCCGTAAGTCCTTTATGATGATTATCGAGGGCGACATGTATAAATCTGGAAGTGAATTCGACCTCGTGAAACGAATCGCGATAAGGAGGAACTATCGTAATGAAGCTCACGTACGAACAGAAACAGTCCATGGTCACCAAAGGTTATATTCATATCAAAGGCGCCATTCCTAAAGTGATGATTGACCACGCATTAAAGCATATTAATCATTCCGTTGGGCAAGGGATGCCGCCGGAGATGATGCCTACGTTTCGCGCGCAATCCTACTGCCCGGAGCTATCCGGCCAGCCGCCGATTACCGGGTTGTTCAACGACACGCCTATCAAAGCCTACGTAGACGAGCTGCTCGGGGAAGGGATGTCCCATCCGGTCACAGGGGGTCAGATCGCGCTGCGTTTTCCTTCGCTGCAGGATCCGCCAATCATCAATAAACCTCACCTGGACGGCATGTACACGCCTACCAATGGAGTAAAGGAAGGCACGATCGGTAATTTCTCGATGCTCGTCGGCGTGCTGCTAAGTCCGGTTCGCGAACCGTTTGCCGGGAACTTTACGGTATGGCCGGGCACGCATACGATCTACGAACAGTATTTCCGCGAGCATACGCCAGATGCCTTGTTTAATGGCATGCCTCCAGTTGAGCTGCCGGAACCGGTTCAGACCATGGGAGAGCCCGGAGATGTGTTTCTCGTCCACTATCAGCTGGCCCATACTGTAGCGTTGAACGCTTCTCCCAACACGAGATATGCAATCTTCTTCCGAGTCTCCCATATCGAGCACGGGCTGGACTGGAGAGCTCCGATGACCGATATTTGGCAGCATTGGCCGGGGATTCGTGAGATTCAATAGCATTACTGTGAAACAGCTTGTTGGCTTATGCCGGCAAGCTGTTTTTGTTTGCGAACGCAAAGCAGTCAACTGCTTGTCAAAACTGTAGATATGTTCGTTTCGTGCCATACGTTCCGTCGCAGCCCTTCCCTATAATTAAAGCTGTAGGACATTCATCAGGGGAGGTAATTGGATTGAATCGTTCATATCGCAAATTCCGCTTGAACCGGTGGAGGCAAGGGCTCTCGGCCATAACCGCCGTCATTATGCTTCTATCTATGGTCATTTCAGCTGTTGCAGTACCGGGGGAAGCTGGGGCAGCTGCCGTGAATGTGCTGACAAATCCCGGGTTTGAGGATGGGCTGAATGGCTGGGATTATACATCGCTCGATGGCTCGGAACCGGGGCCGGCTTCAACGCTTACGATCTCGGGAAGCGACAAGCACGGCGGAGCATCCGCGGCGAGCTATTGGAACGGCAGCGCGTATGCGTTCAAGCTGAGTCAGACTGTGACCGGACTTGCGAATGGGACTTACACATTGAAGGCGTGGTCCTCGGGGGACGCAGGAAATAACCTATTCAAGCTGTACGCGGACAACTTCGGCGGCAGCGAGAGAGTGACGACGGATATCGCCAACAGCGGTTGGGGCACGATTACGCCTTATACGATTGAGGAAATCCACGTATCGAATGGACAAGCGACAATAGGTTTCGAGGTGAATAGTTTGGCGGGAAAATGGGGCTTTTTTGACGATGTGGAACTGGTGAAGGTGGAGGAGCCGACGGTTCCGGAAGAATCTGACGAACCGTTCATCAAAGGTGCGGATATTTCAAGCCTTCAGGCTATAGAAGATGCCGGAGGCAAGTATTATGAAGGCGGCGTTCAGCGTGATCTGCTGGATATTCTGAAGGATCATGGCGTGAACTACGTTCGGCTGCGGATTTGGAACAATCCGGTAGAGGCTGACGGTTACAACGACAAAGCCCATACCATAGCGATGGCACAGCGGGTGAAGGCGAAGGGAATGAAGCTGCTGCTCGACTTCCATTACTCGGATTTCTGGGCGGATCCGGGCAAACAGGTGAAGCCGGAGGCATGGACGAATCTGAGCTTCGACGAGCTAAAGCAAGCCGTTTATGACTACACGGCAGAGGTGATGAACGGGTTGAAGGCCGTGGATGCCTATCCGGATATGGTGCAGATCGGCAACGAAATCAATCCGGGCATGCTGCTCCCGGACGGCTCCACTTCGGATTACGGCAAGCTGACCGCATTGCTGAAGCAGGGCATTCAAGCGGTGCGCGACACAACCCCAGCGGAGCATAAGGTCAAGATCATGCTGCATCTGGCAGAGGGCGGCAACAACTGGGCATTCCGCAGCTTCTTCGACGCGATGGAGGCGGCAGCCGTCGATTACGATGTCATCGGCATGTCCTTCTACCCATTCTGGCATGGACCGTTCCAGACGTTGAAGGACAACCTGAACGATATGGCGGACAGATATGGCAAGCAAGTGGTCGTGGCCGAAACCTCCTACGGATTCACAGTAGAGGATGGTGACGGCTACCCGAACAATTTCGGGCAAAAGGAAGCGGATGAAGCGGGTTTCCCTGCAACGATAGAGGGGCAGAAGCAAGTGCTCACCACCGTTATGAACACGGTAGCACATGTGCCGGGCGGCAAAGGAGCAGGTGTCTTCTACTGGGAGCCGGCTTGGATTCCGGTTCCGAAGGACAGTGAAGGCCACTTCCAGGCAGGCTGGAAGAGCGGAGAAGGCGCATCATGGGACAATCAGGCGCTGTTTGATTTTCACGGCAATGTGCTTCCGTCGCTCGATGCATTCCAGTTCGAGCCTGGCGATCTCGATACGAAGACCGTGCTGACTGCCAAGAACCCTGAGGGGATCAGCGTCCCGGTTAATGAGCCGGCGGAAACGGTGTCGACGCTCCTGCCGGCAACAGCAGATGTGCTCTACAACGATGGCAGCATTGCACCAGTGACTGTAGAGTGGTCGGCAATCGAACAGGATGATCTGAGCCGAATCGGCACATTCTTGGTCGATGGGCAGATTACAGACACAGAACTTGCGGTGAAGGTTCCGGTTACCGTGACGACGAATCGTAATCTCTTGCATAACGGCAGCTTCGAGGACAGTACGTCCTTTGCGAGCTGGACTGTAACAGATGCAACCGAAGCAGCCAAAGTGAAGACGGATGCAGCGAATGCATTCGCTGGTACCAAAGCGGTCAATTATTATGCCAGTGCTGCATTTAAGTTCACGATGTCGCAAACCGTCACCGGACTAGCGAATGGCACCTACTTGCTCAAAGCGAAGATTTCCGGCGGCGGCGGGGACCATGCGATTCATCTGTTTGCCCAAGACTTCGGTTCAGATCCGGTGCAGAGCGGCAAGATCGTCAATACGGGCTGGCAGAATTGGAACGATGCAGAGCTTGGCAATATTCAAGTGACGAATGGTCAAGTCACCGTTGGACTAACGGTGGACGCGCCTGCCGAGACCTGGGGGTGGATCGACTCATTCGAGCTATACAGGGAAACGCCCGTTGCCGATTGGACGGATGCGAAGGCATTGGCCGCTTCGAATGTCGGCACGAGCAGAGTCAAGTTGACTTGGACCGGCGCAGCGGATGCAGATCAGGTGTACGGCTATAAGATTTACAAGGACGGGAAGCTGCTTACTACAGTTACCGGTACAACGGAATATACCGTTTCTGGACTGAGTGCGAATACAGCCTATAGCTTTAAAGTGGAAGCAAGCTTAGACGGTGGGATTTGGACATCAACAGGTCCGTCGACAACGGTCCAAACAGCTATAGAATCAATCACCGCAACAGGGCCAGTAACTCCGACGACACCAAGCGATGCCAACTCATTCGCGATTGGTGCAAGCGGCTTGACTGCTAATGCGGATGGCAAGGTAGAAGTCGCTATACCTGCAGGCAAGACAGCTGTTACCCTTCCATCCCAAACGGCGGATCTGCTGGGAAGTCACCCGCTGACTCTGCATACAGAGAAGTTTTCGCTGAGCATTCCATCATCGGCGTTCCGCCAGTTAGCGGCTCTGGGAGGCGGTTCGGCAGACAGCACAATTACGTTGACACTCGCGCCTCTGGATAAGGAGGCAGCCAATAAGCAAGCGGAACTACTGGAGAAACAGAACCATGCGGACATCACGCTCATCGGTCAAATCTATGCATTCAAGCTTTCCATCCGTTCGAAGGACGGCAAGGAAACGAGCTTATCGCAGTTCGAAGAACCGCTCACCATTCGATTCTCGTCTGCCGGCATAACCGATCCAGATATTGCCGGTATCTTCTACCTTGCGGATGACGGCAAAATGGAATATATCGGCGGCACTCGAGATGCAGCAGCTGAGGGCATTACGGCAGACATTCACCATTTCAGCAGCTACGCGCTGCTTCAAGTAGAGCAATCCTTCTCGGATGTATCGCCACAGCACTGGGCTTACAAGACCATTCGCCAGCTGGCGGCCAAACAAGCCGTGAGCGGTACGGGCCAAGGACACTTCGAGCCTGGCCGCACGATTACCCGCGCAGAATTTGCAGCTTTACTTGTAAAAGCATTGAAGCTGACTGATACCACCGCCGCTACCGCCACAACCTCGTTCACCGACGTTCCGGCCGATGCCTGGTTCGCCCCTTACGTGGCAATCGCAGCTAAGTCTGGCATGATTACGGGCAGAAACACAGCGGTTTTTGACCCGAGCAGTCCGATTACACGGGAAGAAATGACTGTGGTGACAATGCGAGCTTATGCTTTCCTACATGGTAACGGCACACCGACCGCAGCGGAATCCCTTGAGCCATTTGCAGATCAGAGTGATATTTCACCTTGGGCTGCAGCAGCAATCAAGCAAGCATCCGCGCTCGGACTTGTGCAAGGGCAAGCGGCTGGCAAATTTGCACCTCAAGGAGCGGCAACTAGAGCTGAGGCTGCGCAAGTAATCGGGAACGTACTCGAAGGGTAGAACGCAGCTGTTTAACAAAACATTGGTAATCTTTAAATAACATCCTATAAGCCGGCATGATTAAGCGCTTACAATAAATGTGGGGGCAGCAATGCCCTACACGCATCGCTTAAGGGGGATATGGGATGTTGAAGAAAGGCATTGGCGCATTGCTTGTCTTGGCACTATGTTTGTCGCTGTTATCGCTGCCGGCGGTGAAGCCTCAGGTGGCCGAAGCCGCACCGGCATTTGCCAAAGGAGCGGATATCAGCTGGGTACCGGGCATGGAGGCGCAAGGGAAGAAGTGGAAGGACAAGAACGGGGTCCAGCGGGATATCATTGATATTTTGAAGAATGATTATCAGATCAATTCCGTCCGCATCCGCGTATTCGTCAATCCATCCAGCGACTACGGCAACGGGTACATGAACAAGGACCGCGCAGCCGATCTGGCGCTGCGGGCCAAGAATGCCGGCATGAGCATCATGCTTACGCTTCACTACAGCGATTCATGGGCAGATCCCGGCAAGCAAACGAAGCCGGCCGCATGGAGCAGCTTAAGCTTCTCGCAGCTGACCAGCACCCTGTATTCCTACACCGTAGATGTGATGAACACGATGAAGAATAAAGGCGTCACGCCGGACTGGGTGCAGATCGGCAATGAAACCAATGACGGCATGCTCTGGAACGATGGCAAAGCATCTACGAATATGCAGAATTACGCTACGCTGGTTACGACGGGGAACAATGCCGTCAAATCGGTGAGCAGCACGACGAAGACGATCGTACATGTGTCTAACGGCCACGACAATTCGCTCTTCGTGTGGAACATCGGAGGTTTGATCAGTAAAGGCGCGACCTTCGATATTATCGGCATGTCGCTGTATCCGTCCACCACGGACTGGAGCACCAAGAACACGCAAACGCTGAGCAATGCGAACGATATGATTTCAAGGTACGGCAAACCGGTCATGATTTGCGAAATCGGCATGGCCTACAACTCGCCGTCAACCTCCAAGAGCTTCATTACCGATATCAAGACCAAGATTCGCGGCATCTCCGGGGGCAAAGGCTTAGGCGTCTTCTACTGGGAGCCTGAGGCGACACCTGGCTACAACGGGGGCTACAATCTTGGAGCTTGGCAGGCGGATATGAAGCCGACCATTGCATTGGAAGGTTTCTTGAATTAGGTTACTAGGCGAAGTTTAGCTAGGATCTGCTAGACTAGCAACTTAGCACAACAAGAGGATTCCCTCGGGCCAGAAACAGGCCTGAAGGGGAATCCTCTTCCCAGTTTGCCCGGAAGAAGCTTGGAGACAACCACGCCGCGCCTCCATTATAATGTTGAAGCATGTCATTACACCTAAGGCAAGGATGGGACGCGCAATGCCAAGGATTAATTTGTTCAGCAAAATCGTCATCACGCTGGCTGTTCTAATCGTGTTGATTGCAGGCCTCTATTTCTTATCCAATCAGACGAGCACGGATGTGCTGCGAAATGAGCTTAATAAGTCGAATACGAGCAAGCTCGACTTCTTCCAATCGCAGGTGGACGCGAATATGGACTCCGTCACGTTATGGCCGAATTTGCTCGTGCGCGATCCTGATATTTCCGAGCTGAGGGACATGGCTCCGATCGGGGAAGGTTCTCTAGACCTCGATATGATTAATTTAGTGAAACGAATTCAACAGAAGATAAGCACGCAGGAGAGCTCTATCAATTGGAAATGTTCGCTTTACATCTACTCGCCTCGACTTGGCCGCGTCATCACCGTTAACGATGTGCGCAGCTATGACGATGTAGCGCTCAAACAGCGGCTGCGGCAAGGCTGGCATGTGAGGAAGGATTCGCCTGACGCTACGAATAGCTACGAGTTTTCACTGTTAACCGTTACGCCTTATTATGCGATGAATCGACCTGAGGATGCCGATCTCATTATTGAAGTACGCTTCAACAGCAGCAATATCGTCGGCATGCTGGATGAATTCAACAGCGATGGCAGGCGCAACCCGTTCTTCTATAAGCAGGACGTAGGGACGATTTTCAACAACACGGCAGACCGAAGCGTCGCGCAGGAGCTGGTAGGCAAGCTGGAGCAGCAGCATCTGATGGATAGTAGCAACCAGACGATTGAACTGAAGGGCATCAAGTATTTGGTTAATACGAAGCAGTCGCCTGTGACGCAGTGGTACCTGGTCGACTATATCCCGTATAGCGACGTCATTGGCCCGATTCAGAAATCCAACAATCTGTTTTATGCGACGTTGTGCTCCCTGCTCATTATGGGCTGCGTGATAGCCTATCTCCTATATGCGCAAGTCCAAGTGCCGATGAAGAAGCTCATTCAGAGCTTCCAACGGCTCAAGCAGGAAGATTATTCGGTTCGGCTCGTGCCGAAAGGGAACAGCGAATTCAGCTATGTCTTCATGCGCTTCAACTCGATGGTGGCGCAGATCCAAGAGCTGTTCGGCACCGTTTATTTAGAGAAAATCCATGTGCGGGAAGCGCGGCTCAAGCAGCTGCAATCGCAAATCAACCCGCATTTCTTCTATAACTGCTTTTCGTTTATATCGAGCATGGCTAAATTGGAGAATTACAAAGCGATTGTAGCGATGTCTCAAAATCTATCGGCCTATTACCGCTATACCACGAGGCAGGAGCGAGGCGAAGTGAAGCTGGCCGAGGAGCTGGATTTTGTAACGAGCTATCTGGAAATCCAGCGGCTGCGCATGAACCGGCTGCATTTTGAGGTGGAGCTGCCCTCTTGGCTGCGCCATCTGGATATCCCGCCGCTGCTCATTCAGCCGCTGGTAGAGAATGCCGTCCTGCACGGCATCGAAGGCAGAGCAGGTGAAGGCATCATCAGACTTACCGCGAAGGAAGAGGACGGAGAAATCCAAATTCGGGTCGAGGACAACGGCAAAGGACTCGATGAAGCGGGGATCAAATCGCTCATGAATAAGCTTGATGAACCAATGGGCGAAGAAACAGGCTGCGGATTATGGAACGTCAATCAGCGATTGCAGCTGCGCTACGGAGAAGGAGCAGGCATGACCATTGCCAATGGAGAGCATGGCGGCCTCATTGTAACGCTGCACTGGCGTACTCCTCACAGTGACGGAAAGGAGATTAGCGGGCATGATTGAAATTTTGCTAGTGGACGATGAGTCCTACGTGACGGAAAGCTTGATGAAAACCATTCCTTGGGAAGCGCTGAACGTACGCGCAGTTTATACGGCCGCTTCTGCCATGGAAGCCATCGCCATTATGGAAAATCAGTCGATCGATATCCTCGTGACGGATATTCGGATGCCGGAAATGGACGGTCTCGCGCTGGTTCGGTTGGTCAGCGAGCGTTGGCCGGATATGAGGCGGATTCTGCTCACAGGGTATTCCGATTTCGAATATGCAAAGAAGGCGATTCAGCTGCAGGTTTCCGATTATATTCTGAAGCCTGTCGATGATGATGAATTTATGCGCAGCATATTAGGCGCTATTGAGTCGCTCAAGGATGAGTGGGAGGAAGCGGATCGTTACCACCGGCTGCTCTACGATATGAAGTCGGACCACTCCGTGCTCAAAGAAAACCTCATGAACGATCTGCTGCTCGGCAGGCAGCTGTCGAGTCAGACCATCGGCGATAAGCTGCGCCAGTATGCGCTTCCGATCCGTTTGGACGCTCCTTCGTTTTTGATGCTGATTCAGTTGGGGAGCCATTTTGCCGACTATGATCCGCAGTCGGTGCGGCTTATCGAATTCGCGGTCGGCAATATCGCCGAAGAAGTGCTGGGTTCATCGTTTAAGGTGTGGCCTAGCAAGGCGCCCCACGATTGCCTCGTTCTGCTAATCTCAGGCGAGATCAGGCCGATGCGGGCAGAGATGGAGAAGCTCGCCGGAGAGGTGGGCATGCAGGTGCGCACGCATCTCAAAGGCGACATCTCCATCGTCGTCAGCCCGTGGTTTGAATTTCCGGGCAAGCTGTCAGCCGCTTATCGCAGCGCGCTTGGCGCCTTGCTCCGGCATGGACGAACGAACGAAGCGGCGATTCTGTTTCAAGAGGATTACCCGGAGAACCGCTATTCGGTGAAATCGATAGAGGCGCTGTATAAGCCGCCAACGCTCATTCATCTGCTGGAGTCGAAGCAGTGGACGGCCGCTGAGGAGAAGATTGGCGAAGTGTTCGGCTACTTGGAAGCGGAGAAAGCGTTCATTACGACGGAGCATTTGTACGAAGTGTACCTCTGCATCACGAATGCCTATCTTTATCTCGTTCATAAGCAGGGGCTGCTGATCCACCAGATCGAAGGCTTGGAGTTCGATCTTATGCTGAACCAGAGCGTGCTGCAGACTCCGGAGCGGCTGCGCAAATGGGCGCTGCTTTCGCTGGAGAAGCTGAGGCAGGAGATGTCGGAGTCGGATCGTTACACGAAGAGCCATATGATTAAGCAGGTACAGGAGCTCGTTACGCAGGACATCGGACTGGATATTTCGGTTAAAACGATTGCCGATAAAGTGTATCTGCATCCGGTCTATCTCTCGAAGATTTATAAGAGCGAGACAGGGGAGAGCCTCGGCGATTTCATCATTCGCATCCGGATGGAGAAGGCGCTCTATCTGCTGAAGCATTCCAATAAGAAGATCTACGAGATTACCTCGGAGCTGGGCTATCAGAATCCGCAATATTTTAGCAAAATGTTCAAGAAGCACTACGGCATGACACCGAATGAATATCGCGACTAGCCGGCTCTAGATAGCTAAAGGCTTGGCCAGCAAGTCCGCAGAAGGTTGGCAAAGGTGCAGAAATCTTCGCTAAGTATCATAGGTTCCGCACCTATACTTCCCTATAATTAATCTTGTAAGACATAACCGCGTAGGGGGAAGAACATGACAACCACATGGAAAAAGGGGATTTTCACAGCGTCCGCGCTTATGCTGATTGCTTCCGGTTTGGCGGCTTGCTCCGGTAATAACGAGAACGGAAACAGCGGAAATGCAAACAAGAATGCGGCTTCCACGGAGCAGAGCAATGCGGCGAATAACACGGCGGCAAATACGACCGAAGAGGCGAAACCGGAGAGCGCTTATAAAGACAAATACGATCCGCCGGTTACCATCTCTACCGTATGGGGCGTTGACCCTGCGCTGAAATTTAAGAACGGTGAATCCATCGAGAACAACGTCTCTACCAAATGGGCACTAGATACGCTAGGCATCAAAATCGATTCGCTTTGGTCCGTAACCGATACGAATAATGCATTTGCAACGAAGCTCAGGCTCTCGATGTCTTCCGGTCAGGATCTGCCGGATGTTGTGACCGTCGGCGACTCTCAGCTGGCGCAGGACCTGATCGAAACCGGCGCGTTCCGCGATGTAGGCGAGCTATTCGACCAGTATGCGAATGAGAAATGGAAAACGGCGATGAGCCTTGATCCGAACGTCTGGAATCCATACATCCGCGATGGCAAGAAGATGGGGATTCCTGTTCTTGATTACGCATACAACCATGATTACCTGCTGTGGATCCGCCAGGACTGGCTGGATAAGCTGAACCTGCAAGCTCCGAAGACGCTCGATGATTTGGAGAAAATCATGGATGCGTTCAAGAATCAGAATCCGGACGGGCTGAAGCCGGATAAAGTGGTACCGTTGTCGATCGGCTTCAAGTCGACCATGAACACATGGATGGGCGATCCGTCTTGGATCTTCGGCGCATATGGCACGATCCCTGCGCAGTGGAATCAAGCGGCTGACGGCAGCCTGGAGTGGGGCTCCATTAACCCGGCTTCCAAGCAAGCGCTGGAGAAGCTGAAGCAATGGCGCGATAAAGGCTACATTCCGAGCGAGGCAGCAATTTGGGATGAGAACAAAACAGCGGAGCCTGCGGTTGCGGGAACGGCGGGGATCATTCCGGGACCTTACTGGATGAGCGGCTGGCCGCTGCTGGATACGGCGAAGAATGTACCCACTGCGGTATGGAAGCCGTATGCAATTCCTACCGGTCCGGATGGCAAAGCAGGCCGCCACGGCACGAACTTTACGAGCGGCGTAACGCTGATCAACAAAGACATGGAGCATCCGGAAGCGATTTTCACGTACCAGAATTACCTGTTCGATCACTTGGCTGATCCGCAAACGGGCAGCGATTGGGATCTTGGCGTATTCAAAGGGTATGACTATGATCTAGACGCAAGCGGCAACCCGCTGTACTTGGACAAAATCCCGGGCGGCGAAGTGAACATCAACCGTTACTGGCTTGTGAAGGACGGCGCACGTATTCCGGATGCCCAAATGAAAGCGCTCTTGAAGCTGGCCGACGGAAGCGAAGCGACGACGAAGCTGGAGAAAGAAGTGAAGAACAACTACGGGCCGGAAACGCCTGCTGCAGCGAAAGTGCTGTTGTCGCAGCCGGACATTTCGTTCAAGGACTTGTTCACGGGACCAGCAACGCAAACGATGCAATCCAAGCTGGACTACCTGAAGAAGATCGAGCTGCAAACCTTCAACGAAATCATCTACGGCAAGAAGGGCTTGGACAGCTTCGACCAATTCGTCGCCGATTGGAAATCCGCTGGCGGCGACAAAATGACGCAAGAAGTAAACGACTGGTACAAGAGCACCAAATAACCCGAATCCGGGGCAGCTGGGCAACCGGCTGCTCTTTTTTTAAAAGATTTAGGTGAATGCCGCCGCAATGCTGCTCGCATTGGCTAGCTTGCGCCAAAAGCTGCGACTGCGCGCTCTGCGGTGTCTTATCAAGTACCCGCATCTCGCACTGGCTGGCTTGCGCCGAAAGCTGCGTCCGCGGTGTCGCATTCCGGTTACCGTAATCCGCTGTATCTCGTGTGTCATGCGCCGCGCAAATCTAACGAATCCTGGAGGTCTTATTTGGTCGGAATTCCGGGCTTCGAGATTCTAACGAATCGTACGGGTCTTATTTCGGTAAAATGCCCTGTAATTAACCTGAAAACCGCCAAATAAGACCTCTACGGTTCGTTAGATTTTTTCAGAAGGTGTTTTTGGGCAAATAAGACCTCTACGGTTCGTTAGAGTTTGACGCATTCTGCAACACGCGATTTAGTGCCGCAACTTGGACGCTAAAGTCGCAACAAGCGTGTCGTACAGCAACTTGGACGCCGAAAGTCGCAACATGTATGCCATACAGCAACTCGGACGCCGATAGCCGCAACATGTATGCCATACAGCAACTTGGACGCCGAAAGTCGTAACATGCGTGTCGTACAGCAACTTGGACACCGGTAACCGCAACGCGCAACCTTCCCGCAACTCGCCTTTCGCATCCCGTTGCATGCCGCAACTTGCTTCCGTTAGCAATGCTCGCAGCTTCTGCTGCCACATGCATCCGGCGGCGGACGCCCGACTGCCCACGCACCCGTACAACTTAACAAACGCACTAGGAGGTACATGATGACTGGTTATCTCAAGAGAACATGGTACTTTCATGTGATGCTTCTGCCTGCCCTTGTGTTTCTCATCGTGTTCAATTACTTGCCGATGGGCGGCATCGTGATGGCATTTCAGGATTACAAGCCCTGGCTGCACATCAGCGGATCCGAGTGGATCGGGCTTGATAATTTCCGATCGCTGTTTGAGCGCGAGGATAGCTTGCAGGTCATCTGGAATACCTTTTTTATCGCCTTGCTCAAAATCATTTTCAACTTGGTCACGCCATTTACGTTTGCGATTCTGCTCAATGAAATACGCCAGCGGCACTTGAACCGCTCGGTGCAAACGTTAGTCTATCTGCCGCATTTCCTCTCGTGGGTTATTCTAGGGGGCATTCTCGTGGAATTTCTCTCCTCCGACGGAGGGTTCGTCAATCGCGTGCTGGGCGAGCTGGTTGGGATCAAGCCGATCTTCTTCCTCGGGGACGGCAATTGGTTCCGGTTCACAGTCATCGTGTCCGAGGTGTGGAAGGAATTCGGCTATGGCACGATCGTGTTCCTGGCTGCACTTGCCGGCATCAATCCTTCGCTCTATGAAGCTGCCGAAATGGACGGCGCGAGCCGCTGGAAGCAGACGCTGCATATTACGATTCCATCGCTTATACCCATTGCGATTGTGGTGGGCACGTTGTCGCTCGGCAATATACTGAATGCGGGTTTCGATCAGATTTTCAACCTTTACAACCCGCTGGTGCTGGATAAAGGCGATATTATCGATACCTTCGTGTTCCGTACCGCGATCCTTGATGGACAGTTCGGTTTTGCAACTGCGGTGGGGCTGTTCAAATCCGTCATCAGTATGATCCTGATTATTATTTCGTACCGGTTAGCCTTCAAATGGGCCAATTACCGGGTGTTCTAAGGAGGGGGCGAAGAGATGTATCACAAAACGGTGCCTTATCGCGTATTCAACATCTTCAATACCTGTCTCCTGGTTCTGTTGTCGCTCGCCTGCATTATCCCGCTCATTCATGTGTTCGCGATCTCATTCAGCGCGAAGTCGGCGGCCGACGGCAACTTGGTCGGCTTGTGGCCGGTCGATTTCTCAACGGTCGCGTATACGAAAACCATCGATAACCCGGTATTCCTTCACTCGCTATGGGTTTCGGTCAAGCGTACCGTCATCGGCACGATCGGTATTCTAGCTGTCGCTTGCCTGGCTGCCTATCCGCTGTCGAAGGAAACCTTGCAGTTTAAAGGCCGCTCGGTTTATGCGTGGCTGTTCGTGTTCACGATGATTTTCAACGGTGGGCTCGTGCCCTTCTATATCGTGATCCAGAAACTTCACCTCATGGATAATTTCTGGGTGCTGGTGCTGCCGGGCATCGTCAACGTATGGCTTATTATCTTGCTGATGAATTTCTTCCGCGGCGTGCCGAAGGAGTTGGAAGAGGCGGCGCTAATCGATGGCTCCGGCCATTTTGGCATCCTGTTTCGCATCTACCTGCCGGTCTCGCTGCCGGCCTTGGCTACGCTCGGGCTGTTCGCGATGGTGTGGCATTGGAATTCCTGGTTCGACGGGATTCTGTATATTAGCGACAAAGGGGAATATCCGCTCGCTTCTTACCTGCAGACAGTCATCGTGTCACGGGACATGAGTTCCATGAATTTCTCTAAGCAAGAGATGGATTTGTTGTCTCAGAAGACGATTAATGCGGCACAGATCTTCATCGGCGCGCTGCCGATACTCATTGTGTATCCGTTCTTGCAAAGGTTCTTCGTAAAAGGACTCGTCATGGGCTCGGTGAAGGAATAGGGCAGCAGTTGTAGGCATATCTTGATAACAAAAGCATAGTCAGTTAGGCAATGGAGCCTAGGCAGGAAGCGTGCGCGGAGCACGCTTTCATCCTAGGCTCTTTCTGTCTGCCGACGATTCCTCGGCAAGGAGGTGAGTGAGGTGATTCGGCAAGCGCAATCACAGCTGCAACGTCGACCTATATGTGCAATTCCGCTGTCCGTCAGGGTCATTCCGTATGTGGATGCCGGATTGGCTGCACAACTGGGCCTCAAGCCCGGCATTCGGAGCATCGGGCTCCTGACATCGACCATTGACGATGTTGGGTATACCGCAATTGATGAAGCTACGAAGAAAGCGGCAGTGGAGGTGGTCTATGCGAAGTCATTCTATGCCGGATCCTCACACTCGTCCGGACCGTTGTCGGGGGAATTTATCGGCATGATCGGTGGCGCCTCTCCGGCCGAAGTGACGAGCGGACTGGAAGCTGCGGTAGCGCTGATGCAAGGCGGAGCTTGTTTCTACGCCTTGAATGAGGAAGGGACACATGCCTATTACGCGCATGTTGTCTCCCGAACCGGCTCTTATCTGTCAGGCATTGCCAATATAGCGGAAGGCGAGCCGCTGGCTTATCTCATCGCGCCGCCGCTTGAAGCGGTATGCGGCTTGGATGCCGCGCTGAAGGCTGCGGATGTGAGGCTGTGCACCTTCTACGGACCGCCAACGGAAACGAACTTCGCCGGCGGTTTATTGACGGGCAGTCAATCCGCATGTATAGCTGCAGCCGAAGCCTTCGCCGAGGTGGTGGCAGAGATCGCCGGGAGACCCATCAAACTGTGAGAAAGCAAAGGTGAGCGGACATGAAACAGCCCTTGCAATCACTGGGGATGATTGAGACGTATGGACTTCCGGCGCTTATTGCAGCTGCGGATGCTGCAGCCAAGACGGCAGATGTGCGGGTGACGGCATACGAGAAAATCGATGCCGGTATCGTGACCCTCTACATTCTCGGAGATGTCGCTGCGGTGAAAGCAGCCGTGGATGCAGGCGGACAGGCAGCGCGGGCAGTCGGCAAGCTGCTTGGCGTTCATGTTATCGCAAGGCCGGATGCTGCAATCTCCCATTTCGTAGCATCGCTGCTGCCTCCGGATTTGGCGGGAGGAGGTGACAGCGAGGCATGAAGCTGGACGTGGATTTGCAAGCGATCCAGGAGGTGCGCGATTGTCTGCATCAAGCGAAGGCTGCGCAAAAGCAGTACGAGTCTATGACGCAGCTTCAAGTAGACCGCATCGTGGAGGCGATGGCTGCTGCTGCGGAGGAGCATGCGGAGCGGCTTGGCAGACTGGCGGTAGAGGAAACCGGATTCGGGAAAAGCGGGGATAAGAAAGCGAAGAATCTATTTGTGGCGCGCAATGTTTACGAGGCGATTAAGGATATGAAGACCGTCGGCCTCATCCGCAAGGATGAGGAGCGGAGCGTATGGGAAGTGGCGCAGCCTGTTGGCGTCGTAGCTGCTATCGTGCCATCGACCAACCCTACGTCAACGGTTCTCTTCAAAAGCATGATCGCGCTCAAAGCAAGGAATGCCGTCGTCATTTCCCCACACCCCGCCGCGCTGCGATGCTCGCAAGAGGCGGCGAGGCTGATGCGGCAGGCGGCGGAGCAGGCAGGCGCTCCGGCGGGATTGATTCAGTGCTTGTCATACCCATCGGTCGACGCGAGCATGGAGCTGATGAGGCATAAGCTGACGGACGTCATTCTCGCAACCGGCGGCTCGGCGATGGTGAAGGCTGCCTACAGTTCTGGCAAGCCTGCGTATGGTGTGGGCCCCGGCAATGTTCCTGTCTATGTTCATCACAGTGCGAATATCGAGCGCGCGGCCAGTCAGATTGTGCAGAGTAAGACGTTTGATTACGGCACAATCTGCGCCTCCGAACAAGCGATAGTAGTAGATCGGCAGGTGAAGTCGCAGCTGGTCGATGAGTTGAAACGGCAAGGAGCCTATGTGCTAAGCGAGCAGGAGAAGGAGAGAGTAGCAGACATCATCATGTCCGCAAACGGTAAAAGCTTGAATCCGAAGATCGTAGGCAAATCGCCGCAAGTGCTAGCCGACATGGCAGGGATCTCTGTCCCGCTGAGCGTAACCGTGCTGATTGCGGAAGAAACCAACGTCGGACCCGAATATCCGCTGTCGGTGGAGAAGCTGACGCCGATCTTGGCGCTGTATACGGTCGACGATTGGCAGGAAGGCCGCCGCCGCTGCACGGAGCTTCTTGAGCTGGGAGGACTCGGACATACGCTCGGCATCCACTGCGAGGATGAGCGTATTATTGAAGCATTCGGGCTCGAGCTTCCCGCCTCACGCATCATCGTGAACGCGGGGACGACCTTCGGCGGCATCGGTGCGACGACCGGCATTCAGCCATCGATGACGCTGGGCTGCGGATCGCTCGGGCATAACATTACGTCGGATAACATTGGGCCGCAGCATTTGATGAATGTAAAACGGGTGGCCTTCGGTATACGAGAGATGCCAACTTCGGAACCGGCTGGTATGACACAACTCGCCGAACAGGTTGCGGGCAGACTCGCTCGTGGCATTACCAGAGAGGAAGTATTAACGATCGTGAAGAGAGTGCTGTCCCAGATGAAGCTCTAATCAAGTCGGGTTCAAACAATAAGGAGGAATGAACAATGGCAGGCGAACTCACGGCCCTTGGCATGATCGAGACGAAAGGTTTGATCGGCTCGATTGAAGCAGCGGATGCAATGGTAAAGGCGGCAAACGTAAGACTGGTGGGCAAAGTCCATGTTGGAGGCGGATTGGTCACGGTTCTGGTTAGAGGCGATGTCGGTGCTGTGAAAGCGGCAACGGACGCAGGAGCAGCCGCCGCGGAGAAAGTCGGAGAGCTCGTATCGGTTCACGTTATTCCGCGTCCGCATTCCGATATCGAGTTTATTTTGCCGAAGCTTGAAGGCTGACCTCCCCCTCTATGAGACTCATTACCGAAGCGTCGCTGCGCGCTAGATTGGCCGGAGGACTCCCGAACCCTTATCCGGTTGAACAAGGAGACAAATTGACGCCGGCTGCTGTTGATTTCTTGAAGGATAGAGGGATTCAGCTGCTTGAGCAGTCGGATTCCTTAGAGGCTGCAGCTGATATGTCCGAGCGGAATCCTGCGTTGCAGCTGATCCCTGTAGGCGTGTCGGGCCGCCATCTACATCTCTCCCAGCAGCATCTCGAAGTCCTGTTCGGCACCGGGTATCAGCTGCAGGTACTTAGAGAGCTGTCACAGCCCAAGCAGTTCGCGGCGAAGGAGACCGTCACCATTGCCGGTCCGAAAGGTGCCATTCCCAATGTGCGAATTCTCGGGCCGACTCGAGCTGCGACACAGGTGGAGATATCCCGAACGGATGGCCACCAGCTGGGGCTTCAGCCGGAAGTCAGACTGTCCGGCGATATTACCGGAACAATCGGTGTAACGATAATTGGCCCATCGGGGGTCGTCATTCTTCAGGAAGGCTTGATCATCGCGAAGCGGCATGTTCATATGTCGGTTACGGAAGCGTTGAATTATGAGGTTGCACATGGCGATCGTATCATGCTGCAGACGGACTCGGAACGACCGCTTATTTTTCCGGATGTCGTCGTACGGGTGGATGAGCGATTTGCGCTTGAGCTGCACATCGATCGAGATGAGGCGAATGCTGCCGGGCTGGAAACAGGCGATAAAGTAAGGGTCATCGGGAAAAATGGCATCATTGTCGCAGGCGGTGATGGTGCGGGGAGGTGAGTCAGGTGGAGATGAAACAGCTGGTGGAATCGATTATCCGAGAGCTCGTCGGCACGATGCAGGCGCGAGCGGCCGAGCCGCCTCCTAAAGTGTTGTACCTATTCTGCGACAGTACGGCCCATGAAGCGTATCGGGATCATTTTATCATGCTGCAGAAGAACGGGATTCATTATGATCGGTTGTTTCTCGACGGAGTAACATCGGGATGGCTTGGCATGCATAAAGTAGAGTCAAGCGGGCTTGGCAGAACGATCGCTATTGACGAGTCCGCGCCGGCCCCGATTGAAATTCCAAACGACTATGCAGGTATCGTTATTCCGGAGATTGACTTAGGGGATGCCGGACGAGTTGCGCTTGGAATGAAGGGAACGGTGAGGTCGGAGATTATTTTCGCGGCGCTCGTGATGGGGAAATTTGTGGTGGTGGGGGAAGACGGTTCCGGGCTCTCGCGTTCTGATCGGCGCACGCTCAAGGAGCTGACCTTGCCGGTGCCGTACCAGAAGCTGTTCAGCTATTACAAGAGCGAGATGGCAATGTACGGCGTAGCGTTCGCTCCGGCAAAAGAGTTGGCGGAATGGGTGGTACAACGAGTAGGCCGAGCAGCCGCTAGTGAGAGGCACGAGCACGCCGAATCCGCCGAATCCACCGAGTCCGATGAACCGTTGCCCGAGCATCCCGAACGTTTCGATGGTAAATTCCTGTCCGCGGACTGGGTTAATCAGAGGACAAGGCATAAACGCATCACGGCCATTCTCGTGAAGAGAGGGACAATTCTATCGCCGCTCGCCAAAGATGTGCTGAGAGAGAAAGGCATCGCTGTCCAATTCCGGGAAGAAGGGTGAGCAGCCAATGTTCTACGGGAAAGTAATCGGAAGCGTTTGGGCGACCCAGAAGGAAGAAGGGATGGATAATCTGAAGCTCATGGTTGTTCAGCCTGTAGATTTCGCTGGCAGTTCGAAGGGCACGGCGGTGATAGCCGTTGATCGTATCGGGGCAGGGGTGGGCGAGCATGTGATTATATCTCGAGGGAGCCCGGCAAGAGCGCTGTTCGGCGGCCGCAATGTCCCGATCGACGCCATGGTTGTCGGCATTGTCGACAGCTTCGACGTTGTAACACCGCAAGATGGAGCGGAGGATGAATGATGGAGCCACAGTCACAGAAACAACGCGTCATCCAGGAATATGTGCCGGGCAAGCAGCTGACGCTGGCGCATGTCATTGCGAACCCCGATCCGATGCTGTACACGAAGCTCGGCATTGAAGAAGCGAGCGCCATCGGAATCCTGACGCTGACGCCAACGGAAACCGCCATCATCGCCGCAGATATCGCGACGAAGGCAGCCCATGTAAGCATTGGCTACTTGGACCGATTTACCGGGTCGCTGGTTATCGTCGGCGAAGTATCCGCTGTAAGTATGGCAATTGAAGCGGTGAATATTTTTCTGGCCGAGAAGCTTCAATTCACCATTGCGCCGTTAACGAGATCATGATGATGATGTCAGTCGCGAAGAAGATCATGATGATCGGCGCTATCGGCTCGGGCAAATCCACTTTGATTAAACGGCTGTTCGGCGAGCAGGACCCCGCACTGAAGACGCAGTCACTTGTCTATCGCGATTGGCTGATCGATACGCCGGGCGAGTACAGCGAGAACCCGCTTTTCTATCGCGCATTAATGGCTACCTCGTATGAGGCATGCGCGCTCGTGCTGGTTCAAGATGCGACGCGGCTGCGGAACTATTTTCCACCCGGATTCTCTGGCGGATTTCCTATCCCGGCGATCGGTGTCATCACGAAGATGGATGCCGAAGGTGCGGATGGCGATCGGGCAGTCAAGCTGCTGCGGCAGTCTCTTGGTATCGGAAATGAAATCTTCTTTACTTCCTCCCTGCAGCTGCAAGGGATCGAAGAGCTTCGCGTTAAGCTTCGTTCAATTGCATTTAAGGAGTGACGAGCGGTGATGGGTATGGTTAGGAAATTGTGCGGCAGCCATACAACGATGCCAATCGATGACATGGAAACGATTGAGGATTTGGCGCGCCACCTGCAGTGGATTGCCGATGCGTCCCAATCCGATGCTTTTATAGATTGCCCGCTCGCCGATGAGCGCACGGCGCTCGTCGTCGCGCAGGCGCATCCGACGACTGCGGCTTCGCTGTACAAGACCTCCGTTGTCGGTCAATTTGCCCATTTTCATAATGAGCCTGCCGTGATGTTCTGCCTCTTGTCAGGTAAACCGATGCTGGGCTCGCGCGGTACCTCGCAGGAAGGAATCGCCATGCAGCAGAACGTCGTACCGATCCGCTCCAAACGAGGCAGCGTCATTGGCGCGCTCATCCTGGAATCGGATATATCCAAACATGTCGAGCAAGAGCGGAATGTCGAGCGATTGCTGGAGTCGAATGAGCAGCTGGGCGAAACCTTGCTCTCGCTTGCCATGTCCGAAGGCGGGATGCAGTCCTTGATGCAAGAAGGGATTGTGCTTTTCGATGATCGGCACATCGTCACCTATACAAACGTTCAGGCGCATAAGCTGCTTCAGGAGATCGGCTATACCGGCTCAATTGAGGGCAGCTCAATTGGTGATTTGTTTGGCGGCGAGTTGAGCAGCGTCGCGATGCAGGAGCATACCGGCGTCTACCGCAGCGAATTCCAAACAAAGCATGTGGCGCTGGAGCTGAAAGCATTATCGCTGCAGCGAGATCATCGCATGGTAGGCGGTTTTATTCTAATTCGGGATTTGACGGAGCTGAAGGAGAAGGAGAAGCAGCTTCTCGTCAAGTCGGCCGTCATCAAGGAAATCCATCACCGGGTCAAAAATAATCTGCAAACGGTAGCGGGACTTCTGCGGCTGCAAATGCGAAGAACGAAACACGAGGAAATCCGGCATGTCTATCTGGACAGCATCAATCGGATCAACAGTATTGCCGTCATCCATGAGATGCTGGCTTTCGATGGGATGGAGACGATCCCATTCCATGATGTTGCCGCCCGAATCGTGAAGACGATCATTTCCTCTTCCGTTAAACCGGATCAACGGATAACGACGAATATTAGCGGAGATGAGCTGATTTTATCGGCAGAGCAGGCCATGACGCTGGGACTTGTATTGAACGAACTCGTGCAAAATTGCGTCAATCATGCTTTCGTCGAACGAAGCACAGGCGAAATTGAAGTTTCGTTGCAGTTCCTTGGTACGGCTGGACGAGTTCGGGTGTCGGATACAGGGGGAGGTATGCGTGGCAGTGGAACAGTTTCAGCGGAGAGGAAAGGGCATATCGGCCTCCAAATCTCCGAAACGCTGGTGATCGAAAATCTTGGCGGTACGCTAAACCTGTCTTCAAGCCCGCTTGGCACGCAGGTTGACATCACATTTCCGCTTAGGGGGATGAACGGTGAGCAGAACGATTGTCATTATTGACGATGATCCGATCATTCGGATGGATATTCGCGAGATGCTGGAGGAAGAGCACTATTCCGTTGTAGGCGAAGGGAAGACCGGACAAGAGGCGATTGAGCTTGCCGCGAAGCTAAAGCCCGATCTTGTCATCATGGATGTGAAGATGCCTGTGATGAACGGGATCAAGGCTTCGATGATTATTCGAAGCATGCAGCATTCTTCGGTGCTGCTGCTCACGGCGTACAGCCAGAAGGAGCTGGTGCAGCAGGCTCGCGACGCCGGTGTGATCGCCTATCTGGTTAAGCCGGTGTCAGAGGCGGATTTAATTCCGGCTGTTGAGATTGCGCTAAGTCAGAAGGCTGCGTTAGATGGGCTGAAGCAAGATATCCGGCAGCTTCAACGAACCTTAGAGGAGCGTAAGCTCATTGAGAAGGCAAAAGGAATCCTTATGAAGCGGCATGGACTGGATGAGCCTGCCGCCTATCAGCGCATCCAAGCCCACAGTATGACGGAGCGAATTCCGCTGCCGGAGCTGGCTGTACGCATTATCGAACGCGGCGGATAGGGGTGAGCCGCCATGGAGGATCAGTGGATTACGAGTGTCGGTATCGATATCGGAACGAGCACGACGAAGATGATCGTAAGCCGGCTGCGACTGAAGCGCACCTCGAGCTTGGTTTCGATCCCCCGCTATGAAATTGTGGAGCGGCAGCTGGTGTATGCAAGCCCCATGTATAGCACACCGCTGAGTGGAAGGGATCAGCTCGATGCGGACGGTGTCTGGGCGATGATTACGGCGGAGTATCAGCATGCAGGTATTCGTCCGACGGAGCTGAAGACAGGTGCCGTTATTATCACGGGTGAGACTGCGAATAAGAGGAACGCTCGCGAGATCGTTCAGCGGCTTGCGGAGCGTTCCGGCGACTTCGTTGTAGCGGCGGCCGGCGCGGATCTGGAAGGATTGCTAGCAGGCAGGGGAGCGGGCGCGGATCAGCGTTCCCTGCAAACCAAAGGCGCGGTGGCCAATCTGGATATTGGCGGCGGAACTGCGAATGTAGCGATCTTTCGGCGGGGGAGGCCAATCGGTACGGTAACGTTTCATGTCGGCGGCCGATTGATTGAGCTTGATACGATCGGGAGGGTTACGGCGGTATCTCCGACTATCCGGCCGTGGCTTACATCCAGAGGGTATGGGATCGAAAAGGGACAATCCTTCAGCTTCGAAGCCGTGGCGGAGATTTGCCAAGACATGAGCCGCAGCATGCTGGACTATTTGGCAGGTGGCGGTTCTGCGCATCTCGCGGATAATACCGCATCGCGGGTGCTCCTTCTTGGCGGCGGTGAGCTGGCGGATGGAAGTGGCCTGCCGCAGATTGAGGAATGGATGGTTTCAGGCGGCATCGGCCTGTTGATGGAGCTTCCGAAGCCGACAACGATCGCGGAGGTTGCCTCTTACGGCGACATCGGTCCTTTGCTTGCGCATGAGATCAAGGCTGCAATGGCCCATTACGATATCGCGCTGGGGAAGCCGACTCAGACTGTTCGAGCGACCGTCATCGGAGCAGGCATGCAAAGCACGGAGATAAGTGGGGCCACCATCTATCTCGATGCTTCGTCGACCCTGCCGATTCGGAACTTGCCGGTACATCGGCTTGATGAGTTGACTGATGATATCCTCGCGGATGAGGACGCGCTGATGGAGATGGTATCGACAGCGATGCGGGTATGCGCCGGCCTCTATGACAAAGGGGCTTCGATCCCTTTTGCGCTCGCTATGCGGGGGATGAAAGGAATCTCTTATGCTTCAGTGCAGCGTTTGGCTGCGGTGATCAGCCGCGTTTATTTGGAATACTTCGCTCAAGCAAAGGTGCTGGTCGTCGTATGCGAGCATGATATGGCACAAGCGCTCGGACAATCGCTCCGGAAGCGGCTGGAGAAACGGCTATCTCTTATTTGCATCGACCAAATTGCGGTGATGCATGGCGATTATATGGATCTGGGAGAACCTCTGCCTGGCATGATGCTCCCGGTTGTGATCAAAACACTTGTTTTCCAGTCTGAGTCTGAGCTTGGCCGCTCCGAGGAGGGATAGAAGGATGAAGCTGAAGACGAGTTTGTTCGGGCGAACGTTCCAATTCCGTGATTTGAAGTCCGTTATGGCAAAGGCCAATGAGGAGAAATCAGGGGATCAGCTGGCCGGAATCGCTGCGGAGGATGCCAAAGAGAGAATGGCCGCGAAGCTCGTACTCTCCGAGCTGACGCTTGGCGATATTCGCGATCATCCGCTCCTTGCTCCCGAGGAGGACGAGGTATCTCGGATTATTGAAGAAGCGGTTAACGAGCGGATCTATGCCGAGATTCGCAATTGGAGCATTAGCGAGCTGAGGGAATATCTGCTTCGGCAGGATACCGGCCAAGAGCAGCTCCGCCGCTTGAGCCGCGGCTTAACGAGCGAGATGATTGCCGCCGTCACGAAGGTGATGAGCAATCTGGACCTGATCCAAGCCGCGTCGAAGGCGGAGATTATTACGAGCTGCAACAGTACGATGGGTCAGCGTGGCGTTCTCGCAGGGCGTGCGCAGCCCAATCATCCCTCGGACAGTATTCAGGGCGTAAAAGCTTCCCTTTTCGAAGCGTTAAGTTATGGCATTGGGGACGCCGTCATTGGCGTGAACCCGGTCATTGATACGGCGGACAGCGTGAAGAGCCTGCTCGAAGCGACGAAAGAAGAGATGGTCAAGTGGAAGATTCCAACGCAAAACTGCGTCTTGGCCCATGTGAAAACGCAAATGCGCGCGATTCGCAGCGGTGCGCCGGCGGATCTGATGTTCCAGAGCCTCGCCGGCACGGAGAAAGGGAACAGCGCGTTCGGCATTAGCGCAGAGCTGCTCGATGAGGCGCATGAGCTGATTCATAGGCAGGGGACGGGAGCGGGACCGAACCTCTGGTATTTTGAAACCGGGCAAGGGTCGGAGCTCTCCAGCGAAGCTCATCATGGCATCGATCAGGTGACGCTGGAGGCCAGATGCTACGGGCTTGCTAGACGATATCGGCCCTTCATGATCAATACGGTCGTCGGGTTCATCGGCCCGGAATACCTCTACGATAGCAGGCAGGTTATTCGCGCTGGGCTGGAGGATCATTTTATGGGAAAGCTGCATGGGCTGCCGATGGGAGTCGACGTCTGTTATACGAATCATATGCGGGCGGATCAGAATGATATGGATAACTTGGCGGTGCTGCTCACGGCGGCCGGTGTGAATTTCATCATCGGTGTCGCGATGGCGGACGATTGCATGCTCAACTATCAATCGACCAGCTACCACGATATCGCTACCCTTCGGGAGACGCTTGGGCGAAGCCCGGCACCGGAGTTTGAGAAGTGGCTGGTCTCAATGGGACTGATGGAGAACGGCAGGCTGACGCCGCTGGCAGGCGACCCAAGCCTCTTCATGATTTGAGCGCAAAGGGGGAAGCGGGCATGCACTCGAAACTATCCGTGGAGCAGCTGGTTGATCGCGTCATGGCGGAACTGGAGAAGCGTATAACTTCGGCTCCGGCGCCATCGTCACCTTCACCATTTCAATCTCAATCACCATCACCATCACCTTCGCAATCACAATCACAATCACCATCACCATCTCATCCTTCGGAGGTTGGAGGCTCCACGGTGGATGAAGCATTCGGCGGCCCTCGTACATCTCATGTGCCGAACCCCAAATGGGAGGAAGGGATGTCGGAGCTCATCGCGAGCACACCTGCTCGTATCGGCGTATGGCGGGCAGGCACGCGTCCGCTTACGAGAGAGCTGCTCCATTTTCGCTATGACCATGCTGCTGCGGTGGACTCCATCTACGGGAGCGTCAGCCAGTCGCTGCTGGATGAATACAAGCTTTTTACCGTGGAGAGCTGCTTCGTAAATACGGAGAACTATCTGAAACGCCCCGATATGGGCCGCGTCATTACGGAAGAGGGAGCCCGAGCCATCTTGGATAGGTGTACGAGGAGACCTCAAGTTCAAATCGTCGTCTCCGACGGCCTGAGCGCGAATGCGGTGAATGCTAATTTTGCCGACGTCTATCCGTCCTTGCTGGATTCGCTTAGCGGATTGGGACTCTCCATAGGAACACCGTTCTTCGTGCGCGGAGGACGGGTTGCCGTGATGGATCACATTGGCGACCTGTTGGAACCTGAGGTGCTCGTGCTGCTGATCGGAGAAAGGCCGGGGCTCGTTTCGTCGAAGTCGATGAGCGCCTATATGTGTTATCGGCCCCGCGCGGGAACGGTTGAGAGCAGCCGAACCGTATTATCCAACATTCATGCCGGAGGAACAGCACCGGTTGAAGCAGGAGCCCATATGGGCACGATTGTCCGCAAAATGCTAGAGCAGCGCACGAGCGGCGTGCATCTCGAATAGAGAAGAGCCTTCGACCCACTGAAGCAGTGGTGTCGGAGGCTTTTTTTGCGGCAGCCGGATGGTCTAGAACCTCTGCTCTCGATTCGGCTACCTAAAAAAAACACAAGCGCTATTAAAGCGATTCCATTGTTGGCTCCCCCGATGAACAGCTAGGATGAGAGTATGCAGAAACGACTATCATGAGGGAGGGACGGCTATTGTTCGGTTTCATGTGGAAGTACCGGACGTTATATCTGATTTCAATTCCGGGCATCGTCTATTTCGTCGTCTTCAAGTATGTGCCGTTGCTCGGCTCGGTCATCGCGTTCCAGAATTATAATATCTTCTCCGGATTCAGCGGAAGCCCCTGGGTCGGTTTCAATCATTTCGAGCGCATGTTCCGGCATTACGACTTTTTGCGGATTTTGAAAAATACGCTCATTCTGGGATTTCTCGATATTCTAATCGCCTTCACGGCACCGATTATACTTGCCCTGCTCCTCAATGAAGTCCGGCTCGCCGTGTACAAGAAGATTGTCCAGACGATTGTTTATGCGCCGCACTTTCTGTCTTGGGTCATCGTGAGCGGGATCTTCGTTGGCATGCTTTCTCCGACTTCCGGTATCGCGAATGTCATTATAGGCTGGTTCGGCATCGAGCCGATCTACTTTCTGGGTGAGGACTCCTATATACGGGCTATCTTGGTCGGCTCGGGATTATGGCGCGACGTAGGCTGGGGGACGATTATTTATTTGGCTGCGTTGACCGGGATCAACCCGGAATTGTATGAAGCATCCGAAATCGACGGCGCGGGCCGCTGGAAGCAGACCATCCGAATTACGCTGCCGTCCCTGCTGCCTGTTATCACGGTGCTGTTCCTGCTCAAGATTGGGGATTTCATGGATTATGGCTTTGAACGCGTCTTTGTTTTCCAGAATCCGCTGAACATTACCAACAGTGAAATCTTGGATACTTATATTTACAAAGCCGGCTTGAAACAAATGCAATACAGCTATGCGACTGCCATTGGTTTGTTCAAATCGGTCGTAGGTTTGGCCCTGCTTGTGATCGCCAACGCATTAAGCCGCAAGGCAACCGGAGAATCGTTGTATTGAAGGAGGGGTGGCCGTGATTCGGCGCGAGCATTGGAGCAGGAAGCTGTTTCTTATCGCAAACTATTTCGTATTAACAGGGCTGTCGCTAACGATGCTGCTCCCTTTTCTAAATGTAATTGCTCAGTCATTCAGCGGAGCGGCGGCGATTGATCGAGGGGATGTCATGTTCTGGCCTGTTGATTTCACGCTCAATTATTATCGCTACGTCTTCGATGACGTCTCCATCTGGCGGGCATTCAGTATTACCGTTTATATCACAGTTCTCGGTACACTCATTAATCTGGCCGCTACTTCCTCCTTGGCCTATCCGTTATCGCGAGCGGAGTACGTTGGACGCAAATACGTGCTGCTGTTTGTCTTAATGACGATGATCTTCACGGCACCGCTGATCCCGCAGTTTATTCTTATGAGAGAAATCCACCTGATTAATACGCTATGGGCACTTATGATTCCAACCGCGATCAGTGCGTTTAATATGATCGTCTTGCGGTCGTTCTTCGTCCAAATTCCGACGGAGCTGATCGACAGCGCAAGGATTGACGGCTGCGGCGAAATGAGGATACTCTGGAGCTTGATGCTTCCGTTGTCCAAGCCTGCACTCGCGACAATCGGCATATTCTACTCGGTGACTAACTGGAACAAGTATATGGATGCTCTGTATTATTTGAACGATCGAAGGCTGTACCCGCTGCAGGTGAAGCTAAGGGAGCTGCTCATTAACGATGACCTGGTCGACACCGGTAATTTGCCGTTCGACATCGCATCCCAATCGGTACAAGGCGTCCAGATGGCCGTCATTCTCGTGGCAACCTTGCCGATCATTATGCTGTATCCGTTCATGCAGCGTTATTTTATTAAGGGGATGCTCATAGGTTCGATCAAATCTTGATTGTGGAACGATGATACAGAAATATAAAAAAATGACAAACCAAGCCAAACAAACTCCATTGTGGCCGTGTAGCGTTCATACCTATACTGAGGTTGAGTTTTGAAAGCGCTCTACGGAGCGAATTTCGACTGAGGAGATGAGGGGGATTTTATGAGAAAGCTTGTCGTACTGGCCACGGTTGCCGCACTATCCATCTCGATGCTGTCATCCTGTTCGAAGAACACCAACAATGAACCATCCAAGGCGGCAAACACCTCTGCAAGCACGGCGACTACAACGAATCAAACAGATGAAACGCCGGCAGCGGAACCGACTAAATTCTCCATTTCCATGCGGACACTGAACGTGCCTTACGTAGAGCAGAACCCAGACATCAACAAAGACAAGTACGTGCTCGCAATGGAGAAAATGACGAACACCGATCTCGATATCCGGCTTATTCCGCATAACGAGTATCAAGACAAAATGATCCAAATGTTTGCGACCAATGACATCCCGGACGTTGTTCAAGGCAGCGGCGGCATTAGCGGCCAAGAGCTCGGCGGCGCAGTACAAAGCGGAGTGTTCCTGCCACTGAATGATCTACTCAAGGAAAATGGACAGAATTTGCTCAAGTTCCTTCCTCAGGCCGCCTGGGATCGATTAACGGATGCGAAGACCGGCAACATATACGGAATTCCGGAAGTACTGAGCAATCCATCGAGGCGGGCAACTTGGATTCGGACTGACCTGCTGGAGAAAGCCGGTAAACCGATTCCGAAGACGGTGGAGGAAACACTTGATGTGCTGCGGGCGTTCAAAGAGCTTGGCGTCGAGCATCCGTACATGGGGCGTAAGAACTTCAAGTACGCGGACACCTTCTTCGGTTCGTATGACGTCTTCGGTTATTTGAACCAATTCAAACAGTTCCCCGACGGTAAAGTGAAGCCGAGCTTCTTCGATGCCGATCCGATGAAGAAAGCCATTCATACTTACAAAACGATGTACGATGAGGGTTTGATCAGCAAAGAATTTGCCACCATCGAAAGCGCAGACTTCAAGAGCATCATTACAAGCGGTAAAGCGGGCATGTGGTCCATGAACGCCAACGAGCTTCCGATCTGGGGCACGCAGCTTACGACGAACGTTCCCGGCGCGAAGGTTGCCCTCATTCCGTCTCCGGTTGGCGATGACGGCAAAGGCGGCTATGCGCACTATAACCCGGTTACGCGGTCCTACTTCATCAATGTAAGCGCGAAGGACAAAGCGGCCGAAATCATCAAGTTCTTCGATTGGATGGTCAGCGAGCAAGCGCAGGAGTTCTTCAGCTATGGCATCCAAGGCGAAGATTATACGAGTGACGGCGGCACGATCAGCTACACGCCTCCTACGGACGAAGCCGGCACGAACAAGCAGCGTTTCTTGAACTACTGGCTGTGGATGGTGCAGGATACAACGTACAATAAGCGCATCGCCGAGCTTTCCGAGCCGGGCAAACAAATGGTCGATGCATTTGATAACCTGCTGACGAAGGAAGGACGCAGAGGCATCGAGTTCGATCCAAGGCTGGAAGCGTTCGTAAACTACCCGGATTTGAGCCCGTTATCCGATCAGCTTCCGCCGCTGGTGCTTGAGCATGTGCTCAAGATGGTTTATGGCAAAGAGCCGATCGACAATTACGGCAAGGTACTGGAGGAGTATCTTTCCAAGGGCGGCAACGATGTCATAGAGGAAGCAACTACCCGGTTTAATAGTAAAGAAAACGCTTTCGAGTAAGGATCGCGATGCACTAAAATGACAGTAAGAGACTCGGATGCTCCTCCTGCTTGGCTGGGGGAGCATCTTGCTCCATAACCGGATTGCCGACTGCAATCGGTAATCGAGGAGGACACAGCCATGTACCGCATCTTAGTCGTCGATGACGAACCGATGATTCGCAAAGGATTGCAGAAGCTGATTGGCGAAGCCGATCCCGCTATTTGCCATGCCGAAACAGCAGACAATGGCCAGGATGCGCTGGACAAAATAGCGGCGAACCGTCCCGACCTGCTGTTCACCGATATCAAAATGCCGAAGATGGACGGATTGGAGCTTTGCCGCCAATTGAATGAGCAGTATCCCGACCTGCCGGTCGTCATTATATCGGGCTATGGCGATTTCGAATATGCCAGGCAGTGTATGTCTTTTGGCGTGAAGGAATATTTGTTGAAGCCGGTAACCAAAGCAGCTGTGAGCCAAACGGTTGCGAAGATGATTGCCGGCCTCGAAGCCCAGCGGCAAGCTGCCTATATTCCGCTAAAGCTGACGGAAGAATGGCTGGATCAACTGCAGGACAGCATCTGGTTTTTGCGCTCCGAATCTATTCAAGCCGTAATCGCGAACATGGAGCAGTACTGCGCGATGTGCAAGTTCGATGCCCAGATGGTTGGAGAGCTGATGCAAGAGCTCTCAGGCAAATTGACGGATCGATTGAACGCGCGCGATGTGTATCCGTTCGAGCGGCCGCTGCGGCCGGCGGACCGGGACTTGGCCGCGATCACCTGGCTTGGAGAATCGGCGACCTTGATGATGGAGCAATTGCGATCGAAACGAAAAGGCAATCTGAAGGATCCGGTCGAGGAAGCCAAACGCTATATCGAGCAGCATCTGGGCAGGGAATTATCGCTTGAGGAAGTGGCTGACAAGCTGGGCCTGAATGCTTCGTATTTCAGTCAGTTATTTAAGCAAATGACGAATGAGACATTCGTGCAATATCGGACGAAGCGGCGGATGGAGCGAGCGAAACGGCTGCTATCGCTGCCGCATCATAAGATTACAGATGTATCTGCTGAAGTCGGATTTGCCGATCATCCGCATTTTACGAAGACCTTCAAGAAATACAGCGGGCAAACGCCATCCGAATACCGGGAATCGCTGGGGATTCGCGGATGAAGCTTAGTTTATCGCGAAAGTTGTTTCTCTATTTTCTGATCGTCATCCTGTTCTCTTTATCCACGGTCGGGATCTTCACCTACTTAAAGTCGTCCGCTGCAATCGACAAGCAGGTCGAGCGCTATATTTCTACTGTCATTGAGAACGCGGGGGCACAAACCGACCAACAGCTCGAAACGTTCGAGCGGGTGAGCAATTCGATTCTTTCCCAGCAGTCCGTCAAACGGTTCCTCGATATGGACCCGTCGGATAGCTACGAGTATTACCGGTTTGCCAATGGCATCCGTCAGGATGTATTTCAGAAGATATTCATTACGTATCCGACTCAGATTCATATGATCTACATATTAGGCGAACATGGACGGTCTATCTTCGATCAGAATCAAAGCTTCTCGTCGCTCTCGGTCGACCCTACGAATCGGTACGAGGAGTTGAAGGCGAAGACGCCTGATAATGGCGAGATTGCAATACTGAACACGGCGCTGATGAACGGCGAGCGAGTCGTTACGATTGCCCGCAAGATCAGAGGCTATACGTCTTATGCGGTGAAGGGGATTCTCGCGATCGAGCTGAACGAAAGTCAACTGGCAGCGTTATGGAACAACGTGGATCTGGGGGAGAACGGCTTCTTCTTCATCCTCGATTCGGAAGGGGCTATTGTCTACGCCCCTGCTGCCGGTACGAGGAGTGAACTGGCGAAGACAGACCTTGGGAAACGAATCGCAACCGGCGAGAACACGCGCTTCATTGAGAAGATGAATGGGAAGAACATGTTGATCGTCTCGCATAAGTCTGCATACTCGGGGTGGAGCCTCGCTGTCTCGATGCCGCTTGATGAGCTGCGCGAGCCAATCTCGGGCATTCGTTCCACAACGGTAACGGTCGGTCTAGTCACGCTTGTGATTGCTTTGTTCCTTGCTTTTCGGTTTGGCAATTCGATCGTTCGCCCGATTCGAACACTGAAGAACGGGATGCGCGAGACGGAGAAGGGAAACTGGATCAGCATCGAAAGCAAGCAGCGGGATGACGAGATTGGCGGGCTCATTCACAGCTACAATCTCATGGTAAGTCGTCTTTCGGACATGATTGAGCGCGTGTACGATACGGAGCTCAGCAGCCAGAAGACGAAGCTGCAGCTGCAGGAGATTGAGCTGGAGCGGCATAAGGCGGAGTTCCAGGCGCTGCAACTGCAAATTAATCCTCATTTTCTGTACAACACGCTGGAGACGATCAATTGCTATGCGATTGTACAGGATTCGGATGAAATATCGGAAATGGTCGAGGCGATGGCGTTCATGCTGCGCTACTCGATTCAAACGAATCTCGAAGAAGTGACGCTGGCCAACGAATTGAATCATGTGCGCAATTATATGATCATCCAGAAGCACCGCATCGGACATGATTTCGAAATTGAAGTCGCTACGCCGCCATCGCTGCTGCTGTCGGGGATGGTAAGGCTGACATTGCAGCCGATTGTGGAAAATATTTTTCAGCACGCGTTTGCAGACGGATTTGAAGCAAAGCATTTCATCCGCATCGATACCCGCCTAGACGAGGGCGAGCTGCTTGTCATCGTGGAAGACAACGGAGTGGGGATGACGGAAGAGAAGCTAGCTGGATTGCGAAGGAGATTGGAACGGAATCGTCTGGTAGAGGTGGAGACGGCAAACGATGGACGGCGCGGGGGAATCGGACTGGTGAATGTTCACCGGAGAATTCAGATGGTGTATGGCGATACATTCGGACTTCGCATCGACAGCTCGCTTGGCGAAGGAACACGGATCGTGCTGCGAATGCCGCATGAGGTTCGTTCGCTTACGAAGCCGGAGCTCGCGGTCGAGCTTAAGCACGAGCTTGCGAAGGCCTAACGACGAGAAGGGAAGGCGATTGGGATGGCAATCGATTTGACGGGGAAAGTCGCGCTCATAACGGGAGCGAGCGGAGGAATTGGGCGAGCAATTGCGATCTCGCTCGCTGCTTCCGGAGCGAAGGTGGTTCTGAACTACTTGAACAGCAAGGAGGCTGCTGAAGAGGCAGTTGCTTTGATTAAGCATAAAGGCGGAATGGCGATAGCCATTCAGGCAGACGTCTCAAAGGCGGAAGAAGCGCAGCGGCTGGCAGCTGCGTCGGAGCAAGCCTTCGGCCAGCCGGTCGAGGTGCTGATCAACAATGCGGGACATCTCGTGCAGCGTGTACCCAATGAGGACATGACGGAGAAAGCGTACGAGCGCATCATGGATGTGAACCTGAAGAGCGCCGTGTTCGTTACGAAAGCGGTCATTCCGGGCATGAAGGCTGCAGGCGGCGGATGCATCGTGAACTTAACTTCGGTAGCCGCTCACAACGGAGGAGGGCCCGGCGCTTCCATCTACGCCGCAAGTAAGGCAGCCGTGCTCGCGTTTACGAAAGGGTTGGCCAAAGAAGTTGCGGCTAGCGGCATCCGCGTTAATGCGATATCACCCGGCTTCATCGGGAATACGGCGTTTCATGCAACGTTCACGTCTGCTGCAGCAAGAGAAGCGACGATTCAGAGCATACCGCTTCGAAGAGAAGGGACGCCGGAGGATGTGGCAGGAGTCGCTCTGTTCCTCGTTTCCGATTTGTCGGCCTATCTGATCGGCGAGACGATTGAGGTTAATGGCGGCATGTTCATGCGATAAACGCCTTTAGAGTCTATCAACGACGAGCGAAAGTGAGGGACTGCCATGTCCAAGCTATTCGAACCGGTCAGCGGCTTGTTGACCGTACCCTATGAACCGAACGAGGCATCCGAGCTTCGGGAGAATCCGCCGCGATTCACGTGGATGCCAGCAAAGCCGGATGAAGATCGGTATATGCTGCAGGTTTCTGCTTCTGAGCGATTCGAAGCGGATCAGGTGGAGACAATCGGACCTATCCCCTATAACTTCTATACGCCGGATCATGTCTACGAGCCGGGAATCTATTATTGGCGTTATGCTTTGGTATTAGAAGAGGCGGCTTCGCAGTCGAATTGGAGCCAGGTGAGGATGTTTACCGTCCCGGCTTCCATTCCGGCGACGCCACTGCCCGCGCCTAATGCAAGATACGCGAAGACGAGCGCCGCACATCCTCGGCTGTGGCTTGATCGCGATCGAGTGGAAGCGCTCCGAAGCCGTATCCGTGAGGATGCTTCGAGCTGCGGCTTCGATGTCTTCTACGAGAAGTCGGTCAGGCCGTGGATGGAACGGGAGCTCATCGCCGAGCCGGAGCGATACCCGGATAATAAACGCGTCGCGAAGCTGTGGCGCCGGATGTATATGGACTGCCAAGAAACGCTGTATGCGATTCGTCATCTGAGCGTGGCAGGGGTGCTGCTTGAGGATGCACACATCGTAGAGAAGGCTAAGCGCTGGTTGCTGCATGTCATTTCTTGGAATCCGCAAGGAACGACTTCACGAGATTACAACGATGAAGCTGCGTTTCGTATCGCCCAAGCCGTGGCTTGGGGATATGACTGGCTGCATGGTTTCTTGTCAGAGGAGGAGCGCTCAGCGGTCCGGGCGAATTTGCTTGTCCGGACGGAGCAGGTTGCTTTTCACGTCATCGAACGATCTCGCATTCATCGGGTCCCTTATGATAGTCACGCGGTACGATCCCTGTCTTCCGTGCTTGTGCCGGCATGTATCGCCATGCTGCATGAAGAGACGAAAGCCCGGGATTGGCTGGATTACACGCTGGAATATTACGCATGCCTATACTCCCCCTGGGGTGGTCAAGATGGGGGATGGGCGGAAGGGCCGATGTATTGGACGACAGGCCTTGCCTATCTCATCGACGCCTTTAATCTGGTTCGGCAATATGTTGGCATCGATTTGTTTGAGCGGCCTTTCTTCACGAGTACCGGCGATTTCCCGCTGTATGTACACAGCCCGGATACGGTGCGAGCCAGTTTCGGCGATCAGTCCACGCTTGGTGAGCCGCCGAGCCTGAAGACCGCGTATAACATTCGCCAATTTGCAGGTTTAACAGGCAATGGGCTCTATCAGTGGTATTACGAGCAGGTGAAAGAGCGGGATAGAGACGCCGACAGCAAGTTTTATAACTACGGCTGGTGGGATTTCCGGTTTGACGATTTACTCTATGCACATGATTATCCGGCGGTCGAGCCGCTGAATCCCGAACCGGGGAGGATTGAGCCGGTCAAGTGGTTTCGAGATGTTGGCTGGGTCGCCTTTCATCGGCGGATGGACGATCCGAACGAGCATATTCAGTTGATCGTGAAGAGCAGTCCCTATGGGTCGATCAGTCATAGCCATGGAGATCAGAACGGCTTCCTGCTCCATGCCTACGGTGAACCGATTGCCATCGACAGCGGCTACTATGTGGCCCACGGAAGTACGATGCACCGCAACTGGCGGAGACAGACGATTTCGAAAAACAACCTGCTTATTGATGGCAAAGGTCAATACGCCGGCGCAGATAAAGTGCTTTGCAAGGAAGCTTATGGTGTCGTGGAGGAAGTCTCCTCGAAGCCGGGATGTGCGTGTGTCCGTATGAACGCGACGGAGGCATACCGGGAGACGGTACCGCATTTGAAGCGATTCGTGCGCGAAGTGTACTGGCTGGACGATTCCTATGCCGTCATTGTGGATGCCGTTGACCTGGAACAGCCGGGCCGCGTGAGCTGGCTTATGCATACGCTTCATCCCATGGAGCTGAAAGGACAGACGTTCCGGACGATCGGGTCCAGGGCGGAAATGGATGGTCGATTCGTGTATGCCTCTTCCGGCGACCTGACGCTTCGTCAGCATGATCAGTTCACGGATGTGGATCCTTCCGAATACGAAGGGCTACCGAACCAGTGGCATCTGATGGCTGAAACCAAGGAAGCGACGAACCACCGTATCGTCACGCTGTTAGTGCCAATGAAGAAGGGCGAGGACAAGTTCGTCTCCTACTTCATTGACGATCAGGATCATGGCATTCACCTCTACTTCACGAACGAAGACGGCACAACCCGCATGATTGCGGTGCCCAAAGCATATTGATCAGCCGAAGGAGGCATAGAAGAGCATGGGCAACATTGGAGTATGGGAAGCGGCAGAGCCTGGCGTGACACGCAAAATATTGCGGGCCGATGGCGGTCTTATGATGATGGAAGTGCATTTCGAGAGCGGCGCGGAAGGGTACGAACATGACCATCCGCATGAGCAAATGTCCTATTGCCTCAAAGGGACAATGGCCTTCACAATTGATGGAATAGAGACGGTGATTAGTCAGGGTGAATCCATCTATATCCCTGGGGGAGCCAGGCACGGGGCAAAGGCGCTGGAGTCATCCGCACTGCTGGACACGTTTACGCCGATCCGTCAGGATTTATTGAAGTAAAACCTATACGAAAAGGCGGAAGAAGCTCGGTGTTCGCGGCAGGTAGCGCGAATGCGGGGCTTCTTTTTGATGATGAAGAGAAGTGAGTTGTTTACTCTTGTTTACTCTACTGATCTCTCTATTAATCGCTCTACTAATCTCCCAACTAAACTATTGTATACATATTGTGTACAGTTTTAATATATGGTAGGCTGAGGGTACAGCTAGAAGAAGCCGATCAATAACCTATACCAGGAGCGTGAGTAAGAGGATGTCGAGCACGTTGCAGCAGTTGAAGGTCAGCGATAACAAGAGGTTTTTGATGCAAGCGGACGGTACGCCGTTTTTTTGGCTTGGGGATACGGCTTGGGAGCTGTTTCATAGATTAAACCGCGAGGATGCGGATGAATATTTAAGAGGCAGAGCAGAGCAGAAGTTCAATGTGGTGCAAATCGTTGCACTTGCCGAGTTTGAGGGGCTGACTGTCGATAACGTTTACGGCCGCCGCCCGCTGAAGCAGAATGCTGAGGGACACTATGATCCGACTTTGCCTGATCTGGACGGTGACGACAACTACTGGAGCCATGTCGATTATGTTGTGGATCGTGCGGCAGAGTATGGCATCTACGTAGCTTTCTTGCCTACCTGGGGCGATAAGTACAATGTAGCATGGGGCAAAGGACCAGCTATCTTCAACGGGGACAATGCGAGAGTCTACGGACAATGGCTGGGTGAGCGGTACAAGGAGCGTTCGAACATCATTTGGGTGCTGGGCGGCGACCGTCCTCTGCAGACGCTGTTGCATTTTGAGGTGAATAACGAATTGGCAGCGGGTCTGCGTGAAGGGGATGGCGGACGCAATCTGATTACCTTCCATCCGTGTGGCGATTCTTCCTCCTCGCGCCATCTGCATGATGCGTCTTGGCTTGACTTTAATATGATTCAATCCGGTCATCATGAGCGAATTCGCGTCAATTACAAACATGTGAAAGCGGATTACGAGAAGCTGCCGGTAAAGCCTACATTTGATGCAGAGCCATGTTATGAGGATCATCCGGTTAACTTCAATGCGCTAAATGGCTACTTCGACCAAGCGGATGTTCGGACAGGGGCGTATTATGCGGTATTCGCTGGGGGGTTCGGACATACGTACGGGCATCATTCCATCTGGTCGATGACAACGAAGCCGGAGCCCTATTTTATTATGAATTGGAGACAAGCGCTCCACCGTCCAGGCGCTCAGCAAATGCAGCATGTGCGGAATTTGATCGAGTCGGTATCCTTCTTCGACCGGGTGCCTGATCAAAGCTTGATCGCTGAAAACTATGAAGGCGCCAATTACATGGTCGCTACTCGTGGCGAGGATTACGGTTTTATCTATAGCCCGAATGGCTTGCCGTTCCGAGCGGCGCTCGGTATCTTGAGAGGAAGCCGCATCGAAGCTTCGTGGTTTGATCCTCGGACAGGGGAGTACAGCTCAATTAGCGAATATGCCAATAGCGGCGAAGTCACGTTCACCCCGCCGATCAGCGGCAGAGGGAATGACTGGGTGTTGGTGCTTAAAGTAACAGAGTAAGAGATGGGAGAGCTAGGCAGCTTGTATGCTTAGCTCTTTTTGTTTGTGGCGATGGGGTAAGCTGCAGCCTACGGCATGGAAGTACAGCAAGCGGCTCGCCCTTATCCGAGATTCGATTCACCCGGTGTAGATCTCTGGATGAGCTACATTCTCGCGTTTCGCCGTATTTTGTCCGATGTAGATCCCCTGGCGAGCTTCTATCCCTTTTCAACAGCGACGGTGTGGCTATGAGAGCCACGCAGTCGCTGAAATCACAAACTAACTGCTGATGTGTTGCTCTGTGAGCTACAAGTTCGCTGAAATCACAAACTAACTGCTGATGTGTTGCTCTGTGAGCCACAAATTCGCTGAAATCACCAACTAACTGCTGATGTGTTGCCTTGGGAGCTACTTTGCTGGAATCCCACCAAAGAGCGGTACCAGGTACCGTTCATGGAGCGACTTTACCGTGTTCCGACCAAAGAGCGGTAACCAATACCGCTCATAAAGCGACTTCGCCGCCCTCCCGCCACCGCCGCAACTCCGCCTAATTCCGCCACTCCGGCAGCGTCCCACCACCTAACCAAACAAAAAAAGGCCGTCTCAAAAGTAGCCTTGCACACTTTAGAGACAGCCTCACATTGTTTATTTCAACAGCGATTTCAGCTTCGTGCCCGCGCTGGCGAGAACCGCCGGATCGATGACGGCTTTGCGCTCGATGAGCATCTCCGCGAGGCGGATGTCCTTGGCGATGCCGGGACCGATGCCGCTGGCAGCTGCCAGCGTGCCGTCTTCTGCCAGATGGAAGAAGAAATGCACATTGTCGGCCGATTCGCGTTTGATCTTGTTCGCGTTGCCGAAGTCGACAAGGCCCGCTACCTGCAGCGACTCGTCGTATTGATCCGACCAGAACCAAGGAATCGCTTCATAGGGCTGATCTGCGCCGAGCATGTTTTGCCCGGCATGAATGCCTTGATCCTGCGCATTGCGCCACGATTCTAGACGAACGCGCTTGCCGCCGTACAGGGCAAGCGGGAAGGAGCAGCAGTCGCCGGCCGTGAAAATATCCGGGTCGCTCGTAGCAAGCTTCTCGTTGGCACGGATGCCATTCTCAATCTCAAGACCGCAGCCTTCAGCCAGTGCAATCTCAGGCACCGCGCCGATGCCGATGATGAGGGCATCGCAGCGAATCACAGTGCCATCGGCCAATTCAATGATTTGCGTTCCGTTTTCGTTCGTGATGCGGCTGATGGCTGTACCGATCTTGAACGTAACGCCGGCTTCGCGATGTCGCGCTTCCACGACATTCGCGATTTCTTCCGGTACGCCACGCGTCAGAATACGCGGACCTACTTCAAGCAAAGTAACGTCGCAGCCGCGCTCGCGAGCGCTTGCCGCAACCTCAAGGCCGATGAAGCCGCCGCCGATGATGACGATATGGTTACCCGCATGCAGCTGCGAACGAATCGCAAGCGCATCGGAGAAGGTGCGAAGGTACATGGCGCCGGATGTATCGGAGCCTTCCATGTTCAGTTTACGCGGGCTTGCACCTGTTGCAAGCAGCAGCTTCTCATAGGACAGCTCTCTGCCGTCTGCCAGTGAAATCCGATGTGCATCGCGATTGATGCTTGTTACATGGCTATCCGATAACAGATGGATATTAAGCTCATTGAGCTTTGCCTCATCCAGCATGAACGTCGGAGCCGGTGCTTCTTCTTCGAGCAGGACGCTCTTCGATAGCGGCGGACGCTCGTAAGGCGTACGATTTTCCTTGCCGATCAGCGTAATGCTGCCCGTGTAGCCTTGATTGCGCAGCTCCATTGCCGCATTTGCACCAGCCTCGCCGGCACCGATAATAACCATTCCCGGTTGTGTCATATAGGTTAAGTCTCCTGTCTTAGTCGAGTTTGATATAGACCTTGCCCGATTCCACTTGAACCGGATAGGTTTTGAGATCTTCGCAGACAGGAGCTTTCTTGCCTTGTCCCGTCGTATAGTCGAATCTGCCGTTATGTTTCGGACATTCAATCGTGTGCCCCATCACCAAACCTTCGGATAAGTGAACCTTCTCATGGGTGCAAAAGCCGTCGGTCGCGTAAAATTTCCCTTTATCGGAATGGTAGACGGCAAACGTCCGGTCTTGATGATCGAAACGGATGACATCCTCCTCATCAATATCGTCAACTTCACAAACTTCAATCCAGCCTTCTAGTGTACTCATGTGTTAACTTCCTCCTGTTCGTAATGGTGAAACGTTTCACCTTCGTCATTCCATTATAAACATTGCTCTATCTGCTGTCTATTATACAGATCCTATATCTATTTATGTAAGGGTTTTCATATATGTGTTCTTAAGGAGGACTTTGTCCGACTGCTTGTAACTAAAAGGAGGAATTAATCATGATTCGACAGGTTAAAAAGAGCGCGAGTTTAGCCCTGCTGACTTCGCTCGCGGTGAGTATGATCGGGGTGCAGCCCGCTGCCGCAGCGACGACGGTGATCGTCGATCCCGGCATCCGATCATTGCCGTTTGGCGGGTGGGGCACCTCGCTTGCGTGGTCGGCGAATTACACAGGCAATTGGACCAGCAAGGACACGCTGGCAGATTTGCTCTACAGCACCACGAATACGGATGCCAACCCGAGCACCATGTTCAACATCGCGCGTTATAACATAGGCGGCGGTAATGACCCGGCCTATGTCAGTTCGATGCGAGTCGGCGCTGCGGTGCCGGGGTACAAAGAGACTTCGACCGCAGCCTACGACTGGACAGGTGATGCGAACCAGCGCTGGTGGCTGCAAGCGGCAAAGTCCAGAGTGCCGGCAGCCGACTTCAAGGCCGATGCCATCTCCTATTCGGCGCCGTATTGGATGACGAAGAGCGGGCAATCCACAGGCAACTCCGATCCGAGTCAGGATAATTTACTGAATGGGTACGAGGCGCAATTCGCGGACTATTTGACCGAGGTGGTGAAGCATTTTCAAGATAGTTGGGGGATTACGTTTCGGACATTGAATCCGATGAATGAAGCCAATTCCAACTATTGGGCAGCCGGCGGCAAGCAAGAGGGGATGAAGGTTTCGGCAGGCGCTAAGCAGATTGCGCTTATTAACGCGACCAATTCGGCGCTTCAAACGAAGTCGCTCACAGGCACGACGATCAGCGGTCTCGATGAAACGAGCATCGCGATGTCTCACAGCTCGCTGGACAGCCTCGATGCAACGGCAGCAGGAGCAATTACGCAGTTTAATACACATACGTACAGCGGCGGGGATCGCCAAGGGTTATATCAGAAGGCCGTCGGCAACGGCCGCAGGCTGCAAATGTCCGAGGTGACCACCTCCTCGGGGACGCATGATCATAATTCTGTGTCCGCCTACCTCGGCCTAGCCTCTGCCATCACGACCGATCTCAAAGACCTCGCTCCCCAAGAATGGGTGTACTGGCAGGCGATTGAGTCTGAAGCGGAGTCGCTCGCGGGGAACGGGAATTGGGGATTGATCCATTTTGCCTCCGACGGTACACAGAATTATTGGATTACGAAGAAGTTTCATGTGATGCGGCAGTACAGTAATTTCATTCGTCCGGGGTACAAAATCATTGCGAACAACGATGCCAAGACGATTACGGCGCTCGATCCGGCAACAGGCAAAATATCCATTATCGTCTACAATGACACAGCCTCGGCCGCCAGCTATACGTTTGACTTGAATAAATTCGACACCGTGACCGGCTCCGTTCAAGCTTACCGGACGTCATCGACGGAGAACCGTGCCACACTCTCAACCATTGCATTGTCGGGAAAAACGTTCACGACCAGCCTGCCCGCCAATTCGGTTTCTACATTTGTCGTCCAGACAACCGGAGGTACGAGCAACCTCGTTCAAAATCCGAACTTTGAAGCAAGCGCAGCAGGCCAGAACATACCGGGCTGGATGACGTGGGGCGGCGATTATAAAGGTACGCATATCGATGCGGATTACACGCAAGCAGGCGGAATGAGCGGAGGTTCCTACGAGGCGGTGCACTGGAAAGCGACAGCCTATAACGTATACACTAGCCAAGATATTAGCTTGCCGAACGGAACGTATACGCTGAAAGCGAATGTAAGATCAAGCGGCGGCCAGAGCCAGGCGAGAATGGTTGCTAAGAACTACGGAGGGGCAGAGCTGTCCGTGAACATTCCGACGACCTCCACTTATACGACGGTCACGATTCCGAGCGTTCCGGTCAGCAATGGCAGCGTTCAGATCGGATTCTATTCCGTCGCTAACGGAGGGAACTGGATTGCTTTTGATAATGTAAGTGTAACACCGGTGAACTTGGGGCTGAACAAGACGATTTGGGGCTCAAGCCAGTGGGATGCGAACTATGCGCCTGCGAAGGCCAACGATGGCGACTCAGCGGGAACAAGATGGAACTCGGCTTCGGGAACAAGTGCGGGGGAATGGCTGCAGATTGATTTTGGCAGCAGTACGACGTTTAATACGGTGGTGCTGAAGGAGTTCGATACGCGGATTACGAGCTTCAAGATCTCCTACTGGAATGGCTCGGCTTGGGTGGATAGCGCCACGGGAACAACGATTGGTGCAAGCAAGACGGTGACCTTCGCGCCGGTAACGGGTACGAGCGTCAGGCTGCTGATTAACTCGGCGACCAATACGCCATCCATCTATGAGTTTGAGGTTTATAATCAGTAAAAAGAAGGGAAGCACCGACCTCTCAAGGGTGGTCGCTTCCCTTTTCTAATTTCTAAGAATTTATAAGTTTCACATCTATTAGTGAGCTTAGAAATCTCCGGAATGAACCGCGCTACGCCATCAAAGGACGGCGTCAGCCGTTTCACCTTGTGCGTGGAATTACCGTACTGTTTAAGGAATCTTCAAAGGTGCAGGGTACATGTTCGCGTCGTTATTTGTAAACTAGCAGCAGGAAGTATTTCTTCGTTTACTAGTCTATTTTAGGTGGTGAGCAGGAGATGGGCTTTTGGTTCAGAAAGAGCAAAAAACAATCCCTATCAGTCGATACTCTGCAAACAGACGAAGTGCCGAATGCGAAGTCCGAATTTACGGTGGAATCTACTGCGGAAACGGAACGTCCCGAATCTGCTGTCGAGTCCAGACAATTCTGGAATTCCGGTCTGTCCACCTGGAAATAACAAAAGCAGCCCGGGCGGGCTGCTTTTTATTTTGGTTGACTTCCCATCGGCGCCAGCTTAATAATCAAGGTACAGATGGAAATAACTAGGACAAGGTTAGTCCTTGGACTGATGCTGCTTAAGCGAAGCTTTCTTCGTGGCCAGCTCTTTGGCCAGATCGGCTTGCTTGCGCGTGCTTGTCTTAATCTCTTCATTTAGCTTATTCATCCGTGACATCTTGCTGCTTAAATCACTGGCGGATTGACTTAGCTTCATGTCGCGCTGCAGCTGCTTGATTTTCGCTTGCGCCTTATCTGTCTTGGCTTTCTCTTGCGGCATTTTGCTCTCTATTTCAGCAATTTCGCGTTGCAGACGATCGACAATTGCTTTGGTGAAATTAATGGACATGTCTGGCACCCCATACTCGTTTAGTGTAGCTAAGTCCTCATTTTACTATAGATGATCCGGTTATGCGAGGGATGGAGGCTGAAGTTTCAAAGGAGGCAGCGTGATGCAGGAGCTAGTCGGGCAGTGTGAGCAATGTAAGAAGGACATCTACTGCAAGGATGGATTTCTGGAAGGTATGATTTTGGAGAATGGGAAGTTGGTTTGCTTGGATTGTTCAAATCAGGAAGAGAAGGAGCAATAACAAATGCCGATTCAATTAAAGAGCACGTACCTGACCGTTCCGGTAAGCAGCTTCACGCAGTCCATTGCATGGTATGGTGAGCATCTGGGTTTTCGCGTAGTGAAAGAGGATCCGTTCTATATCGAATTAGTGAATGAAACGGGCATTCGTATCCTATTCCAGCAAAACGAGCACAACCTAAATTCACATTTTGTTTATCCGGATGGTGCGCTTCAGTCCTCGTATGGTTTTATGGTGGAAGATGCGGAGGCTGCTTATCATGAGTTTGCGGAGCGAGGCATTAAGGTCGGCCAGCTCTTCGATTATCAAGGCAAATCGTTCTCCTTCTATGATCCGGATGGCAATTTCATTGAAATATGGAGCACGGAGCGATAGCGGTTTTAGGAGGTAGTCAGCTATGATCAAGCTTCATACTTGTTATGCGAAGGATTTTCACGGCAAATGGGAAATGGGCAAAAGCCCCACGCAGTTTCACATTCTGCTCGTTGTGACGAAGGGGAAAATCATTTATTACGTTAATGATGAGTCCGTTTTGCTGCAAAAAGGGGATGTTCTCTTCATGCCGGCCGGCACGGTGCGCGGAGGGATTTCGAGTGAGGAGCATCAGCGGTATGCGACTCATTTTACGCTGGACGATAGTGATCGAATGCTTCTTCCGCTTCTAACGGAGAATCGTTATTGCAAAACGACGATCAGCGGATTTGAATATTTTAAGCAGCGGTTCATGTTATTGAAGCATCATTGGCTCATGAGGGGGCCGTATTCGGAGCCGACTTGTTTTGCGATTCTGCTGGAGCTGCTTAGCATTATCAACTACGAGCGGGATAAGTGGAAGCTTCCGGCCAAGAAGATTGAGATGGCGGAGGATATCAAAACCTATCTGCTCGATCATTATAAGGAATCCGTATCGCTGGATGATCTGGCGCAATTGACGGGTAGGACGCCGAATCATGTCTCGCATCTGTTCAAGTCGGTCACGGGCTTATCGCCGATCGATTATTTGCATCATGTTCGGATCGCGAAGGCGAAGGAGCTGATGTTCGACAAAATGATGTCGATCAGCGATATCGCAGAGGAGACGGGCTTCTGCGATCAGGCGTATTTTAACCGGGTGTTCAAGAAAGTGACGGGCTGTTCGCCTACGGCATTTATGAAGGGGAGAACAGGCTGAGTGGGGTGGCAGTGGTGTTTGTTTGTGGCAGCGCTATCATCGAAATCGTTGAATCGTCCAAAAGAAAGCTAGATCGTTACTCGAAAGGAGCCCGTAAACCATCTATGATTGAAACAGGTTGATTACCAATCATACGGAGGGGATTACGCGTGGATCCATCTTGCTTGCAGTATGCGTTGACCGAAGAAGAACGGAAACAGTTTAACGAATTGGGTTATCTGATTGTGGAGGATGCGCTCTCGCCGGAGCAGATTGCTGAGCTGACTACGGAATTTGACCGTATTTATGAAGATAAGCTGAGCAGCGGGCATGATCCGAAGACGGCATTGTTTTATCCAAACTTTATTCCTGACCATTCATCCTTTCTAAACCTGGTGGATTACGATAAAGTACTGCCGAAGGTATGGGATATTCTCGGCTGGAATATCTACTTGTATCATGCGCATATGATTGCGACGCCTCCGTCGGGGAAAGCGAAGAGCGATGCGACGTTCGGTTGGCACCAGGACAGCGGACGCGTCAACATGGAGATGGAGTCGCATCCGCGTCCGCGACTATCGCTTAAGGTGGCGTATTTCCTCTCCGATGTATCGGAGCCGGACCGCGGCAATTTCTGGGTGGTGCCGGGCAGTCACCTGAAGGACAACTTGGAGATGCCGGCTGATCGACAAGGACAGCCGGAAGGCGCCATTCCGGTATGCGTGAAGCCGGGGTCAGCGGTCTTCTTCGATCGCCGGACCTGGCATGCCGGTTCGCCGAATTGGTCGGACTACACGCGCAAAGTGCTGTTCTACGGCTACGGATATCGTTGGATTCGCACGAAGGACGATATGACTGTGCAGCACCTATGGGAGAGCGCCGATCCGATCCGCCGCCAGCTGCTCGGCGCGGGCGTGAATTGCAACGGCTATTACAGTCCGACGGACGAGGATGTACCGCTGCGCGGTTGGCTGAAGGAGCATCAGCCAGAGCTGGTGCGATAATAAGTAAGGTTGCCGATTATGTGATCGGCAGCTTTTTTTTCGGTAGAGAACTACATGCGCCGAGCTTTCCGGGTTTCCCGCCGAGCCCCTACTCCATCCCGTACTGCCGCTTGCGGAACTCGCTTGGCGTGCAGTCCATTAATTTCTTGAACACTTTGCTGAAGTACTTCTCATCCTGGAAGCCGGACATTTCGGCGACTTGGGTGATCTTCAAGTGGGCGCTTGCTAGTAGTATCTTTGCTCGGTTGATCCGGCAAGCGGTGATGAAGTCCGAGACGTTCTGGTTCAGCTCCTGCTTGAATTTGCGAGAGATGTACTCGCGGCTGAGATGAAACTTGTCCGAGATACTCTGCAGCGTCAAGTCTTCATGGGCGAACTTCTCGATATGAGCGGCGATATCGCGAATGGTGCTGCCGCGCTCGCTGACCGCGTTCAGCCGGGCTCCGATCTCGCATGCTTCGCGGAAGAAGGCTTCCTTCCACGCTGCATACTGGAAAGCGCCGCCCGCATCTACAGGCAAGGAGCTGCTGCCTTCTCTCGAATAGGGAATGTCCGCCTCGACTGCATTGCGGCCGCCCTCCCAAATCGCTGCGGCGAGCTGGAATTCCCGCTGCCAGAGGAGAAGATTGTCCGGCGTCAGCCGGCTTCTCTGATCGAGGGCATCGAACCACAGCTGCAGCGCGCGGCGGATGTTATCCGGGCTGCCGCTTTGCACGGCGTAGCGCACTCGCTCCTCGTAAGGGCTGAAGAACAGCGCCGGCTCCGCAGAAGTAGCCGGCACTGCATCAAAGCAATGAATGCATTTACCCGTTTGCAGCAGGTTTCGCTGCATCAGTGCAGTCCGCGCTTGCCGATACGATGCGGTAAGTCCGGACGGGAAAGCAACCGGCAGGCCGAGTCCTATGGCCAGCCGCGCCTTCAATGCGACGAACAAGGCATCATTGCACTCAACGAGCAGTCCGGGCACATCATCCGGGTTGTCCCAGAAGAGCAGGACAATCTCCTGCTCAGCCCCGGCGTGATGGCGGAAGGCGTGACCCGCACCGCGCTCGCGCAGCATCTCATTCACGATGTTGGCTACAGCATAAGCAAAGAGATCCTGGCCGGAAGAACCGAATTTATCTGCTACGGCAGGCGGGGTGGAGCTTAGCTCCACAACAGCAGTCCGAATGATCGTCTCAGAAGCGGCCGAAGCCGCGGCGTCCCTCCCAGTCCTGCCACCGCCGGCACTTCCTCCGCCAGCAGCACCAGTCCCTCCTCTGGCATCACCAATTCCGCTCCCACCAGCTCCATACCTCATCCCAAACGGCTTCATCGCCAGCGCGAACTCCTGCGCAGATCCTGTCCCCTTCATCAGAGCAGCCAACAGCTGCTCCGAATAAAGCGGCTTGAGCTGATTCAGCTCAATATCCTGCCCGCGCGCGCGCGAGCGGCTCGCATCCTCGCTGCGCCAGCTGCTGACCGCACGTTCCACGGCACTTGTCAGCTGTTCCGCATCGATCGGCTTCAAGATGTAGTCCATGCCCCCGAATTTCACGGCCGTGCGGACAAAATCAAACGTATCATGCCCGCTGATGACGATGATTTTGATCTCTGGTGCATGCTCCGCCATCCATTCCATCAGCTTGTCGCCGCCCATGAGGGGCATCATCATATCCGTGAATACAAGCGCAGGCCGCTGCGCCTGAATCATCGCCATTCCGGTCGTTCCGTCATCGGCTTCCAGCACCGTTTCAATGCCGTATTGCTGCCACGGCACAAGCAATCGAATCGCCTCGCGAACATGCCGTTCATCATCTACTATGAGTGCTTTCATAAGGGCTGGTCCTCCAATGCATGTGGAATGTGAAGCGTAACCGAAAATCCGTGCGGGTGCAAATGCTGAATACTAAGCGCCGCATCCTGTTTAAAGTAGAGCCGCAGTCGGAACAGGACGTTCCGCAGCCCGATAGCCAGCCCTTCTTCCTCCTCGTTTTCCACCTCGTGATCCTGCATTAGAAGCCGGTTAAGCTCCGCCATGCGTGCAGCAGATATCCCTTTCCCATTGTCCGATACCACGATCGTGAATGCCCCGTCATCGCCAAGCGAACTGGCAATTACCAGCTTCGCCGGCTGCTCCGATGGCAAGAAACCATGCTTGAAGAAGTTCTCCACCAGCGGCTGCAAAATCATCTTCGGCAGCCTTATGCTGCGAGTGCGCTCGTCGATCATCAAGATGATATCGAGCGAGGTGTCGAAGCGCTCTTTTTGCAAATCCAGGTAGGCTTGCACGTAATCCAGCTCCCGGCTCAGCTCCACCCCAACATCTGCCATGTCCATTTGATAGCGCATCATCTTCCCAAGTGACGTCACAAGCTGATATACTTTCATGTTGCCATGCTGCAGCGCCACGGTCCCAACGGATTGCAGCGCATTATAGAGGAAGTGCGGGTTTACCTGTGCCTGCAGCGCTTTGAGCTGAATGGTTTTGTTCGCAAGCTCGAGCCTATATTCTTTCAAAATCAAATTGTTAATCGTCTGCATCATCGACCGGAATCGCTTGGCCAGCAGCCCGATTTCATCATTGCTCTGGATATCGATTTGGACGTTCAGATTACCGGAATCGATCTTGTTAACATAACCGATAAGCGCAAGCAGCGGCTTCGTGAAACGATAAGAGATGAGCATCAGGGCAATAACAGCAATGGCAAGGAAGGCCGCCCCGACCCAGGTATTAATTAAAGCGGTTTCATTGGCGGTCGCGTATAGATGGCTGTTAGGTGTTTGCTTGATTAGGTACCAATTCATGTAGTTGGTCTTCACCTGCTGGTAGAAAATCATACCGGAGAACGCATTCCCATCCCAGTCAAAATGCCCCTTCGTCGTCGAAGCGTTCCGTACGTTATGAAACCATTCACTATCCAGTCGTTTGCCAATTTGGGACTCATCGGAGGAGATCAGAACACCGCCATCGGCGTCAACCAAATAGAAATTCTCATGACCGGCATCGTACAATTGACGGTTAAGATCACTAAGCACGGATGTTTTCACATCAATCGTAAGCTCCGCCAGCTGCGTGCTGCTCGGGGCTAAGAAGATCGGACGATGAAGGGTGAAGACCTGTTCTTCCTTCACGGGAGACTTGATGGACAGCCCATAATTGTGGCTCAAATGGGTCGGTTCGATATAGGTTTTGGAAGCCATCGCTATAGAACCGTTCTGATGTTTGCCAACTTTAATGTCGTCATTCCATAGTAGATAGCTGGTGTTCTGACCGGCTACATAGAGTCTGATTTTATAAAACTCCTGCACGCTTTGATAGATATTGTAGAGATGATCCTTGAGCAAATTGCGATTCTGGATGACATCGCTGATTTGGTTGGGGAACACTTCGTTCTCCATATTGTGCTCCAAAATATAGTAGAGTGAGCGGGGAACATTCATCGAATTGTAGACGGCAAGCGACTTCTGGTTGATATTGTTCATATAGTTGATGATGTTCGTACCCCCGAGTGCGAGCAGCCGGTTGTTCTTCGAGATGGCCTCTTTCGTAATCGAGGACTTCGTTTCGTGATACGAGATTGCGATGGAAGCGGCTATGGGCAGTATAGTGGCGATTAAGAAGAGCATCATCATCTTTTTGCGGATTGTCGTGTTTTTGAACAAGGTTGTGGTCAAGGATGCGCCTCCCGAATCGATGGCGTGGATTTTGGTATAAACATACGCTATGAATTGTGAGTTGGTCAATATATTCCACCATGAAGTTCACGATCGTCTGTCGATTGGTGTTATCGGGAGCCGCTATACTGAGGTACGAGGGTTAAGAAAGGGGACATCTAGGTGCAGAGCGTGAATCGCAAAATCAAATGGCATGAATGGCTGCAGCAAACCGTATTTGTCGGACCGGGACTTCTGATTTTTCTGCTTATCGTCGCGGTGCCGTTCTTTATGGGTTTCTATTATACGTTTACGGAGTGGGACGGGCTGGATCTGAACCATGCGAAATGGGTCGGCTTTCAGAATATTCATCGGATCTTCACGGATGATGAACGGTTCTGGACCGCTTTCTGGTTTACGGCGAGATTTACATTGGCAGCCGTTCTGGTGACCAATGTGATGGGGCTGCTATTGGCGATGCTGCTTACTCGCAATCTGAAGAGTCGAAATGTGCTTCGCACCATCTTCTTCCTGCCGAATGTAATCGGCGGCTTGCTGCTGGGCTACATTTGGTACTTTATCTACGTCCGCGGGTTCGCGGCTGTCGGAGAAGCGACGGGGCTGGAGTTCTTCAATCTTCCTTGGCTCGGTACGCCGACTACGGCATTCTGGGGGATTGTTAACGTGTTCGTGTGGCAGACGGCAGGCTACATGATGATCATCTATATCGCAGCGATTATCGGGATCCCGAAGGATTTGACGGAAGCAGCTCGTATAGACGGCGCTAATCCGTGGCAGGTTTTCCGCTCGATCACCATACCGCTCATTATGCCGGCCATTACGATTTGTCTGTTCCTGACGACATCGAATGCCTTCCGGATGTTCGATCTGAATTTGTCCTTAACAGCCGGCGGACCGGGCTATGCGTCTGAATCGATCGCACTCAACATTTATCGTGAGGCGCTGACGAATAATCGATACGGATTGGGTACGGCCAAAGCGATGATCTTCTTCTTCGCAGTTGCGCTGATCACCGTCACACAGGTTTGGTTCACCAAGAAGAAAGAGGTGGAAGCGTAACGATGGAAGACAAACAACGATATACGCCACTCCTTTTCGTATTCGAGCTAGTATGCGTACTATTGGCACTGCTTTTCCTGACGCCTTTCTATTTTCTAGTTATTAACTCGTTCAAAAAGCTTGGCGCCATTCTACTAAACGCAGCTGAGCTGCCGACGAGCTGGGGGTTTGGTAATTTCAAGCGAGCTTGGATCGCGATTGATTTTCCGGTCGTGTTCATGCACTCCCTAGTTATTACAGTGCTCAGCGTAGGCTGCCTGGTAGTCGTTGCGAGTATGAGTGCATACCGATTGGTGAGAAAACCGACAAACTTCAATAAGTTCCTGTTTACCGTCTATGTGGCGGCGATGATTATTCCGTTCCAATCGGTTATGCTGCCGCTGATGCGCATCACGTCGCTGTTTGAACTGCGCGGGCATGTATACGGCATCGTCATTTGCTACATCGGTTTTGGGATCTCGCTTTCGATGTTTCTGTTCCATGGCTTTATCAAATCAGTGCCGCTTGAGATTGAAGAAGCTGCTGTTGTGGATGGCTGTTCGCCTTATGGCGTGTTCTGGCGCATCGTATTCCCGCTGCTCAAGCCAATTGCCGTTACGGTCATCATTCTGAACGTGCTGTGGATCTGGAACGACTATTTGCTGCCGGTGCTCGTCATTAATGACAACTTCACGACGATCCCGCTAGCGGTGCAGAAGTTCTTCGGACAATACTTGCGCAAATGGGATTTGGCGATGGCGTCGCTTACTTTGAGTACATTGCCGATCATTGCATTTTTCCTTTTTCTACAAAAACATATTATTCAAGGCATTACGGCAGGATCAGTTAAGGGGTAATAAATTGATATTTAACTAATTTAATCAAAATATTACACTATCTAGTTCAATTTATTCGGTGTATTAGCAGAAATATGCATTCTATAATTGGAAATGTAACCAAAACCCTTTGGGAGGCCAATCATGAAAAAGAGATCGATATTCGCACTTACGCTTGCCACTGCACTTATCGCGAGTGGATGTTCCAGCAACAATAATAACGGGGGCAACAGCACAGACGGGGAGAACGCGAAAGCGGCTAACAACACTGCTGCTGCAAACAATTCGGCGACTACAGAGACTACAAACGCGCCGAAAGAGCCGGTAACGATTAAAGTATTCCAATTCAAAGTCGAGATTGCTGCTGCGCTTGCGAAGATGGCGGAAGCTTATGAGAAAGAAACAGGCGTGAAGGTTGAAATCGAAACGCATGGCGGCGGCGAGGACTACAGCGCATTGCTGAAGGCTGAGCTTGCAGCGGGCGAAGAGCCGGAAATCATTACCTCCAGCGGCTGGGCCGGCTTCGATCCTTATGTAGATCGTGCGGTGGATCTCTCCAATGAGCCATGGGCGAAGGATCTCGTAGAAGCTTCCCGTGCACAAATTTCGCGCGACGGCAAACTGCTCGGCATGCCAATGACGCTTGAAGCGTACGGCTTGACGTACAACAAAGATCTGTTTGCAAAAGCAGGCATTACGACACTTCCTCAAACTCTTGATGAACTGGAAGCGGCTTGCAAGAAGCTTCAAGATGCAGGGATTATTCCTTTCGCATTGACGAACGAGTGGTGGTCGCTCGGTATTCATACCTTCAATATCGCGAACGCAACGCAAGCTGATCCTGCTGCATTCATCGATGAAATCAAAGCAGGCACCAAAACATTCAAGGACGATCCGCTTACAAAACAATGGATTCGCCTAGTAGACATCATGTTCGCAAATGGCCAGAAGGCTGCTCTGACAACGGACTACAACACGCAAGTGGCAGAGTTTGCTGCCGGCAAATACGCAATGATTCAACATGGTAACTGGATCCAAGGTATGGTGGATGAAGTGAATCCGGATCTGAACCTGGGCATGATGCCGGTACCGCTGGAAGGCGCACCGAACGTATTCACAGGCGTACCAAGCAACTGGGTTGTGAACAACAAATCCGCTCATCCGGACGAAGCAAAAGCATTCCTGAACTGGATGGCTACTTCGGAAACAGGTAAGAAATTCGTAGCAACTGATTTTAAATTTATCCCGTCGATCACTTCGATTCCGGCTGATCCAGCGGCAATCGGCAAAATCGCGGCAGACTTCGCAACGTTCTCCCAAGAACACCCGGATCAAGTGAAGGGCTGGCAGTGGGATCGTTTCCCGGACGGCATCACGCAACAATTCGGTGCTGCGATGCAGGAATACATGGGCAAACGCATCAAATCCGATGAGCTGCTTGGCAAGTTTGATAAAGCGGTAGCGGACATCGTGAAGAAATAAGGAAATGGCTGAGCGGGGGAGACCTTGCTTGGCCTTTTTTTTGTTTGCTTGCACGTTGCTCGCGGCTCTCAGCTTGAATTGGGGTTTCCCACTATGAGATGATCGGACTAGAAGAAAGCAGAGGAGGATGAGAAAGAGGATGAGGACATGGCTCAGAGGACTTTCTGCAGCAGGTTGGTTGCTCGGACTTTGTTTACTGCTCACTGCTTGTAAAGGCGAAGAAGAATCGGTGGTGCTGCCTTCGAATGAGAACGGACAAGCCGCTTCGGCAGCGGAGAAGCCGGTTAAATTAGAGACGATTGTGCCGGAAGGGACACTGGATAATCCGGTTGGGATGGTGAGTGAGTTCGGTGTAACGACAGCACTGCGTAGTAAAGCCTTCGTGATTGAACAGCCGGGACAAGTGGTGATGCTGGATCTGGAGAAACCTTCTGAGAAACCGAAGGTTGTGCTCGATATTCGGGATCGCGTATACAGTGACGGCAATGAGCAGGGGCTGCTCGGGTTAGCCTTTCACCCGAAGAAGCCCGGTGTTGCATTCTTGAATTACACGACGAAGACCCACACGGTTATCTCTCGCTTCGTGATGAGTGATCCGGAGCATCCGGAAATGCTGGATCCGGCGAGCGAGGTGAAGCTTCTGACGTATGAACAGCCTTTCTCGAATCATAAAGGCGGGCAGCTTGCTTTTGGACCGGAGGACGGGTATTTATATATTGCGGCAGGAGACGGGGGCAGCGGCGGCGATCCTCATGGTAACGGCCAGAATAAGCAGAGTTTGCTGGGCAAACTGCTGCGTATCGACGTGAATACCGGAGCTAACGGGAAGAAATACAGGATACCGTCGGATAATCCTTTTGCCGGCGGCGGCGGGGCTCCGGAAATCTATGCGGTTGGGCTGCGCAATCCATGGCGATTCAGCTTCGATGCGGTTACGGGTAAACTGTGGGCGGCGGATGTCGGACAGGATCGGCTGGAGGAAATTAACCTCGTCGAGAAGGGCGGCAACTACGGTTGGAACGTCATGGAGGGGAATCTCTGCTTCAAACCTCAGGAAGGCTGTAAGAAGGAAGGATTAATTGAGCCAATCTTCACGTACGGCCGCGATCAAGGCGTGTCCATTACGGGCGGATTCGTGTATCGGGGTAAGGCGCTGCCAGCACTTGTGGGTTGGTATGTCTATGCGGATTATGCGATGGGCACGATCTGGGCATTAAGGCAAAACGAGGATGGCAGCGTTGAAAATAAGGTGCTGGTCGAGTCCGATCACCTGATTACTTCGTTTGGCGTTGACGCAGAGGGGGAGCTGTACATTTGCTCGCAGAAGGGAAGCTTGCTGCGACTGGGCTAAGCTGGAATAAGCCGCACGGCAATGGGAAAGGAACGAATTCGTTCCTTGCTCACACTGTCTTGCGGCTTATTTATTGTTCTTATTCTGACGTAGGTAGCTGTTTATACTTGATGAAAGCTTCCCACTGTGCAGGCGTCAGCTTATGGCCTTCGAAGAGACTGCCGGAGCGTGCTTCCTCCAGCAGCGTTGTTAGCCACTGCTTCTCCGTCTCGCCGAATTGGATAAAGCCTTGAATCATCAACGCGGAGCCGCGAGGCAGGAAGTTTCCTTTGAGCTGAAGCACCGCATGCATGCGCTCAATTCGCGACTGGCAGGCTTCGAGCTGTTTGACGATATTCTCTTCCACCTTCTTAGGTTCGCCGTGGCGGACGAACGCCATCGAAAGAAACAGCGGATGCTGCGGGTAAGAAATTTGTTTGAACTGTGTGTCGAGCAGCTCTTGGAAGGCCTCTCGTCCGGAATCCGTGATCCGATAAATCGTCTTATCCGGCCGATTCTCCCCTGGGACCGAGACGACCTCAGCCGCCTCGATCAGCCCATCCTCGCGCAGCTGGTCTACCGCATAATACAGCGATCCGTCGCGAAGCTTGAAGCATTCGTTCCAGTTGCGGTCTTTAATCGTCTGGCGAATTTCGTAGGGGTGGCGGTCAGACTCCATAAGCAGCCCTAAGATTAAGAGCCTCATTGACATGGAAGTTTATCCTCCGTGGAACGATGGCGCTGGTTTGCCGTCGCCTTGAGGACCTTGTTGTCCTCCAGCGCCAGGTTTGCCAGGTGCGCCTTGCGGCCCGCCTGATTTGGATGCTTCCAGCTTTGCACGCCCCATCAAGATCGCGAAGATGAGAGCCAGTATCGGAAGTATGATCGTCCATTGGAAAATAAAGATGACGGAGTCGCCCAGCTTGCTGAGCAGCTGGTTAATGAGATCGGCAGGCAATCCCATTTGAGCTTGAACATCAGGGTTCAGCAGCGCTTGGCCGCCTTTGATCTGGGAAGCTAATTCCGGATTGATGTTCGGAATTTCTTTCACGCCGGATTGGAAGGCTGACTTCTGCATCGCGCCGAATACCGTAATGCCAAGTGCGGAGCCGATTGTCCGGAAGAACGTAATCAGGGACGAAGCAGAACCTTTATATTGCGGTGGAACAGCGTTCAACGTCGAGATATTGAGCAAGGAGAAGGAAACCCCGATGCCAAGACCGACGATGACCATAAACAAAGTAATGACGAGTCTGGATGTTTCTTGATCCATTACATAACCTAGAAGCAATGTGCCAACCAACAGGGTCAGTGCAGATACGACCATGACGTCACGATATCTGAACTTGCTGACCACGCGACCGCCGACTTGGCTGCTGAGTACGACGCCAAGCATCATCGGTGTAAGTACGCTGCTTGTTTCTGTAGCTGTTTTGTGAAATACACCTTGAATGAAGAGCGGAATGTAAGTTGCAGCAGCAATCATAATGCCGCCGTAGAGCACGCTGATGGCCATGCTGCTGGTGACGACTTTGTTTTTGAATAAAGAAAGCTTGATGATCGGATCTTTCGCAGAGCGTTCGATGAACAAGAAGGCGATCAGCAATACGCCGGCAGCAACGAAGAGCGAAATGGTTTTCGCCGAATCCCATGCCCAGCCGTCCGAGCCGCCAAGTTCCAGGCCGAACATAAGCGTAAGTACAAAACCTGTTAGCGAGATGGCACCCAACCAGTCGATGATTTGCTTACGCGGATTGGATTGTTCGTGATAGGCCTGCGCGATGAAGATCACCGCTAGAATACCGATGGGTACATTGATGTAGAAAATCCAGCGCCAGCTAAGATTGTCGGTGATCAGTCCGCCCATTACCGGGCCGAAGACACTGGATACGCCGAATACGGCGCCGAAGAGTCCCATCATTTTGCCGCGTTTCTCGGCTGGGAATAGATCGAAAATAATCGTAAAGACGATTGGCATCAAAGCGCCGCCGCCGATCCCTTGAATCGCACGGTAGATGATAAGCTGCTCCATGTTCTGCGCGGTTCCGCAAAGGATGGAACCCGCCATGAACAGAATCAATCCGGCGAGAAAGAACCGTTTGCGTCCGTACATATCAGATAACTTGCCGAAGATCGGGGTCGATACGACCATCGCGATCATATAGGCGGAGTATACCCAGATAAATTTATCGAAGCCTCCAATCTTCTCGATAATCGTAGTCATTGCCGTCGACACGATCGTTTGATCGAGTGCAGCCATAAACAGACCGAGGAGCAGGCCCGCAATTACGAGTTTGACATTACTTCTTTTGGCGTCCACTGCGTTCATTCCTTTCCTTGTTGAGAGTATGTACTCAAATTTGAATACTACTCATTTTATTATACTCAAATTTGAGTTTACAACAAGCAAAAATTGGATGAAGTGATCATTATTATTTGGTGAAGGGGAAGTGGATTATACGGTGATTGGCGGTGCGGATTCGATGGGGGAAGCGGCGCTTAGCTTAGTCGGAGGGCTGGGATCGCCATCGGCGATGGATGAGAGTTCGGAAGTTGAACTCTCACCATAGTCGGATTCCCAGAATCGTCATCAAAAAGGGCTGAGAGTTCAAAAATTGAACTCTCAGCTCCTAGCGAGATCTAGATTACTGTGAAATCGGTGGCTGCACCACATCTTAAGCGGGATATCCGCTTAAAGTGGAGCAATCGCCTCCGAACTTCTGCTGTAAGCGACATATCCGCTTAAAGCGCCAATCGAAAGCGAGATTACTGAGAATTCGGCGCGTATTCCACATTCTAAGCGGTATATCCGCTTAAAGTGGAACAACCGTCTCCGAATTGCTGCTGTAAGCGGAATATCCGCTTACAGTCCCCAGCAAGAGCAACAAAAAAGCCAAGAGTCGAAAACCTCCGACTCTTGGCTCAAATCCGGCGCTGCCGCCACCGCCAGCACAGCTGCCGCAGGCTGCCGTGCCGCCTCAGTCGTTTTCGACGACGCGGGCGACGGGGCTGGCGCAGGTGCGGCATTTGCCGGTTAGCAGCAGCGCGTATTTCTCCTCGCGGATGCTGTAATCGACGATCTCGACGGCGCCGCCGCAATTGCCGCAAAATACGTTGCGGACCAGCTTGTCCCGCAGCTGCTGCGGGATGGATTTCCATGCTTGCAACGCTTTAAGCGAAGTGACATTATCGGCCTTGTTCATGCGATTCTCCACTCCCATTCGATTCGAATTACTTGAGCCAATCAGCCAACGAGATCAGAACAATAATGCGAGCCATTCCTCTCGCTCAACAGGACCGAAGCACAGCGTCAAATCAACGTCCGCGAGCGCTTCAGCGACGGCTTGCGGATTATATCTCACTCCGGCGAGCCGATCAGTAACGAGGGACACTTCAGTAGTTCCGAAGAAATCGCCGAAGACAGAGGCTTCGGTAATAAAGCCTTCCTGCACGTTAAGCCGAACATCGAAGGTGCCGGCCGTTAACCGTTTGACCTGCCGCACATTGAATGCCGGCGAGCGTCCATAATTCCAATCCCAGCTGCGGTAGCGTTCGTCTGCGAGCTGCTGCACGGCGGCGAGATCCGCATCGGTCAGCTTGTACTCCGGAATTTCGGTGCTGCTGCCGAAGATGGACGCCAACAGGAACTGGCGGAATTGCTCCATCGTAAGCGGCTCCCGCAGAAATTCCGTAATGTTCGCGACACGGCTGCGGACGGACTTGGTCGCTTTGGACTCGAACTTGGCCGGGTTGACGTTTAGCGCCGAAACGATGGAATCGACTTCGGAGTTGAATAGCAGCGTACCGTGGCTGAACATCCGCCCTTTGGAGGCGAACTGCGCGTTGCCGGAGATTTTGCGCTCACCGACCTGCAAATCATTTCGTCCGCTCAGTTCCGCTTCAACACCAAGCTTACGAAGCGCTTCAACGACAGGCTCGGTAAACTTGCGGAAATTATGAAAGGAGCGTCCATCATCCGAAGTGATAAAGCTGAAATTGAGATTGCCGAGATCATGGTAGACCGCGCCGCCGCCGGATAAACGACGCACGACATGAATGCCATGCTCCTCCACATAAGAGCCGTTTACCTCTTCGGCGGTGTTTTGATTTTTGCCGATGATAATGGATGGTTCATTAATATAGAAGAGAAGATAATCGTCTCCGTCGCTGCCAAGGTTACGAAGCGCGTACTCTTCTAGTGCAAGATTCCACGAGGGATCATTGTTGTTGCCGTTATCGATAAATCGCATCGTATGTCCTCCAAGTTAGTTCGTCGTTCCCCACGCGGCTTTGCGAATTTCTGAAGGTGTGCTGCCTGTTTGTTCCTTCACGAGCCGCGAGAGATGAAACGCAGTCTTGAATCCGCATCTTGCCGCTATTTCTCCCATGGAAAGACCGGATTGAGAGAGCAATTCGGTTGCCTTGAGCACGCGGTATTGCCACAGATAGCGGATCGGTGTCAGGTGGTGATGAACGTGAAACAGACGGACCAGGTGCTCCGGCGATACGCCGGCAGCGCCGGCCAGATCAGGAAGCGAAATCTCCTCCGTATAGTGCTGCTGAATATAGGTTAATGCTGCAATGATGCTGGGATGGAGCTCCTGCTGCTGCTTGGTTTGCGCAATTCTGGCTGTAAACAGCCGAAAGGCGGAATATCCCAGACTTATCATGAGCTCGTCCTGCTTTAAATAATCATTTTGCAAAGAAAGCAGCATATCGGTCACCGAATTGAGCGCTTCCGGAATTGGCATGCTAAAGGGAAGACTGTCCAAATAATGGAGTTCAGCATCCGTAAGAGCCGAAACGGATAAGGTAACCCAGCGGTGCCAAGACTCTTGCGATTCGGCAAAAGCAAAATATTCGTGATGCTGCGGTTTCAGCAAAACGACTTGTCCGGCTTTGACAGAATAGCGAGTATCATCAATGGTCAGATCGAGCTCACCGGTATGAAGCAGTACAAGCTGTATATCTTGCTGCACCCGAGGTCCATACGTACCTTTTGGCGGGTAGACGATGGTGCCGGCGTAGGCGGAAGTGATTTTGTCGTAAGGGAGTCCTGAACTCATGCCAATCGTTCCTCCTTCCTTATATTATAGCGCTCGAATTGCAAAACAGGAACATGGCGCCGCTCAAAAAAAGAACAGCCCGGCGTGGCCGCCAAGCTGTCTGCATGAATCTAATAAACTCTTCTCGCGCCCGCGAAACGAGGCCCCCAATAGGTGTTCTCCAGCTGCTGCACGTAGATTCCCTTTGAGGATAATGCCGAAATGAACGAACCGTTGCCCATATAGAAGCCGACATGATCGACTTCCCCTGTCGATGGACTATTATGGAAGAAAACAAGATCTCCCGGCTGCAGCATCGACTTGTTTACCGCGAAGCCTTGGCTGAACAAGTTCGAGGAGGTTGTTCGCGATTGCGAAACGCCGAATTTCGTGAACATATAATAGATAAAACCGGAGCAGTCAAAGCCGCTTGCCGGACTCGTACCACCCCATGTATAAGGAATGCCGAGGTAGGAGGACGTATCTGCGATGAGCTTTTGCTTCAGGATCGCATGACTAACCGCTTCGAGCGTCAATGGGCCGGTTATGCCGTCTGCGCTAAGTCCATATTTACTTTGAAAGGCGACGACAGCATCTCGAGTAACGGTGCCATAATAGCCGGTTGCCTTAGGATAGTTGAAATAGCCAAGCTTCTTCAAATCAGTTTGCAACGCCGTAACAACGCTGCCGGAAGCACCGATCGAATAAGTGACAGCGCTTGCATGAGTTTCTCTGACAAAAGTCGTCGCTTGCACGGCGCCTGACAGAAGCATAAAGCTAATGGCCGCCAGTATGGTTTTCTTTCTCATGATTGTCCTCCATCTCTGTTTATGTATAGACCACCACTTCAGCATACCAGCATCTCATGCGAGGGATAACCTGTGTTTTGCTGGAAAAACAGAAAAAGCCCGGCATCGACAGCCGGGCTTTTCTCGCATTAATAGAGCGGAAACTTCTTCTGCAAATCGCTGCGTGAAGTCGTCGCATCCTCGCGGATATAGTGGCATACATAAGAACGGCGCCAGCGGTCGGTGCTCCGATTGCGAGTGGAGGAATGAATAAGCAGCTCGTGGAAGAAAAGGATATCGCCTTTCTCCATGATGACCGGGACCTGCTGCTTGAGATCAATCCCTTCCGTTTCATCCGTCCACGGCTCATGCTCGTCAAGATTCTTAACGGCGCCATGCGGCAGAAGGCCAAGGCGATGCGACTTCGGAATGACCCAGAGACAGCCATTCTCCTCGTCCACGCTCTCTTCCATAGCGATCCAAGCCGCGATCATCGTCATCGGATCGTTCTTAATGTAATAGAAATCCTGATGTGCCGCTTGTCCCGGGGAACCCGGCTCTTTGTAGAAAAACATGCTTTGCACGCAAACGGCTTCACGGCCCATTAGCTGGGCGAGCGTTCCGCGCACGATGGGCAGCTTCATCATTTGACGGGCGAATCCGTCATGCAGGTGCGGATTGAACAAGCGGACCGAATATTTCTTGCTCTCTTCGCAAGCGGCCCACTCCGGCATCGGCTTCTCGTCGCGCAAATCATAGATATGTCCGTTAAAGGCATCGATCAGGTCGGCTGAGCAGCCATTCTTAATCAGCAAGAAGCCCTCATCGTTAAATTGATCGATTTGGGCTTGTGTAATTGGCGTTGTTAAGCGTGGGATTACTTTGTTCATCGCTCTCATCCTCTCGCATCGGTTAGCTCAAGCTTACTGCGAAGACGAGTCGACGACAATGGCTGACATTATCACAAATATATCTGGAATTGATATTAGATGTGGTAATCGACGACGACAACACTTTCAAGCAGACCGTCCAACGATTTCACGAACGCTTGATGAACAGGATGCGGGCCGTAAGCGCGAAGGGCATCTTGGTTCTCGAAGGTTACGCGAAGTCCTAGGGAATAACCGTGGATATTGCCGGTTTCTTCCGTAATGTTTTGGCCGGCAGTGAGATCAACGATACCCGGAATAGCGCCTTTGAATGCGAGCAGGCTGCTTACCAGCTCTTGTTCCTTCTCGGGTGTGACGGTGGCGTTCATTTTGAAAATAACGATATGCTCAAACATGGGATTCGCTCCTTTAATAGTTGAATGTATGCAGGTGTTTCGTCGGTGATTGTCCAATACAAAATTATAACAGAATCGTTCGCGATAATGGAGAGCGGCAGTCGAATGTTCGAGTCCAAAATAAAAGGGCACCGGCAGCCCGGCACCCTTGCTTGTTAACCCATCATCATTTTGCTGCCGGACGCTGCGGCATCTTCTTCTTCGAAGGCTTTCGCATCGGTCATCCACGGCGTTACGCCGAGCAGCATTTTGCGCATATTCGATGTTGCACCGGCCTTGAGCTCTTCGGAAGGCTCGTAACCCGGCCATGTGCGCAGGCAGGATTGGGCGTAGTTATAGATGAGTGAGCGGCGAGTCACATCTGAGAAATTGTTCAGCGCCGAGTGATACGTGTAGCCGTTGAAGATAACCGCCGTACCGGCTTTGACGTTCATTCTGACATGGCCCGGCAAATCCTCTTGCTTCTCCACTTTAGGCAAATCCTCATCCTTCATGTGGATGCTGCCGGGCAAGAACGCAAGGCAGCCGCCGTCGTAAGGCACATCGGAGAGGAAGTAGAACACCTTCACCATGAATGGGGCTTGCTTATCGCCAAAGAAGATCCTCGTAGTCGTGTCACGGTGCCAGTTGGTATGCGAGATTTTGCCCGGTGGTTTGAGTAGAGCGTCGTTATCGATCATAACGAATTGATTGCCGATCATATCTCGCAAAATGTTCATCATTCGTTTATGCTCCAAAAGCCCGGCGAAGGTCTCGCCATACTCAATAATGCCGCAAATCTGCTTCACATGGTTCAGCTGGCCGGTAGCCGGGTTGACGCGATTATTGACTTCGAATTCATGAAAGGCCCGATCCATGTCTTCGTTAATGGAATCGACCTCTTGGCTGCTCAGAAAATCCTCAATCACTAGAAAACCGTCACGTTCCCACATCAATTGCTGTTCACTCGTTAATCCGTATAGGCTCATTCTTAGACCCTCCTAGTCAGTAAACGCTTTAATTAACTTTAGTTTACGACATAGAGAGATGCGATTGAAGCTAGCGAATTGCCGAATACACTCAATAAATTGCTGTTTGCAAGAATGGGGCTGACGCGATTAGAGGCGACGTAAGCTTCGGCGGAAATCCCGCGGTGAATCATGCTGCACTTTCAGAAAAGCATGCAGAAAGGCGTTATAGCTCGCAAATCCGCTTTGCACGCTGACCTCGCCGATCGAGAGCGATGTGCTGATGAGCAAACGCTTCGCATGGTGCACCTTCTTGAGCAGGACGTATTCCTTCGGCGTGACGCCGTATTGCTTCTTAAATTGACGGATAAAATGATATAGGCTGAGATTGGCGATTTGGGCCAGCTGCGAGACGTCTTCGACCTCCAGATAGTTCGCATCCATGAATGCCCGCGCTCGCTGCAGCGGCTCCGGTTCGGAGCCGTGGTTTGTCAGCCAAGAACCTCCTAAGTCGCGCTGCTTTCGGAAAATCTCCATAAGCAGCTGATAGATATGCGCAGACAGAGGCATTTCATAAGCCGGATGCTGCTCTCTCATCAGTTCTACAATCTGTTCGAGCAGAGTGTGGATTTCATTGACAGCCGGGAGATTTTGCACGATGGAGTAGGAAGGTTCGCCGAACAGCTTCGGCCAGAAATGCTCCATGTCGATGCTGTCGAACACCAAATAGTACATTTCGAACGCATTCTTCGCTTCCGTTTTATAGGCATGAGGCAGCCGCATGTCATGCACGACACAGTCGCCTTCCACGATCTCGATCCACTGGTTCGCATGCTTGAAGGCGCCTTTGCCTTTCGTAATGAACAGAATTTCATAGGCCGGATAATAGTCGCGTGTATAGAGAAAATCCGATCGGGGCGCATCATAACCACCGATTAAACCAAAGAACAAGTGGCTCCGCGCAAACTCGCTTGGGGTGCCGACAATTTCGAACGAATTCATAATGCCACCGTTCCTTTCGGACGAGCCTTTGATAGGTTGCTTTCATTATAGCTCGATCATGTGGAATGCTGCATGCTAAACTGGAAGGGGGTTGATAGAAATGGAGAAACAGGAAGCAGCCGCACTCGCGGCATGGATCGAGCGATCCAGTGCCCAGCCGGTCGGCGCCTATGATGTAACGCGAATCAGCACGGACGGATTGCCGCTTTCGAACTTTCATCAATGGTCCAATGGCAAACCGATGGTGAATGCGTATCATATTGCGCGTACAATCGGCGGCGCGTTATATGTGTTGTTTATCGATTGGCATCGGAATGACAACTATTATGTGGTCATATATGCAGGGGACAAATCGACGACGCATGCCGAGATTCAGAAGCTTGTTTATGATCGTGAAGAGAAACCGTCTTATCTGCGCTGGACGTACAATCCGATGAAACGGGATGGCGGCAACGCCATTCGCAAAGCGTATTTCAAGCAGCAATGGGGCGAGCTCACCGCAACAATTCCGGTTCTGGGAACGCTGCGGGAGAACGAGGCGGATGTTTTCTACGATGCGCTCTTTGATTTGGTGGAGAGGCGGCTTCGAGCGGACAGGGCACCTGAACTTTTTGACGAAATATAGAACTGTTTATGAATTTGCCTGTAATGGAATAGGAATTCAGGGCAATAAACGGTATAATACCGATTAGGGATTTATTCTTACCGGCGTTCTTATGGTCGCCAGCACCCAATAAACAGCGAATAAGGAGTATGAAGATGTCAAAAACATTGATTTTCGGACACAAAAACCCGGACACCGACACAATCTGTTCGGCAATTGCTTACGCAGACTTGAAAACAAAGCTTGGCCAAGAGGTTGAAGCGGTTCGTCTTGGTGAAGTGAACGGCGAAACGCAATACGCGCTGAATCAATTTAAAGCGGCTGCGCCACGTTTGGTGGAAACCGTTTCGAACGAAACAAGCAACGTTATTCTTGTTGACCACAATGAGCGTCAGCAAAGCGCTAGCGACATCGATAAAGTGCGCGTCCTTGAAGTTATCGATCACCACCGTATCGCTAATTTCGAGACTGCTCATCCGCTCTACTACCGCTGCGAGCCTGTAGGCTGCACGGCGACCATCCTTAATAAAATGTACAAAGAAAACGGCATCGCGATTGAAAGCAACATTGCAGGTCTGATGCTTTCGGCAATCATCTCCGATTCCTTGCTGTTCAAGTCGCCGACTTGCACGCCGGAGGACGTTGCAGCCGCTCGCGAGCTGGCAGCAATCGCAGGCGTAACGCCTGAGACTTACGGCCTTGAAATGCTTAAAGCCGGCGCTGATCTCAGCGACAAAACAATCGCGCAATTGATTTCGCTTGATGCGAAAGAATTCTCGATGGGCAGCTACAAAGTGGAAATCGCGCAAGTAAACGCGGTTGACGTTAACGATGTTCTTTCCCGCCAAGCAGAAGTTGAAGCGGCATTGAACACCATCATCGCTGACAAAGGTCTTGATCTGTTCGTATTCGTCGTCACTGACATCTTGAACAACGATTCCGTTGCGCTGGCACTTGGTAAACAAGCGGCAGCAGTTGAGCAAGCCTACAGCGTGAAGCTTGACGACAACAAAGCGGTTCTGAAGGGCGTAGTTTCCCGTAAATCGCAAATCGTTCCTGTTCTGACTGAAACACTTAGCAACCTGTAGGATATAGATGAACTAGGACATTGGAAAGAGGCTGATGAGTAATCATCGGCCTCTTTCTTTGTTTGTCTCTGGTAGCTGAGAGTCACCAAATCGAACTCTCAGCGTCCAAACTAACCTCATATCTCCCGTCCCGGCAGCTGAGAGTCGCGAAATGGAACTCTCAGGGCCAAAACCAACCGATAGAGAAGCTGAGAGTCGCCAAATGGAACTCTCAGCGTCCAAACTAACCTCATATCTCCCGTCCCGGCAGCTGAGAGTCGCCAAATGGAACTCTCAGCGCCAAAACCAACCGATAAAGAAGCTGAGAGTACGAAAATCGAACTCTCAGCGTCCAAACTAACCCCATCTCTCCCGTCCCGGCAGCTGAGAGTCGCGAAATGGAACTCTCTGCATCGGCCTCTTTCTTGCTCTAACGAATCGTACAGGGCTTATTTTCCTCAAAATACCACTGAAAATATTCTAACGAATCGTAGCGGTCTTATTTAGCGGTTTATTTGTATTTAAGAGCCGATTTACTACAAATAAGGTCTCTACGATTCGTTAGAATCTCATTAGACCACAAACCGGCCCAATAAGGTCACTACGATTCGTTAGAATTTCGGACACCTCAAATTCAGTCAATAACGCCACAACAAGAGGCAGTTCAGGATGCTTGCATCCCAGACTGCCTTTCTAGTTTCACATCCTATTCCTTAGTGCTCATCCCGATGCTGATGATCTTGTACCCTTCAACCGGCACGGTAGCAGAGCCATCAGTCCCTAAGTCGTCGGCTGCATTCGTGTCTTCGAGCACCGTGCTCTCGTAGAGTCGGCCATGTGACTGTGAGCTGACCGTCAGCTCAGCCGGTTCACCGGAGAGGTTATACCAGCGAGCAATCAGATCGCCGCGCTCTTCGTTGATCTTCACGCTGGAGAGGGCGAGGCCCGATCCCGCAGCGCTCCAATCGAGCAGGCTTTGCCGTGCAGGCAGCTGCCCTTCGTGTACGCCTGTTTGGCTGGCCTGCATCGGCACCTGGAAACCATAAGCTTGCTGATAAGCCGCGAACCGCGAATCTCCGCCTCCGTGAGGGAGGATCATCCATTCCGCATGATTGGAGCCAAGGCACTGCGCATCCGGCGTTAGGAATACACCCCAATCACCGAGCTCGCCGGTTGATCGCAAGATCGTCACCGCAATCGTTCCGCTTTCGTCACGCAGCACTTCATATTCGTTGAGACCTTTATTGGCAATGGTCAAACCGCGCCCGTTCTCATGCACATCGACAAAAGCGCTCTGATGCTGGCAGTTGCTCGGATTAACCCATTCCTCAGCCGGGATCGTAGCTCGTTCAGCGACTTCAAAGATGGAATCGGCGTAGTGTTTCGCCGCTGTAACGCCGGAGGGGAACAGGACGCGCAGACGCTGATCCTTCGCAGGATTATCGAAGGCAGCGTGGACGCGAACGCCTTCCTCGGAACGGCTGAGACTAACGCGTGTCACAATGGTGATCGGCACTCGCTTAGCAGAACGCTGTGCTTTCCGGTCAAGGAAATTTACCATTGTGGCGATTTCCTGCTCCAGACGCTCATCTGCTTGCTCCGGAATATCGAACGTATGTGTTATTTCATACGTTGCCCGGTATGATGTATCTTCGACAAGCTCTACCTGTGCCGCAAGTCCTCTGGTTGTAATGGCCGTATCGCCAACCGGCTGTTTGAAAATATATTCGTTGCCGATATCGCCGACATTCTCGTAAACGCCTAGCCCTGCATAGGTCTCGCCGTTTCGTTTGTCCGTAATCGTCAGGCTGCCGTCACCGGCGATCGTAACGTGGAGGTAGGCATTCTCCATCGTGTTTTCCTCACCGACCAACGACGATGGCTGCACCAAGGCCGCCGATTGTGTCGCCGGAATCCATGCGAAGCTGGAATATCCCATCGCAGGCAGAGCTTCGGTCTCGAACGTTACCGTAATGACGCGGGCAAAATACGGTTGTCTAAACTTATCATCCGGCAAATCATAGCCGAATCTTACGCCATGGTCCGCGCTTGTGAAATCCAGCTTCTCACCCAGATGGTTCACGAGATAGCCCTCAGCTGTTGTATGCGCTGAGACATATTTCGAATTATTCGCCGGGCTTTCGTTTGGCTTGAAGTAGCGGCGGCCGAGCTCCAGCTCTACTGTTACGACACCACTCTGCGCATATCCGCTCGTGCTATATACGACGAATGGTGCGCTGTCCGAGCTAATCGAAGCGAAGCTCGCTGTATCGATTTGTGCGCTCAAATGAGCCAAGCTATCTGCAATAACGGCAGCCGCAACGCCTTTGCTCTTCTCGAAACGTGTTTTCATTTCATGGTACACTTCATCCACGCTGCAGCCGCAAATGCTGTCATGCGGGTGATTTTGCATCAAGGTCTTCCATGCATAATTAAGCAGACCGTGTGGATATTGGCGGCCGTTCACATGGGCAAAAGCAGCCAAAGGCTCGGCGATCTTCTCCAGCATGGTCTGATTCTCTTGGTTGAGCTGCTTAATATAGATACGCGATGAAGCTGTATTGACGAGGGAGTACCAGCCGTCAGTACGTTGACCGCGAAGCTCGCCCCTGATGGTGCTTAACGACTCAGGCAAAGTAGACTGCACGGCTGCAACGTAATCATCGTAATTCGAGTGAATGAATTCATAGTCCGGGTACAGCTCGCGCGCCGTCCGCAGTGCAGCGGATAAATTCGCCTGAGCGGGCTGGTGATCGCAGCCGTTCATAAGAAGCAGATGCGGCGTTGAAGCATACTTCGACGCATTAGCGATGGCATTGTCCCAGAACTTGCGCGCCGCAGCCGGCTCCTCAGGGATCTCCATTCCGTTGTTGTACCAATTAGCGAACAAGATGCCGAGCACCCGCGAGCCATCCGGTGATTCCCAGTGCAGCTCCGAGAATGGCGATTCGAGGTCCAAAGCTTCCGACACGCTATTATTGAAGCCGGTAGCTTTCACGCCGCGGCCGAATACAGCTGTGGTGATACCGGCTTGCTGTAGAATTTGAGCAGCCTGCCCCATGTTGCCGAAGGAGTCGGGGAAGTAGCCGAGTTTAGAAACTGGGCCATACGCTTTAGCGTCACGATGTCCGATCTGCATGTTGCGAATATTGGCTTCGCTGCTGGTCAGAAACTCATCCTGCAGAATGTACCAAGGGCCGGCAGAGAGCTTCCCTTCTTGGACAAGCGCAATGAGCTTCTCGCGTTTCTCGGGATACACTTGCAAATAATCCTCGAGCACGATCGTCTGACCGTCGAGGTAGAAGCTGCGAAACTCCGGATCTTGATCCATAATTTCGAGCAAGCCATCCATCGTTTGAATGAGCTTGGCATGATGTGCCTCGTAAGGCATATACCACTCACGATCCCAGTGGGTGTGCGAAATGACATGTATAATTGCTTTTGGCGTCGACATAAAGAGGGCAGACCTCATTTCAATGGAATATTAAAATATACTTTAATCATAAAGCGATCCCTAATTATTGTAAATCCGTATTTATTAAAATATATATAAAAAAATCCCATGACCGCTCAAGCGTCATGGGAGGCAGGTTTACCGGTCGATTGCCGTACAATCAGCTTCGTACCAAGCACGAGCTTGGAGCGGCTGCGTTCTTGTGCCGGAGCTACGACGAGCTTCGCCGCATCGCGGCCGATACTGTAGAAATCCTGCTCCACAGTTGTGAGAGGCACCTCTAGATGCTCGGTGAAGGAATGGTTGTCGAAGCCGGTAACAGACAGCTGCTCCGGCACCGCAATTCCTCGCTGGAGCGCAGCCTTGAGCAGCCCTGTCGCCATATAATCATTCACGGCTACAGCGGCTGTAGGCGTTGGCGTAATGGCAAGCAGATGGTCGAGCAGCACATCATACGAATTGCCGGCAGCGTTGTTTACCTTTAGCTCCTCCAGGTTAATTAACCATTCGGGCCGAGGCGGAATGCCTGCTTCAATGAGTGCGTTGCAATATCCTTTGTAACGGTCGCTGACGGATACCGCTTCTTTCCACGATTGGCATACGAAGGCAAGCCGTGTATGACCAAGCTGGAGGAGATGCGAAGCAAGGCTGTAGCCTGCTTCAATATTGTTCGACACAACGAGCGGCGCATCCAGCCCTTCGATGTTCCGATCAATAAGTGTAAATGGAATGCCCTCGATGGCAAGATGGCTGAAGACGTCGATGTTCTTGTAACTGGATACCGGATAAACGATGATGCCGCTGACGCGATCTTTGGCCAGCTTCTGAATGATACTCCGCTCGACGGCGTCATCATATTTGGAATTGTGGAATGTGACGTATAGTCCTTGCGCAGCGCACTCTTCCTCTACGCCGCGGAAGATCTCATATCCGATCGTTTCGCTAAACGGCATCACGAGGGAAATGACGGGGATGGACAGTGTTGAAGCTTGGGGTGTCGAGCCTGCCGCGTCTCCTAAGTCGGTTAGATGGCCAGCCATCAGTTGCGGCGTTCTATCCGTTACGAAGGTCCCTTTTTTCTTAATTCGCTTAATCAAACCATCGGTTTCCAGCTGCCTCATCGCATGGGTAACGGTAATGGCGCTCACGCCGAACTGCTCCGCGATTTCCGGTCCTGTCGGCAGCTTATCGCCTGCGCGCAATTCCTCCGATACAATCCGGTCCGTATAGTAGTCGATTAAGATTTGATAGCGGGGTCTATGATCTTTCACGCTGATCCTCCAAACCGATCCGTCTCATTAATATATATTTTATTAGTATAATGCAAGTTGGAGGGCCTGTACAATAGAGGTCATATGTAGCACAAGGTACGCACGAAGGGATTGGAAGCCCATTCCAATTTAGGGGTGATGTGTTATGCTTGCTGGGTATGGGGAAAAATGTTCCATAGAGGTTGAAGAACACAATTCTGGAGGGCAATGATGGACGGCAAACCTTACGTAATTGCAATTGCCGCTGTATCCGGTGGCGGGAAGACGACGCTGACCGAGCAGCTGCTTGAACGTTTAACGCATGCACAGGCTTTATATTTTGACGATTATGACTTTGAGGATAGCCCGCAGGACATTTGTGATTGGGTAGAACGAGGAGCCGATTATAATGAATGGAATCTGACTTCGTTAAGGAACGATATTGAGCTCTATTTGCAGGATGCTGAGCTGGAGTATCTTGTGCTCGATTATCCGTTTGCCTATTTGAACAATGACATTCGTGAATTCATTGATCTGACGGTATTTATAGATACACCTCTAGATGTTGCGGCTGCCCGAAGAATATTGCGCGATTATGCTTATCGGTCTATGGATGATTTGCGGCATGAGTTAACGAACTATTTAACCCGCGGCAGGGATGCCTACTTGGAGATGCTGCGAAGCGTCAAACCAAATTCCGACGTCGTCATCGACGGTACGCAGCAAACATCAGAGATGGTGGATCACATTCTACATGCCCTGCAATAAAAGATGGCTGCGCAGAGATGCGCAGCCATTGCTATTTGAATAATACCTTTTGTTAGGCTTCGTCCACGATCAGCTTGCCGACCATATCGCGATGGCCTGAACCGCACATCACGGAGCAGTGGAATTCGAAGGTGCCTGCATTCGCGGCATCGAATTCGCCGTCGCCGTTTCCTTGAATGTCTACATTGTAATCAGCAATTGTAAAGCCGTGACCGCCGTCGTCGCTGTGAAGAGTGATTTTGACATGATCGCCTTTCTTCACATGAATCTCCTTCTGATCATACTCGAAATCTTTGGCCTCAAGTTTAATCTCTACTGTCGATCCGCTGCCTGAATCCGCGGTTGTCGTGTTCGTGGATGCCTCGTTCGTACTCGTGTCAGCATTTGCCCCATTTGTGTTTGTGCTGGCGCTGGTGCTGTTATTGCTGTTGTTGTTCCCGCAGGCGCTGGCTAGTGCTGCGACGAGTAGTAATGACGCTGCAAGTATTGCGAATTTGGCTTTCATGTTTCTATCACTCCTCTACCATTTTGGAATCATTACCCATCGTAGCATAGAAAGATTAAAGGAATATGAAAGGAATCGTATTAGTTTCATTGAGATGTAAGACAGCTTAACAAGAACTACATATCCAGATTACATCCTGTTAACCTAGTCTTTGTAAAATCTAGTAGAAAAGATTACTAGGAGGTAGGAAAATGGTTTCGCAAAAGAAAATCGCATTAAAAAGCACACTTGCTGCAACAGCGGCAGCAGCGCTTGTTGTGACAAGCATCTTGGCTACACCGTCGACTGATAAAGCGGAGGCGGCTTCCTCGCAAACGAAAAATGTCATTCTATTCGTCGGAGACGGAATGGGTACAGCACAGCGCAACGCGATCCGGCTGGCTACTGTCGGTGAGAAGGGCAGCCTGGCGATGGATGCTATGCCGTTCTTGGGACTTATTCATACAAGCTCTACAGTACCCGTAACAGATTCAGCAGCATCTGCTACCGCTTATGCAAGCGGAGTAAAAACGTACAATGGCGCTATCGGAATGGATGCCGATAAGAAGTCGGTCAAAACGATTATGGAATATGCAAAGGATGCAGGTAAATCGACGGGTGTTGTTACAACGAGCCAAGTAACAGATGCTACCGGTGCTGCATTCGGTGCCCATGTTGAAGACCGCGCCAAGCAAAGCGATATCGCGCTGCAATATTTGACGAAGAGCAAGCTTGACGTCATCCTCGGCGGCGGCGAAGATTTCTGGTATCCGGCAGGCGAGCCGGGTAAATTCAAGGACGAGCCGGCAGAAGATCCGTCGGAGAAGAGCAAAGGCACGCAAGGCAATCTCGTGAATAAAGCGAAGCAATTGGGCTACAGCTTTGTTTCGAACAAAACGGATATGCAGAAAGCCAAAGGCGGCAAGCTTCTCGGTCTGTTCGCCAACGAAGAAATGTTCCAACAGCGTGCAGAGGGCGAAGGGGATATCTACAACCCGGTCGTATCGCTTCCGGACATGACGAAGAAGGCAATCGATACGCTGTCTGCCAACAAAAAAGGGTTCTTCCTGATGGTTGAAGAGGAAGGCACGGATGAGTTCGCTCACCAAAACAATGCAAAAATGACGATCAAAGCCGGTCAACAGCTGGATCGTTCCGTACAAATCGCGAAGGATTTTGCTAAGAAAAATCCGGATACGCTCGTACTCGTGCTTGCTGACCATGAAACTGGCGGCTTCTCCATCGAAGAAGTGGATGCTAAAGACGAGACAGGTGATGGCATTTCCAAAGAAGACGGTCCTTTCGCCATCGCGAACTCCAAGCTTAACTTTGTTGTAGACTGGACGACTTCCGGTCATACGGCAGTAGATGTTCCGGTTACGGCAACAGGCAAAAACTCGCAGCTGTTCACTGGCAGCTTCGAGAACACGGAAGTATTCAATAAATTGATGCAGGCATTGGGCTTTAAAGCTGGAAGATAAGCGGATTGTTAGGGGAAAGAAGCTGGCTGCGGGAATCGCGGCTAGCTTCTTTTGTTTGGATTGACAGGCATGTTCAGGGTGATTCAGAATGGGAGTGTATCCTATAAATGAACAGTCCTGGGAGGTAGGAAGCTAGTGCCTAAAATAACGGACTTTGTTTTGACCTCAGACATGATTGAACAATTTTATCGTGAAGGTTACTTTTATGCTCCGGGATTCCTTTCGGCTCATGCGGTGGACGCCATCAATGCCGAGAATGTTGAGTTCGCCAATCAGCAAGGGGATGGCAAGTGGAGGAGTCAAGCCATTATCGATCTGGATAAAGAGAAGGACAGGTTTCCGCACACGACTGATTTTCTGACGGACCCGGACATCGTGAGCATTTTTGAAACCCTACTCGGCGACAAAGTGCGGATTTGGATGGGCATGTACGCCGTCGTAGCACCGCATGGCAGCGGGCTGGAGTGGCATCAAGATAATCAATATACCCATATCCTAGGGCATATGCTGAACGGGTTTATTGCGCTTGATCCGATCACGCAGGATAATGCGGGCTTGTGGCTTGCCCCCAGGTCGCATAGGCTGGGGCGACAGCCGAACTTGAATGCGGAGGGCGGCCATAAACGGGCGGCTGACCCGGAGAACGGCATCCCATGCAAGCCGATGGCGCCGGGGGATGCGGTGTTCTTTCATCGCGAAACGCTGCATCACAGCAAGCAAAATCATACGGATAAACCGCGACGCGCTTATGCTTTCCAAGTGGCGTCTGCGAATTGCCGGTATGCGGAAACCGGCAAGCTGCTCGAGGATCGATTGGTATTGTCCGACTATCGCCGCCGTCAATAGCGGGGGATAAATGAAAGCCGTCTCAACAGGTTGCTTGGCGCAACGGTTGAGGCGGCTTTTTTGGTGCGGGTGCAGCGTTTGGGTAGAATTGGTTTGATGGATGAGCCTTATCGCGGTATCACGATCGATCGGCTTGCTTTTAGCAAAGCATCCATGGATAGGAGCGCAGCGAAGTAGATCAACAGCGCGCAGATGATGGAACCGACGGAACTCCAGAGGAGCGGCAACCCTTGGACGACGGTTAGATAGTCAAAGGACCAGCGACCGCAAATTCCCATCAGCAGCATACAGATGCCAACTTTTAGGTAAGGTTGAATATTCATGTAGATGCCGATTGAGCCCGATATCGAGAAGAAGTTTAGCAGGGTTTGCATGACGATTCCGATTCCGATGCCGAAGGTGACGCCGACAATGCCGAATTGGCTGCCAAACACGAATATCGCGATCGCTTTGAACGCGGTGGACACGACGTAGTTCCAAAGCGTAGCATTGGCGCGACCGAGTCCGAGCAGAATCGCATGCAGAGGAGCGTCGAAGTAATGGAGGAAAAACATCGGCGCTAAAATTTTGAGCAGCAATCCCGCATCAGGTGCGCCATACACAAGCTTCGTCAGCGGAGTTGCCCACTCGAACAAGATGACGGTAGCGGGTGCACCGATCAGCAGTCCTAAATTCAGCGCTTGATTCATCCGTTCATGCATAAGGCGATCATTTTTATTCGCAGCCGCTTCCCCAATCGCCGGTATGAGCGCGGTGGACAAGGATTGCGTAATAAAGCTTGGCATGTAGAGCAGCGGGAAGGCGTAACCGGCCAACATCCCGAACTGCTTCGTGGCTAGTACTGTACTTATGCCGGCAAGCGCGAGGCTGGTTGCAATGAGCAAAGGCTGGAATGCACTATATATCGATTGCACTACGCCTTGCCCGGTTGTCGGCAGGCCGATTTGCAGCAGCTCTGAGAGCGTTTTTCTGCCGTGCTTGAGATGGCCGGTCCACGTCTCGCCCGGCAGTTTGGCTTCGCCGCGCAGCTTATAACTAATGACGAGGAATGAGAGGCTGAATGCTTCGCTTATGACTGAGGCGGCCATCGCGCCTGCAGCAGCGTAGGCTACTCCATAGGGCAGCAGCAAATGTACCATTGCGAGCACGCAAGCAATCTGTACCGAATACTCGAGCACATCCGAAGCGGCGATGACCTTCATGCGCTGAATGCCGCGAAAATAGCCCTTCAGCACAGCAGACACGGCAACAATCGGCGCGATCGGCGTAATGGCGAGCATCGCATAATAGGCGCGCTGGTCACTCAGCAGAATGGATGCGATCCAGTGGGAGCCGAGCAGGGAAAGGGTCGTCAGCGCTAAGCTTAAGAAGCCGGTTACAGCCAGTGAAACATGCAGGATTCGCCTGACCTTCACTTTCTCATCTCGCGCATAGGCTTCTGCAACCAGCTTCGATATCGCAACAGGTAAGCCGAGCTCTGTGATCGTAATGACAAGAGGCACGAGAGGGTGTGCCATCATTAATAAGCCAATTCCTTCCGCTCCCAGTGCGCGAGCGACATACATGCCGCTGATAAAGCCAAGAATTCGGTTGATGAAAGCAGCGACAGATAAGGTCATCGTCCCTCTCATGAACGATTCCTTCTTTTGTGCCATGTTTCGTTCCTCCTGATCCTCGAATACTTAAATGTATTCATCATTCGGAAAAGCATGCGAACGAGCTGGTGGCTGTACTACTTTTCGGAACAATCGCGAACGCGAAAAGAAGCTGGCCGCGGTTATCGCGGCTAGCTTCATTTGCTTATTATTCTGGTTCTAGTCTGTCAGCTTGCGTTTTAGCTGCCAGCCATCGGCAGGGGCATCCGTGATGTACTGCTGCAGGCGGCCATCAGGGTTCTCAATGACCACCAACAGCCCTTCTGATACCGGCAGTATGTTGTGAATTTCACCACCCGGCACAAGCTGCTGGGCAACCGGCTCTAGGATAGGAATGAGCATATTCTCCAGCCAGATTCGTTCCTGATACCAACGAGGCACGGGAATCGAAGCGGGATAACCATTTACCGGTGCATGGAGGGCAAGGGCGAATTGCGGTTGTTCAAGCGGCAGCTCCGTACCCGCTCCGATTGCGGCAACGAATCGAAGGCATAGCTCAATCGTGTGCAGCACTTCGTCAACCTGCACACTGCCATTGGCATAACGAATCTCTACCGTTCCGATATCGAACCAAGAGGCTACATTGATGCCGCAGCGGTGAGACTGCGGACGGCCAGAGTTGTGTACGGCATGGGCGGATGGATCTACCGCGAATCGCTCACGCATAGCTGTCGTTACCGGAGGGCAGAAGAGCAAGCGATGCTCGCTCGTTTGCAGCAAGGCCTTCAGCGTTTCCTGATAGGTTAGTGCCGCATCAAGGAGTGGGAGCACCATTTGTTCTCCCCATGCTTCGATACCGACATGCACATGAAGTCCGCAGCTCCAATTGGCCGTAGCCCCCTGTGCTTGAAGCCGGCTCAGCATGATGCGAATCTGATCCCGCTCCTCCCACAGCATTGGAGGGGGCTTCAGCTCACTGCCGGACTCGATGCCGGTTTCATCTAATTGATGCTCATCCAACGACATTACCCATCCGGGCAGCAGCGCAAGCTCTGCAGGTTTACCGCCTATAAACTCTATTTCAACGCCGAACTTAAGTTGTTTCCAATCTACTGTTTTGGGCCACATTGCGATCTTCCTCTCGTTTGTATGATGAGTCTTACTTGCTCATACTTCCAAAAGGGAAGAGGTGGACCTCGGGCTTACCGGGGGATTTTCAGTTTAGGCATCGCGAGCTCGCCTCCTGATGAATTTGGATATCGCTACAGTATTCGCGCTGGCGGCGATCCATTCCTTTTACCTAGAAGAGCGTACACCGGGGCTGTCCCGAATCGTGTAATTGTCCAAGCTAGTTGGCGCATTCCACATAGATTAATAGATGAGAGGAGCTTATCCATCTCGATGTCAGGCTATTATTTTCTATGGAATAGGAGTGAATGCGATGGCGGATTGCAATCAAAATCCAGTCGGTGAATGCTCAGAGGCGGAAGGTCGTGATACAACCGCGAACGGGATGGCTTCCCACGCTGAAGGGTATCAAACAACCGCAAACGGCGATGCTTCACATTCGGAAGGAAGCGGGACGACGGCAGGGGGAGGAGCTTCCCATGCGGAAGGCTATCAGACGCAAACGGTGGCGGATACAGCCCATGCGGAAGGAACGGCTACTTTTGCGAGCGGAGTAGCCTCCCACGCGGAAGGGAGTTCATCTATTGCCAATGGTGCAGCTTCCCATGCAGAAGGTTATCTGAGTGTATCCAATGGACTTGCTTCGCATGCGGAGGGTATTTCATCCGTATCCAACGGTTCTGCATCCTATGCCGGAGGCAGGCAAACTACTTCTAATGGAGATGCATCCCATACGGAAGGCTTTCAAACGACAGCCAACGCGGATACCTCGCATGCGGAGGGCTATCAATCCACAACCAATGGAGATGCATCCCATGCGGAAGGCTATCAGACCTTAACGGCTGCGGCTGCAGCTCATGCAGAAGGGTCTCAGACCATAGCCGGAGGCGGTGCAGCTCACGCGGAGGGCAGCAATACGCAGGCGCTTGCTTTGAATTCGCATGCGGAAGGGGAAGGAAATACGGCAAGCGGCCGGGCTTCCCACGTGGAAGGCGGAGGCGTGGATCTACTCGGCAATCCTTCGCCTAACCAAGCAATGGGCTCGTCGTCTCACGCTGAAGGGATCGGAACGGAGGCAAGTGGAGCCGGCTCCCATGCCGAAGGCGGAACGGTAGATGTTACGATAGCTCCCGGCCCTCGTGCGACAGCTGCCTTTGCCCATGCGGAGGGACAAACCACTGTCGCCAGCGGAACGGCCGCTCATTCGGAGGGTTTCCAAACTACCGCAAGCGGACCCAGTGCGCATGCGGAAGGTGCCAATACGAATGCCGGAGGGAGTTTCTCCCATGCAGAAGGCATAGGAACAAATGCGAGCGGAGTTTATGCGCATGCCGAAGGCGCGGATTCTATAGCCAGCGGTCAGGCTTCTCATGCCGAGGGAGAGAGTAACACAGCAAGCGGAAGAGCTTCCCATGCAGAAGGCGGCGCCGTGGATTCACTCGGTAATTTTGCTCCAAATGTTGCTTCGGGTGACAGCTCTCATGCAGAAGGCGTAGGTACGATGGCGACGGGATTCGCTGCCCATGCGGAAGGCGGAACGAATGATTTTACCGTTGCGCCTGGGCCAAGGGCCATGGCTGCTTTTTCACACGCAGAGGGTCAAACGACCATGGCCAGCGGAACGGCCGCGCATGCAGAAGGTTTTCAAACGACTTCGAGCGGTCCCGGCACACATGCGGAAGGGGCAAATACCAGTGCGAGCGGGCCGTTCTCTCACGCAGAAGGAATCGGTACCAGCGCGAATGGTCCTTATTCTCATGCAGAAGGAGCCGATACGCTTGCAGGTGGGCAAGCTTCACACGCGGAAGGCTCCTCTACGAAAACGTTCGCTGCGATATCCCATGCAGAAGGTTTAAATACGGTTGTCGATATGTCTCATGTTGGCGCTCACATTATGGGGCAGAATGGGACTACTAGATTTCCGTTTTCTTGGCACTTGGCTAATGGACTCGTGGTGGGGCCAACCTTGAACTCGGCCGTTATTGAAGGACTGACCGGCAATTTGTACCTTGATGGCACAGTCAGCTCACCGAACGCTGCCGATTATGCCGAGATGTTCGAAACGGCAGATGGGCTTGGTATCGATGTTGGATATTTTGTCACGCTTGATGATCAGGACTGTGATAAAATCCGCCGAGCAACGGCCTCAGATAGTTACATCCTCGGCGTTGTCAGCTCTCGTCCTGCCGTCCTAGCGGATTCCAGCGATTTGCGCTGGCACAAGCTGTTCGTTACGGACGAATGGGACCGCATCCAGTACCATGAGGTGGATGTGCCCGAAATGCTTGATAGTGCGGGCAACGTACTGAGACCTGCCGGTATCAAGACAGAGCCTATGCTAAACCCGGATTGGAACGAGGCGTTTGACTATGTGCCGCGTTCGCAGCGTCCGGAGTGGGTGGCTGTCGGCGTGGTCGGCAAGCTGCTCGTTCGGGATGATGGCACTTGTGTGCCAGGGGGCTACTGCATGCCTAATGATGAAGGGATAGCAACTTCAGCTGCTGCGGGTTATCGCGTCATGAAGCGGACTGGGCCGAATCAGGTGCGGATATTTGTGAAGTAAGGTTAAGGAGCTGCAGCTTGTAGAAAGTCCTGCTACTTGAATTGTGGCAGGGCTTTTTGTCGTTATGAGCCATGGCGAACCCAGCTTGCGGGGCGCTGAGAGTCGGGAAATCGAACTCCCAGCAACGCAAATCGCCAAAAAGAGAGCTGAGAGTTCGGAAACTGAACTCTCAGCTCTGAGAACATAACTAAACAGGCGTTACAGCGCTCTGAGAGTAGGCAAACCCACCTAAAGTGGCACCATACCGCCCATAAATCTCGCCGTAAGCGGCTATTCCGCTAACAGCGACCAAACTAATCGATGTTCACCAACATAAGCGACTATTCTGCTTACAGTTCCGCAAATCCACCAAAGGTGGCACCATACCGCCCATAAATCTCGCCGTAAGCGGCTATTCCGCTAACAGCGACCAAACTAATCGATGTTCACCAACATAAGCGACTATTCCGCTTACAGTTCCGCAAATCCACCAAAGGTGGCACCATACCGCCCATAAATCTCGCCGTAAGCGGCTATTCCGCTAACAGCGACCAAACTAACCGATGTTCACCAACATAAGCGGCTATTTCGCTTACAGTTCCGCAAACCTACCAAAGGTGGCGACATACCGCCCATAAATCTCGCCGTAAGCGGCTATTCCGCTTACAGCGACCAAACTAACCGATGTTCACCGTCTTAAGCGGCTATTTCGCTTACAGTTCCGCAAACCCACCAAAGGTGGCGCTATACCGCCCAGCTATCTCGCCAAAAGCGCCTATCCCACTCTTAGCCCCCTCCTCGGAAACTCCTCCAACACAAAAAAAAAGCCCGATAAGATCCGGCAGCGCAATTGCGTGCGCGCCGGTTCTCTCGGGCTCATTCACTTAAGGCAAATTCACGCCGCGCGAAGCGACGTACAGGCGATACCAGTCTTCGCGCGAGAGGCGAAGGGTGGCAGCGTCTTTGCAGGCGCGGATGCGCTGCGGGTTGATGGTGCCGATGACCGGTTGGATGCCGGATGGGTGCGTCATCAGCCAAGCAAGGACGATCGATTCTTTGGTCGTGTTATGCTTCTCGGCAAGCTGAGCCACGAGCGCGGCAGTTTGCACTACGCTTTCGCTTTGGCCTTCCAAGGAGCCGCCGGAGTAGCGGCCTTGCGCAAGCGGTCCCCACGATTGCAGCTGAATGTTCTCCAGGCGGCAATGCTCCATGGTGCCTTCCGGGAACACATTGTTGCGCCAAGCTTCTTGGTTCACGCTGACGGCGGTGTCGCAGAAGCCGATTTTGTGCAGGCTCATTTCGAGCTGGTTTACGATGAACGGCTCGTCGCTGTAAGCTTGCAGCAGACGAATTTGGCCGTGACTCATGTTGGACACGCCGAAGTGGCGAACTTTGCCGGATGCTTTCAGCGCATGGATCGCACTAGCTACATCTTCCGGCTCTACAAGCGGATCAGGGCGGTGCAGCAGCAGAATATCGAGATATTCCGTGCCCAAGCGCTCCAAGATACCATCCACACTGTCCAAAATATAATCCGCCGAGAAATCAAAACGATGCGGATTGCTCTCATCGCCGAAGCGAATGCCGCACTTGGATTGAATGATGATCTCCTCGCGAAGCATCGGGCGTTCCTTCAGCAGCTGCGAGAAAACGCGCTCCGCTTTGCCGGAGGTATAAATATCGGCATGGTCGAACATGTTGATACCAATCTCAAGTGCCGCATCGAGCGCTTCGTTGCCTTCGCGGTAATGCTCGGCGGTAATCGGGCTGTTGGCGTTCCAGTCGCCTCCAAGTCTCATGCATCCGAGAACGAGCTGGCTGGCGTTTATATTACGGCGTTGTAGCGGAATAAGTTTCTGTGTCATAGGTTCCTCCAAAATTTCATATGGAATGGTCAAGCTCCTGTTTCATTATGATGCAGCTACATGCAAAATAAAAGTAGTGAAAATATTGATACGTAATGATACAAGGTATATATAGTAATCAAAAGTATAGCGGTAATCTCGATAGATCTGCACCTAACATCCATAAGAATAGCCATACGCGCGCGCGGCGCAACTTGGTATAGTACCAGTAACGCGAGAAGGAGAGACTGTTCCGATGGCCCATATGACGAACCCGCTCACACGGATGAACGTGAGACAGCAAATTATTTTACTTTTTATTATCATGGTCAGTCCGATTCTACTGCTGCAGTGGTATGGGAACACGAGGGCGGAGCTTATTCTGAAACGCCATGTGACCAATGCCTATGTGGAGCTCAACAAACAAAACATGGCCCTCTTGAGCCGCGATATCGATACCGTCAATAAAATCACCACGACGATCATTCAAAATCCGCTCACCCAGCAGCTCGTCCCGGCACCGGGGGAGACCGTGTTCGAACGGGTACAGGAGTATTCGAAGCTCGATAAGCTTATCGCCGGCTACTCGATCAGCGTGAATGGCGGCGAAGCGGTCTATTACAGCCTCTATGTTTACGACCCGGAGGACTACTACTATTTTGCACCCAAAATCCCCATGACGCAGACAGGGGTGTATTTCTTCTCCGATCGCGACAAGCCGGAATGGTTTGACGAGGCCGTGAAGAAGAAAGGCGAAGGCTATATGAAGCTGATTCGCAACAACATCGGCTTCTCCACGCAGACAACGTTGGCTTACGTGCGTTCCGTGAACAACATCTCAAACGGACACGGCGTTATCGGCGTATTGGTCGCAACAAAGATGGATAAGAAGATTGGAGAGTCGTTTCAGAGTGTGACGCTGCCCGACGGCGAGATCTATTTTACCGATTCCGCGAATCGGGTGCTGACGGCGACCACGCCGGGCATGATTGGCACGACCTTGCAGCTTCCGCCTGAAGCGGCGGGAATCAAACTCGATGAAGCGGATGGCATGAGCAACATCATCACGCCGGAATTTATCTACGTCATTAACGACAATCATCTGCTGCAGCAGAAGCTGGTTTATAAGATCCCTGTCAATTCCCTGCTCCAGCAGCAAAATGAACTCAAACGCGTCATCCAGCTCATTTCAATCGTGTACACCATCTTCGGCATCATCGTCATCCTATATTTCTGGCGCTCGCTTATGACACCGCTTCAGCGACTGGCGTATTTCGTCCGCTCCTACGAGCCGGGCAGGCGGGTGCCGGAGACACCGGGCAAAGGGCGTAAAGACGAAGTGGGCGTACTCATCTCTTCCTTATATGACATGGCGCGGCGGCTGAATGTGCTGATTCATTACAAGTACCAGATGGAAATCAAGGAGAAGGAGTCACAGCTCCAGCTGTTATATCAACAGATCAATCCGCATCTCCTGTACAACACGCTTGAGAGTATTTATTGGAAAAGCACGCTGGAAGGCAATTCCGAATCCGCGGAAATGATCAAGGAGCTGTCCAAGCTGATGAAGATCAGCTTAAGCCGCGGTCGGGAGCTCATCTCGCTCGAAGACGAGATGGAGCATGCCAAGGCGTACATCAAGCTGCAGCAGAAGCGCTATGAATATACCTTTAACGTCATCTGGAACATTCCGGATGAGCTGCTGCACAACCTGATTCCGAAAATCACCTTGCAGCCGCTAATCGAGAATTCCATCATTCACGGCGTCCGCAACATGGGCGAAGACGGCGAAATTATTATAACGGGCGCGCTTCTGGAACCTGACAAAATCATTATCCGCGTCGAGGATAACGGCTACAAGAAGGTCGATTTCGAAGCCATTCACAGGCTGCTGAACGAAGAGAAGGGCGATCCGGCCATCGGATACGGCATCCGGAACTTGGATCAGCGCATTCGGCTTCATTTTGGCAAAAGCTTCGGGATTAGTTATGAGGAGCGGGAAGAACGGGGAACGCGCGTTGTCATTATACTGCCGCGCAGCCATGACGAAAGCGGCGAAGCGGCCGCGGGTCCGACGATATAAGCAAGAGCAAGGAGGGAATCGCACGAGATGTATTCCATATTGGTTGTAGACGACGAACCGTTAATTTGTAAAGGACTGAGCAGTCTGCTCATGTCATCAGGTCTGGCCATATCCCAGCTGTACGTCGCGCATAACGGCTACGAAGCGATGGATTATTTGAGGCTGGAAGACATTGATTTGCTCGTGACCGATATTCAGATGGGCGAAATGAACGGCATCGAACTGATGCATCAAGCCAAAATGATCAAGCCCTGGGTGCAGACGATCATCATCTCCGCCCATGAGACGTTCCAATATGCACAGCTGGCCATTCGGCTAGGTGCGAAGGATTACCTCATTAAACCGCTGAACAGCGACCAGTTCCTCGATTCGGTGCGCAACGTGCTGCTCAACACGAACAAAACAAGCCCATCGCAGGATGAGCTGCTGGCAGGCTTTCGCGAGCAGTTCCACATGGAGCAGCCTTCGCCCCAAAGAATGGCGCTGCTGAACAAACTGCTCACCGATACGACGGAGTCCGAGGCGCTCGCAACCGCAGTGCTGTTGAAGTACGAACATGCCACCGTTCTCACGGGGCCGTATTTCTCCGTGCTGCGCGTGAAGCTAAGCCGCTCCTCGGAGCTGCTGCAATATGCGGCGCTCAATATTGCGATGGAGCTGCTCGATCAAGCATGGAATCCGGTCGCCTTCTATTCGCCGGAGGATGAGGTCAGCATCATTATTCAGTGGGACGATAAGCGGTTCGAGGATAGCGGCACATCGCGGATCAACCAGCTTGACATGCTGGGCCGCAGTTTGCAGTTCAACATTACGAAGTATCTTGGCATGAGCTGCGTCATCGGCATCAGCCAAGTGCTAAGAGGCCTTCAATTCTTAAACGAGCTCGGTGAACAGGCGGAGAAGGCGATCAGGTGGAACCGCGACCAGAAGGAGCTGAGCGTCTTCTATTATGGCGACTTCAACTGGAGCCGTTATGACGCGAAGCAGGATCCGACGGTTGAGGAGCTGGATGCGCAGAACAACATCATCGTCGAGAAAGCGAAGAACTATATCGATGAACACTACGCCCAGAAGGGGCTTACGTTACATGAGGTGGCGCAGAAGAACCATGTCAGCCCGAATTACCTCAGCTATCTGTTCAAGAAGAACACCGGCCATAATTTATGGGAATATGTCATCAAGCTGCGCATGGAAGAGAGCCGGAAGCTGATCCTCACGACGGATCTTCGCAGGTACGAGATTGCGGAGCGAGTGGGCTATGAATCGCCGGAGCATTTCAGTAAAATTTTCAAAAAATATTTCGGCGTAAGCCCAACGGAGCTGAAGAAGTAATATCGCCTATAATCCCCATAGAACTGCACATGTTCAGCCATCACCCGCTTCTCTAGAATAAAAGTAGGCAAGTAGAAACGGCGTGCTTCCAAGCGAAGCAGCCGTTTCTTCAAGGCTACAACATGAAAGAGGGGACCATATGGGAACGTCCGCGCGGTTTAAAAAACATATTTGGGGTTATTTGTTCGTCGTACCGGCAGCTGTCATCTTCATTCTGTTCTTATGGATGCCGATCGTGAAAGGATTTGTGTACAGCTTCTATCAGGTCGATTTCGTCAAAGGCAATACGTTTGTCGGCTTCGATAATTTCCGGACCGTGCTGCATGATCAAGATGTATGGACAGCGGTGAAGAACACGCTGTATTATATGATGCTCTGCCTATTGATCGGCTTCTGGGTACCGATCGTGTTCTCGATTGCGATTTCAGAGCTGAAGCGGTTCCAGGGTTTCGTGCGCGTTGCGGCGTATTTGCCGAACGTCATCCCGGTCGTGGTTTTGTACGGGCTATGGCGCTGGATGTACGATCCTGTAGGTCCGATCAACGCGACCATTACGCAAGCCGGCTTTGAGCCGATTTCCTTCATGACCGATACGAAATGGTCGATGATTTCACTCGTCTTTATGGAAACGTGGCAGCAATTCGGTGCTGCGATGCTGATTTATCTTGCAGCGGTGCTGAGTATTCCGCGTGATCTGTACGAGGCGGCAGAGATTGACGGCGCCGGCGTATGGAACCGAATTCGGCATATTACGCTGCCTTTTATTCGCAACCTGGTTGTACTCCTGCTTATTTTGCAGCTTATCGCCACCTCTCAAGGCTTCCAGTCGCAGTTCGCTATGCTTGACGGCGGACCGAACAATGCCACGCTGACCTATGCGCTGCTCATCGTCAAATACGCCTTTACGAGGCTTGATTACGGTGCGGCATCCGCGCTTGGTGTGCTCATGTTCCTCGTGCTCGGCGGACTTGCCGTCCTTCAGCACCGACTTTCCAGCAGAGAGGTGAACTAAGATGAAGAGCTATGACCGCGGTATACTATCCCGTTATGATTTGCAGAAAACATCCAATAAGCTGGTTTATGGCCTCATGCTGCTCGTCATCGCAGCGATGGTCTGCTCGATGCTTTATCCGATATTAGTTACGCTGCTGAACAGCTTTAAATCCAATGTGGAGGTCAACTCGTTCCCGCCGCATTTTATTCCTCAGACCTGGCAGGCGGATACGTACTCCAAAGGGTGGAACTATATTAAGCTGCCGCTCTTCTTCCGGAATACGATGATTATTTTTGGCGGCAATATGTTTGTTACGGTTCTTGTGCTCGGCTTGGCTTCCTTTAGCTTGTCGCGGCTCAATATCCCGTACAATCGGGCGATTAACTTCTTCTTCCTGGCGGCACTGTTCATCCCGCCAACGACGTACATCATCCCAAACTTCGTCAACCTGAAGGATTTGGGACTGCTTAATACGTTCCAAGCGTTCTGGCTGCCGGCCGGAGCGAACGCCTTCTTCCTGCTGCTGCTCAAGAACTTCTTCGATGGCATCAGCCATGAGCTGTTCGAAGCGGGCCGCATCGACGGGGCATCGGATTTCAGATTGTTCGTATCGATTGCGATTCCGCTGTCGGTGCCGATCTTCTCGACACTTGCGATCTTCGTCTTCTCCACGGCATGGAACGACTGGTTCTGGCCATCGCTCGTGATGCATACCGACCAGAAACGCCCGCTCGCTACGGCGATCTATAATTACGTCATTAACGTGCGCAGGCTGGATACGAACGTGAAATTTGCGATGCTGACCATGGTCATGCTGCCGCCGATTGCCGTGTTCCTGATTTTCCAACGGTTTATCATTCGCGGGCTGCATATGGGCGGCGTCAAAGGATAGAAAGGATTACATCGTAATCGTAGACCTGCACATGATCGACATAGGAATACACATTCTGCTTTCTCGGCGCCTCTATTATGATGAGCGTGTAAGGTAAATAAACGTGAGAAGGGGATATAATATGCGTAAGATGCGTAAGGTTTCATTCATTCTGGCGAGCATGTTTCTAATGACAGGCGTCCTGTCGGCATGCGGAAGCTCGAACGACAACAACACCAGCGAGAACAGCGGAAAGACGAACAATGCGGCCTCATCGAATACCAGCACGAATACGGCGGCTAACTCGGGCGATAACACAGCTGCGGAAGAAACACCTGCTGCTAAAGTAACGATCAGCATCTACTATCCAACACCGGATTTGGTGGAGAAGAGAGCGCTTGAAGACGACAAAATCAAACGTTTCACAGAGAAATATCCAAACGTTGAGATCGTGAAGAGCGAATGGCAGTACAACCCGAACGAAATCGGGATCAAAATGGGTGCGAACGAAGCGCCTACACTGTTCAATACTTACGCTACAGAAGGTAAATTCCTTGCCGAGCGCGGCTGGGCAGCAGATATCACAGAGCTGTTCAACAACTATGAGTTCAAAGATCAAATGAACCCGATTCTGCAAAATCAATTCATTATCGGCGACAAAGTGTACGGTATTGCGCAGCAAGGTTATGTAACCGGCACAGTCGTGAATAAGAAAATGCTGACGGACAAAGGCGTTGCTGTTCCATCCTTCGACTGGACTTGGGACGACATGCTGAATACGGCGAAAGCGGTTGCCGAGCCGAAGAAAGGGATTTCCGGTATCGCTCCAATGGGTAAAGGTAATGAAGCAGGCTGGAACTGGACCAACTTCCTGTTCGAAGCAGGCGGTGAAATTCAAACGGTTGACGGCGGCAAAGTAACGGCAGCCTTCAACTCCGAAGCAGGTCTTAAAGCGCTTGAGTTCTACCACAAGCTTGCATGGGAAGCCAGCGCAATTCCGAAGGACTTCGCACTTGGCTGGGGCGATGCGGTAGGTGCATTCGCACAAGGCAGAACAGCTATGGTTATTGCGGGTCCGGACGGTCCGGTTGACCAAGGCTTGAACCAAGGCGGCATGAAGCCGGAAGACATCCTCGTGTACCCGATGCCTGCAGCGGAAAAAGGCGGCAAGCACACAGGCGTACTCGGCGGCGACTTCCTTGTTATCAACCCGAATGCTTCCAAAGAAGAGCAAGAAATGGCGTTCAACTACGCAACCTTCGACTACTTCTCCGATAAAGGCTTGGAGTCCGTGGAAGAAAGCATCAAACAACGTAAAACCGACAACAAATTCTTCATTCCGCCGGTTATCCAGTACTACAACGATAACTCCGAATACGGTCAGAAGGTAAAAGCGGTTTACGACAAATACGACAACGTGTACCAATACAGCCCGGAAATCATGAGCTTGCTTGACGGTAAACCGGAAGCACAGTTCAACACGCAAGATTACTACGCGGCAATGACCAATGTCGTGCAAGAAATCTTCTCGAAGAAAGATGTCGACATGAAAGCAGAGCTGGATGCAGCAGCGAAAAACATGCAAGAAAAGTTCTACAACACAATCAAGGTTGAATAGGTCCCGTTCTATGGCGGCCTGGAAACCGGAATCTCGAACAAGAATCTTCCTCGCAGCAGCGCTACTTATGGTAGCGCTGCTGTCCCTTATCTCCCTCCGACAAGATCTGTTTACCTCGCAACCGGTAAGCTTCAAGGAAACCGGCAGCCTGCTCGTGCTTGCCAATGACAGCTATGAAATCGGTTTTCAGCGGGACGCCGGCGGAATCGCCTATATCAAGGACCGAAGCACAGGCAGCAAGGTGATGCAAGGCAACCGTAAAGGAGCGCTGTGGTGGGCATTTCTGAAAGATAATTCTTCCATTAACAGTCTAGGTGCTGCAAAATTTGACTACGAGTGGAAGAGTGGACATTCGGAGCTGCTGCTGCATTATGGCGGCAAGCTTGCAGTGGATGTGACCGCGAGCTTCGATAAGAGCAATCGCATCCAGCTTCAAGCCGAGGTAAAGAACGGCACGAATAACACGCTGCAGTCGTTTCGGTTTCCTTACGAGCTGAAATTCGAGGCGGATTCCGTGGTTGACGGACTGCTTCCGATGCTGCCGGGCGTGAAGCTGAAGCCTTCTTTCTTCACGGATAACAATGCCTATGAAGGGCAATATCCCGGTGTGATGTTCGCTTCCTATACAGCGCTGCGCACAGCAGGCGGCAATGTGGCACTGTATGATTTGAACTCGAATGCCAAGCCCGTCGTGACGACAGAACTTGGATTCAAGAATCAAGCGGACGATGCAGGCAAGAGCGCATTCGTGCATCAATATAACGTGTGGACGGAATCGGGAGCGAGCTGGCAAAGTCCAACGGTAGTGCTTGAAATCGGCGGAGATTATACCGACTCCATTGCGAGCTATCGGACGCTAAACGGGATTGGCCAGTATCAGTCGCTAGGTAGTAAACTCGGCAATGCGAAGGCGCACACCGCTGAACTTCCGCTCTTGAAGCTGGATATTTCGGCCTTGGGCAAAGAAAAGTGGAGCACGCTGACGAGCAGCTATGTGGATCAATTGCCTTACAACGGAATGCTTCATCTTGTTGGCTTCCAGAGTGGCGGCCATGATGAGAACTATCCGGATTTCTTGCCTGCCGATCCGAAGTGGGGCGACGAGGATGCGCTTGAAGCTTTCATTACAGATGCGAAGGCGAAAGGCAATCAGGTTGTGCCGTATACGAACTTTTCTTGGTGGGGCGTACATTCTCCTACACTAGCGGGACTGCCGGAAGGTGTGAAGCTGGAAGACATCGTGGTGGAGCAGCAAAATGGCACCTTGCTTAAGGAAGACTACGGCGAGCATAGCGGCTATGTGATGAATCTCAATCATCCCTTCGTGACGAAGCGGATTGCAGTAGAACATCAGAAGCTGATCGATGCCGGCGTGGATGGTATTTTCGAAGATCAATGGGGAATTCGCAACGCACCGTTCGCAGCAGGCGAGCAGCAGCCTGAGGATACGGATGCTTGGTCCGCTTATTTTGAAGGAGTTCAGCATTATTTTGCCTCCTCCAAGCATCGGATGTATACCGAAGACGGCATTGATGTACTCGCCGATAACAGCATCGGATTCATGGGAACGAACTACTTGTGGGATATGCTTGGGTACAGGAAGAATACCGCTTCTTATACCGACTATTATCCGCTTGCCAGCATGCTGCTGCGCGATAAGGTGCTGCTCTATCAGCATGATCTTGCTGCGGAGACGATGACGGACAATAAGGATATGCTTCGCTGGAATGCGGCGATGGGTTACAACTTAAGCGGCGATTTATATACCGGTACGACGAATCCATGGATCAGTCTGATCGGTGTATTCCAGAAGTACGTGCTTGCCGATTATGCCGATGCTCTTGTACAGCGTTATGATGCGGTGGATGCGACTACGACGAGGACGGATTTCGGGACTCATATTGTGACGGCGAACTGGGATACCCAGAAGCCTTATGCGATGGATGAACAGACGACGCTCACAGCAGGCGGATTCGATATTGCTTCGGTATCCGGAGAAGTACGGGCAGGAAGCTATGCGAGATATAACGGATACGAGCTTGATCCGGGTGAGCATTATTTGGCCGAGGTTCGCGGCGACAAGGAAATTCGTGTCTATCAGCCCATCGGTTCCGACACAACGCTGCGGATCAGGCCGATGAAAGGCTGGAAACATGCCCATGCCGCAGCTTATGAGGCAGACGGCAAGAAGATCGCCGATTTGCCCGTTTCTGAATCAGGCGAGTGGCTGATGGTAGACTATATTGCCAACATGGGCGGCAAAATGACGGCCTATGTATCGTTTACTCCTTCAGATGATGTAAGCCCGATAAAGGATTCGCCGTTCAAGAAGGTAAGGGTACTGGAGAATCTGGCTCAGGGGCATGAGCTTCAGACGAGTACGAACACGAACGCGGAACTGATCGCGAAGCTGGCCGGAGACGGCGATCCATTCACGTATTGGGAGAGTGTCTCGAATAAGTTCCCGCAATCGCTGTCCGTTGATCTCGGCGAGAAGAAACAAGTTAAGCGAATTGTATTGAAACTGCCGCCGCTTGACGCATGGTCAGCACGCGATCAGACGATTGCCGTGCAAGGCAGTGAAGACGGCGAGCACTTTACTGAAATCAAAGCGCTAAGCACGTACACCTTCGATCCGTCGAATGCGAATACGGTTGAAATTGCGATGGAAGCAGCGAACATTCGTTATGTTAGGCTCATCGTAGAGGGCAACACAGGCTGGCCGGCGGCCCAAATTTCCGAATTTGAAGTGTATGGACCGTGATTTCGTCAGATATCGTCACAAAAACGCATGCTTTTACAGATGCGTTTCTTCTTTTTCCTGTTATAATAAGAGATAAGACGGATGACGGGTGGCAAAGGAGAATTGCCGTGAATGAAGCGCAATTAGTGATGTTATCGAGGCAAGGCGATGAAACGGCCTTTAACAAATTGGTCGAGCTCTACAAGGATAAACTATCCCGTATGGCACATCGAATACTTCGCAGCAAGACGGATACCGAGGATGTCGTTCAGGAAACGTTTCTGAAGGTGTATTTGAACCTGAACCGCTTTGATGAGAATAAACGATTCTCGACGTGGATTTTCCATATTGGGAAGAACATTTGCTTGGATCTTCTTCGCCGCCGCAAAACCCCTCCCCTGCCTCTGGACCAGCCTGTCTTAGCCCAGTCCGATCAAGCGCTCTCGCTCCATGATGTCATTCCGCATGCCTCGCTCTCTCCGGAAGGCGAAGTGATCGAACGCGAGCTTTCGTCGAAGATGGCGGAGCTGATCGATAAGCTGCCTGATAAATATAGAAGTGTTGTCTATCAGCGTTATGTACTGGAGATGTCGATGGAGGATATCGGCCTGGCGAACAATATACCGGTTAATACAGTGAAGTCGCGCATCCACCGCGGGAAAGATTTTATGAAGAAACGCTGGGGCAAGACGTTACTCATCTATTCTCTGCTGTTGTTTAGCTTCTTCTAAACGATAAAGCGTGTTTGAATGGAACGACTCATTCACACGCTTTTTTTTGTGCCGTTTAGCCCGTTTCGGTGTGATCTTGAGCGATTTGTATAGGTAGTTTCCAGTTCTGGGATACTATGGGGTGGTTTGAGCCTGAATTACGTAATATTTACATATCGGATTGCCGTATTTATGGATAGCCAATTCTGGTACATAGCGGTATAATATCCATACAGATTGCGCGAAAATTGTCGATTTATGATGGGGTTTGAGCAATTTAGAGAGAGACTACACATAAGACTAGGAGAGAAACAGATGAAAAAAGGGATTCTGCTTGCTGTAGTACTTATTTTAATGTCTTCATTGTTCGTCGCATGCGGTAAGAAAGAGAACAACACGGCCGATAACTCGACTAACGCGAGCAACTCGGGCAATGCAAGTGAACAAGCTCCTACTAAGAAAGTCGCACTTGTTCTTCCAGAGAAAATCGGCGTTAACGCCTTCTTCGTACAAATGGACGAGGGCTTCAAGAAAGCAGGCAAAGAGTTTAATGTTGAAGTAAAAACGATCGAATCGACTGACCCTGCCGCATTCGAGCAGAACCTTCGTTCGACCGTTGCCGAGAACTACGATATGATCATTACCGCTACTTTCCAAGCGGAAGATGCACTGAAGAAAGTGGCTGCCGAGAATCCGGATAAGCCATTCGCAATCATCGATACCGTAGTAGACCTTCCGAATGTACGCAGCGTTGTATTCCGTGAGTATGAAGCATCGTACCTCTTGGGCGCAGCTGCAGGTCTTTCCACGAAAACAAATAAAGTCGGCATGGTCGTTGCAATCGACGCGCCGCTTCTGAAGAAATATACAGAAGGCTTTGCTCAAGGCTTGAAATACACGAACCCTAATGCAGAAATGCTTGTAAACTACGTAGGCGGATTTACAGATCCGGCGAAAGCGAAAGAGCTTGCCTTGCTTCAATTCTCCAAAGGCGCTGACTTCATCGCAGGCGCATCGGCTGTAGGCGACCTTGGCGTGTTCGAAGCCGCGAAAGAGAAAGGCTTCTACACTTCCGGCCAAGACATCGACAACACTGGCGTTGACCCAGAGCACGTTGTCCTTGCTCAGCTGAAAGGGACTGACACAGTTGCATATGAAACGGTTAAATCTTTTGCAGAAGGTAACTTTGCTTACGGCGCAGTTGATTACGGCTTGAAAGAAGATGGCGTTGGTCTTACTTACGTAACAAGAGACAGCCAATCTCCTCTGAATCCGTTTATCGGACAAGCAACCGTCGATAAAGTGAAAGCAATCAAAGATGATATCGTATCCGGCAAACTGGTTGTTAAGAACCCGCTGAACCCATAATGTTACCCTGCCGGCTGTATGAACATACAGCCGGTTTCTTCCTATTTAGACGGTATGAGAGGAGAAGAACGGCCGAATGTTGCTTAGCATGGAGAATATAACGAAGGCTTACGGTCCTGTTAAAGCCAATACCGAGATCCATTTTACGCTGAACAAAGGTGAAATTCATGCGTTAGTCGGCGAGAATGGCGCTGGCAAAACAACGCTTATGCGCATTCTGTACGGCATGGAGAAGCCGACCAGCGGCTCTATTAGGATTAACGGCGTCGAGCAATCTTTCACTACACCTTCGGATGCCATTCGCAGCGGAATCGGCATGGTGCATCAGCATTTCATGCTGTTTCCCTCCTTCACGGTAGCCGAGAATATCGTTATCGGCCGAGAGCCGAGCTCAGGTATCGGCTTTAACCGAAAGGGTGCGATTGCAGAGGTAGAAGAGCTGTCACGTTTGTATGGGATGCCTGTTGACCCGCGCAAGAAAACTTCGGCTTGTTCGCTTGGCGTGCAGCAGCGCGTTGAAATCTTGAAGGTGCTTCATCAAGGTGCGGACATTATTATTCTGGATGAACCGACAGGCGTACTGACGCCGCTTGAAGTGAAGGAACTTCTTATCTCGATTAAGCGTCTCGCTGCGCAAGGGAAAAGCTTCATTATCATCAGCCACAAGCTGCAAGAGATCATGGATGTTGCGGACCGGATTACGGTGCTTCGCGATGGACGAGTGACCGGCGTGGTGGATGCCAAGCATACCAGTGTTGATCAAATCTCAAGGCTGATGGTGGGCCGCGATTTGATGGAAATGACGCGTACAGCACCTGATCTAGGCGCGGCAGTACTTGAAGTGAAGTCGCTTACGGTGAATGGCGATAAAGGGAAGCCGCTAGTGAACGATGTCAACCTATCGGTCAGAGCCGGGGAAATCGTCGGCATTGCCGGGATTTCCGGCAATGGACAATCGGAGCTGATTGGCGCGATCGCGGGTCTTGTCGATATCGGCAGCGGCCAAGTGATGCTTGCAGGCAAGGAGATTACTGGAGCTCCGGTTCGGAAGATTCGGGAGCTTGGGCTTGCGCATATTCCAGAGGACCGCTATCAATGGGGAGCCGCTAAGGATGCTACCGTTGTAGAGAACGGCGTAATGGGACATGCCCGCAGAGAGCAGCGTTACGGCATTCTGCGTGGACGGAGCATTCGTTCCATGGTAGAAGGCTGGATTAAACAATTTGAGATCAAGACCGGTTCGCCGGATACGAAAGCGCAGTTTCTCTCCGGTGGTAATCTGCAGAAGCTGATCGTAGCCAGAGAGCTGGCACAAGGGACACCGTTTCTTATTGCGGCTGAGCCAACGCGCGGCGTCGATGTCGGGGCGATGGAGATCATCCATGGCGAGCTGATCAAGAAACGGAATGAGAAAGGCGCTATTCTGCTCGTTTCTTCGGAGCTGACGGAGATTTTGAAGCTGTCTGATCGTATCCTGGTCATGAATGAAGGCCGGATCGTGGGCGAGCTGCGTGCAGAAGAAGCGACTGAAGAATTGATTAGTTTATTGATGGCAGGAGGTAAGCAGGCTTGAAAAGTAAACTCACCCAATTTGCAGGCTCGCTCTTCCAGCCGGTTATTGCTGTCATACTTGGCTTGCTGATTGGTGCAATTGCCATCTCACTGGTTGGTGGATCCATTATGGAAACCTACACCGAGATGTGGAAGGGTGCATTCGGCAGCTTCTACTTTGTCACGAATACGCTGTCCCGAGCAACGCCGATTATTCTAGTCGGACTAGGCGCGACGCTTGCCTTCCGAGCGGGATTCTTTAATCTCGGCGCAGAAGGACAAATGATCCTTGGCGGGCTGAGCGCGGCATTGACCGCCCTTTACGTTCCGGGTCCCGGTTGGTACAAGCTCATACTGGCACTGGTTGCCGGTATTCTGGCAGGCGGAGTTTGGTCTGCTTTTGCCGGTTGGATGGATGCGAAATTCCGCATGAATTTGCTTATTACGACGCTGCTGCTCAACTACATTGCTTCCTTGTTTGCCGGTTATTTGGTTGCTTATCCGCTGAAGGATACGTCCGGTTCGGCGGCAATGTCGCAAACGAAGATGATCGATCAGAGCGTCTGGCTTCCTAAATTGTTTCATGGCATGAGTCTTCATGCCGGTTTTATTATTGCGATTGTAGGCGCAGTGCTGCTGTATCTGTACATGAAATACACGGTGAGCGGCTATGAAACACGCATGCTTGGCAACAATCCGCTGTTCGCCGCTTACGGCGGCGTGCAGCGCGGCAAGCTGATGCTGTATAGCATGATCGCAAGCGGCGGTTTTGCGGGTTTGGCCGGCGCAGTAGAAGTACTCGGCACGCAGTACCGCTATTTGGATGGCTCGCTGTCCACGCCGGGTTATGCTTGGTCGGGGATTATGGCGACATTGCTCGCAGGTTCGCATCCGCTTGGCACGGCATTCGCTTCCTTGTTGCTGGCTGCCTTGCAAACCGGCGGCATGGGCGTAGAGCGTAATACGGAGGTGCCGCTTGAGATTGCGAGCGTCATTCAGGCTACGCTGATCCTTTTCGTCTCGGCAAAATTAAGCTACGGCTTCTTAAAACGCAGGAAAGCGAGGGCTCAAGGTGGAACAATTACTTGATGCTTCACTGTTTAACTCTGCCCTACGAATGGTGACACCCATTCTGCTTGCCGCACTCGGCGGCGCGATTTGTTCGCGCGTCGGACTGTTTAATGTAGGCTTGGAAGGGCTTGTACTGTTCGGCGCTTTCTTCGCAATCGTCGGCAATTACCTCATGGGCAATGTGTGGCTGGCTGTCGCGTTTGCGGTCGTTTGCGTCATGCTGTTCTCGATGATCTTTGCTTATCTGAGCATCCAGCTTAAGGCGAACGTTATCATAGTCGGGATATCGCTTAACTTCTTGGCGCTCGGCTTAACCTCGTTTAGTCTGCGAGCGATCTTCAATGTTAAAGGCGCGTACTACGATAAGAACATGCAAGGGTTGCCGGGATGGGATATCCCTCTGATCAAGGATATTCCGTGGCTCGGCGAGGTTCTATCCGGGCATTCGCCGCTTGTGTATGCCGCATTCCTGCTCGTCTTCGTGTTTCAATATTTCTTGTTCCGAACCGTGTCCGGCTTCCGGCTGCTGGCTGTCGGCGAGAATCCGGTTGCCGCGCGCAGCATCGGTATCAAGTCCAAACGCATTCAATACGGTGCTGTACTGATCTGCGGCGTATTATGCGGATTGGCCGGCGCGCAGCTGTCGCTTGGACAAGTGACGATGTTCACGGAAAATATGACCGCAGGCCGGGGGTTTATCGCCCTCGTTGCGACGATGCTCGGCCAATCGAATCCGATTGGCGTTGGCGCATCCAGCCTATTGTTCGGATTCATGGATGCGATTAGTATTCGGCTGCAGGGATTGGCGCTGCCGACCCATTTTACAATGATGCTGCCTTATGTGGTGACGCTTGTGATGATGTTCTTCTTCAAGGATAAGAGCTATCTTGCGGAAGCGCGCAAAGCGAACGAAAGCTCCCGTTAATGAAATTGAAATTGAATTGAATTGCTCAAGCTCAAGGAGGTAATCGAGGTGAACAATAAAGCAGAACGCTTGAAGAAAGCGAAGCCGATCACGCAAGTAGTTGTGGATCCTTCGCTAGCGCATCGTCTGCCGCCGGGCCAAGCTTTAACAGAACGCTTCCCGATTCTGCATGAAGGGGAAGTGCCGAATTATTCGCTGCCGGACTGGAGGCTTCGCATCTTCGGCGAAGTGGAGAAGGAAATGGAATTCTCGCTGGAGCAGCTGCAAGCGATGAAACAATCCGAGGTGCTGTGCGATATTCACTGCGTGACGCGCTGGTCGAAGTTCGATACGACATGGGATGGCATTCTGTTCAAAGACCTGCTGCCTTTGCTCGGCGTGAAACCGGAAGCGCGCTATGTCATGATCCATGCGGATAATGACTATGAGACGAACCTGCCGATCGAAGATATGCTCAATGATAATGTGCTGCTCGCCTTCTTGTTTGACGGTGAGCCGCTGACGCCTAAGCACGGTTACCCGCTCCGCCTTGTTGTTCCTCATTTGTACTTCTGGAAGAGTGCGAAGTGGATCACGGGGATTGAGTTTATGAAAGAAGATCGTCCAGGCTTTTGGGAGCGTAACGGCTTCCATAACGTGGCTGATCCCTTCCGTGAGGAGCGGTTCTCCGGGGAAGATTTAGGTCTCCCGGAAGATTTGTGGAAAGATGTGGACTTCGACTAATGACACTTATGCCTATCCTGCAAATACACAGCGAGGATGCGGCGGATTACGCGATCGTATGCGGCGATCCGAAGCGCGCCGAGCTGATTTCGAAGAAGCTGGACAATGCCAGAGAGCTGGCGTTCAGCCGCGAATATCGGACGTTCACCGGTGAAATCGAAGGTGTACGTATCTTGGTTACCAGCCATGGCGTCGGCTCAGCCGGAGCAGCGGTCTGCTTCGAGGAGCTGATCCGCGCAGGCGTGAAGACGCTGATCCGCGTGGGCACGGCCGGTTCGTATTCGGCTGACCATCCTGCGGGCAGCCTCATCGTCAGTACCGCTGCGGTGCGTGCAGAGGGACTGACTCGCCAGCTCGTGCCGGACGGTTTCCCGGCCGTCGGCGACAGCGATGTCGTCGGCGCTCTGTACGCCGCGGCGCAGGAGAGCGAAGGCATTGTGAAGAAAGGCATCACCGTTTCACTGGATGCGTTCTTCACCGGGGTGGAAGAGATTCCGCACCGCAAGTATAAACAAGCGGGCGCACTCGCCGTGGAGATGGAGATCGCGGCGCTGTATGTCGTCGCGACCCTTCGCGGTGCGCGTGCCGGCGCGATCGTCGCACTGGACGGCTACGCCGACAGCGACCTTGCCGAAGTGTACGACCCGCACACGAACGTGGTATCGGACGCCGTCGAGCGTGAGATCGCTTCGGCGCTGCGCGCTGTTGTGATGCTGGCGGGAGAAGCACGATAGCAGAAGGAAAGCCGTCTCAAAAGTTGCTTTGCGACTTTTGGGACGGCTTTTTTGTTGCGCTCAGAGGGGGAGGACCGATCATCCAGCAGGCATTTTTATTCGTGCATGGAGGGGATGACCGGTACCCCAGTAGTTTTTTTGATGCATGTATGTGGAGTTGAGAACCGATCTCCCAGTAGATTTTTTGAGCAGGTGTGGAGTGAAGTTGAGCACCGATCCCCAGTAGGCTTTTTCTACGCGAGTTTGGAGGTTGAGTTTGACTCTAACGAACCACAGAGGTCTTATATTAGCCAAATGACTCGTTTTAAAAATCTAACGAACCCTACAGGTCTTATTTGAGCTCTAATCGCGCTTTTTTGCTTCAATTCCACCAAATAAGGCCTCCACAGTTCGTTAGAATTTAAAAGGGGCTATTTCCCCCTAAATAAGGCCCCCACGGTTCGTTAGAATTTTACAGTGGCCATTTTTGCGTAAATGTGGCCTTCAGCGTCCATTAGTGATTAGTGTGGAAACACGGCATCAGATTTCAGGTACTGCGTGCAAAGGCTGGTTAGTTGGTTGGCTAAGCTCGTCAAAGGTTGGTTAGCTAAGCTCGTCAAAGGTTGGTTAGCATGAGCTCGTCTGAGGTTGGTTAGCGTCAAAAGTTGGTTAGCGTGAGCTCGTTGAAGGTTAGTTTAGCATGAGTTTATCAAAGGTTGGTTTGCATGAATTTTGCATTGAGTTCGTCTGAGGTTGGTCAGCATGAAATCGCCTAAGATGAGTTAGCATCAGTTCATCAAAGGTGTGTGCCAGCAAGGTCAGGCAGGGCAGAAATGAATGTTTGTCCGCTTCTGCCCCTCTCTGGTATATTGAGTGAGGTGGTGCATCAAGATGTGAAGCAGAAGGAGCGTTCAGCGCATATATGAATCCCATTAGGCGGTTCTCACAACTATTCTCCGCATTTAGCGATATGCCGATGGAGCGCAAGCTGCTGCTTGTTTTCCTGGTGCTGATTACTTTGCCGCTTACGTTTATTGGGGCGGTTTCCTTCCGCAATTATTCCGATTCGATTGAGCAGAACACCATCGCCTATTCCACTACGATGCTGGGCAATATGATGGACCGCGTGGATGATTATATCGACGATATGAGCCGGATATCTTCCATTCCCGCGTATCAGGATGATATTAAGCAAAACCTGATCAAGTCGGGCAAATACCACGAACAGCGCGCGCAATATTCTTCGGATGAGAACAGCGGCACGCCGCCGATGGATTTTGATTTGCTGCTGGCGATTCAGCGCGGCATTGAAGGGAATATTTCGTTTATCAATACGATCAAGCGCGGCGCTACGTCGGTCTATATTTTCGATCAATATGGAAACGGTTACTATTCGACGAAGTCCGGCGGCATCCGCATGAACATTAAGGAAAGCTACCAGTACTGGATGGAGCGCGCAGCGGATTCCAAAGGGGAAGCGCTGCTGATCAGCACGCAGAAATATACGAGTAATTTGAAAAGCACCCGCTATGCGTTTACCGTGGTCCGCAAGATCATCGACAAATCCTTGCATGATATCGGCTTAATCGCGGTGGATGCCAACATCAACGTAATCGAGGACCAAATCGTCAAATTCGATGGGGTTACGCACGGCAAATCGTTCATATTCGATGCGCTCGGCAATGTGATTTACGATAGCGATAAGAAGCTGCTGGCCACGAACATTAGCGACATGCCGATGGTGAAGATGGCGCAAGGAGATAAGGGTAGTTTCTATTTGGAAGAAAATGGTGAGCGGCACCTCTATATCTTCACCACTTCCCCGCATACGGATTGGAAAGTGATTACGTCCATCCCGGCGAAGGAGCTGACGCGCAACACGGCGGTCATTCGCAATGTGACGTGGATTCTCACCTTCTTAACGATTGGCATCGCGCTGCTTATCTCGATCTTCTTCTCATTCGCGCTGACGAAGCCGCTGCGGAAGATGATGAAGCTGATGAGGAAGGTGCAGGAGGGCGACTTCAGCGTGCAATTCCAAGTCAAACACCGCGATGAAATCGGACAGCTTGGCCATCAATTCAACCGGATGATTCTGCGTATTGACGATCTCATTCGAGACATCTACTTGATGGAAACGAAGAAGAAGGAAGCGGAGCTGCATGCGCTGCAAAGCCAAATCAATCCGCATTTCATGTATAACACGCTAGAGTCGATTCGGATGGCTGCAGAGCTTAATGATGATACGGATGCAGCGGATATGCTGGCGATTCTCGGGAAGCTGCTGCGTTACAGCATAAGTGATCTCAATGAAGAAGTCATTCTTGGCAGTGAGATTAACCATATCCGGTACTATGTGGACATTTTGAATTACCGTTACCCAGGCCGTTTCGAGCTGCGGGTGAATGCGCCTGACGAGCTGCTGAACTACTCGCTGATTAAGCTGGTGCTTCAGCCGATTGTTGAGAATGCGATCTATCACGGCATGGACGATAACAAACCGAAGATGGTCATTGAGGCGTCAGCATGGAAGACGGAGCAAGCTGTCTTCGTTCAGCTTACCGACGACGGAATCGGGATGGACGAGCAGACGCTGGAGCGTTTGAACGGTACTTTAAACGGAGTGCTGACGCATGAGGGCGGATATTCGGATTCGCATCGAACCGGAATTGGACTGCGGAATGTGAATGAACGGATCAAATTGCATTATGGCGCAAACTACGGCATTCAGGTCACGAGTCAGCCCGGCATGGGGACACAAGTGATGCTGCAGCTGCCGATCGTGGGAGGAGAAATGGAATGAAGATGCCGGTTCTAACAGCCAAGCGTATTCTATACACTTTGGCAGCTGCTGCGCTCTGCAGCTCTATGCTGACAAGCTGCGCATCCCATCAAACCGCAGACAATACCCCGCCGCCTTCGCCGAGCCAGAATGAGGAGAGCAGTGTGGACCAGAAGCAAATTACAGTACTGACGAATCGGATTGACCTAGTGGAGAATGGCGTCTTCCAGAAGTACGCGGACAAATTCGAAGCGAAGCATCCCGGTGCACATGTCGAGTTCGAAGGTCTGACCAATTATGCGAGCGACATTATCGTCAGACTGTCGACGCGGAGCTTGGGCGATGTGCTGCTGCTGCCGAACAACCTGCCAAATGAGGATTTGATTAATTACTTTGAGCCGCTGAATGACAGTCTCTTCGAGCATACGCGGTTTGCCGATTTCAAATCCTATCGCGGTGAACGGTACGGAATTGCGACCGGTGCATCAACGGACGGTATTGTGTACAATAAAACGGCTTTTCTGAGAGCCGGCATTACGAAGGTGCCTGCGACACTAGAGGAGTTCTATGCGGCATGCGCCAAGCTGAAGCGTGTGGGTATCGTACCGATCTATTTGAACTATGGCGCGCAGTGGCCAATGTCGTCCTGGGGTGAGAATTTAGTCAGCTACATGACAGGGAATGCGAATTACTTGAACCAGATGACGGCGTCCGATCAGCCGTTCACCAAGGATAATCCATGGGGGCAGACGATTACGATTGTCAAAACACTAATCAATAAAGGCTACGTCGAGAAGGACCTGTTTACGAACAGCTGGGAGATGTCCAAAGGCGAGGTGGCCAAAGGAAATGCGGGCATGTATTTCCTGGGCAATTGGGTCATCAATCAAGTGATCGCAGCAGGCGGGAGTTCCGAAGATCTTGGTTTCTTCCCATTCCCGTATGATAATACGACGAAGCGGTATGCGCCGCTCAGCCCGGATTGGTTTCTGGGGGTCAGCAAATTCAGCGAAAATAAAGAGCTTGCCGAAGCGTGGGTGAACTTCTTCGTGAAGGAGTCTGGGTATGTCGACGACTCCGGGTTCCTGCCGGTGGATACGACAAAGACGTCCCAGCTGCCGCAAGTCCAGCAGTTTCTAACCTTTGATCCAACCTTCGTCGAGAGGCAGCCGCCGAGCGATGATTTCTTGAATATTTCGGCAAAGGCGCAGATGGCGTTCTGGTCCGGTGATTACATTCAGGAGTGGATCGCAGCGCCGGATTTGAAGACATCCTTCCAGAGCTACAATGTGAGATGGGCGGAAGCGCGGAAGCTTGTTCTAGGTCTAGAGACGTCAAGTAAGGGGCAGTCGACGGAGCAATCCGTGAACAATGAAGCTGCTACAGAGGATGACAAGAAGAAGTAGCAGTAGTATCAGTAGCAGTAGCAGTAGCAGTAGCAGATGTCTTACCCATAAATAAATTGTAATATTTTCCCTCGTTAACTATAATAGGTGTAACTTAAAGGATTGGTGGGATTAGAGCGTTGTTGATGGCATAGGTTCCAAGGCAGCAGTTATCGCTTCATAGCGAACTGAATAACCATGAACGAGAGCGGCGGCAACCTCCTGCAGAGTGAGGTTAGCTTAGCTATGCGGTCGTTCGCGGTTGTCTGAATCGAACCTATTGATCATCATCGCTCCTTGTAGATCGTTCTAGCGAGAGACGTTATTGCGTCTGGTTAGGGCTGTCTTTATTCGAGAAGCCGTGAATGAGCAATATTCATTCACGGCTTTTTGTCGTTCCTGTTCTGCACTTGACGTTGCCTAGACTAGATTTCATAACTCGGGGGGATTTGCATGAACGATTGGTCCGACGAAATACGAAGATTCAATTTAGACGAAAACTACTGTCTAGAGCAGGCGGATTCGAAGGATTGGGGAATCTATTATTCCGTTTATTATAATATGGAATATAATGGATTTTTTAAAGATCAAGGCTTGACGATGAACAACGGTCGAAGAAAGTTCTGGATTAAGAAAGGGGATACGAAGGTTGGCGGTGTCGTGATTGCGCCTAACGTTATTTTTGGCCTATTCTTCATGCCGCCGTTCACTAATGAGACGAAGGTGCTCCAATTACTCAAGCAAGCACTGCTATCCTGGTCAGATCGATCGAAACCGATAACGGCATACGAAATTTTGCCGAATCAAATCGACCTCTTTGCAAAAGCAGGCTTCTGGCCAGGTGAATTCAGATGCCGCTGGATGCAGCGTCCGACCGAGATCTTGACGACGGAATGGGACGACGAAACGCTGGAGGTATCGTCGCCTGAATTAAACAGGGACGCGGAAGCGATAAATGAGCTCTCCTATAGAACCTACAGGGAAACAATAGACGGGGTGAGAAGAAAGCAGACATTGCGCCAAGATTATGATTCATGGATGGCGTATTATCCCGGGCAAACGAATGAACGATTGCTGCAGGCTTCAAGCCTTGTCTATGATCGCGCAGCTTCACAATTAATCGGTATCTGTCTGATTTCATCTCAGGATGAGTTGCCGGCGGTTTATAACATCGCAGTTGCTCCATCGCATCAAGGCAAAGGGATTGCAACGAAAATGCTTCGGCGGGCACTAAGTGTATTAAAGCAGCATCATTATCCGATTCTTCGCCTGTATGTGATGCAAGGTAACGATGCGGAGTCCGTGTATCATAAGGTTGGTTTCATAGCAGGGCCTCTAGAGGTTCAAACTTGTCACATCCCTGCTCTTCCTGAACAGGTACAATCCAAACCATAACGAAGGAGGCTATACCATGCTCAATGTATTCGACGTTGCACAATCGCTGGTCAAACATATAAGCGAGCGTTACGCAGAGGATGTTGCTCTTATTGCCTATTACGGATCGTATGCGCAAGGGACGGCAACGAGCCGATCGGACTTGGATTTCTTCTTCATCCCTACTACCGGCAAAGGCTACGGTGCCAGCATTCAGTTTGTGCTGCATGATATCAGCTTTGATTTCTGGCCAATTAGCTGGGAACGCGCGGAGCGAATGGCGAAATTCGAAGAGCAGAACACAACGATCATCGCCGATTGCGAAATCTTATATGTTCGTTCCGAGGAGGACCGAGCGCGTTTTCTACGACTGCGCGAGACCATCGCCGAGCTACCTCAGCAGGCACAGGCGTTCATCGAGAAGGCAGAGTTTCAACTGCGAGAAGTCTATGTGCATCTCTACAGAATGAGCCGGCTTCATGAGGAAGATATTTCGGCCTGCCGCACGGAGGCACAAGGTGTACTGAATAAGCTGGTCTATACGTTGGCTCTATGCAATCGAACGTATATGACTAGGGGCTGGGGGAAGAATCGCGAGCAGCTGCTGCAATTCCCGCTGCGACCGGCTCGATTGGAGGAACAGATCGAAACGATATTGAGGGCAAACTCATGCAGCGAAATTCGGGAAACCTGCGAGCAGCTTACAGCGGCTATTGTTGCCATATGGAAGGAGCAGAGAGATATCCTTGGAAGCGCCCCTTCCTATCCGGATCGGGCGAAGGGATTCTATGAAGAGGTCAAAGGGATCTTCGATAAAATCCAAACGGCATGCGAGAACAACGATTATACGACAGCCTCCTATTGGTCAATTGGCGTGCAGGATGAAGTCGCTCGGTTTCTCTACTACTTCGAGAAGGGAATCTGGCCCGATTCATTGGCGATTGGTTTAGCCTATCAATCCTACTATAACGAAGCGGGCTTCCCCGATTTACTGACGGTTCTAGACCCTCTTAACCTAGTCCCGCTTCATGATGCTGTCATCCGTTTGGATCAGCTTCTCGAGCAATATCTCCTGTCCCAAGGGGTAGCGATTAATCGGTTCAACAATCTCGGCCAGTTTGAACAGTTTCTGAATGAGCGCGTATAGGGAACTCGCCGAGCTAAACGATAAGCATGCCACAATTGGCATGCTTTATTGCTTTACAGGAATGCATCGGGAGCATAGAATATAGCTTAAAGTTGTACCGGGGCATATTCTACACTAGAGGGCAGGGGTCCATTTGTACGGAGTCATGATCGTCGAGGATGAGATGTTAGTCAGAATGGGACTGAAAAACGCGATCGACTGGAGCAGCTTCGGCATGTGTGTCGTTGCAGATGTGGCTGACGGGGAGTCTGCACTCGAGATCTATGAGAAAGAGAAACCCGACTTGATCATTACGGATTTGAAAATGCCCGGCATGAGCGGCATGGATCTGATCGCCCGGATCAGGGAGAAGGACAAAACCACGAAAATCGTCATCCTAACCTGCATGGAGGAGTTTGACCTTGTTAGGCAAGCGCTCCAGCTGGGTGTGTCCGATTATATTCTTAAGCTCACCATGACGATCGAACAAATCAATGTGATTCTGAGCAAAATGCAGCAAGAGCTGTCGTCGGACGGGAGCCGGCAGCCGTCGCTCCCCAAAATCAGCGATGCGAACCGACACGTAATCAAAGAAAAAATTATGAAAGACTATATTCTCTATAACGGCTATTCGGAACGTGAATTCGAAACGTTGGTTGCACAATATGACTTCCATCTGGAGTCGGAACGCATGATCATGTGCGTGCTCGAGATGGACCATTTTGCGAAAATCAAAAAGCTGTTCAAAGATACAAACGGCCAGTTGGTTAAGCATACGATGCTGAACGTACTGGACGAGATGTTCCTCCATTTCCGCAATGGCGAGGCCTTCTGCGATGACGGTGCCAAATACATCCTCATCTTCAGCTATAGCAAGACGACCGAAGAGCTCGTCATACGCGAAGAAGTCCTGCAAATGCTGAAGGAAATTGAAACCCCTTTCAAAACCTATTTCAATGCTACCGTCTCCTTTGGTGTTAGCGAAATTCGATCCGGATACGCCTCCCTTCGGAGCATGTATGACCAAGCCCTGTCGGCGCTAGAAGACAAGTTCCTCGGCGGTACCGGGATCTACGGTCGTTATGTTGATTTTGACAGGCGCACGGTAACGCATCAGAAAACAGAAGAAATACTGAATATGTCCGAACAGGTTGCGGGCATGACACCGGCTTTCCTTCAAGAATATGGCGAGCGTTTCCGCTCTATTATGAATGAGCTGTCTCATTCTAAGGCGGAGGTGCTGGAGAAGTTCTGCCACCTTGTCCAGTGGACGGTGAACAGCTTGAAATTCCAAGAGGAAGGCAGCGAGCAGGTTATTCTGGCTGTCATTCAATCGATTCGGCAAAGTGAGACGCTGGATGAAATCCATCGAAGCTTATATGATTTCTTGTCGCGCATTGCAGCGGCTAAGAGAAAGAAAAGAGTCGTCAGCAAGGAAGTTAGGCTGGCCCTGGACTATATGGAGGCCAATTACAGCAGCGATCTGTCCCTTCAGCAAGCCTCTGCTTACGTGAATTTAAGCCCGAGTTATCTGAGCAGCTTGTTCAAGAAAGAGATGAATATTAATTTCGTCGATTACTTAAACGAGATTCGAATCGAGAAAGCCAAGGAGCTGCTGCTGGACTCCTACTTAAAGTCCTACGAGATTGCCGAAAGCGTCGGGTTCAAAGAAAACACGTATTTCTGCAAGATTTTCAAGAAGGTAACCGGCATGACGACAGGCGAATATCGAAAACAATGGCTTGTGGAGCAGGCGGAGGAACCGGAGAGTGAAACTATCGATCAGTAAGACCAGGAGGGGCTTCTTTCGCAGTATCGGGTTTGAGCTTCTAGTCTACTTCGTTGCGATCTGGATGATTGTCATGCTGCTCGGTTCTTATCTCGTCTACAATTCTTCGATTCACATTCTGCAGAAGCGCAGCGAGAAGTACATCTTCGAGCAGTTCAAGCAATCCGAATACAATATACAGACGCTGCAAAACGAGGTCGAGAAGATCTATCGTATTTTCTTGGTGGATTCGGAGGTTCAGGAGTTTCTGAAAGCGGACAATATCGAGTCCACCTACGAGTCGATCGAAATGCAGCAAAATGTGTTCAAGAAAATCAGCGATTTTACAAACAGCTATAATAACAGTCTTAATTCCATCTACGTCTTTACGAAAAACAGCATCATCGGCAGCAGCAAAACGAGAAGTGTCGTCAACAGCCATGGCAACGAGCACAAGCTCATCACATCCGGTCTGTACGATCAAGCGCTGCAAAAGTACCCGAATCCGGTGTGGTACGGCGGTATTAAGGAGAATTGGTACTACGATATTGTCGAAGATACGAAGGACCCCGGCTATGTTGTCAGCTTCGTGATGGGAGCGAGGGCGCTGCTGGAATCCAAGCTGTCCTCCGTCGTTGTGTTCAATATCGACGAAAGGGAGCTGCGCTCGACTTACTCCAAGTTCATCAGCTCGCCCGACGATTATATGTATATCATGGATGCCGGCGGAATGATCATCTCCAGCACGCGGAATAAGGATCTCGGCCAGAAAGCGTTATTCAAGCCGGAGCCCGGCGTCGATTTCAAGAGCATTAACATTACGGAAGGGCAGACCAAGAAGATGGTGGTCTACTATCGCATCCAAGAGACAGGCTGGTATGTGATTAGGGAGTTCCCACTGGAGCTGCTGCAAAGCGACGTGATCGAACTGCAGCAAGTCGTAATCTTCGTGTTTGTCATTAGCTTGATTCTGATCGTTGTCGTCTTTGTATTCTCCATGCGAAGAATTACGAACCCGCTCAGCAGTCTGGCGCGGAAGATGAAGGATATGGGCAAAGGGAATCTGGGGATCACGCTGCCGAACATTCCGAAGAATGAGCTTGGACTTGTTATTATGCGATTCAACGAGATGTCGCTTAACATCCAGGAGCTCGTGACGAAGAATACCGAGGTGGAACGCGAGAAGAAGGAACTGGAGATTGAAGCGCTGCAAAATCAGATCAATCCTCATTTTCTGTACAACACGCTGAATATGATCAAGTGGATGGCGATGATTAACAAAGCGGACAATATCGTCGACAGCGTCGTTGCTTTAGGGAACATTCTGCATCCGCTCTACAGCAGCAATGAGCCGATGTGCACCGTCAGAGAAGAAATGAGCTACCTTGAGAATTACATGAAAATCATGAACTGGCGGTTTAATAACAAAATCAGCTATCGGTTCGATATTCCGGAGCATCTGATGGATTATCGAATCATCAAGTTTATTTTGCAGCCGATCATCGAGAACTCGGTTGTGCATGGATTAAGCAAGCAGGTCAGCCGAATCGATATCGTCATTCAGATGGAAGAGGTCAGAGATGAGCTGATCGTCCATGTTTCGGACAATGGAATAGGGATTGCGCCGGACAAGCTGGCCGGGATCAAGAACGGTCTGCATCAGCCGATTTTCAATCGAGAGAAAGAGAAGGTTGCGGGGATCGGGCTGCGTAACGTGAACCGAAGGATCATGCTCAACTTTGGCGAGAAGTACGGAATTACGCTAGACAGCAGCGAGGGAGTAGGGACAGAGGTCATCATCAGACTTCCAAAGTGGATGGAAGGATAGTCGAATCCTATAAACAGCGGCCCGGATACTTCCCGAACCGCTGTTTTTTTAATGCATAGGGGGGAATGCTCTAACGAATCGTACAGAGCTTATTTGCATTAAAATAGCCCCGAAAAAATTCTAACGAATCGTAGGAGCCCTATTTAATGGCTTTTCGGTATTTGGGAGCCGATTATTCCGAAATAAGTCCTCTACGATTCGTTAGAAGCTCGGAAACTCTGAAATCCGGGCAATAAGTCCTCTACGATTCGTTAGAATTTTTAAACTTACGAAATGGGCTGCCCGGAAAGAAGTCTGCGGTAGATACATGCGGTATGCGAACGTTCAGCCCCATGATCGATATAGAATCATATTTGCTGTGAGTGAGCTGATGGCGTCGGGGATAATCCCACTTGCCATCTTTTTTAATATGACAAGGGATCATGACAGTCCATTTTCCTATTGCGATCTAACAATTATGCAATTTTATCGTAAAAATGTTCAATGCCTCGCGGCTGCCTCGCAATGCGGATCAAATATTACCATAAATCCGTTAAATCCGCTATTCAAGCTCGATTCCTGCCCTTGTATAGTTAATTTATCAAATGAGTAAGGAGAACCAACACATGAAAACAGAGGTCAGAGTATCGTACGCGGCTTCCTTTAGGAAGAAGGTTTTATCCGACCGGACGAAGCTGTTTTTGCTTGGATTGCCGATCATTTTGTTAGTCCTCATCTTTCAATATATACCGCTGGCCGGCTGGATATTGGCCTTCTTCGATTACAAACCGGGCATCCCGCTGGCGAAGACACCGTTCGTTGGATTGAAGTTCTTCGAACTGATCACGACAAGCGGAAACGATCTGCTGAATGCGCTGAAGAACACGCTGGCGTTCTACTTCTTGAATCTCCTTACAAGTCCGTTGCCGGTCATCTTCGCAATTCTGCTATCTGAAGTGAAGCATACCAGCTTTCAGCGGATTGTGCAGACGATCATCACGCTTCCTCACTTTGTAAGCTGGGTTATCGTTTTCTCGCTGGCCTTCTCGATCTTCTCCAATGATGGTTTGCTCAACGAGCTGCTGATGAACCTGCACCTGATTAAAGAGCCGACCAATCTGCTCGGTAACGGTGACGCCGTTTGGATCTTCCAAACGATGCTGGGGATTTGGAAGTCGCTCGGCTGGGGAACGATTATCTACTTGGCAGCCATTATCGGAATCGATCAAGAGCTGTACGATGCCGCACATGTGGATGGAGCAGGGCGGTTCCGCAGAATCTGGCATATCACGGTACCCGGTGTAGCACCGACATTTATCGTATTGATGATTCTGGGCATGTCCAATTTACTCTCGGTTGGGATGGAACAATATCTGGTCTTCTATAACGGACTGGTGGCCGACAAAATAACGGTGCTCGATCTGTACCTGTACCGGACCGGCATATTGAATGCCGATTATTCGTACTCGACGGCGCTCGGGATGTCGAAGACCTTCATCAGTATTATCCTGCTCTTCTTTGCCAACGGCCTAGCCAAACGGATCAGAGGGTACGGAATTGTATAGCTTGGAACAAGGAGAGAGAGCATGAAAACGTTGACCACAATTAAATCATCATCGGGCATGTCCAATATCGGCTTTCAAATTGTGAATTATACGATCCTCACTCTGTTTATGCTTCTGTGTATCTATCCGTTCTACTATATTTTCATCTACTCCATCAGCGGCTCGCAAGAGGCGATGACCGGGATCACCTGGTTTCCCAAAGGTTTTACGCTAGTGTCCTATAGCAAGGTGTTCGAGTTTGACGGCATCTTGAGTGCAACGTTCATATCGGTTTCAAGGACTGTTCTCGGCACGCTCCTGACTACGTTCCTGTGCTCGCTGTTTGCTTACTTAATGACGATCGAGCAGTTCCCGATGCGGAAGTTCTTCTACCGATTTCTGGTTATCACGCTCTATTTCAACGCGGGGCTGATTCCTTGGTATTTGCTCATGAAGAACCTGCACCTCAATGACAACTTTCTGCTCTATATCGTGCCTGGTGCGATCAATGTGTTTTATATCATTCTGATCAAAACCTACATCGAACAGCTGCCTAAGTCGCTGGAGGAATCCGCTAAGATTGACGGCGCCGGCTACTTCACGATTTATTGGAAAATCATTATGCCGATCTCCACGTCCATATTGGCTACGATCGCAGTATTTACCGCAGTCGATCAGTGGAACAACTGGTTCGATAACTACATCCTCGTCAGCGATAAACACCTGCAGACGCTGCAATATGAGCTCTATAAGTACATTACTCAAGCATCCTCTCTATCGCGGCAATCCGGGATGGAGATTAATAGAGGCGGTGCAAACGCGGTCTATATGACGCCTCAAACGGTTCGCATGACGATAACGATGGTGGTCACATTGCCGATACTTTGTGTGTATCCGTTTATGCAGCGGTATTTTGTGAAAGGCATAATGATGGGCGCTATTAAAGGCTAAAGGCTAGGCAGGACTAAGGACGGATTACCCGGTACGATGCGTACTGATAATCAATATTGAATTAGGAGGAAACGAAGTGAGGAGAAGAAAGGGTATCAGGGGTACTTTGATGGCAATGCTCGCTTTGTTGTTCTTGTTCTCAGCGGCTGCATGCTCGGGGTCAAACAATGCCAATTCGAACACTGCAGATTCGACGAATGCGGGAACAACCAATTCAGATTCGAAGGAAGAGCCGAAGGAAGCGGCTGCGCCGGAGCCGGTTACGATTACGATGCTGGTCAACCAAGCGCCTGCGGTTCCGTTTGCTGAAACAGAAGTCGGCAAAGAGATTCAGAAGAAACTGGGCATCACAGTGGAGTGGGTAGTCGCCGAAGACGAGAAAATTAAGGTGCTGCTTGCTTCGGGAGATCTCCCGGACATCATCATGCTCAAGCCTGAGGATCAAGCGCGTGTTATCGAGGGCGGGCAAGTTATTGCCATGGATGACATGATCGAAACAAAAGGTCAAAATATGCTAAATAACGTACCTGAAGTCGTAGATTTCATGAGAAAGTTCCGCAGTAACGGCTCTAACAAGCTGTACTTCATGCCGGTCAACTCCGGGCCCGATATGATGGGTTTTGAAGCCAGCCTTGGCGTGGTTACGAGATGGGACTATTATAAAGAGCTGGGCTATCCTGCGATTACAAGTGAAGATGAACTGCTTAACATTCTTAAACAAATGCAGGATAAGCATCCGAAGACGCCGGAAGGCTACAAAACCTACGGTGTGGCAGCGTGGAACGACTGGGGATTGTGGAGCTACTACATGCCAATGGCGATTTTGTACGGGTACGCCGATTGGGGCAATAACGGCTACGTCGTGAAATCCGATACGAATGAGCTCGTCAACAACTTTACAGATACAGAAGGACCACTTTGGAAAACGGTAAACTTCTACTACAAAGCCAGAAAAATGGGGCTGCTTGATCCGGACTCCTTAACGATGCAATCCGGCGACTTCAGCGCCAAAATGGCAAACGGCTCGATTCTCTACTCTCCTGCGAGCTGGTTTAACGGCGGTTTCAACGGCAAGAACAATGCAAACGCAGTCGGCTATGCTACAATCCCGCTGGAATGGGGTCATCAATGGAATGGCGCCAACCAATTGGGTTGGTTCGACAAGTCGCTCGGTATAACGAAGAACTCCAAACATCCGGACCGCGCGATGGATCTGCTGAACTATCTGTGGTCCTATGAAGGCTCGCGCCTGGCTTACAGCGGTGTCAAAGGAACGGATTGGGATTTGGTATCAGGCGTTCCGACGATCAGCGATGCGATGAACAAAGCGAAGATCGAGAACGGCGATGCGTTCAGAAACACGGGCGTTCGTGCCGCGCAAACCGGGATTTATAACGGGTTGGGCAACTTTGTTATCAATCCGGAAGATAAGACGGAAGTGGATTTGTTCAGCTCTGCGAAATCGTTTAACGGTCTGCTTGATCCGCTTACGAAGGATTTCAGCGATCATTACGGCGTATCCTTCCCGGCGGAAATCTTCCTCAAGAACGTGGAAGCCGGCAAGTCGATCAACCAGCAAAACATGGATACTCGCATTCCTGCCGCGCTTCCCAGCACACCGGATGATATTGCGAGAATCGATGCCAAACTGAAAGAATTGATGATCAAAGCCGTTGCAAAAGCGATTATGGCGGATTCCGATGCTGACTTTGATGCGATCAAACAAAAAACATTGGATGATCTGAAATCTAACGGCGTCGAAACCTCCAACACTTGGTGGGTGAAGGCTTGGGATGACACGAAAGCAGCAGTCAATCAATAATTAGCCGCACATGGGGCACATCGCTAAGCATGACGCGGCGATGTGCCCCGTTTGATGAAAGGGAGAGAAGGGAATCGGAATGGATACATTGACGAAAGATCAGCGTTTGCAGCAGTGGTACCGCGATGCGCGTATTGGCTTGTTTTTGCACTGGGGCATGCACACGGGAGAGCATAAGACAGATCCGTTCGGACCGGATTTTCGCTATATTTATGAAACGGTTGAGGCCTTCGATCAGGCTGTGGAAGAAGCGGGTTGGAACGCGCAGCGGTGGGTCAGTACGGCTGTTAAGCTGCGTGCCAAGTATATAACGCTGGCTACCTTTCACTGTCAGCAGGGTTATTTGAAAATATGGCAATCGGATGTGGCGGGGAGCCAGAGCACGGGGCGCGACTATTTGCAGGAGATGCTGGATGCGGCTGAGGCCGAAGGCATCCGAATTATCGTGTATATTAACCGAGATTCGAAGAACGCCATTCACGGCGGCATCGAATGGTTGGATAAGGATGCTTATCAGTCCTATAAGAAGGATGAAACGGTTGATATTACGGCTCGTGACGGCTATTTGGCTTACAGCATCGAGGTTATGGAAGAGTTACTGGATCGTTATCCGCGCGTGGCCGGCTTCTGGTTCGACGGCTATCATGACAAGATCGAAGCGCAGGAGGTGTTTGCCAGACTCCATCGGAAGCGGGAGGACATCATTCTCATCAACAATGATTTCAGCAAAGGGCCAGTTGAGGATGAGGATGCCATGGCGCTGGAGGATTTCGGCAAGGTATGCCACCCGGACTATGATTGGGCAAGCGGCACATGGGTTGGACCGGGGGATAAGGAGTTTGCCTTCAAGGCCAAATGGGATTGGTGGTACTTGGGGGAAGGGAACGCGTCTTGGGGCGGCTTCGAGGAGAACTATGCGAATGTTCCGGACAATGCAACGCTTGTGAAGAAGATCGTTACGGTTGCAGGTACGTCATGGAATGCGCATCTCGGCTACGGTCCGAAGATTGGCGGGGAATTTCCGGAGGTGCTGGACAGCTTCACGGATCATTTTGACCGTTTCATGACTTGGGCTGAGGCGTCGATCTACGGTACGGTTGGAGGCGGCTATGATCAAGGCGGATTCCCGCCTGGGCATTGGAATGATGGCGCGTATGGGGTGACAACGGTCGTTCCCGGAGGGGAAACGCATTATCTGCATGTCCTTACCCCGCCTAGAGGTGAGGTTCTGGCCTTGCATGATGCGGGCTATGATGTGCTTGCAGCCGAAGATTTGAGAACAGGGGAGCTGCTGTCGTTTGAGCAAAAGAATGGATATCTGATGATTGACGTTCCATCATGGGAAACAGTGCATCTTGAGGGAGATCTGGTGATCAAAGTGTCGACAGCCCCTCATGTTCGCCTTGTCCCAACAGCGCTTCTTGATGCGAAGGCCAGCTCGGAGCTTCCGTATGCCTCGGCTGTTAATGTGCTGAATGATAACTATCAATCCTACTTCAGGGGGCCGGCAATGCGGGCATGGCCGCAATCGTTGACCTTGCATGTGACTTCAGGTGAGGCTGAATACGAATGGATGGGGCTTTGTATTACGCAGCCCGAGACCGGTGCTGTCCTTGAAGGGGGCTACGCGGCTCCGATTGGCGAACGGCTCAAGGGTTATGAGCTCCACGTTAGCCGGGATGGCGTAAACTGGGGCGAACCGATTGCATCCGGCGAGCTGCGCAATCAGCGCGGCATGCAGATGATTGCCTTCAAGCCGGTCAGCGGGGCGACGCATATCAGACTGACCGCGCTGAGCAATCACGGCGGCACGGAAACGTTCCAGCTGATTAGTTTGCGGCTGGTGCATGTTTGATTTTTTGTAGAGAGAGTAGCAGGAGCAGAGCGGGAAAAGCGAGAACCGAGACGCGTGGAAGACGCGCTCGGTTTCTTGCTGTATAGGATCAATTTGAGCGACTCCGCACGCGTGACGCGAGTTGCGAAATGCTCTAACGAACCGTACGGGGCTTATTTGCCCCGAAATAGCGCCCGAAATATTCTAACGAATCGTGGAGGTCCTATTCGGCGGATTACGGGTGAATTGGAGCCGGTTTTGCCATAATAAGGCCTCTATCGTTCGTTAGATTCTCGGAGGCGAGAAATCCGGACATATAAGGCCTCTGTGGTTCGTTAGCTTTTCGTGGAAAACTCTAACGAACCATACGGGGCTTATTTGCCCCGAAATAGCGCTCGAAATATTCTAACGAATCGTGGAGGTCCTATTCGGCGGATTACGGGTGAATTGGAGCCGGTTTTGCCATAATAAGGCCTTTACCGTTCGTTAGATTCTCGGAGGCGAGAAATCCGGACATATAAGGCCTCTGTGGTTCGTTAGCTTTTCGCGGCACACGGGATGTGAGTTGCGGAACGCTGAATTAGGAATGAGAATTCGCAGCATCGTTGTGACACGCAAGATTCGATTTGCCAAGATTAAGATTCTGGCGCAGGCCATTTTTTTAGATCCTGCTCCTTCAACGATCCTGCCCCTGCAATCATCCTGATTTTTCAAAAAAAGGCTTGCCCCATCCACAATTCATAGTTGACTTATCGGATTAATGTGTTTATTATAAAACCAACAACAAATAGTAAGAAGCCTACCGGACAACCGGAGGTTTCCCGACCGATACTCCTTCTTGGAGATTGGATTGGGAAACCTCCGGTTTTTCGTTTGGAATCCAAGAAAAAAGGGGTTTTGAAAGATGACAACTACCGCTAAATCGTTTCGAGCCATCACTCTGCTAACGATCTCACTTCTAAGCTTCGTCCTTATCCTATCTGCTTGCGGCAACAACAATTCCAACGGGGCTGCGGAAGGGAACAAATCCACGACGGCGTCCACCGAGACCACAACGGATGCCCCCAAAGCCTCCAAAGAAATTCGGATCGGCTATCAGAAATACGGCACGGTTAATATTCTCAAAGCTAAAGGGACGCTCGAGAAACGATTTGAGTCTGAAGGCTATAAAGTGACGTGGACGGAGTTCCCGGGCGGACCGCAATTGCTTGAAGCACTCAACGTGGGCAGCATCGACATCGGGCATACCGGAGAAGCGCCGCCGATCTTCGCGCAGGCAGCTGACACGCCGCTCGTCTATCTATCGCATGAACCTGTGAGCCCGAAGAGCGAGGGCATTATCGTACCCAAGGATTCCAAGATTGCTACACTTGCTGACCTGAAAGGGAAGAAAATCGCCCTGAACAAAGGCTCCAATGTTCACTATCTGCTAGTTAAAGCACTTGAGAAAGCTGGCGTCGACTACAAGGATATTACGACGGTCTTCTTGAAGCCCGGCGATGCTAGGGTTGCTTTCGAGAATGGAAGCGTAGATGCCTGGGTCATCTGGGATCCGTTCCTGGCTGCTGCTCAGACGGCTACCGGGGCGAAGCTTCTGACAGATGGAGAGGGTCTTGTATCGAATATCGAATTCTATCTGGCTTCGCGTTCGTTCGCGGAAGCGAATAAACCGGCGATCGATTCGTTCATCGACGAGTTGAACAAGGTTGACGAGTGGTCCAAAGCCAATCAGAAGGAAGTGGCAGCACTCCTATCGCCGCAGCTCGGCATCGACATTCCATCGCTTGAGCTCGCATCTGGCCGTAGAGATTATGGCATATCGCCGATCGACGATGCCATTATCGAAGCGCAGCAGAAGATTGCCGATACATTCTTCAACCTGCAGCTGATCCCGAAAGAAATTAATGTTAAGGATGCCACACTGAAATAATCGAACATTTGAATGTAGATGAAAGGGTGATTGAAATGGAAGTATTCTGGTTTATTCCGACACATGGAGATGGGCGTTATCTGGGTTCTGCTGAAGGAGCGCGCGCCGTTGATGCAACGTATATGAGGCAAATCGCGCAAGCAGCGGATCGACTTGGCTACGGCGGTGTGCTGCTGCCGACAGGGAGCTCATGCGAGGATGCATGGGTAGTGGCTTCTTCGCTCATTTCGGCTACGGAGAAACTTAAGTTTCTCGTCGCCTTGAGACCGGGCTTGATGTCACCGACCTTATCGGCCAGAATGGCTGCTACTTTCGATCGGCTTTCAGGAGGAAGACTGCTCGTCAATGTCGTCACTGGGGGAGACCCGGTAGAGCTGGCGGCAGACGGTTTGTTCCTCGGACATGATGAACGCTACGATCTGACATCGGAGTTTCTTGAGGTGTGGCGTAGGGAGCTTGCGGGAGAGACGGTCGATTACGAAGGAACCCACCTTAAGGTGGAAGGCGGCAAAGTGCTCTACCCTCCGGTCCAAAAGCCTTATCCACCGCTCTATTTCGGCGGATCATCACCGGCTGCGCAGGAAGTGGCAGCTGACCATATCGATGTCTACCTGACGTGGGGCGAGCCCCCGCAAGAAGTAGCTGAGAAGCTGGATCGTGTTCGTAAGTTGGCAGCTGAGCGTGGCCGCGAGGTTCGTTTTGGCATTCGCCTTCATGTCATCGTTCGTGAAACGTCTGAAGAAGCTTGGAAGGAAGCCGATCGCCTCATCAGCAAGGTTGACGAAGAAGCGATTGCAGCTGCCAAGAAGGTGTTTGCCCGTTATGATTCGGAAGGGCAGCAGCGGATGACGCGCCTTCATGGCGGAGATCGAAGCCATCTTGAAATTTATCCGAACCTGTGGGCAGGTGTTGGTCTTGTCCGAGGCGGAGCGGGTACAGCACTAGTAGGCAATCCCGCTGAAGTGGCCGCGCTCATGCAGGAGTATGCAAATCTCGGTATTGATACATTCATTCTGTCGGGTTACCCGCATCTGGAAGAAGCGTACCAGTTCGCTGACCTGGTATTCCCACTGCTACCCTTGAACCGGGCGGCAACGGTGCAAGGCCCGTCTTCGACCAGTCCGTTCGGCGAGCTTATCGCGAACTCGATCAAGCCGTCGGAACGAGCGCCGGTTAGCTAGGAGGGGAAGCAAATGAAGAGTCCAGCAGATAACAAGTGGAAAACCAGAACGCTATCCGTAGGACTTGAATGGGTCATTCCGATCCTGGTCGTGGTGCTGTGGCAGTGGCTAGGCAGCGTGGGCTGGATATCCTCCCGCATCTTGCCGACACCGCTATCCGTACTTGAAGCAGGCGCTAAGCTCGTGCGAAGCGGAGATTTGTTCATTTATATTGGGGACAGCACACGGCGTGCACTTATAGGTTTTGCGATTGGCGGCGGCATCGGATTTGTCCTGGCCATTCTGAACGGCTTGCTTCCATTGTCGGAAAAGCTTACGGATTCCAGTATCCAGATGATCCGCACGATCCCGCATCTATCTCTTATTCCGCTGATCATCGCTTGGTTTGGCATTGGCGAACAAGGTAAAATTTTTCTAGTCGCACTGGGAGTGGCTTTTCCGATTTATCTGAATACGCTCCACGGCATAAGGTCGATCGATCCCGGCTTAATCGAGATGGGGCGGACCTATGGTTTAAAAGGGTACTCCTTGTTCCGTACGATTATTTTTCCGGGCGCGCTTCCGTCTATCTTAGTGGGGCTGCGATTCGCGCTCGGCATTATGTGGATTACGCTGATCGTATCCGAAACGATATCCTCGAACAGTGGCATTGGCTATATGGCCATGAATGCCCGTGAATTTTTCCAGATGGATGTCGTCGTGCTCAGCATCGTCATCTACGCTTTGCTAGGCAAGCTGTCGGATTGGATGGCAAAGCTTATGGAGAGGAGTTGGCTGAAATGGCATTCGCACTTCCGTCCAGGAAAATAAGCGAGGAACCCGAAGCGAAGACGCCGCTGATTGTACACGAGGCGAATCGTGGACTTCAGGTGGACGTCCGTGGCGCGAGCGTTCACTTCGGCGATCTCGCCGTTCTGAGAGAATTGGTATTGTCCATTCCATCCGGGCAATTCTTGGCCGTTGTGGGCAGAAGCGGCTGTGGCAAGAGCACGCTGCTGCGGCTGCTCGGCGGCTTGGAAGTCGCATCGCAAGGATCGGTCACGTTCGGCGGTACAGGAACAGCCTCTTCCGGACTCCGATCGGATGTGCGCGTAATGTTCCAAGACGCAAGGCTGCTGCCTTGGAAATCTGTGCTCGATAACGTTCGGATTGGCGTGCCGGGCGGCGATCGCCGCAAAGCGATGGATGCGCTTGAACTCGTTGGACTCGCTGATCGTGCGAAAGAGTGGCCGTCTGTGCTTTCAGGTGGTCAAAAGCAGCGCGTTTCGCTGGCTAGAGCGCTCGTCGGAGATCCGAGTCTGCTGCTGCTTGATGAACCGCTTGGCGCGCTCGATGCGCTCACTCGAATCGAGATGCAGCAGCTGATCGAGCGGCTGTGGAGGGAGAGACGGTTCACGGCCGTTCTCGTAACCCATGACGTCAGTGAGGCCGTCGCTCTCGCCGATCGAGTGGTACTGGTGGAGAACGGCACCATTGCACAGGATGTCCCCATTGCCTTGGCACGCCCGCGCGAGAAGGACAGTGGGTTTACCCACTATGAGAACACCATATTAAATCGCGTACTTGCGAGGCGGCCGCCGGATGGCGATCGCAACGGATTCTCGATCTAACCCTACAACGAACTGACCAATGATGGAGCGCAAACTCCCTTGGTCAGTTTTTTTATTGTCTGGAGGGGATGGCTGTCATGGGGGTGCCTAGTCCTTTTATCCCCTGCGAGCATATCATGATCTCATTACTTGCTAAATGGAGATGAAGCGATGTCAGCCCCTATCAAGAGCAGAGCTAGCAACGCCCGAATAGATGTCCTGATCCCGGCAATCGAGAAGGATTTATCGACGCTGCCCTACGTGATTGATGCTGTGCGTAAACAGGTAAAGCATCCCATTGGCCGCTTTATGATCGTAGCTCCGAACCGGGAACGAATGCGGAATCTGTGCAAACGCAAGAGATGCACGTTCGTCAACGAGAATACGGTCCTCCCGATCACGAAACGAAACATCAACTATCGCTCCAAGAAGTGGGAACGGTCAGGATGGATGTTTCAGCAATTATTGAAAATGGGCGGGGACAGATTATGTACCTCGAAGTACTTCCTGGTTATCGACGCAGACACCATCTTAATCCGGCCTCATGTGTTCCGAACGGGCAAGAAGACACTGTTCTATACCCGCAGTTGGAGTCAGCCTGAATATTTCCGAACCTATCGCAAGCTTATGGGAAAGCGTGCTGCTTCACCGACTTCCTTCGTTGCCCACTATATGCTGTTTGAGAAAACAAAGCTGCGGCAATTGAAACGGACCATTGCAGCGAAACACGGGATGAGCTGGTACTCGGCGATACTCCGGAAGATGGACAAAACAAAACAGTTTGCCTTCTCTGAATTCGAAACCTACGGCAACTTCCTGTATGCTCAGAACCCGGGCGGGATTGCTCGCAGGAAGGCGCTGAACAAGAGTTTATCGACGAGTATTGCGCGAATGACACCTAAACAAATGAAGAGGCTGGCAAAGAGCTATCGCTCGCTCTCTTTTCATAAACGGAAAGGCTATTCGAGGAAAGCAGCCGGGAAGCGAAGATGACTCCTTATCAGGTCATTTGGAAAGGACCTGTAAAGAGAGCTTCGGGTCTAGGGATTGCAAGCAGAGAGTATATTCGAGCATTGAGACGGCAAGGGGTTTCTGTCTCCGTTGGGACAGCGAGGAAGGGATCGCGCAAACGCCCCAGAGTCCTCATCTATCATCACGCCCCGAATTCACTTCACGTGAAGAAGGAAAGAAAGAATTACAACGTAATTATCATGAATACAGTCTGGGAGACGACTCGTATCCCTGTTCAATGGCGGGCGCCTCTTAATAAAGCCGATGCGGTGTGCGTCCCTTCGCTCCAGAACAAGCGGGCTTTAATTGCTAGTGGCGTGAAGGTGCCTATATTCATTGTTCCTCATGGCGTGAATGCTCGAATATTCAATCCGGGGAATAAGAAGCTGCCCCTGCCAAACGCAAAAGGGACATTTGTATTTGTTTCCGTATTCGGCTTTCAGCATCGTAAAAATCCAGAGGCACTGTTGAGGGCTTATTGGGAGGAGTTCTCCTCCGCAGACAAAGTACTGCTAATCATCAAAACAAACGGTTATGCACGCTATGAGAACGAGAGATGGATCCGGGGCCGTATACAAACCTACAAAAAAAGGCTTGGCATCCGCAAGAAAACAGCACCGGTTAAGCTCATAGCGAGGCATCTGAGCCCGATGAAACTGAGAGGGATTTATACGCGCGGTGATGCTTTTGTGCTTCCTACCCGAGGAGAAGGTGTCGGTTTGCCGTTCTTAGAAGCATTAGCCAGCGGTATTCCCGTAATCGCAACCGGCTGGGGCGGACATATGGACTTCTTAACCAGAGGGAACTCCTATTTCATTACTTATAAACTGCGGCATCCGACCAGCAGCATGAATCGGAAGTCATCCATAGCCCGTTCGTTTCGTAAGCTGTTTGCGGGGAAGGGGCAGAGCTGGGCGGAAGTCGATATCGGCAGCTTGAGAAGACAGATGAGAGCAGCGTACCGTCATCCTGGACTATGTAAGAAGAAAGGGCGGCGTGCGCGGCAGGATGTGCTTAAGCAATCTTGGGATCGTGCAGGCCGTACGATGAAGAGAGTGGTTGAACAGGTTATCCGGAAGAAAAGAAAATGATCGCGGCTTCTACTAATTCGAGGGGGAGGAATAGACGTGCGGATTGTTCTGCTTGGCGGCGGTTCCGGTAAAAGACTCTGGCCGTTATCGAATGAGATTCGTTCGAAAATATTTCTAAAGCTTCTGCCCTCGAAGGATGGCGGCATGGAATCGATGATTCAGCGAATTTGCCGGCAATTGGAGGAAGCGGGTTTACTTCCTCAAACCTCGATTGTCGCGCATCAGAGCCAAGCGGAAATTATGAATAATCATATCGGTGATGAAGTCCCATTCATCGCTGAGCCTCATCGGAGGGGCACCTTCACGGCAGTTGCTTTAGCCGTGAGTTATTTGCATGCCAAGCAGCAGGCGGCTCCGGATGAAACGATCTGCGTAATACCGGCGGATTTATTTGCCGAGTCGGATTTCTTCCACTTGCTGAGCCGGTTTCCTGAGATCCTCAAGCAGTCGGGTTCGGAGCTGGCTCTGCTTGGAACAACTCCGAATCATCCCTCCAGCCAATTCGGCTACATTGTGCCTGTGCCGCAGCAAGAGTCAACGCAGAAGGACTACTTGGAAGTCGCCCATTTCGTGGAGAAACCGGATGAAGAGAACGCGCTGCGCCTCATCAGCAGCCATGCCATGTGGAACTGCGGCGTGTTCGCTTTTCCATTGTCATTTATGCTTTCCAGTCTGCAGAGCAGAGGCTTGCCGATCGATTACGACGAGCTGCTGGGCTGCTACGAGCAACTGCCCGAAGCGAGCTTCGATGTCGAGATCGTGGAGAAAACGCAGCCGGTCGTCGCCCTCCAATACGGGAACATGTGGAAGGACTTAGGTGATTGGAGCGTGCTGCCGAACTATTTTGGAAGCAGTGTACTTGGTCTGGGGGAGATCTCCAGCGATTGCGAGCATACGCATTTGGTCAACGAGCTTACCTATCCGATTCATGTTGTGGGTGTTTCGAATATTATCGTAGCCGCCAGCGCAGATGGGATTCTCGTCGCCAATAAGGACAAATCCAACCAAATTAAGAAGCTGCGGAGCAGCCGGCAGCAGCCGATGTACGGGGAGAAAAGATGGGGAACCTATCGCGTATTGGATCAGTCGAAGAAGGACGGCAGTCTGCTGGAAACGTTAACGAAGAAAGTAGAGTTGCTGCCCGGGAAACATACAAGCTATCATTCGCATCAGAAGCGGCAAGAGATCTGGACGATTATTTCCGGTCATGGAGAGTTCATCTTGGAAGGCGTAAGTACGCCTATTCAGACCGGGGATGTACTGCAAATTGCTGCCGGGGCCAAACATGCCATCAAAGCAGCTACGGCGCTGGAATATATTGAAATCCAGATCGGGACGGAGCTCGTTGATACAGACATCCTGCGGCTCGCCGTGACCTGGGAAGAGATAGTTCAGTATTGCAAGAAGGGATGAGTGAGAGCAACTGGTTGGCGCGGTAGGCGACTAGCAAGGTGGGGCACTGACTTAGAAACGAGATTGCTATGCTTAAGTAAGGCTGCTCCGTTGCTGTGGTTATCCTCTAACGAATCGTAGGGGCCTTATTCGGGCGAAAATAGCAGGTTTTCGGATCTAACGAACCGTGGAGGTCTTATTGCGAGGAATCGGAGTAATAATGGGGGATTTGCCGCCCAATAAGGCCCGTATGGTTCGTTAAAATTTCAAAACCGGTTATTTTAATGAAATAAGACCTGTACGGTTCGTTAGCGTGAAATCGCCGCTGTGGCATCGCCAATCACCACTAGACTCATGAAGCAAAAGGGAGCCACAAGTGGCCCCCCATTCACATCAGCTAAATATAGCCGTCTTCGCACTATAGTAGTCCCGGACGATAGCCTCGGCCTTCTTGCCGTACATACAGTAGTCCTTATTAGCCGCTGCGTCCTCCGGCATGTACAGCTTAGCCGGCCAATCCCATAGCATGAAGCCCTCGACCCAGTCCCGCTTGCCGCAGTGGCTGAACATAGCTTCGTAATAGCACGCTTGAACATCCTCGCTTGCTTCGCCCGGCAAGCCCCAATCGTTCGGCAGATGCTGCGAGCCTTCGCGGCTTGGACAGCCTGCTTCCATGAACATAAACGGCTTGCCGTGCTTCTTCACGACACCTTCGATCCGATCAAGCTGCTCCTCCCAAGTGTCGATCGGATAGTAGCCGCTGGACGAAATAACATCCACCGCATCCCACCAGCTCACTTGATTCTCTTGGTATTTGTCGCAGTTGTACGTAATGACGCCGGAGTAGACACGTCTTACCTCCGCTATCAATGCGCGCCACTCCGCAGCCCGCCGATCCGTTTGCACCATTTCGCATCCGACGCAGAGCATCTCGCAGCCGGTTTCTTCTGCGATCTGCGCGTAATGGAGCATGAAACGGGTATACGAAGCGAACCACTCCGACCACTTCGGCTCGCATGGGACATCCACATCGAAGAAGTTAATATGTGCGCGCCAAGTGCCGTTCGCGCAATTGACGACCGGCTTCAGGCAGACTTGCAGACCAAGCGATTTTGCTTTCTCGATGGCCCAGCGAACTTCTTCATCCGTCACGGTAGGCGCATCCCCATACTTAATTTCCGTTGCCTGCGGATGTGCCTGCAGCGCCGCGAAAGTGATTGCCGTCCAGTTGACGGCCAGCCCTTCTTGCATCAGCTCCATCGAGCGTTCCGCCTGCTCAGTCTTCCATGTTCCTCTAATTCCGGTCCAGCCCCAAGTCATGCCACCATAGTAGTTCGTCGATTTCTGCACGCCGTCTCAGCCCCCATCTCATTACGCAGGATGATCGTTCCTGCTTCATTGCTCCAGTAAAACAAATGCGGGGGAGTGCAGTCAATAGCCATTTATGGGCGCAAACCATAAAGTCAATTGAAGACTACAAATCACAATTGAAACCATTTTACCCCCTTCGCGATTGGCTTATAGTTACACATGTAAGCGATATCATAATCGAAACAGGGGGAACAACAAATGAAAAAAACGATCTCGTACACGATGATTTCACTTCTTCTCGTCACCTCACTGGCTGCTTGCGGCAGCAATAATGAAAGCGCAAACACGAACGCGAATGCGGCAGCGGACACGGCAAACGCAGACACTACGAATAACGCGGCGGCTACAAACGATGCAATCACGGACAATGCGGCAGCGACGAACGAAGGCGGAGAAACGAAAGAGCTGAGCGGTAAAGTCGTGTTCCTAACGAACCGTACAGATATGGTAGACAAGGAGTACAACGATTACGAGAAACGGTTCGAAGCGAAGTACCCTGGCGTAGACCTGCAATTCGAAGCCATTACCGACTATGAGAAAAACGAGAAAATCCGCATCGCTTCCGGTACTTACCCGGATGTAGTGCTGCTCGGCGGATTGATTCCAAACTCCGATTATCCGAAATATTTTGCACCGCTGGATGATATCAAGTTCTCCGGCGACATCTACTTCAAAGACTTCAAATCCTTCGAAGGCAAATCATACGGGATTTCCTCCGGCAACAGCACGGTGGGGATTGTGTACAACAAGAAAGCTTTTGAGAAAGCAGGCGTTACGGCCATTCCGAAAACATACGATGAATTCCTGGCAGCCTGCCAAAAGCTGAAGGATGCCGGCATCGTGCCGCTCGCATCGAACTTCAAGGATAAATGGCCGCTTGGCGCTTGGTCCGGCGATGTACCGACCATTATCGGCGGAGCTGCAGATCACCAGAACAAACGTAAAGACACGGATACGCCATTCACAATGGACAACGTTTACGGCAAATCGTGGAGCATCATCCGCGAGCTGAAAGAGAAAGGATTCCTGGAGAAGGACGTGAACTCCACGAACTGGGAGCAGTCCAAGAAGGATGTAGCCCAAGGCAACTTTGCCATGTACCTGCTGGGTAACTGGGTGATTAACCAAGTGATCGATGCCGGCGCACCGGCGTCTGATGTAGGGTTCTTCCCATTCCCTGCCGACAACTCCGGTCAAGCAAAAGCACCGCTTAACCCGGATTGGTTCTATGGCGTCAATAAAGACGGCAACGTGGAAGCAGCCAAAGCGTTCGTGCAATGGATGATCGAGGAGTCCGGCTACGATGAATTCGCAGGCTTCATTCCGACTTTGAAGGACAAACAACCGAAGCTTGCGCAGCTGGCAGAATTCAACACGTACAACCCGACTTATTTTGAAGCTGTAGCCGGTGACGACGTAGCGACGCAAATTCTGAATAAAGCGCAAATCGATCAAGATGCCATTCTTCAAGAGTTCGTTCTCTCCAAAAACCCGCAGGCTGTACTGGATAAAGTGAACGCAGAGTGGGCGAAAGCGAAGAAACAAATCGTGAAATAATCGATAAGCTAGGGCGATTTTACCAAGGTGGAACGGCTCTCTCGGGTTCGAGGGGAGGGCTTCCCTCCACAAGGTGAAATGCAGAAAGGAATGATCGCATCATGCTAAGCAACCTATCCTTTAAGAAACAGCGCATCATTATCATTACCTCCTTCACGATCATACCGCTGCTGCTGCTGCTGACCTTCTCCTATTATCCGACCTTGGAGCTGTTTCATCTTAGCTTCACGAGCTGGGACGGACTGAGCCCGGATAAAGAATGGATCGGCTGGGACAATTACAAGGAAGTTTTCACCGACCCCGATATCTTCGGCGTGTTTAAGCACAATTTTGCCTATTTCGCTGTAGGGATCGTGCAGAATATCGCAGCCATTTACTTTGCAATCGTCTTGAACGGCAAGCTGAAGGGACGATATTTCTTCAGACTGCTGCTCTTTTTACCATATATCCTAAACGGCGTTGCGGTGGCATACCTGTTTGGTTATGTGTTTGACACGACGCAAGGCTCGCTTAATACGCTGCTTGCTGCGATTGGCCTAAGTGGTGAAACCAGCTGGCTCGGCAGTGAATCCTTCGTCAACTACACGCTGGCTTCGATCGGCTTCTGGCGGTTTATGGGCTTTAACATGGTCATCTATTTGGCGGCGCTGCAGTCCATTCCATCGGATCTGTACGAAGCGGCTCAAATCGACGGAGCGAACTCTTGGAAGCAATTTCTCTTCATTACCTTGCCTAATATTTATAAAATCATCGAGCTTAACCTCTTCCTCACCGTCACCGGAGCACTTGAGGTATTTGACCTTCCGTTTGTGCTAACGAACGGCGGGCCGGCAGGCGCGAGCGAGACCTATGTGTTCAAAATCATTGCAACGGCGTTCCAATTCAATAATTACGGCTTGGCATCGGCGATGAGCGTCGTGCTTCTATTAATAGTAGTGCTTGTCCTATCGATTCAGCGTCTGCTCTTCAGCAAAGGAGGGGACTAGACATGCGCACGCAGAATCCTATTGCATCGACAGTGAAATATTTGACGCTGCTGTTCGCGGCTTTCATGATCGTATTCCCGCCTTACGTCATTATCGTAAATGCCTTCAAGACGAAGGAAGAGTTCCAAACGAAGTCGACGATGTCCTTGCCGGATTCGTTCTTCCATTTCGGCAATTTCGTGCATGCGTTCCAGCAGGCGAATATGACGAAGGCTTTTGGCAATACACTGGTTATTGTTGCGGTTACGCTGATTCTGAACATCGTGCTCGGCTCGGCGTTCTGTTACGCGGTTGGGCGGTTTACGTTCAAGTTCAAAGGGTTCCTCGTCGGTCTGTTTCTGATGGCGACGGTCATTCCTTCGATTACGACGCAGGTCGTGAACTTCAAGACGATCCAATCGATGCATCTGACGAACAACCTGATGGGTCCGATGCTGATCTATATTGGCGCTGATATTTTGCAAATCTACATCTATCTGCAGTTCATTCGCAATGTGCCGTATGAGCTGGATGAGAGTGCGATGATCGAAGGCGCTTCGTTGTTCAAAATCTATACGACGATTATTTTCCCGCTGCTGGCACCTGCGACGGCGACGATCGTGATTCTGAAGACGATCAGCATTTATAACGATATATACACGCCATTCTTATATATGCCGACGCCTGAGCTGGTCGTTGTATCGACCTCGTTAATGCGATTCTTCGGCGTAAATAGCGGAGATTGGCAGAGCATCTCGGCGGCTATCATCATCATCATGATTCCGACTTCGCTGCTTTACTTGTTCCTGCAGAAATATATTTTTGCCGGCGTGACGAGCGGTGCGGTAAAATAAGGCTACTTTCGCTTGGGCGGTGAGGAAAAGACATGAAAATCATGATCGTGGACGACGAGCAGTTCATCCGTCTTGGCCTCGAGAAAATCATTTCGAAGAGCGATGAAACGCATGATGTGATCGGTTCCTTCAGCAACGGTCAGGAGGCATGGAATTTCCTGCTGGGGCATGAGAGCCAAGAGCCGGATGTGCTCATTACGGATATTAAGATGCCGATGATGGACGGGCTGAAGCTGAGCGAGCTTGTGCGGGAGAAATATAAGAACATCACCATCATTATTCTGAGTGGCTTCAGCGATTTTGAATATGCGCGGTCTGCGCTGCGGTTTGGGGTTAGAGACTACTTGCTGAAGCCGGTGGATAAGAGTGCATTGTTCGACTTGCTCGGCAAAATCCGCTTGGAGAAGAGCGCTGTCAGCGAGGCTTCGGTGGAAGACGGTGCGCAGCTGGAAAGCGACCATTATATTATTGAACAGATGAAGGATATTCTGGATCGGGAATATGATAAGAACTTCGAGCTGGAGCGGCTGGCTGACAGTGTTGGCATGAACGCGAGCTACATTAGCAGGCTGTTCAAGCACAAGACGTCGATGACGATTACGGACTACTTGATTCAGCTCCGAATTGAGAAGGCGAAGCAGTTTCTGGCCGATCATCCGCATTTGAAGAATTACGAGATTTCGCATCTGGTCGGCTATAGCGACCCGGTTTACTTCAATAAACTGTTTAAGAAAATGGTCGGCGTGACGCCGAAGGATTATAAAGATAAACATCGCTGGCCTTAGGGGGCGATGGTAGTAGAGTTGAGGCTAGCCGGACGATTGAGTTCGGCTAGCCTTCTTTAGTCATGGGAGCGCGAGTCATCGCGGAATTTGGCCGGTGTGACATGCATGAGCGAGTGGAAGGTGCGCGTGAAGTAATGGACGGAGCCGAAGCCGGTGCGCTCAGCGATTTCCTTAATTGTAAGCTCCGAGTATCGTAACAGCTCGGCCGCCCTGCGAACGCGTTGTTGGCGGACGTAATTGGTGTAGGATTCATTGACACCGGAAGAGAATAGGCGGGACAGGTGGCGCGGCGATAGATTGATCTGGGCTGCGACCTTGTCGAGCGACAGCTCATCATCGTTTAAATTATCCGTGATGAAGAGCTTCGCTTGCTTCAGCAGTGCAGCCCAGCTCCGGCGCGGCATCGCCGGCATATTGCTCGGCTGCATCAACGGCTTGCAGAACACGCCGGGGAAGGCAAGCAGAAGCGACGCTGCTAGCTGAGGGAGCACGGAATCCGGCAAAGAGGGCGAATCTCCGGGGCGTCTCAGCAGCGACCGCCACAGCTCGGCGGCAGGCATATCGTCGGTGTTTTGGACGACGCAGGTTTCCGTTTCCGCCAGCGCTTGGAAGGCGCCGCGTATCGCATCAGAGCTTCCTTTCTCGTCGAGCTCGAAGGCGACGAAGAGCAGGCTGTTCTCCGGCTCCCCTTGGATGAAGTGCGTGATGCCGGGGCGTGAGCAGAACATCGTCCCCTTTTGCAAAGGGTAGGTGATGCCATCGTCGAGATAGGAGCCTTTACCGCCAAGTACATAGCAAATTTCGAAGAAGGAATGCTTATGCAGAAAATTGGAAGTGTGGCGCTCGTGCACGCCCCAGTAATGAACGGTAAATACCGCATCGGCTGTTTTAAGCCGCAAGGCGTATTGATTCAGCCAAGTGTCGCTTTCTTCCCACAGATACATGACAAACAGGCACCTCCGTGCAGATTGATATTGGAATGGCGTGAAAAGACAAAAAGCTGGCTTCAACGGCTAAAGACCGAAACCCCTTGATTCTACTACAATAAGGTCATAGGAAAGCGAATACACTCTTAGGGGGATTGTAGCATGATTACAGCTCAGGATGTAGAATTTTACAAAGAAAATGGTTACTTGCTTGTGAAAGGCGTATTCAACAAAGAAGAAATCGTACAGATGCGTAAAGCGGTGGACGGTATTATCGATCGCGCAGCAAGAGCGAATATGGATCACAATGCACAATGGCAAGGTGACTTCCTGCCGGCAGAAGAATTGAAGAAGCTCGTTCTGAAAGGGTTCCATGATGTGCATTACCATGATGCTTCCTTCCTTCGCGCTTTGTCGCACCCGAACATGACGGATGTGCTGTCGCAAATTATTGGACCAAACGTTCAACTGCACCATTCCAAAATGCTGGTGAAGCCGCCGGAAAACGGTGCCGCGTTCCCTATGCACCAGGATCACCCGTACTTCCCGCATGAGCAGCATACGATGCTGGCTGCAAGCGTTCATCTCGACGATGCAGACTTGGAAAACGGCTGCTTGCACGTTATGCCAGGTTCGCACAAATGGGGCGAGCTGCCGCATATGGGCAGACATTACCTGAACGCGAAGGAATATCCGGTATCCGATGGTGTGCCATGTGTAGCAGAAGCAGGCGATGTGCTGTTCTTCAACTACTTGACCATCCACGGCTCACCGGCAAACCGCAGCGAGCGCACTCGCCGCAACGTGCTGTTCCAGTACCGCAGCGCAACCGACTTCCCATCCAAACAAGAGCATATCAACTGGGGCATGGGCCTCATGGTATGCGGCGAGAATCCAAACTTCAATAAAGCTAGACCGGAATACTCGGTTATCTCCATCTAAAAAGTAGCCGGACAGGGGCGATCCTGTCCGGCTTTTTGTTTTTGTTTTAGCTCGTTTGAATTTCGAGCGTTGCAAGCCGCGAACCCTTGGTTATGCGCAAACCGTGCAACCCCCGCAAACCCAGCGAACCCAGCGAACCCCTGCGAACCCCTGCGAACCCCCACAAACCCCCCCGCGAACCCTGTGAACCTCGCGAACCCCCACAACCCTGCTAACCGCCCCTATAAACCGTTCAGCCCCGCGCCCCCGGCCACTCATCCAACCCTGTCTACTTGCTAATCCACGAACCCACGAACCCAACTACCTCATATCGCATAAGCGGATATGTCACTAAATTGCGAACAACCAGCATGATTTATGCTCGAAAGCGGATATGCCGCTTAAAGTAGCGCATACCCGCCAAATTCACTCCAGCGTCGCGTGGTTTTCTGAGCAACAGCGGATATACCGCTTATTGCGATCAAACTAACCCGTTTTTAAGCTCGAAAGCGGATATGCCGCTAACAGTCCCTCAATCCCGCCGGATTCGCTCGATTCCACTTTGTACGAGAGTCGGGAAACCCAACTCTCGACGACCAAACTAAACTAAGCCGTGTATGCCCGATATTGAGAGTTCAAAAACCGAACTCTCAATATCATAAACGCTTGAAACAGAAGCCGAGAGTCTCAAAATAAGACTCTCAGCGATCAAACTAATCAAATTCCGTGCATGCCGGGGGCTGAGAGTTCGAATATTGAACTCTCAGCAGCAAAAACGCTTGAAACACAAGCTGAGAGTCTCAAAATAAGACTCTCAGCGACTAAATTAACCGAATCCTGTCCGCGCCGGAGGTTGAGAGTCGGGAAATCCGACTCTCAACGGCAAAACCGCAAGAAAAAGAAGCTGAGAGTAGGAAAATCCGACTCTCAGCCTCCAAACTAACCAAATTCTGTCCGCGCCGGAGCGCGAGAGTCGGGAAGCCCGACTCTCACTCTCATCTCCCACCAAGCGATTACTCATCGTCCTCGCCACCCGTTCACCTCTCTTCATATGGACTTCATTTATGCGTGCTATTGTGAATAGCGGAGAACAAATAGAGAGGTGGAATCCTAACCTTATGGATCGTTCCAGTTTGAAATTAATGGCCGCGGCGATGCTGCTGACGGCGATGCTGACGGGATGCGGCGCGCAAAACGACGAGCAGCAGCCGACTAATAACGGACAAGCGGCTGTTGGCGGTTTTAAAGGCGCCGGTTTGAATCAGCCGGATCGGACAGCGGACTTTTTGGCTAAAGTGGTGAAGGTGTCCGGCGATGCGATTATTGTGCAGAAGTCAACGTTAAATCCGGCGGATATGCCGCGCGGAGGCGGATTCGGTGGAGGCGGTGGCGGGCGTCCGAATCGGGACGGACAGGGCAAAGCCGGCAACGGCGCCGCTCCAGAGGGCGATGCTTCCCAAGCTGGCAACGGCACCGCCCCGCAAGGCGACGCGCCATCAGCTGATGGCGCAGCTGCAAACGCCCCACAAGGCAGCGAAGGCGGCAAGCGCCAGGGTGGCAGATTCGGCGGAGGCGCCGGCTTCATGGATCAGATGAAGTTTGAAGATGCGCAGACAACCGTGGGGGTTGACGCCGACACGGAAATCGAGACGATTAGCCGCGGTCAGGACGGAATGAGCACGAAAACGCTCCAAACCACGGATTTGAAAGAGGGCGACATCCTCACCGTATGGTTGGCCTCCGACAACAAGACGGCGCAATATATTTCGCTCCGGTTCAATCCGGGATCCCTAGGAAAGGCAGGAAACGGGCAATGAGAAAATGGTGGCTGCTCGGAATCGGTGTGCTGCTAGTTGCGGCCGCGGTTGTGGTTTATATGAGAATGGGAGACAAGAAGGAGCCGCTGGCACAGGTACAATCTACAACCCAGGTGGTAAAAGGCACGATTGAGGTACATGTAAGTGGAACCGGCAGCTTGGCCCCGCTCGACAAACAAACGGTTAAAGCAACCGAGCAAGGTACTGTTGAGAAGGTAAACGTGAAAGAAGGCGACATCGTCAAGAAGGGCGATGTATTGCTGACGATCGAAGGCGTGGACAACTCCGACAAAATCAAATCGGAAAAGCTCAACCTCGAAAGCAAGCTGCTAGACTTGGAGGATACGCAGTCCAAGCTGAAAACAGCGACGGAGGAAGGCGACATTTCCAACATTAAACTAAGCTTGAAGAAACAACAGCTCGCGATCGAGCAATCCAGAACATCGATTGCCGACTTGGAAGAAAGCGAAGAAGGAAGCACGGTTACGGCGCCAATCGATGGCACAGTTACAACGTTATCGATTGTCGCAGGGGACTCCTTGAATCCGTCCACTGAAATTCTGACAATCGCAAACTATGCCTCATTGCAAATGGTCGTTGGCATCGACGAGCTCGATATTGCCAAGGTTAAAGAAGGCCAGCGTGCAACGATCTCCGTGGAAGCCTTGGCTGATCAGACCTTCACAGGCAAAGTTGTCAAAATCGCGGACGAAGGTACAGCGAGCAACGGAGTAGCATCATTCGATGTTACAGTGGCCTTAGATAAAGCGCAAAATCTCAAGAGCGGTATGTCCGCGGAAGCGAGCATCGAGATCGAGAAGAAAGAAAATACGCTCATGCTTCCGATTGATGCGGTTCAATCGTTAGGCAAACGCTACATGGTTATGCTCCCAGCGGGCACGCAAACGGCAGGTGCCAATGCTGCAGGAGGACAAAACACAACAGGCGGCAGCAAAACAGATGCAACGACCGATAAAGCGGGATCCGGCGATCAGCAAACGCAAAGCCAAGGCCAATCCAGAGGCCAAGGCCAACAAGGTCAAGGCAGAGGACAATTCACTGGCCAAACCGGCTCAGGCGGCGGTCAATTCGCAGGTCGTGCAGGCGCCAGAAACGGTGCAAGCAGCCGCTTCGGCAATGGCATTCCGACAATGATTCAGGTCGGCATTCATAATGAAGACTTCATTGAGATTCTGTCAGGACTTAAGGAAGGCGACAAGGTTGTAGTGCCGACGATTGTGGCTTCATCTCCTACATCCGGAGCACAAGCCGGCTTCGCAGGCGCAGCTGGCGGCTTCGGCGGATTTGGCGGAGCAGGCGGCTTCGGCGGCGGCGGCGGATTCCAACGTACCGGTGCAACACAACGTACCGGAGGTACTCAAGGTGGAGGCGGTGGAGGCACCGGCGGCGGAGGAACACGCTAATGGAAGCCAAACGCGAAGCACTCATTCATATCGAGAACCTATCCAAATTGTATAAAATGGGCGGGGAAACCGTCCACGCACTTAGCGATATTTCGCTGAAGGTCGATTACGGTGATTTTATCGCCATTATCGGTCCGTCGGGTTCCGGCAAGTCGACGCTGATGAATGTCATCGGCTGTCTGGACGCGCCGACCGATGGCAAATATTGGCTGGATGGCGAGGAAGTGAGCCGACTTCGGGAGAACCGGCTCGCTGAGATCCGCAACAGCAAGATTGGATTTATTTTTCAAGGCTTCAATTTGCTCAATAAGCTGTCTGCCCTTGAAAATGTTGAGCTTCCGCTCATCTACCGAGGTGTCCCTGCCAAGCAGCGCAAGGAGCAGGCCATTGAAGCGCTCACCAAGGTTGGGCTGGAAGAGCGCGTCAAGCATAAGCCCAGCGAGCTGTCCGGCGGACAACAGCAGCGCGTAGCCATCGCAAGAGCTTTAGCGGGTAATCCGCCGATACTGCTCGCCGATGAGCCGACCGGAGCACTCGATACGCGCACCGGGATTGAGGTTATGGGGCTAATGAAGGAATTGAACAAGCAAGGGCATACCATTGTCCTCATCACGCATGATACGGCGATTTCGCAGCAAGCGCGGCGGGTTGTACGTATACAAGATGGTCAAATCAGTGAAGAAGGCGGTGAGAGACGTGAACGTCAGTCAAGCCTTCAAAATGGCGGCTAAAAGCATCCTTTCCAACAAAATGAGATCGCTGCTCACGATGCTGGGCATCATTATCGGGGTAGCGGCCGTCATTGCTTTGGTCGGTGTCGGCCAAGGGACAACGAAGCAGGTCACCGATCAGGTGCAGAGCTTGGGCACGAATCTGCTCACCGTCAATATTACGGGGCGCGGCTCCAAGACGACCGTGGACTATAAGGAAGCGGAAGAAATTACGGCGAAGGACGACATCGCTTTCGCCGCTCCAATCAATCAATCGAACGCGACCGTGAAGAACGGAAGCGAGAGTACGTCAGTCAGCGTAGTAGGGACGACGGAAGACTACCTTGACGTGAAGGAATATAATGTAGCGGCAGGGCGGTTCGTAGCGCAAATCGACCTCGATTACTATCAGAAGATTGCGGTGCTCGGATCGACGACGGCGACGGATCTGTTCGGCACATCAAACGCGGTCGGGCAAACGTTTCTGATAAACGGGGTCAGGTACAAAGTGGTTGGCGTGCTGGCTTCTAAGGGAAGCTCGCTGACCGGCTCTAACGATGAAGTGGTGGTCATTCCGATCACGACGGCGGAGCGATTGTTTAAATCCAAAGGGGTCAAAACAATCAACGTCCAAGTGGCGGATGCCGACAAAATGGATGCCGTCGTAACAGAGCTTGAGACGGCGCTCACGAAGAAGTTCCGCGGCGATACGGACAGCTTCCGCGTCTTCAACCAGCAGGATCTGCTGGATTCCTTCAGCAGCATCTCGGATACGTTGTCGCTGGCACTTGGCGGCGTTGCGGCGATTTCCCTGCTCGTTGGAGGTATCGGCATCATGAACATTATGCTCGTGTCCGTCACCGAACGGACGCGGGAGATCGGAATTCGCAAAGCGATTGGCGCGAAGAAGCGGGATATTCTAACCCAGTTTCTGATTGAGGCCATCGCCTTAAGCGGTCTGGGCGGTTTGCTCGGCGTCGGCATCGGCGTCGGGGCCGCGCAGCTGTTATCCAAGACGATGAGCATGACGGTCGTCTTGTCACTGCCGATTATCGGCTTGGCATTCGGATTCTCGGTTTTCATCGGTGTTGTGTTCGGCCTGTTCCCGGCGAACAAAGCATCCAATTTGCGGCCTATCGAGGCCTTGCGATTTGAATAGCTCTTTAGAGGAGTACGTAAGCGAGGGGGAGGCCTTCTCGTTTACTCTCCTCTTTTTTATATCCCAGCTGTCCTATTTATTATATTTACGATAGGGATTCAACTCCGATAAAGTAGCCTTATGGATGTCTACTACTAGAAAGAGGTGCTCGCGTTGAAATCGAAATTCACTTATACACCGCCGGCGAACGGTTATCCGGAATGGAACAATAACCCAGAGATTTTTGAATTGAACCGAATGAAGGCGCATGCGACTTTAATGCCCTTCGATTCTATAGAAGAAGCGCTCAAAGGCGACCGCAACGCATCCCGCAGCAGCTTATCGCTGAACGGGAAGTGGAAATTCGCTTTTGCCGAAACACCGTCCAAACGAATTGCCAATTTCTATGAGGATCATTACGATGCAAGCAGCTGGGACGAAATCGCCGTACCGGGCCATTGGCAGCTGCAAGGCTACGATTACCCGCAATATACGAATATCCGTTATCCGTGGGAAGTATCGGAGCCGGACCTGAAGCCTCCTTTTGCACCGACAAAATACAATCCGGTTGGTTCCTATGTGCGCAGTTTTACAGTGCCTGACGAATGGCAAGGCCAGCCTGTATTTATCAGCTTCCAAGGGGTAGAATCCGCTTTCTACGTCTGGGTGAACGGTGAGTTGGTCGGTTACAGCGAGGATACATTTACGCCTGCCGAGTTTGATCTGACTCCATATCTGCGTGCGGGTGACAATAAGCTTGCCGTGGAAGTGTACCGCTGGTGTGATGCAAGCTGGCTGGAGGATCAGGATTTCTGGCGGATGAGCGGCATTTTCCGCGACGTGTATTTGTATACGGCGCCGAAAGCGCATATCTACGACTTCTTCGTAACGACGGAGCTTGACGATGCGTACCGCGATGCCGAGCTTAAACTGAAAGCAACCATTATGAACTACTGGGAAGCCGATCTCGGGACGGTAACGGTTGAAGCGCAGCTGTACGACAGCAAGCACCAGCCGGTTCTGGCACAGCCTATAGTTGTAACTACAACGCTTGGCAGCAGCGAGGCGGAAGTTGAGATCGAAGCCTCCGTGCAAGTAGCCAATCCGCTAAAATGGAGCGCAGAACAGCCGAACCTCTATACGCTTGTCATTAGCTTAAGGGATGCTGAGCAGAAGCAGTTGGAGACGATCAGTACGCAAACGGGCTTCCGTAAGTTCGAAATCAAGAATGGGCTCATGCTCATCAACGGACAGCGCATTGTGTTTAAAGGAACCAACCGTCATGAATTCTCCTGTCATACCGGCCGTGCGCTCGGGCTGGAGGATATGATTACAGACGTAAAATTGATGAAATCTCATAATATCAACTCCGTTCGGACTTCGCATTACCCGAACCATCCGCTCTGGTATGAACTGTGCAACCAGTATGGTTTGTACGTTATCGACGAGACGAATCTTGAAACGCACGGCAGCTGGGCATACGATCAAATGGAGCTGCTGCCGCATAACGTGCCGGCAAGTAACCCGGCTTGGACTGCGAACGTGCTGGATCGGGCTAACTCGATGATGCAGCGGGATAAGAACCATCCGTCCATCATCATTTGGTCGCTCGGAAACGAATCTTTTGGCGGCGATAACTTTGTCAAAATGCATGATTTCCTTCGCGAAGCAGATCCGTCGCGTCTCGTTCATTATGAAGGCGTCACGATGTGGAGAGAATCGGCTGCCGCGACGGATATCGAGAGCTTCATGTACGCGAAGCCGCATAAGCTGGCCGAGTATGCTCACGATCACCGTCCGAAGAAACCATATATCTTGTGCGAATATAGTCATGCCATGGGCAACTCCTGCGGCGGATTGCATATTTACACGGAGCTGTTCGACAAGTATCCGGTGCTGCAGGGCGGATTTATTTGGGATTGGGTAGACCAAGCGATCTGGACAACCGGCGAAGACGGTGTCTCCTATATGGCCTATGGCGGCGACTTCGGAGAACAGCCGCATGACGGCAACTTCTGCGGAAACGGGCTGATTTTCGCGGATCGTTCCATCTCGCCTAAACTGCTGGAAGTCAAGAAATGCTATCAGAATATCGGGATTACCGAAGTGGACGGCAAACAAGGTCTATACCGGATTCACAATAAGAACTTGTTTACGAATTTGGATGCTTATAAGCTGCATTGGTCGATCGCGCTTGATGGCGTGCTGTCGGCTGAGGGCAGCCTGACCGTTTCTGTGGCACCGGGTGAAGCTCAAGAAATTACACTTCCGCTGCCGGCTCGCGAGGAACAAGCAGGGGAAGCGGTATTGACCATCAGCTTCGTCACGACAGAGGCTGCAGAATGGGCTCCTGCCGGACATGAAGTCGCGTTCGAACAATTCGTCCTTGCTGCTTCTACGCCAGCGCTTGTAGGCGCTGTGCGCGTGGAGAGCGGCGCTGCTGTGGAAGTGACCGAGCTTGCTGATTTGCTGGCTGTGCAAGGAACAGGTTTCTCAGCCGGCTTCGATAAAACAACCGGCAGTCTCGTGTCCTACAAGGTTGGTGGAACAGAGCTGCTGAAGAGCGCGGTTGCGCCTAATTTCTGGCGCGCGTACACCGACAATGATCGCGGCAACAAACACCACGAACGCTGCGCAACCTGGCGGAGTGCCGGCGAAGAACGCGTACTGCGCGCTCTCCGGTGGGAAGCGCTGGCTGACCGGGCAATCGTGCACGCGGACTACCTGCTGCCGACAACCGTGGAATCGGTTTGCTCCATTACGTACACGGTAATGGGCAATGGTGCGATCCAAGTGCTGCAACAGCTGGCACCGGGAGAAGGATTGCCGGAAATTCCGGAAATCGGCATGATGCTCGTCATGGAGGGTTCCTTCGAGAACCTGGAGTGGTATGGCAAAGGGCCGCATGAATCGTATTGGGATCGCCAAGGCAGTGCGAAGCTTGGGTTGTACCAAGGTAAACCTGCTGAGCAACTCGTTCCGTATCTGCGTCCGCAAGAGTGCGGAAACAAGATGGGCGTACGCCATGCCACTATTGGCAATGGTTCCGGAGCGGCGCTCCATATTACGGGTGCACCGTCATTTGAACTGAACGTGCTGCCTTATACACCGTTTGAGCTTGAGGCGCATGACCATGTTTATAAGCTGCCTGCCAGCGATAAAACGGTTGTACGGATCAACTATAAGCAAATGGGCGTAGGCGGGGATGACAGCTGGGGCGCGCTGCCGCATCCGCAATATTTGCTGCAAGCGAACAAGACTTATGCGTTCACCTTCACGCTGCAAGGCAAATAAGTAAAAAAAACGTCCCGTGCTGCATGGTGTATGAAGTTCATACACCAAGCGCACGGGACGCTTCTGTTATTAGTTATCGACGATGACCTTCTGACCTTCGTCGATCCCTTTCTTAATTTCAACTTCGGCACTTGTCTTAAGGCCGACGTCAACGTCAACTTCTTTAATCCGATCATTCTCGATGATCTTCACGTAATTGCGTCCAAACATGCTGTTTAAGCTGCCGCGCGGAATAATGAGGACATTGCTTCGTTTCTCGATAAACAGCTTAATGTCAGCGAGCTTACCGATCTCAATCTGCGGCTTCGGTGCATCAAGCGAGATGATGAGCGCTCTGGCATTGCGCCGTTTAATGGCATCGACATCGCTCTTAGGTGCAGTTGCCGGCGTTTGAATAACGGTCCCCTTGTAGGTCTTCTTATCGACGGTAACGTCCACCTCAATGCCATTCTTCACGGCGGCGATCTTGGAAGCGTCTGTTGCCTCGTAGATGAAGTTAACTTTATTCGGGTTGGAGATAATCGCCATCGTTTGCAGCGCTTCTACGGTTTCACCGGGCTTAATCTCGTTCAAGTACGTAATTAATCCGTCAGCCGGAGAGACAAGGAGCGACTTCTGGTACTGCTTGCGCAGGGCATCCAGTTGAAGCTGTTCTTTCTCCAGGTCGATGTGAGCGAGACGTTCTACTTCCTTATCGCCGCTCTTTACGGCATCGGAGTAACTAAGTATACGCTGTTCGACGGTTAGCTCCTGCAGCTTAATTTGGAGCGGCAAATCACCGGTATCGAGCTCGGCAATCGGTGCGCCGGCCTTCACGGTGTCCCCGGGCTGCACGTACAGCTTCTTCAAGCGCGCACCGGATTCCGGAAACGAGACGGATTGGTTGGTATCGGAGGAAGCGGTTGCAGTTGAGGATAAGTATAATTCCATATTGCCGCGTTTAACGGCTTCTGTTTCATGAATTTCTTCTTTCTTGCTTAGAATAGGAGGCTGAAGCGACTCTTCTTCAGCAGGCAGCAAGGAGCAGCTGCTAAGCATTAGAGCGGCTAGCGATCCTATGAGTGACATGCGCAGCAACGAAATGGAAGTACGATGAATACGAAACTTCGGCACGAGATAATCTCCCCTCATAATGGGCACTTATTGGAAGGACAAGCGTCACTACTATAAAAAGAATAACGGCCCAGTATAGCGATGTCAACGATTACATTTCCAAATATTAGTTGGGAATTTTGCTTAAGAATGGATAATTGTCACTCCATAGCGATTATGCTAAGGTTTGCAGGTAGACTAAGATTCAACTTATCGCATCGTGATCAGGTTGTTTTTGAGAAAGGTGGTTGGCAAGTTTGGCTACGGCTTCATCACGCACAGCTGTTTTGCAAACCGGTACGCTGTACATTATCTTGTTTGCAATCAGTGCTGTGCATTTATTGAATGATACGATGCAGGCTGTCGTATCCGCACTGTTTCCTGTCTTTGAAAAATCACTTCATCTAAGCTATGGGCAAATGGGCTGGATTGCCTTTACGCTGAATATGACTTCATCCGTCATGCAGCCTGTGGTGGGCTATTTCTCGGACAAGCGGCCGATGCCATGGATGCTGCCGATTGGAATGGGACTTAGCCTGCTCGGGATGGCCGGTCTTGCTTATGCGCCGAATTTCCTTTCCGTAATAGGAGCGGTTGTGTTTATCGGCTTGGGCTCAGCGGTATTCCACCCGGAAGGCTCGCGTGTCGTCTATTTTGCGGCTGGTGGACGCCGAGGCTTGGCGCAATCCATCTATCAAGTTGGCGGCAATGCGGGGAGCTCGCTGGCTCCGCTGATGACGATCTTTATCTTCTTGCCGCTCGGACAGCCCGGCGCAATCTGGGGAACACTGCTGGCTGCTGCGGCTATAGCAATTCTATTGCGTGTCGTCCCCTGGTACAAAGGGCAACTGGATCAGCATGGGAAGCCGGTTAAGAAATCAGCTAGAGCGGCAGCTCAGAATGGTGCGGCAGGGAGGAGCCGCGGCGTCATCATTTTCGCCATGACGATATTGATACTGCTCGTATTCTCGCGATCGTGGTATGTCAGCGGCATCTCGAACTTCTATAACTTCTTTGCCGTAGAGAAATACGGACTATCGGTTAAAGCAGCTCAAGTGCCGATCTTCATCTTTATGGCTGCCGGTGTGCTTGGCACCTTCTTCGGCGGCGTACTGGCGGATAAGATCGGCCGCAAGCGGATGATTATATTCTCGATCGGCGGTGCTTCACCGTTCGCGCTGCTTCTACCGCATGTGTCTATCGGATGGGTGTATCCGGTGAGCTTCGTGCTTGGCTTCATCCTGCTGTCCGGTTTCTCGGTCAGCGTCGTTTACGCGCAGGAGCTCGTTCCGAACAACGTCGGAATGGCGTCAGGGCTCATTACAGGATTCGCATTCGGAATGGGAGCGCTCGGCGCCATCATTCTGGGGCATGCCGCTGAAGCTTGGGGGCTGACCAATGTGATGAACTATTCCAGCGTACTCCCGATGATCGGCTTACTTGCGATCTTGCTGCCGCCCGATCGGCGCGAGGCGGCGTAGGTAACCGCAAGTTCGGCAGCTTTTCGCGCTTACGAACCCAAGGGGCCTTATTCGATTGATAATAGCCATTAACGAACGCGCTATTGCGATGAAATGGAGCGAAACAGAACCTTTTGGCACCCAATAAGACCTGAAGGGTTCGTTAGAAATTCAAACCGCACATTTTTGCTGAAATAATTCCCCTACAGTTCGTTAGCGTGCTGCCTGCAATCCATACATCCGCCCCTTGAAACGAAGTGCATGAATCGTATAAGCTAGAGAAGAGCTTCCGGTGGCTATAACAGCGGCGGCAGTCCCAAACTTAGATGAGGAGCGTGCATAACGCATGGCGAAGAGTACGGCGCGTAAGCAGCGGGAGAAGAAGCTGCAGCAAGGCGGAATGGACCTGAGAATGCAAAGAGGAAGTTGGAACGGTGTGAAGCCGGTGACGAAGGTGAAGCCGGACAAACGGAAATATGCGTATCCGAAGAATGACGATGATCGAGGCTTTAAGCTCGCTGCAGCAGCTTAAAGATTGGATCATCGTCATTCTTTTTTATATCGGAACTTCACTCGCCACCAGGACTGAGACAACCGCTTCATCTTGTTACCATACAAACGTTTATTGAAATAAACTAAACAAAATGATATATTATCTAGGTAATTATCAAACGAATGATGGAGTTGTTTGTTATGGATATTTCGGAATCCTTTTATACCGCATCGCTCTCCGAGCTGAAGCAAGGTTATGTATATCATGGGGAATCAGATAGCTATTACTGCTTAGTTTGCGGGGAACAATTTGAAGAGGGCATCATCTATTCCATTGATAATCGCCTGATGGAAGCACATAAGGCGGTTGCCAAGCATCTCGCCAGCGCACATGGATCCATGCTTCACTATCTTCTGGAACTAGATAAGAAGGCAACCGGTCTAACCGATTTACAGAAACAACTCATCAGCGCGTTCGCATCGGGCTCGTCCGATGCAGATATTGTGAAGCAGACCGGCAGCGGCAGTGCGTCGACAATCCGAAATCACCGTTTTGCGCTGAAAGAGAAAGCGAAGCAGGCAAAGCTCTTCCTAGCCATCATGGAGTTGATGGACGGCGGTCTGGCGCAAGGCGCTAAGTTTGTGCCGGTGCACCGTACCGCACCTCTTGTTGATGAGCGTTTCGCGATCACGCATGATGAGTACAAAGCGCTGTTAAACAAATATTTGCCGCAAGGGCTAGCCGGGCCGCTTACGGGTCTGCCGCGTAAGGAGAAACGGAAGGTAGCGCTGCTTAGACACATTGCAACGAGCTTCAAGAAAGGCCGCAAGTATAAGGAAGTTGAAGTCAATGAGCTGCTCAAGCGGTTCATGGAGGAAGATTATGTGACGTTAAGAAGGTACTTGGTCGATTATGGTTTTCTAGACCGCGAGAGTGACGGAAGCGTATATTGGCTTAACGCGTAAGCCGGCTTATAGCATGAATGGGAATGACTGAAGGAGGAATTTACAATGATGAACAGACGTAAGGAATTACAGAATGAATATGGGATGAAACAGCGCGCGATGGGCGTATTTCAAATTATCAATGAACGGAATGGCAAACGATATATCGCCTCATCACCGACGCTTGATTCCGCATGGACGCGCCAGAAGTTCTCGCTCGACATGAACGGTCATATGAACTCTGCGCTTCAAGAGGAGTACAGAGCGCAGGCAGGCGCGGACTTCCGATATGAGGTGTTAGAGCAGCTCAATCTTGGCGAAGAAGTACGCAATGATTACAAAGATACGCTCATTCCCGGCACGGAAATCGTAGATCGCAATGCGTTAATGAACTATCGTGACTCCCTCAAGCGACTGGAGAAGAAGTGGCTTGATGAATTACAGCCGTACGAACCGAACGGTTACAACCGTCCGCCCAAATAGAACCGAATAAGGAGTTCGAACGAAATGAATAGAAACCAAGCAGCAGCTGTAACAACAGCCCAAACTCCACTGCTGCGGAACCGCTTTTTTCAAACGATACTCATGTCGAATATTATGCTGCAAATTGGAATATGGGTGCGAAATTTCGCCATCCTATTATATGTGACGGATCAAACCAACAACGATCCTATTGCGGTGTCTCTGATCTCCGTTGCGGAGTTTTCACCGATTTTCTTATTCGCTTTTATTGGGGGCACCTTCGCGGACCGCTGGCTTCCGAAACGAACGATGATTTGGTGCGATCTCATGTCGGCTGCATCCGTTGTGCTGGTGCTGATCGCGCTTGTTTATGAATCATGGGCGGCCGTATATTTTGCCACGTTCTTATCTGCGACGCTGTCTCAATTCTCGGCACCTTCATCCATGAAGCTGTTCAAACAGCATGTACCGCAAGAGCAGCTGCAAAGCGCGATGGGGATTTTCCAAACGCTTATGGCGGTGTTCTTAATTGCCGGACCCTCTGTAGGAACTATCGTTTACCAAAACTTCGGCATTCATGTCTCCATAGGTGTCATGGGAGCTGCCAGTTTCTTATCGGCGCTTATCCTGTTCCGACTCCCGCAAGATAAAGCATTGATTCGTGATCCGCAAGCAAAGCCAACCTCCGTCATGACGGAAATGGTGGAAGGACTACGCTATGTGTGGAGCAGCCGCGTACTTCGGACCATGTGCATCACCTTTGCTCTGGCAGGTTTGTCGGGCGGGATTGCTCAAACGCTGGGACTGTTTGTCGTAACGGAACGACTCGGCCAACCGAAGGAATTTCTGCAATATGTACTTATGCTGAGCGGGATTGGCATGTTGATCGGCGGTGCATTTATTACGGTTATTTCGAAGAAAATGTCACCGGTTAAGATGCTGGCGCTCGCCTTAGGCGTAAGCGCGGCCGGTACAGTCGGTGTTGGTTTCTCTATGAGCGTACCTTTCACACTGACGCTGCAATTAATTATGGGTATGATTTTCCCAATGGTTCATATCTCGATCAATACGATTATGCTAAAATGGTCGGCGCCTGAATTTATCGGACGCGTGAGCGGCACACTAGGTCCAATGTACATGGGAGCCATGGTGCTGATGATGGCATTGGCGGGACCGCTCAAGACGCTCCTTCCGCTGACCGCGATTTACAGCATGTCCGGATTATTAATGCTAGCCGGAGTACTGTCGCTGGTACCGCTCTTTAAACAGAAGTCGCCTGAACCGGCGGCAACGAGTGTATCCGCTTAAAGAAAAATTTACCAAGTACCTGTTGACACCGAAAGGGCCAGCAGGTATTATTTTGTATAAATCATAGTAAGTCGATAGGAAAATAATAGTTTAATCCACCGGATTACCGGAGAGAGACCAACCATCGAGAGATGAGTGCGTCTCTTTTTTTTATCACTTTTTCCTGTCATCGAATCCAAAACAATTCCAAGGAGGCAATAACATGAGCCAAGTAGAACAAAACGAAATCATTGGTCAATCGTTCGAGGTACGTCCGGTAGCAGGTAGAATCGGTGCGGAAATTAGAGGGGTTACACTCTCTTCCGATCTGAATGAGGAAACGGTTAGCTTCATTAGAGAAGCGCTGCTGAAGCATAAGGTTATTTTCTTCCGCGGGCAGCATCAGCTGGATGATGCGGGGCAGGAAGCTTTTGCCCAATTGCTTGGCGATCCTGTTGCTCACCCGACGGTGCCGATCAAGCAGGGAACCGATTATGTATTGGAGCTCAACTCCAACCACGGCGGACGTGCCGATTCGTGGCATACGGACGTTACTTTCGTTGACGCTTATCCGCAAGCCTCCATACTACGGGCAGTCGTTGTTCCGGAGTTCGGTGGCGATACGGTCTGGGCGAATACGGCAGCAGCTTATACCAATTTGCCTGAAGAGCTGCAGAAGCTGGTCGATGGTTTATGGGCGGTGCACTCCAATGAATATGACTATGCTGCGTATCGGAGCAGACCTATAGATGAAGAGGCGGAGACGAGATACCGCGAAGTATTCGTGTCCACTTTATATGAAACGGAGCATCCGCTTGTACGCGTACATCCGGAGACAGGGGAGCGGACGCTGGTTTTGGGACATTTTGTGAAGCGTATCCTTGGGTTATCTTCAACTGACTCCGCTCAATTGTTCTCCTTGCTGCAAAATCATGTTACTAAACTCGAGAACACCGTTCGCTGGCGCTGGGCAGAAGGGGATGTCGTCATCTGGGATAATCGGGCGACGCAGCATTATGCAGTCAACGACTATGGCGATCAGCACCGTGTTGTGCGGCGCGTCACGGTTGATGGCGATGTACCGGTAAGCGTTGATGGTCGGAAGAGTGTTACCCGCAAGAAGGTGGGACCGGCGGAACAAGTGGGAGAGTCTGCGTAAGACCGGTAGCGATTAGCATCCTGGAAGCATAGAGCCTGGAAGCCTCGGGTGGCGAGAAGCTGGAAACAGCTCTTGCTGCCGGGGCTTCTTTCGCTTTGCAGAAAATATACTCTACTTGCCGCTCCTACGTGTGTATAATGTGGTGGTACTTTATACCAATTGTGAACGAAATCATAGTTTTATATTTTCCGGATTGAATAGGGAACCATTCCGGCATTCTATCGTCTACTTGATGAGGTGAACGACTTGCAGTTTGATTACTTGAAGCATGTAACAGGCAGCTTAGACCGGCATGCGGTGCTGAATGAGCTTATGGCGGCGTACGGTAAAGACGTTTGGAATTTCGCTTTCTTCTACACACGTTCCAGAGAGCTGGCCGATGATATTTCCCAAGATGTATTCGTGAAGGTGTTTCAACAGCTCTACGAATTCCGCGGGCAATCGTCGATCAAAACTTGGCTGCTGGCCATTACCCGCAACACGGCGCGCGACGTGCTGCGGTCGGCATGGATCAGGCGTGTGACCTTCTTCGGAGGGATCGTCCGTCCGCAAGAGAAAACTTCGCCATCGGCGGAGCGGGAAAGCTTCGATAAGCTGATGACCGAGGAACTATGGGCGGTTGTCTTGAAGCTGCCGCAGAAGCTGAGGGAAGTGCTGCTGATGAGCAGTCATTATGGACTTTCGATGCAAGAAATGGCGGACATGCTCCACGTATCAGTCGGTACGGTGAAGTCCAGACTCCATCGTGCACGAGCTGCGGTTAATCGCAGTCTTACCCAAGAAGCGAAGTGGACTGGGGAGGAAGAATGGACATGAAGGAACCGTTAAACAGCTGGGAGCATAAGCTTGCAGGGAAACCTCCCGTGAAGAATGGGTTCACCCCAGAACTTGAGCACAAGGTGAGGGAGCGCATTCATATGCAAAATGAGAAAAGAAGGACACCCTATCGCGCGGTTGCAGCTATAATGAGCCTCGTACTCCTACTCGGATGCGGCTGGTGGTTCCGCGATGATGTGAAGCAGCTGCTGAAACCGGATACGACCGAGAACATTCCGGCCGCACTTCTTGGCGATCCGCTGGGAGACCGGGAATATACGCTTAAGATTCATCAGTTTGCGCAGGATGGCAGCATCGAATATCAGATCAAGCGGCCGTTCATTATTCGTCACCCATCCGTGAAGCTGAGTATGGTCGATGCTCCCAGAGATTTATATAATGATCCCGATCTGTTTCAAACTTGGATGGATAAGGAGCAGCCGGACATGCTGCAGCTTCCTTTGAAGCTGTTTAAGGAGCTGGCGGCAGACGGAAAGCTCAAGTCATTGGATACGATTGTGAAGGAACGAAAATTTGAGCTGGGTGCCCTCTATGCGCCATTAGTTGAACTGCTGCGGCAGCTTGGCGGAGGCGGGGAGTTATATGGACTGCCGGCAGATTTTAATACCACGGCGCTCTATATTAATGAAGATGCTTTTGCCAAGCAAGGAATTCCACTGCCTGAAGGTGAGGTTTCGCCGGAGGAGATTCTCCAGCTTGCCAAACGGTTCCAAGGTACGGGGATTAGCGGACTCGGAGCATTCGACCGTGACAATAAATTTGCGCTGACCGAATTCTTCGGACAAGTATCAGGGCTGCAGACCTTTGGTAAAGGCAGTGATGGTAAAACGGAGGCTACTGTAAATTCCGACGCATGGAAGCAAATTTGGCAGTCAGTCGCAGCCGGATTTCAGGAAGGCTGGATCACGCAGCAGAAGCCTATCAATTACGGCAAGAACGGCATCACGATGAAGGATATGGGCAAGAATGATGCGTTTGCTCAAGGCAAAATAGCGATGATGATTGCACCGAGCTACTTCTATTCGAACTTGGAGAATTTCAAGTATGAGGGAGTCATGAAAGTGAATTGGTCGACAGTTCCGCTTCGGGTGGACTCATCCGCCACGAACCAATTGTCGTTCTTGGGCACGAATACCGTGTATGCGATCAATGCTGCTTCAACCCAAGAGGATGCGGTCTGGGAGCTGATTTCGTTTATTATTGGCGGCTCTTGGCGTAGTGGACTTGAGAATGCGCAGTTATTCAGCACTTTATTGGCAGATAAGTCGGTCATGGATGAGAAGGAAAGCAAGCACTGGAAAGCATTCTATGAGAATAAGGTTGATCCGGCAAAAGCAGCTGAGGGTTACAGAATGGCTTACGATAATCGAGCGAAGGGCGAGCTGGATGCTGCCTTGTATACGCTTGGCGGTGAACAGATGGAAGCCGTTGTGAAAGGATCGAAGTCCGTTGCTGCAGCGCTTGATGAATTGCAAAGCACGCTCGAAGCGAGGCTGGGCGGAAAGGGTGATCAGACACATGAGTAGTCGGATACATCGCGCTTCATTTGTGTGCCTCATCTGCTTGCTGGCGATTAGTTTCATGCTAAGCGGCTGCATGGCGGATGAACGGCAGTCCGGTCATGAGAAAGAAGTCATTCGTATTGCGCTGCCTACCAAGAGCAGCTATTCCTTTACGATTGGGGATTTTGTAGCCGCTGCTTTCCCGAATTTCCAGGTTGAGCTCATCGAGATGGAGCCGAATTATAAACCCATAACGGCGGAGCAGTACGAGAAGAAGCTGAAGGAAGAGAAACCGGACCTTGTGCTGCTTGGCTACTCAGGCAAGTATCCCGGATTGGCTGCACATGGCTTACTGGAGGATCTATCGGTACGGCTGCATGCGAGCGGCATGAAAGCAGAAGATTTCTATCCAGGGATGATCGATAAAATCAAGCGCGAGGGGGGCGGGAATTTATTCGCGTTAGCCGCTTCCTTCCAAGCTTCCGTTCTCTATTACAATGCTGACTTATTTCACAAATACATGGTAGATTTGCCCCGAAACGGCATGACGATCATGGATGTGATGCAGCTGGCCAGCCAATTTGCTAGAGCAGGAAGCCGAAAGGACGGAATTGTCGGCTATCACCAGCCGTTCAGCAGTATGCCGAATAGCTTACTCCTCAGTCTGTCTAGCTCGGAAGGGCTCCAGTCTTACAGCTACAAAACGGGTAAAGTGACGATAGACACACCTGCTTGGCGGAATATATTCGCAACCGTCGTGAATCTCTATAAGAATGGCACCTTCATGATGCAGGATGTCAAAGGGGATATGGTCGATGGTACGCTGATGTTCGATGAGGATGCCGTGAATGAGGCAGATCTGTTTAAGCAAGGCAAATCTGCGATGACGATCGACAGCTATAACAGTATCAAAGGCATGAAGTTTGAAACGGGTATGGTTACGCCGCCGGTGAGCTCCATCGATACGAGCAGATCCGTCCATTTAGGCGTTTATGATTACTTGGCGATACCGGCAGGCGCTCGGAATGCCGATGCCGCATGGCAAATCATCGAGTTCATGCTGAGTGATTATGTGGCGAAGGCCAAATCAGGCATTCAGGACCAGTATAGCATGCCAACGCGCAGGTCCTATATGAAATACGATCATGATCCCGTGCTGGCAGAGCTATATGAGACTCTTCCGAACATTGATCAAAGCTATTCGCTCGAAGGTTATGATCCCAAGCTTACGGAGCTGTTTCAACAGCTGGAAGATCGCGAAGTAAAGGCGGCCGTGAATGGCGAGAAGAGTGTAGACGAATGTATTGCGGCTGTGCAGAAGGAAGGCCAAGCGCTGATGGATGCGGCGAAGCCGAAATCATAGTTTGGAGCTCTTAGCGATACTGGTAAGTTTAGTCAAGACAAATTCAGCCTGCTCAATTAAGGGGCTTCATTTACGAAATGCATATGTTCAACTCCTGAGCAAATATGGTATTATATTGGCAAAGAAACGTAGCAGGCAAAGAGAGTCGGCGGCAACCGACTCCCGGCGCGATTAACCGCTTTTAAGGGCGGAAGGCTGTATCAGGATATGAGATTATAGAGTAGACCGCATTCCTTCGCGAGAGGGCGGTCTATTTTTTTTTGAGGTAAGTGAGCAGCGCGAGAATAAACATGCCGAACGTGAACATCAGCGTCATCGCGTCTTGTACCTCCATGGCGTCACCTCCCTTCCGGGAGACTAGCCGACCGCCCTTGCAAGCCATTCATCGCTTCTTTATTATAAGCGAACGCTTGTTCGTGTGTCTATGCTTATTTTGGTACAAGCTGGGAGTAGGATAGTCCTACTATACTACTATACTACTACCGCCCGTTAGGAAGGCTTGCATGCTGCCAAAAATTATTGTTCGAAAATTTTCCAGTACCGGAAGCAAAAAAAACAAGTGGCATTTAGTTGCCGCTTGCTTTTTTTCTTGTGTCTCACTCTCACGATTCCTTACATTTGCTTCGTCTTAAACAGTGTATTTATCGATCCGCCATTATTAATAATTTGGAGCGCAGTTGCGAGAAGCTCCGCCATTGGAAGTACAACGAACTTATCCGAATGGTTCGGGTCAATTGCAATGGTATCCGTTATAACGACCTTTTTAATGTAGGGATGAGACAGTTTCTCGAGCGCGTTATCTGAGAACAACCCATGTGTTGCGCAAATATAGGCGTCATTCGCACCTCTTTTATGCAGCGCCTCGACAACATTCACAATCGTACCACCTGTATCGATTAAATCTTCTATAATAATCGGAGTCATGCCTTCGACTTCACCGATAATATGAGTGATTTTCGTCTTATTGTGAGCAGGGCGGTTCTTAATCATAATTGCAAACGGACAGTCCATATAGTTGGCGAGCTTCTCAGCGGTTGTTGCCCGACCAGCGTCAGGTGAAACAACTACCGGATTCTTAATGTTCATTGACTTCAAATAATCCGTGATGAGATCCAAAGCGGTAATATGATCAACAGGGATATCGAAAAAACCTTGAATCGGATCGGCATGAAGATCAACAGTAATTAAGCGGTCAGCGCCAACAGTTGTCAGCACATCAGCTACGAGTTTCGCGGAAATTGGTTCGCGCGGGGCTGCTTTCCGTTCCTGACGAGCATAGCCATAATACGGCATAACGATATTAATCGTTTTGGCTGAAGCCCGTTTTGCAGCATCAATCATAATCATGAGTTCGACTAAATGCTCATTTACGGGATGAGACAAGGATTGAACGATGTAGACATGAGCAGAGCGAATCGATTCGAGATAACGTAAGCTGATTTCACCGCTTTGCAACCTGGAAATCTCAATGTCTCCAAGAGGAACATTAAGCTGCCTGCATAGCTCTTCCGCGAGCGGGAGGTTCGATGAACCGGAAAATATTTTTACATTTTGCATCCGCTGGACTCCTCCTAATAGAATTGCTATGCAATTTATGCATTGTAAGCATAGGTTTTTATTTTCTTGCAACATATAGTTAGTTCCATTATATCCTTTCCCTTTGTAAACTCAAAAAAACCTTAGCTGTAAAATAGAACGGTCTTGAAAAGTCTTTGTAGACTTCACTGCCAACAGCACCGCTCGTATTATATGTGTCAGGGCTGCGCGAATTGGCGGAAGAAGTTGAAAGTGTGAAAAAATAGCCTCACTCATTCGATATGAATGAGTGAGGCGTTTTTTTGATCGTATTCATTGACATTTCTACATACGAGAAGTCATTCAAATGACAAAGGATGTTACGGCAGATGACAATGTTATCATACGAGCCATGGTTCATTAAACAATAAATAGTGACAAAACAAGTTACAGCGGACATAGTGTGATTTTTCAGCATTAGCTGTAAGTGTTTCAAAATAAGTTGTAGTTTTTTTTTAGGGATATGTGCTTCCTGAACTGCCTGGTGCGTCCACGACGATTCTTCCGAATTATTTTGACGAGTATCGAGTGAGATAGTCGGACTATAATAAGCAGATCAAGCGAATGCCCCTGTCAATCAAGCGGCATTTTTGTTAATAAATATCAACTAGGAAGCCAGCGTCTGGCTTAAACTAATTTGCAATTTTACACGGTGAATGGCAACTACCAACTTTCTCCTGAGAGTCGTAAAATCCCATGACTGTGAAAATCTGCCCTTTCTAGCGGGAAAATGATCTGACAAGTCTCAATAATTTTGAAAACGGCCCTTGATAAATCAATGTTTTTGAATTTCGGTTTCTCAGTAATTCTGACACCACACATATACTTACATATACTTCTACTATGTGAAACAGAAACATGTCACCGCGTTAATATAGTATCATTATATCAAATAAGAACGGATGGTCTCGGTTTTAAGGAGATGTCTGTGCGCTTAAGCACCTCTGCATTTCAAGGTGGCGTTCAACTAATGAGGCGTCCCATTGAATTCGACTCCGCAGGGTCCAGGGCTTTCATTTCTCTGCACGCTGACTATTTCACCATACCGGTTATGCAGATTATCATGGATATGATGGCCAAGCCGAAGCGTGGATTCGCCTATATAGTGGCATATGAAAGAACGGCGGAATCGGTCTGCAGAATGATTGGGATAGGAGCCGTGAATGGTACTCCCGTTGAAGAACAGTACATCGCCTGCTTCCATGTTCGCCGGGACGACGTGACTACCTTTGGGCAGATCGACCTCGTCTCGGAAAAAAGACACGGAAGAGTCAGCTTCGTGCGGGCATTGGATGTCGAGGCTCTGCGTTTGTGGTACTACGACAAGTCCGCCATTCTCCTGGTCGCAAGTGTCGATTGCGGTCCAAGCGGCGATGCAGGTACCTGGTTCCACGCGCAAATAATAGTTATCTTGGTGCAGGGCTTGGCCCCGTGAGCCTGGCGGTTTGAAGTAGAACATGCTTTGGGCAGCTAGCGGCTCTTCTCCAAGCAATTCGGCGATGATATCAACGACGCGCGGATCGAGCATATACTTTTTTGCTAGTTCTATAATTCGGTGTGGATAGAGGATCCGCGGATATAACAGCAGAGGATCGCCTTTTGCCTCTTCTGGTGAAGCAGGTTCAAAATAGCCCGGGAGAACACCCTTTGCCTGTATATCCATGAACGTTTCCCGGATTGCCCGCACATCCTCACTATTGAACAATCCTCGCATAATCAAGTAGCCCTGTTTACTGAATTGTCTTCTTTGTTCCAATGTAAGACAGCTGGAATGAAACTTAGCTTGCATACCAAGTCATCCTTTCGCATTGAGATTGGTCATATCCAGCATAAAATACTCGGTATACAATAGGAATGAATTCGTTTGCTAAAATGATATACGATTCTGCTGTCTTTAGAAGGGTGGCGAAGTGTCATTGAATGAGCATTTGTTTCAATTCGATACGGAGACGGAATCACCAGAGGTTGGCGTGTTGCTCGCTGATCACTTTCGCCGGCCATTTGGCTTCCAGGGACATCGTTCTTAGGGGACCCGGGACTGGCTCATCGTCTACACGATTAATGGAAGCGGTTCCTTTAGGGTGGACCGGGAGGTGCATGTCTGCAGGCGGGGGGATATCGTTATCCTATCACCTGGTGTTCCGCATCATTATGCTTCCAATGAAACAGGCGAATGGGACATCTTGTGGACGCATTTTGTACCGTTGCCGGATTGGCTGCCTTTGCTGGAGCTGCCGCGAACCGGTGAAAGGCTAATTTGTCTCCAACTTCGTGGTGACGAACTGCGGGGCAGAATAGAGCAAACCTTCTTTCGGCTGATTCGTGATTCTTCAATGAGGGCACCGGTAAATCGCGATCTTGCAAAGCTTGCGCTTGCAGAAATTCTGGTGCTGCTCTATCACTACAATAGTGAGCAAGAGAACGAACGCATCATTGACGAACGGATCCATATAGTTATTCGTTATTTGTCCGAGCATCTTAACCGAAAGCACCGACTCTCTGACCTTGCCGCAATGGTAGGCTTGTCAGAGTCCCGCTTCAGTCATCTGATGAAGGAGCAAACCGGTGATACGCTTACCGTAAGACTGAACAAGATGAGGCTCGCAAAAGCAGCCAGGATGTTGGAATTATCATCGCTCCGAATTAACGAAATCGCTTTTGATGTGGGGTTTGATTCCGCCTATTACTTTAGTAGGCTCTTTACCGGCCACTTCGGCGTAAGCCCTACGGATTACCGGCAGCGTATTTGGCAGAGGGAGAAGACATCACTCTGAGGGAGGCCGAATGGTATGACACAGCTCAGGCATTTGCTACTGCGCAGTATTCAAGCCCGTTTGATGATGTTTATGTTTGTGGTGATCATTCTGCCATTGCTCTTTCTAGGTTTCATGATGTTCCGCGCTTCTTCTGGGATCATCGAGAAAAGCGTCACTTTGAATACATCGGAAACGATGGATCAGGTGCTCGACAATATCGAATTTCATCTGAGAGATATGGAAAGTGTCGCAACCGACATCATATTCAATTACGAGATCAACAGCAGCCTGCGCAAGGTAGAAGGGAGATATGATGAAGAGGAGATCCTGGCCGTAAATGAAATCAAAGCCGTGTTAACCAAGCAGCTAAGTGTCCAGGACAGCATTGAGTCGGTATTCTTGATCGGCGACAATTACTTCCTTGTCAGCAGCAGTAACACGAACTCGGCTTCACCGCTTGACCATGTTCCGGAAATAATGAAGAAGCAGCAATGGTACCGGGAAACCTATGAGCGGGGAGGCAAGAGCTACTTTACGATTGTTCCGGACACGAGCAAGCAAGATAACGGGATAGGACGACGAGGTCAGGAAGAGCTGACAAAGGTTGCTTCGGAGCCCAATAGACCGATTCGGTTAGCCCGGCTGCTTCGAGACATCCAGACGGGTAGCCCGCTTGGCCTGCTGGGCGTTGATATGGACTACCGAGTCATTGACGGGATTGTGTCACGACTCCACAGCGGGTATAACAGCTCACTGATCCTGATCGATGATGACAGCAACACCATTTACAAACGAGATCCTGGGCAGCGCTTTGCTGCGCAATCATCCATGGTCATCAAGGATTTGAACGGACTTAGCAGTGGTGTCGATAAAGTAACGGTGGACGGTGAACGGATGATGCGTATATATCGGACCTCCCATCTCGGTGGATGGAAGGTCATTCAGCTAATTCCCTACTCTGAAATTTTGGCGCCCGTCCAGTTCATTAAGAGGCTGACCCTTCTGCTTGTACTGATTTGCTTGGCAGCCGCGCTCATAATGTCCGCATTTATTTCCAGCAGGCTGATGAAACCGCTCAAGAATCTTGTTGGGCTTATGAAAAAGGTGCAGCTCGGCGATCTCAATGTAAGACTTGATCAGATCCGCAATGACGAAATCGGTTATCTGGGCAAAAACTTCAATATGATGACGTCGCGTTTAAAAGAAATGCGTAGTGAAATTTACCGAGAGCAGGAATTGAAGCGGCAAGCGGAGCTATCCACTTTGCAAGCCCAGATCCAGCCTCACTTCTTGTACAACACACTTGATTCTATCAAATGGATGGCAGTGATCCGCGGCGAGCAGCAGATCAGTGACATGATATCGGCGCTCGTGAACCTGCTGCGCAACAGTGTGAATCTCGGTAGTGAGACGATCCCAGTCCGGAAGGAAATCGAGAATCTCAAGCATTATATCCACATCCAACAGATGCGCTATTATCATACCTTCGAGATGGAGTACAAGGTCGCCGAGGAGTCGCTGGAATACGGGATCCCCAAGCTCATTTTGCAGCCACTGGTTGAAAATGCCCTGTTTCATGGGCTCGAGGCGATGGAAAACAATAGTTTAATTACACTGGAGGTAAAGGTGGAGGAAGGTCATCTCGTATGCCGGATCACTGACAACGGCAAGGGAATGGCCCGTGATCTTCTGAAGGATATAACGGAGGGGCGAATCAAATCCCGGTTCTCGGGAATCAGCGTCAAGAACGTGCATGAACGGCTGCAGCTGCATTATGGACCACAGTACGGCTTGGAATTCCAAAGCGTTGTCGGCAAAGGAACGACCGTAACCGTTCGTTTGCCTGCAGTGCCCTTGAAGGAGGGAATCCGGATTGCATAAAGTATTGTTTGTTGACGATGATATTCTCGTTCGGTTAGGGTTGCGCGTATTGATCGACTGGGTGGACAAGGGCTGGGAAATTGCAGGTGAGGCCGCCAATGGCGTCCAGGCACTGGAAATGATCGAGTCGATGAAGCCCGATTTGCTTATTATGGACATGAAGATGCCACAGATGGATGGTGCAGAGCTGCTCCAGCAACTGCGGGAGCGAAGCCGCAAGCTCAAGATTATCGTTTTAAGTTGTTATGACGACTTTAACTACATGCGTGAAGCGCTAGCTGCCGGAGCCAACGAATATATCCTAAAGCCGGAGTTAACGGCTACTACACTAGAGGGTGCGCTCCACCGCATCAGTGCGCAGATTGATGAGAAGGAACAACGAGACAAGGAGTATTATGAGCTGAAGAAGCAAGCCGCTCTGCATACCTATTATGCATTGGATAATTTCTACCGGGAACTGCTGCGAAGAAATTATGCCTCGCGGGAGGAGCTGGATGCTGCAGCGGCGCAGTATGCGATCGAGCTTCATGATCACGAATATGCGGTATTGTTATTTTCGGCCGAACAGCATAGAGGCGTGCTGGAGCAACATGGGCGGCAGAAGTGGGAAGCCGTAGAGAATTCACTGTTTAACATCATTCAGGGACTGCTGCAAACCCTCCCCACCTCCAGTATGATCCGGGATGTTGACAGTAGTGACTACATCGCAGTAGTCAGCAGTCCTGCCGGAAGCCTCCTGCTGCAAGAAGTGGAGAACGTTGCGAACCAAGCGGTAAAGGCAGTGGCAGCGTATATGCGGTTAAAGCTCACCGTTGGAATCAGCGGGACTACCCGAGATCCGCTGCAGCTTCACAGGGAGCTCGGACGTGCTAGGGAAGCATTGCGCTGCAGGCTCTTATACGACGAACGGATGGTATTCACTTATGCGGAGTCTACGGAAACCGAGGGACATCTTCGCGAATTGCTGAAGAAGCTGCAGGCTAGGTTACAGGAACTATTTATGGCAATCATCGGTGGAGAATCAGGCCAAAACTATGAGCTTCTGAAGGGTCTCGTGGACGAGACATGCAGCAGCGGAAGCAGAAGCCTTCTTAATGTCCTTTGCACAGAATTGGTTGGTTGGTACAACCGGCAATTGGGATATACGGTTTTTGAAGGCAGGCCTGCCTTGGAAGCGGACTATTTAAGTGTGGAAGTATTGCTTAATGCTCGTGATTCTTCGGAATTGGTGCGGTTGTTTCTGTCCGGAACAGAGAATCTGCGCGATACCGCCATATCGACGCCGTCAGTCACTATGACGCCTTCTATTCGCAGGGCGATTGAATTCATACAGGTGCATTATGAAAATCCAATCACGCTAACGGACCTTTCCGCGCATGTAGGGATTAGCAAAAGTCACCTGAGTGTCGTGTTCCGTCAGCAGATCGGCATCACTTTCGTGGACTTCCTAACCAATTACCGCATTGAGCAGGCGAAGCGGCTGCTGCGGCTGGACTCCGGAAGAATCCATGAAATTGCGACGAGGGTCGGATTCGAGAGCGAGAAGTATTTCAGTCAAGTGTTTCGCAGCAAGGTCGGAGTCACACCATCCGAATATAAAAAGACGATGGCATAGACAATGTCAGGATCATAATATTTTGTACCAGATCGAAAGAATTCGGAGCTTTATGATCTGTTTAGGTCCACATCTGATCGGTGACAAAAAAGCTAATAAGAATTTGGAGTAAATCAAAAGGATACCGCATTGTGCCAATCTGCGCTCAAGGCTAACATAGAAGTAACAGTGGTAAGCGCTTACACAAGTTATTGTTGCAGCTCTGCTGTAAATTAACTTTGGGGGGATTATGATTGCTAACCGGTAAAAAGAAGCTGATTTTCTCGATGCTGATGATTCTTACATTGGTGAGCGCTTGTGGAAGTGGAGGTAACAACAGCGGAGATGCTGACAACAGCGCAGCAAAGTCCAATAATGGCGCAGCGGCTAACACTAGCGAATCGGATAAGACGGATACAGCCTCAACCACAAGTGAACCCGTTACGCTTCGTATACTGGGTAGCTCTGGTTTCACCGAGGATATCATCAAATCCATCGCACCTGAACTCGAAGCAAAAGGGATCAAACTAGAACCGGAATTTTACGATTGGGTGACCTATGATGGCAAGCAGAAACTGGCTATGACAAGCCAGGGTGGGGATTATGATATTGTTTTTCTCCCCGGTATTTACACCGTGCTTTGGGCAAACTCGAAGGCAGCGCAGCCGATGGATGATTTCTTCTCGAAATTCGGCTACGACGAGAACGATTATTACGACTCCGTCAAAAACTACGGAAAAGTGGACGGCAAATGGTATATGACCCCTTTCTCCGCAGAAGCGATGGTGTATTTCTACCGGAAGGACCTCTATGACGCTGCCGGCCTGCAGCCACCCAAAACGATGGATGAAATGTTAGATACAGCGAAGAAGCTGACAAAGGACGGAATTTACGGGATTGCTTATCCAGGTGGACCGGATGAAGGATCCTCGAGCTTCTGGAGTTATTTCTTCTGGTCGTATGGCGGCAAGTACTACGACGAGGGCATGAAGCCGATGCTGAATACGCCGGAAGCGGTCCAATCTGCTGAAATGTTCGCTAAGATCCTCAAGGAAACTGCGCCTAAAGGTGTTGCAACCTGGCAGAACGAAGAGACGGTTGCCGCCTTCAACTCAGGTAACGTGGCCGCAACGATTATGTGGCCTGGCTATCTCGGCACCTTCACGGATCAGAGCAAGAGTAAGATATTCGACAAGTTCGCTGTAGCCCCAGTTCCTGCCGGTCCGAGCGGCAATTCTGTTCCACGCTTCGGAGCTTGGGGGATCTCAGTTACATCTAACGCAAAGAACAAGGATGCGGCCTATGAATTCATTCACGCATTCACGAAGCCTGAGACAATGAGGGAAATTGCGAAACAAACCTCTACTGCAAGCAAATCCGTCAATAGCGATCCGGAGCTTCGCAAATTGAACCCGACACTCGCTGCATCTGCGGATGTGCTGAATACGGCACAAGAACGTCCTTCCTTCGCCGAATCGGCTCAGATTAATACACAGGTGGGCAATGCAATTAACTCGATTGTTGCAGGCAAACCGGCCAAGGAAACGCTGGATGCCCTCCAGAAAACAGTTGAAGATATTCTCGACGATGCGGGTTATTACAAGTAGGATGGTTACTTAAATGCAGGAGCCGAACGGCTTACTACCGCTCGGCTTCCTTTTTAGTTGAAACGAAAGGAGAGGGCTATGCGAAAAAATGCAGCTCCCTACGTGTTTCTAGCACCTACCCTGCTATTGTTTATCTCCATCTTTATGTTTCCAATCGGTTATGTCATCTGGACGAGCATGTTTCGATGGAACCTGATGAAACCGCAAGCAGGCAAAGAATTTATTGGTTTCGATAACTTTAGGAAAATGCTTACCAATGATCAGTTTCACGACTCGTTAATGGTAACGCTGAAATTTGTCCTACTCTCGGCGCCGACAGGGATTTTGTTAGGTCTGGGCTTAGCACTGTTGCTTAACCGACCGTTCCGGTGGAAACGGCCCATACAGGGGATTGTTCTGACACCCATGATGATCGCACCGGTCGCCGTATATCTGTCTTGGAAATTCCTGCTTGAACCCACTTTTGGCATTGTAAATTATATGCTAAGCTGGTTCGGCATTGAGGGCCCGGGCTGGTTCTCGGATACCCGCACAGCTTTGATTTCCGTAGCGATGGTAGATATCTGGAGTACGATTCCCTTTGTCTTTCTTGTCATGTACGCCGCACTCCAGGCAGTGCCGCAAGATCCTGTGGAGTCGGCGCAGGTGGACGGCGCAAACCGTTGGCAGATTTTCTGGCATGTAACGTTGCCTGCGATTAAGCCGGTACTGCTTGTGATTCTCATCATCCGAATTATGGATACCATCCGTGTCTTTGACAACATCTACGTTCTGACAAAGGGGGGGCCAGCCAATTCGACGCGGACGGTTCAGTTCCTCGACTATGAGCTCGCCTTCAACGCATTCGATATCGGAAAAGGCTCTGCCCTGGCTCTTATCATCGTCGCAATCATTTTGATAATTGGATCACTACTGATCCGCGAGATGAACCGGACGAACGAGGAGTTGAGATTTTGATATGAGTGAGATGTTGACAGGCAAGGAGCGGGTAATGCCCCGCACCAAGTTAGGAGCAGCGGGTATGTCATTTACTGGTATTCGCAGAAGAAGCAGAGTGGAAGCTGTCCTGTTTGTACCGCTTGTTGCGCTGATGCTCCTGTTTCTACTACTGCCGATCGTCTGGATGGTTGTGACGGCTTTCAAGTCAAACACCGAAGCGATGTCCCTGCCGCCCAAGCTGCTGTTTGCTCCTACTCTGGAAAATTTCACAACCGTACTTAGCAATCCTGATTTCCTTAAGTCGTTTCTCAATAGTGCCGTCATTGCCTGTTTAACTACGATACTGACCTTGTTCTGCAGTGCAACGAGCTCCTATGCCTTAACCAGATTTCGACTAGTAGGTGCCAATACGCTTTCAACACTGATTCTTATAACAAGGATGATTCCGGCAATCGTGCTTGGCCTTCCGCTCTATATTATCGCGAGGAAGTTCGAGCTGCTTGATTCCTATTTCATCATGGTAATTGCGATTACGACATTTGCTCTCCCATTCCAAATTTGGCTGCTGCTCGGTTTCTTTGCGCAAATCCCGAAAGCACTGGACGAGTCAGCACTAATCGACGGATGCAGTTGGTATAGTGCGTTTCTGAGAGTTATTCTCCCGATTGCGTCCCCTGGGCTTGCGGCAACGGCGATTATGACCTTCTTATTCAGCTATAACGATTTCTTCTTCTCACTGATCTTGACGGGGAAAAACATCAAGACTGCACCACTCGCCGTCATGGAATATATGGGCCTGCGTACATTCGACTGGGGCGCGATCATGGCGACCGGCGTGCTGCTGGCCATTCCGACGTTGTTCATTGGCATCGTCTTCCAACGTTTCATGATCCAGGGCATGACTGCCGGCGCGGTCAAAGGGTAGTCTCGAGCATCAACCCTATCCATTTTTTTTATCAGGTAGTTTAGTTGGAGTCCTCGAAAAAAATGGCGTAACAGGATGCGATTTTCGAGAAGTCAACCTAGTTTATTTTTTAACTTTGTAGACCTTGGGGTATCAATCCCCAAGGTCTTTCTTTACCCCTACCCAGTGCCGAAAGAATCTGGATGACTAAAGGAATAAAAGGCTACTGGTAGAACCGTCAATGCCGAATTGAGGGCCAGCAAGTCCGCGCTGAGTCGGTAACGATGATCCTCCGTGCGCTGAACGTGATTCTTGATCTTGGTTTGGATTTGTAAGAGCATTAAACGGTACGAAAGCCCCCGACAATTCGGGGGCTTTTTATGGGATATTTCCTTGCTCAATGGCTCATATCGTAAAGGCCAGGGCTATGTTCATTCGGCATGTCAGGCATCTGAGGTACCGGGAAGCCTTTAGGAGGTTCAGTGACCGATAGTTGCCCTCCATTACGGCTTGGGGTAGTGCCTGAGAAAATTTCACCGATTCGAGTAGGGTCAAGTCTAAAATTAAACTGGACATTGTGATAGCCCATATCTACATATTTTCGGCACTCGGGGTATTTGTTAATGTCGTAATTCGGAACAGGGAAGACTTTGCCCCAATCGACGCCAAGCGTTTCCAATGCTTTTGCAAACGCATTTTGATGGGCATTGTCTCGTACAATCAGAAATCCAAGTGTCTCACGGAACGTTTTGTTGGAGCTCATCTCGTAGATCCTTGTTTTCTGGAGGACGCCGGTCGATTCCAAGACAACGTTGTTCAGCATGTCGGCAATTAAGTTGCCGTGGCTGTAAACCCATGATCCGTTCCAAGGGTTACCGCCAGCGTCAACGGGTAATGAGGCTTTGGCACCCATAATAAAATGATGCGGATTCGCATGTTTGATGGCCTCATCAATTGGGGCCGCATCCGTTCCGGCATTGCCTGGAACAGAGAGCCCGGCTCCGTTCAACAATTGATTAATCGTGTTCTGCACGAGCTCGACATGAGCAATTTCTTCTAAGAAAACGCCGCGAAGCAAGTCCCGGAATTGTGTTTCCTTCCCCCTGAAGTTCGAGCTCTGGAAGGAGTATTGCATCATGGTTCTCATTTCGCCAAACTGGCCGCCTAACGCTTCTTGCAATACTTTAGCAGCTGCCGGATCCGGTTGGTCCGGTTCGATTATATTAATTAATTCTTCCTTATAGTAGTACATGGTGAGCTTCACTCCCTTGAATTCGGAAATTTGGAACTACTGATACAATTTCCTGCCGTGAAGATTAATATCCAACTCCGCTCTTGAAGATGGAGTTAACCTTTGGCGGATACGCAGGCGGACAAGCGGAACTGTTGCCACGTGTTTAATCCGACCGATATTATTAGCCATCAAGATTATTTTGAAACCGTAAGGTTTTCTGATTTAATCAGGTGGACACAAGTCCGCCGATATAAGGATTCGGATAAAATATTACATCGAGGATAAACTTTGTATAGCAGTAAAATCTAAGTCAAAGGTGTGATGGTAAATGAGAAAAACACTTTCTACATTTGTAATTATTGGTTGCTTTGCTTTGATGTTTGGAATGGGGGTAGTAAGTGCGACAGGAACAACAACAAATGGAAACGGAATTTCATCAACTGGGGTTCGAGCCAATAATGACAATTACAATACGACATCCTTAAATAATGGAGGAAATTACAGAGCCACAGCATTATCTGATAACGATAATGATTTTGACTGGGGATGGTTAGGGCTTCTTGGATTAATTGGCTTAGCAGGAATGAGAAGCCGCAATCGTGAACGCGACGGAGCACGTTAAGCACTAAACTTGCATTTCCTAATGCAATGAAATTGGCCGCTCTTTATTGAGCGGCTTTTTATATGCAATAAGAAAGGACCATCGAGGGCTTTGAAGGAATCATTTTATTAGTAATTTTTTCCTGTATTGTCTCATCTATAACCGCTTCGACTGTCAAAGTTTGAATTATAGGGTTTATGGAGATATTAGGTGGTAATCTGTTAATAATTGGGTGGTTAACCTTGCAGTATATATATGAGGACATGGCTAAGCATGAATTGAACACGGAGCTTGAAGTCACCTTGAGCGTCATCCGGTCCCTGCTTGGCAACAGTACCGATCTTGTCATTCGCAATTTTAAAATCATGACGAAGCTGCAGCCGCATTCGGCCGCAATCGTATACGTCGACGGGCTTGCCAACCCGAAGGACCTGCTGGAGTCGCTGCTTGCCGACAGCGGCGAGACGCAGGCGTTTCACCAGCTCTCAGACGTGACCGAACCCTTGGAACTGATCCGATTGTATATGCTCAAGATCGGCGATATCAAGGCTGCGTTCAAATTTGAAGCACTCTGTCACGGCGTTTTATCTGGCGAAACCGCGGTGCTCGTGGAAGGTTATTCAGAAGGAATCATTGCCAGTACGAATGAGTGGAGAGACAGGGGCGTGACCGAGCCTAGCTCCCAGTCGGTCGTCAGGGGTCCGCGGGAAGGGTTCTCCGAAACTCTTCGTACGAATACCGCTTTGATCCGGCGCAAAATCAAAGATCCCCGATTGTGGCTGGAGACGAGACAGGTCGGCTCCGTGACGCATACGGACGTTGCCATCATGTACATAAAAGGGATCGTGGACGACAAGATCGTGGAAGAAGTCCGCTTCCGGTTGAATCGGATCGACATTGATGCGATTCTGGAGAGCGGCTACATCGAAGAGTTGATTCAAGATGAGACATATACGCCGTTTCCGACGATCTACAATACAGAGCGTCCAGATACGGTCGCTGGCGGCCTGTTAGAGGGGCGGGTGGCCATTATCGTCGACGGAACGCCTTTCGTGCTGCTCGTGCCGGCCTTATTCACGCATTTCATGCAAACGGCTGAAGATTATTATCAACGTGCGGACATCGGCACGCTGCTTCGGATGCTCCGGTACGTTTGCACGTTCATAGCATTGTTCGGACCGGCAGCATACATCGCGATCACAACCTTTCATCAAGAAATGATTCCGACTCCGCTCCTCATCAGCATCGTGGCTCAGCGGGAAGGGATCCCGTTCCCTGCGTTCGTCGAAGCCATTCTGATGGAAGTGACCTTCGAAATTCTCAGGGAAGCCGGCGTTCGCATGCCACGAACGGTAGGGCAGGCCGTATCGATCGTCGGGGCGCTCGTCATCGGCCAAGCAGCGGTGGAAGCGGGCTTGGTCGGCCCGGCGATGGTCATCGTCGTGTCCATCACGGCGATCTCGAATTTCGTCATTCCTTCGTACAACATGGGCATTTCGATCCGGATGTCTCGCTTTGTATTGATGATGCTCGCCGCTTCCTTCGGGTTGTACGGCATTCTGATAGGCGTCATTATCATGGTACTGCACCTTTGCAGCCTGCGTTCGTTCGGCGTACCCTATCTGGCGCCGTTCGCGCCGTTAATCTTGGAGGATCAGAAGGACAATATTTTCCGATTGCCACAATGGACGTTCATAACGCGTCAGCACATGATTAGTCCGAATAACCGGAAACGGCAAAAGAAGCGTCCTCCGCAAAAACCTGCGCCATAGCGGCACCTTTACAGATTCTGAAAGGCGATGATTCAAGCCATGCTACTGCGCAAATTGCTGTTGTCTGCGCTTCTGCTCCTGATGTCTTCGGCGTTGACCGGATGCTGGAATCGAAAAGAGCTCAGCGAGATCTCCATTGCGACGGCCTTCGGATTCGATAAGTACCGCGAAAATTACAACGTATCGGTTCAGTTAATCAACGCTACGGAAATCGCCGCTTCGAAGGGCGGGGGTGGACGGGTTCCCGTGATTACGGTGCAGTTGTCCCAAGGGCACACGATCTTTGAATCGATTCGCGCTATGACCACGACGACGCCGCGAAAGATTTATTCGTCCCATTTGCGCATTCTCGTCATCGGGGAGAAGCTAGCCAGGGAAGGCATCGCGAAAGTGCTGGACGCCCTCTCCCGTGACCATGAATTACGGACGGATTTCTACATCGTCGTAGCAAAGGGAGGTCCCGCGAACGACGTGCTGAAAATTTTGACGCCGCTGGAAAAAATTCCGACCGATAAACTGTTCTCCTCGCTCGAGGCTTCCGAGCGAAGCTGGGGAGTGACGTCCACAGTCGACCTGCACCAGCTGATCTATGAATTAGTTGACCCAGGCAAGGATCCCGTCCTGCCCGGCGTCCGCATCATTGGCGACATTAAGCAAGGAGAATCCAAATCCAACTTGGATAACGTGAGTCCGCAAACACTACTGAAATACGAGAATCTCGCCGTGTTCCGCAAGGATAAGCTCGTGGGATGGCTGAGCGATAAACAAAGCAAAGGCTATAACTACATTCGAGGAAACATCCAAAGCACAATCGTCCGGCTTCCGTGTCCGAAAGGCGACGATCTGGCGATTGAATTGATTCATGCGACTCACAAGATCAAAGGGAAAATTGTGAACGGACATCCGGAAATCCAAGTGACCGTCAGGGCGGAAGGCAATATAGGAGAGGTGGAGTGCAACATGGATTTGGGCACGAACGAGGCCATCGCGTTGCTCGAGAAGGAATTAAGCGATGAAATCAAGGCGAGCATGGCATCCTCCGTCAAGCGGGCTAAAGCTTATAAAGCGGACATATTCGGTTTCGGATCCGCAATTCATCGGGCCGATTACAGAGTATGGCACCGTCTGGAGGACCACTGGGAAGACGAGTTCGTCCATCTGCCTGTGCATCTGACGGTAGACGCGAAAATCCGCCGCACCGGTTCTGTTGTGCAGTCCTTCCTTAAGAGAATGGAGGAGGAATGAGTTGTTATGGATCATCTTGATCATCCTCACGAGCGTCGCGGTCTACGAGTACCCGCGGCTCAAACGCGCCGGACAATTCAAGGAGCTTTGGCTCTTTACGTTCTTGCTGTTGTTCGGCATGCTGCTCAGCGTTGCCGAAAACCTACATATGCCCATCCCGAACCCGCTTGATTGGATCACAGCGCTGTACAAGCCGATGAGCAGGGCCATTCTGTCCACCCTTGAATAACACCCGGAAAGAAGGTCTCGGTGAAATGATCGAGAAAGGCAAAATCAACCCGCGACAATTTTCGATCCTTACGCTTTTGTTCTGTTTAGGCAGCACCATTCTAATCGTGCCATCCGCGCTGACTTCTGTCGCCAAGCAGGATGGATGGCTCGCCGCCATTGCCGGGGTTGTCGGCGGCATGGCGGTCATTGTGCTCTACAGCATATTGGGTTCGAGATACCCTGACCAATCTTTAATGCAATATACCGAAACCATTCTAGGCAAATGGCTGGGCAAGATCGCCTGCGCGCTCTTACTAACCTATTTTTTTATCCTGTCGGCATTGGTGCTTCGGAACGTGGGCGACTTCATTACGACCATCGTCATGCCCGAGACGCCGATTCAAGTCGTGCATGCCCTGTTCCTGCTTGCCACCGTCATGGGCGTGAGCTTGGGCTTGGAAGTCATTGCGCGTTCGTCGGAAATTTTCCTGCCGTGGATCGTCTTGATGATCGTCGTGTTGATCGTGTTCCTGATTCCTCAAGTCCAAATTGACCGCATACAGCCGTTGTTTGAAACCGGAGCCAAAGGGATTATCCACGGAAGCTTGTCGGTCCTGAGCATTCCCTACTTGGAACTCGTCGTCTTACTGATGGTCTATCCGTACGTCAATAAACCGAAGAAAATCCGCTCAGCCTTTATGAGGGGAGGACTCCTCGGCGGTTTGATCATCATCACCGTGACGATCCTATGCGTGTTCGTCCTCGGGTGGGACTTCACGGCCCGCCATACCTTTCCCAGCTATACATTGGCTAAAAAAATTCAAGTCGGGGAGTTTCTCCAGCGCATCGAGGTATTGGTGGCGATTATTTGGTTTCTGACAATCTTCTTCAAGTTAGCCGTCTGCTTCTATGCCTCGATGCTCGGCATGGCCCAACTGTTCCGATTACGAACCTACCGTCCCCTTCTCGTGCCTTGTAGCATCGTGCTCGGCGTGTTATCGATCATCGTCTATCCGAATATTGTGTATTTCCGCGTGTTCGCGGCTGAAATCTGGCCGTTCTACGCGCTTACGTTCGGCTTGTTCATGCCAATCCTGCTACTGATTGTTTCCGTATTGAAGCCGAAGCGTGCGCAGACGCCACTTCCGCCGAGGGTAGGAGAAAGCTCATAAAAAGAGGCTAACTTGCATTTCCTAAAGAAAACCCCAACCATCTACAATTTGAAAGATGAAAATGTGAAAATATAGCTTCACTCATTGTTGTTATGTATGAGTGAAGTTTTTTGATTGTATTATTAAATGACATTAGCTACTACTAAACTTCTACCTACTAAAAATATCATGGAGTTAGCCAAACCTTTATTTCATCGAAAGCCATAAATGATCCTATTAAGGCCCGTTCCGAATTGGAATGGGCCTTTTTCTGCACAATAGGCATGCTATTTAAATTATTATGACTAATAATAAATGATTAATGTTAACTATTGCATTATATATGAGTCATACATATAATTGTGACATACAATACAAAAAAGGTGGCTGGGCAGGTGAAAATTGGTTTGAGCGGTACCGGACGTATTGGCCGGTTGTGTTTACGTAAAGCTTTAGCACGCAATGGGGGCATTTGGAGGATTGGACTTATCAATACGTTGGCCACTATTGAAACGTTAGCTCATTTGCTTCAGTACGATTCCGTTCACGGTAAATGGGACGCTGAAATCCAGGTTGAAGATCCGTTCTTGATTATCAATGGTTATCGAATCCCCGTTGTCTCGCACTCGGAACCGGACCTCATTCCTTGGCGGCAATATGGTGTGGATTTCGTCATTGATGCAACCGGAAAGTTTACGGATCGTCATGCGATGGAGAGGCATTTATCGGCAGGGGCTAAGAGAGTGCTTATTACATCGCCTGGCAAAGATATAGATTTCACCATCGTGATGGGCGTCAATGAAGATGGTTACGATCCGGTCCATCATCGACTCATTTCCGCAGCCTCCTGTACGACCAATTGTCTGGCTCCTGTCCTTCATATTTTAGACAAAGCCTTCGGCGTGAAGAGTGGATGGATGACAACGGTTCATGCATTCACAAGCGATCAGAACCATCTCGACAACGGACACAAGGATTTGCGGCGCGCGCGCGCTTGCACCAACTCGATTATTCCAACATCAACGGGAATCAGCAAAGCATTGACGGATGTTCTTCCTGCTCTCGCTCCTCATATGAAAGGAATTTCTGTACGGGTACCAACTCAAGATGTTTCATTGCTCGATCTTCAGGTTCGACTAAGTAGATCGGTTACGGAAGAGGAAGTGAAAGAAGCGATTAGAATCGCAATAGCGGGCAGAATGGGTACTTATGTCGATTATAACGAACTGCCGCTCGTATCTGCCGACTACATCGGTAATGAGAAGTCGGCCATTATTGACGGACTCAGCATGATGACGCAGGAGGACCAGGTGAAATTATTGGCCTGGTACGACAACGAATGGGCCTATGCAAGCCGTGTGATCGATGTGGTCTGTATGGTCGCGGGGAAAGAAAGCAACTATGACGAGGAGGGGGAAGTATGGATAACCAGTGTAATATAACGCCGAAGAACGAGCTGGGAATTATACTATGCAAAATTTGTAACGAGGTAATAGCTACGCTGCCGACCAACCGCTATAGAAAATTCTATTCGGTTTGTGGCAAGGAGCCATGCACCTTAAATAAACAAGGCGAGCAACCACTAATGTCGACATCGAAAATGGTGTATGGATTCTCAGAAGGAAATGCGAAAATGAAAGCAATGCTCGGCGGCAAAGGCGCGAATCTGGCGGAGATGACACGTTCCGGCTTACCAGTTCCACAGGGCTTTACGATTACCACCGAAGCCAGCCATGCTTTCTTTCAATCGGGAAACCGAATGACGGACGATCTCCTAGCGCAAATACAATCTGCACTTACTGGACTTGAAGCCGATACCGGTCAAAAATTTGGCGATCCCGTCCATGCTCTGCTTGTTTCAGTTCGATCAGGCTCTGTTACCTCTATGCCGGGTATGATGGATACCATTCTGAATTTGGGATTGAACGATGAAACCGTGCAAGGCTTGGCTGTATTAACCGGTAATGAACGATTTGCCTACGACTGCTACCGGCGATTAATCCAAATGTTTGGCAGCGTCGTGCTCGGAATGGAGTCCTATCACTTTGAAAGTCTCCTCCATCGATTGAAGAGAAATGCCGGTGTCGAGCTGGATCAAGATGTGACGCCTGAAGGTTGGCGCGGTCTGGTAGATGAATACAAGTCGTGCATAAAGAGGAAGACAGGCCGAGAGTTCCCCCAGCAAGTACACGAGCAATTGAAAATGGCCGTGGAAGCTGTTTTCAAATCGTGGAACAACAACAGGGCGCAAATATATCGCAAAATCAACCAGATCCCCGATGATCAAGGGACGGCCGTCAATGTGCAGAGCATGGTTTTCGGCAATAAAGGCGATGACTGCGGCACCGGTGTAGTGTTCACTCGCAATCCTTCGACCGGGGACAATGAGCTGTTCGGCGAATACCTCGTCAATGCACAGGGAGAAGACGTGGTTGCCGGCGTCAGAACGCCTTATCCCATCGAGACACTGAAGGTCGCGATGCCGGAAATCTATGAACAGCTGGCTCAGGTATGCATGCAATTGGAGCAGCACTACAAGGATATGCAGGATATTGAATTCACCGTTGAGAACGGGAAACTGTATGTGCTGCAAACGAGAAATGGCAAGCGAAATGCTCAGGCGGCAATGAAGCTGGCAGTTGATTTTGTGAAGGAAGGCTTAATTAGCCGCGAGGAGGCGCTGCAAAGAATCGAAGTTTCCCACCTCGATCAGCTGCTTCACAGGGGAATCGATGAAAGCAAGGTGCTTGATATATTGGCGACAGGATTGCCGGCTTCGCCCGGTGCCGCGATCGGAGTCGTGGCATTCGATGCAGATACAGCAGCCGAATGGAGTGGCTATGGTAAGCAAGTGATCTTAATTCGACCGGAGACAACGCCGGAAGACATTCATGGGGTATTGGCGGCGGAAGGCGTCCTCACCGGCCGCGGTGGGATGACCAGTCATGCCGCGGTTGTAGCGCGAGGGATGGGCAAGCCGTGCGTATGCGGTTGCGAAGGCGTGCGAATTGACTTGGAGACACGGCGAATGTTTGCTGGCGATCGTATTGTTGAAGAGGGAGAATGGATCACCTTAGATGGTGCAAGCGGCAGAGTAATCTTAGGCGCTATTCCGCTTCAAGACGCAGCTGCGACGTCAGAGCTGCTTCAAATTCTCGAGTGGGCGGATGAAATCCGCAAATTACGCGTCTATGCCAATGCCGATAATCCGGAAGATGCCCAGACGGCTCGCGGCTTTGGCGCTGAGGGCATCGGCTTGTGCCGGACGGAGCATATGTTCTTTGCTCCTTCTCGTCTGACGGCCATGCAAAGGATGATCATGGCGGATACAACGGATGAACGTAAAGCAGCTCTGACTCAGCTGCTGCCGATGCAGCAATCCGATTTCGAGGGCATCTTTCAAGCCATGGACGGACTTTCCGTCACGATACGACTTCTTGATCCGCCGCTGCACGAGTTTCTTCCCAAAGTAAGCGAGCTGCAGCGCAAGCTGGATGACTCCGTTTCATTAGAAGAACAGGCCTTGTTGGCACAAATGATCCGTAAAGTGCACTCGCTTCATGAATCCAATCCGATGCTTGGCCAAAGGGGATGTCGATTAGGCATTATTTATCCGGAGATCTATGACATGCAAATTGAAGCCATTTTCAATGCGGCATCTGCCTGCATGGACAGAGGGGTGTCTGTCATTCCTGAAATCATGATTCCGCTTGTGGGTCACGCTTCCGAATTAGAACGATTGCGCAAACGGGTGGATCAGGTTGCGGAACGGGTTATGCAAGCTAGAGCTTGCAACTACAAGGTAGGTACGATGATCGAAGTGCCTCGTGCCGCTCTGACCGCCCGCCGGATCGCCGCTCACGCAGACTTTTTCTCGTTCGGCACCAACGATTTGACGCAGATGACCTTCGGCTACAGCCGCGATGACGCGGAAGGGAAATTTCTGACGCATTATTTGGATCAGAAGATCCTGCAGCATAACCCGTTCCAGTCGCTGGATACAGAAGGAGTCGGCCAATTGATTGAAATGGCGGTCACTGCGGGACGTTCCTTGAAACCTTTGCTCAAGACCGGTATATGCGGCGAACATGGTGGCGAAAAAGCGTCGATCGCATTTTGCCATGAAATCGGACTGGATTACGTCAGTTGCTCGCCATACCGGATTCCGATGGCCCGAATTGCGGCGGCCCAAGCAGAGATCGAACAAAAGGAGCGGACAGAACGATTAAAGGCAGTTACAGCGGTGTGATCTGGGTACCAGATCGGTTACAATAGGGAGAATAGAATGTTTATGCGGGAGGGAACTACCATCGAATTGTCACCTCGTCAATTGGAAATTATGGAGTTGATTCAGAAACGGGCTCCGATTACCGGAGAGCAAATCGCCGAATATCTCGGAGTTACCCGTCCCTCCATTAGATCCGATCTCGTGCTGCTCAGTATGCTGGGGGTTATCGACGCCAAGCCTAAAGTCGGTTATTTTATAGGAAGTACGTTGTTAAAGCCGGAGTCAGGGATGTCCGACATCACGCATCGGCCGGTCAAAGAAGTAATGGGTATTCCAATCGTTCTTCGTGGAAACGCAACCGTGAATGATGCCGTTGTAACGCTGTTTCTCGAGAATGTCGGCAGTCTCACTATCGTTGATAGCTCCGGTGCGCTGGAGGGAATTGTGTCGCGCAAAGATCTATTGAAGGTGACAGTGGGCAATCCACAAGCATCGAATGTTCTGCTCGGTATGGTTATGACCCGCTATCCGAACATCGTCACGGTGTCGCCGGAGGATTCTGTCCGCGAAGCCATGCGCAAAATGATCATGCACGAAGTGGACGGCCTGCCTGTCGTATTGCCGATCCAATCTTCTGAAGGACCGCCCAAAGTTGAGGTGGTTGGTAGAATTACGAAGACGACCGTGATGAAATTGCTGTACGACGTCATTGCGGACCAAACTTAAGGGGCGGATTCAAATTGAATCAACTAGGCAATAAGATCTTCGTCGTCTCGGATTCTATCGGGGATACTGCGGATGGTGTTGTACGCGCGATGCTCAGCCAATTTGATGCCGAGAATGTCACCATCAAACGCTTTGCCCATATTAAATCAGAAGATGAGATTCACCCTATCATGGAAGAGGCTGCCCGAATCGGGAGCTTCGTCGTATATACACTCGTTCTTCCCGAATTGAGAGAGATGATCCGGCTTGAGTCGCTGCGCCTGAAGGTATTTGCCGTGGACATCATGGGACCGGTTATGGAGGCGTTTGTCCATACGTTTCATTCGGCACCGAAAGAGAAACCCGGACTTCTTCATCAATTGGATAAAGCATATTTCAAGAGAGTGGAAGCGATCGAGTACACCGTAAAGTGCGATGACGGTCAGGCTTCGACAATCTGGGAGCAGGCAGATATTATACTGCTCGGCGTATCTAGAACGTCTAAGACACCGCTGAGTATTTTCCTCGCACATAAAGGCTACAAAGTGGCGAACTACCCGATCGTACCGGAATTGAAGCCTCCGCAATTGCTGTTTGAATTGCGGAATTGTAAATTCATCGGGTTAACCATGAAACCGGAGAGTCTGGTAAAGATTCGCGAGGAACGGCTGAAAGCATTGGGGCTGCCCGAAGGTGCAGCGTACACTTCGCTTAAACGAGTGAACGATGAACTGGAGTATGCGGAAGCTGCATTCCGTAGATTGGGGTGCACCGTTCTGGACGTGACGGAGCGGGCAATTGAAGAGACAGCCGGGAAGATTGTGGATGAGATTTTGGCATTTTAATACGAAAAATCTTAGGCGCTGTTGCGAATGCAACGGCGCTTTTTTATTGGGCATAGTCCCAATACGATAGTTCTTGAGGCTTGAACAAATAGGCATCAATCGCATCCACCACAGTTTAATTGCTGCGTCTTCCGCCCGGAGACATAAATTCAGAGGAATAGGTTGGGGGAATTTGGTTGTCTTTCTAACCTAATTTGTTCGTTTTATAGGGAGTTCCACTAATGGAGCCGTTACGGTGAAGCATAATTGGGGGATTTTTATTCGACATAACGCGGCACTTTTCTACAATACGTCTACTGTATACTAACGGTGAAGTCTATTTCATATAACTAGGGGGTAATAGAATTGCCCAAAACAGGATGGAAATTGCTTTCCGGTATCTCCGCCAGTGCCATTGTGGCGAGCACTTTATTAAACGTCGGTACTCCTGCGGATAAACAGGTAGCGAATGCAGCAATTCAGGAATGGACAACGACCGATTTAGGAGTGGCCAATGACGAAAGACTGATTGAGATGTTAAAAAAGCAAGGGAAAATCGGAAAGGATGCAAGTCCTGCGGAAGCCGAGATAGCGTTGACGGCTTTTTTGAAAGCGAAAAATCATGCAGCGAAACCAAAAGGATTCGACTCCGATGTTCTGGAAGTGCTGAAAGACAAATCGAATTCAAACGCTAATGGATTGGTGAACGGCAAAGGGAATAAATTAGGGCAAGCCAAAAAAACGACGGTCGACTCCGTTGAAGCAGAAGTCTATAACGGCGGTGTCCGTACGGATAAAGTACTCGTTCTAGCGATCGATTTCCCGAATTACCCGAAAAGCTCCATTACGAAAGAAGAAACGGATATGTTTTATGAAGATTATACGCATGAACATTTCCAAACTATGATTTTCGGACCAAATGGCTATACAGGGCCAAATGGCGAACATATGATTTCCATGAAGCAATACTATGAAGCCCAATCGGGTGGAAGCTACACCGTAGAAGGAACGGTAGCGGGCTGGTACACAGCCGATTATCCGGCTGCCTACTACGGAGCGAACTATCCAACGCCAAACGGCGACGACATTAACGCCAGAGGCCTGGTGAAAGAAGCGTTGAAAAAAGCCGCTCAAGATCCTTCCATCAACTTAGCCGATTACGATGCATGGGATCGCGACGATTACAACGGAAACGGCATCTACAATGAGCCGGACGGCATCATAGACCATTTAATGGTCATTCACTCCGGAGTAGGTGAAGAAGCGGGTGGCGGAAGCTTAAGCTTGGATGCGATTTGGTCACACCGCTCGAAACTTGCTGCGGGTCCAGTCGCGGTTCCCGGTGGAAAATCCAACAGCAATCGCTTTGGAGGATTGTTAGGTGCCTGGGATTACACGATTGAACCGGAAGACGGAGCTGCAGGTGTTTTCTCTCATGAATTCGGTCACGATTTAGGCCTTCCGGATGAATATGACACGCAATACACCGGTGCTGGCGAGCCAGTCGCGTATTGGTCCATCATGTCTGCAGGAAGCTGGGCGGGAGCCGTTCCAGGTACAGAACCATCGGGATTTAGTCCGTATGATAAAGAACTATTACAGAATTTACATGGTGGAAACTGGCTTAGCGGAACCACTATTCACGCGAATGATGTAACGAGCGCGGGAACCACGGTTCTCTTGGATGAAGCCTCCACTAAAGGAACCAACCATGACGCGGTACGCGTGAACTTACCGGATAAAGAAAATCACGTGAACGTTCCATCAAGCGGAACCTATGAATATTATAGTGGTTCAGGAAATGATATGGAACATTCGATGACGGCGACGGTTAACCTGGCAAACGCAGCGCATCCGGCTTTAACGTTCCAAGCTTGGTACGACATTGAAGAAGACTGGGATTATGCATCTGTTCAAGTGAAAGAAGAAGGGTCTAACGTTTGGACTTCTGTTCCGGGGAACATTACGAAGGACAGTAACCCGAACAACCAAAATCCTGGTCATGGGATTACGGGTACGTCAAACGGATGGATACCGGCTGCATTTGATTTAAGTGCTTATGCAGGAAAACAAGTGAGCATTAAGTTTAACTATTGGACAGACCCTTATGTCGCTCAACGCGGATTCTACGTGGACGATATCCAACTCACTTCTGACGGCCAAACGATTCTGTCGGATAATGCAGAAGGAAATGCAGCGTTTACGTTCCAAGGATTCGCTAAAGACAAAGGTACTTACTTCTCTACAAATTACTATCTATTAGAATGGAGATCCCATAACGGGGTGGATGCGGCTTTGGGACACATCCGTCGCGGCGCAAGTCTTATGAGTTATGACCCGGGTCTAGTGGTTTGGTATGTGGATGAAACCTTTGACAATAACTGGACGGGAGCACACCCCGGTGACGGTTTCCTAGGTGTTGTCGATGCGGATCAGCGTGCAATGAACTGGAGCGATAAAGCAGTTGCTTCTTCTCGCTACCAAGTCCATGACGCTGCATTTGGATTAAATAAAACAAATGCCATGTTCTTAGATTACAAGAACCTTTTAGGCATTACGATGAAAGACAATTATACTGCTCGCAACCCAATGTTTGATGACCATGCGGACTTCTCAAACCCTGGTCTGATCGATGCGGGACGTAACATTCCAACGTACGGATTAAAGTTCCGCGTGGTGGGTGAAAGTGCGGATGGCACAGTCGGTAAAGTCTTGATTTTCAAATAATGTAGACACAGCAATAAAGAAGGGTGCCGATCCAGTTAGGATAGGCACCCTTCTTGTCATTTGCGCTCTATTTGTTTCGAGTAAACGTTTGACCTGCCATCTCAAGCGTATCGCCGTTTACGGTGAACTCGGCCGTACTTACGGACCTGTCCGAAACGATACGGATATGGGACGAGTCAAGGATCAAGTAGTTGCCTACCGGTTGGCCAGCACGATAGAAGACGCCGTCCGCGGTCAGTTCCATCACGGTTCCTTTGCGTGATTCGGTCCAGGAGCCGACTAGCTTTGAAACGATTTCCGCACTTGCGGATGCTGCAGGAGAGAGGACCAAATCATATCCTCTTGCTGTCAGATGTTCGGCGATTTCCTTGTAGCTGGCGTAATCTGCAGTGCCTGCTCCGAACGGATTCTCCTTTGCGCCTCGCAGGACATATACGTATTCGCCTTTGGTTCCCAATACCGAGTCTTTTCCATCATGGCTATTCGCTGCATTCCATTTTGCTTGATCAACAACCTCTACGGTAGCGATAACCCGTGCTTCAGGGGATGCTGCATCTTGCGGCAAGTAAAGCAAGTCGATCGCGCTTAGAGCATTCGCCGACAATGCTCCGGACTTGATTCCGTCCGCGATCGATTCCGCCGGCCAAACGGTCGGGCGGAGCTTGCCGCCAAACGAGGATGGAATTTGCAAAGAGTAGCCGTATTTGTCCAAAATCAATTGCTCATCCATACGGTACTCGAGAAACTCGCTGTTGTGGGTGAAATATGCCGTCTGTGACGACCCTTCCCAATATACGTCGTAACCGAGCTGTCCGGCTACGCTTCGAACGGGCAAATACGTGCGGTTGTTATAAACAAGCGGCGTCAATGCCGAGCCGTCCTCGTCTTTTAATTCGACCTGGCTGCCGCCGACATTGATGTTTACGGACGGATTTAAGAATGCCTTCACTTGGGTCAATTGCCCGGATGCGTATACGCCAGCCGCGAGCCCTAACGTCATGGTTGCGGTTAACCCTGCAGCGATAACGGTTTTTTTCTTCATGATAATGACCTCCGTAAGCTTATTGTGATCTGCACATAGCTATGACGGGTAACCTCACGAAAAAGTTTGGAACCATTCCCCGATACGGTATTATTTTACGTATTCTTGATTGATCAGAACGTCGGTTAATAGCTCAGTTGGAATGACGAACTCTACGATGCCCATCGATCCGGGGGCGACAGCGTACTTATCGAAGGAAATGACCAGTTTGTTGTCCGCGTTAATATAAAAGTTTTGATCCTTGCCGATGGATCTGAAATTCAAGTCCGACTCTTGCTGGCCATTTCCGGTAACCCAGAAAAACGAGTTTTTGTCTTGTTTCATTCTCGCCAGCATTTGTTCCTTAATGTTTTTGCTGATGAGAGCGATGTACCGCTCGTCTTTAAAGAGACTCGGCAGCGTGATGAGCACATGGTTCACTTTGTCTACGGTATCGTATTTGAACGTGGTGGAAGAAGAACCTACGGTATTTGCGACATAGCGTCCAACGGACAACAGGCGATCCGTATCGGTTTTGACAACATAACCGCTTTCCACGCCAGCTTCACCACCGCCGCTTTGTTTCAAATCCTCCATTTCCGTCATGAATTCATCGTACAGCCGTTTGCTCTCGGCAGCATATTTGTTGTTTAACTGTTGTTCTAATTTCGCGTCACCAAGATCGGCAATGACCGGCACTTGAATATGGGCTTTATAAGTCGGTTCTTCTATCTTGTATTCTCGGATGGTTAGTACTTTAGCAAGGGGGCCGATGACCGGCCATTTCGAAGATGCGTGTGCAAACGATGGACTCGTGTTTAAAGCCGAAATAAACAGTGCCGCAATTGCAGCCGCAGCTGCGATCCATCGAATACGTATCGTCTTCTTACGGACATGCCTGCGAATCACATCATCTACAAGAACATCCAGACCCTCGGGGATAGGAATTTCGCGATATTGTCGCTTCAGTTCGTTCAACTTGTTATCCATTTCCATCCACCTTACTAAAGTTTTCATCGTTCATGAACAAGCGCAGTTTTTTTAGCGCTTCGTACAATCGCGTCTTGATCGTATTGACGTTTTCGTTTAAGACACCGGCGATTTCTTCTATTTTCATGTCTTCGAAATAACGGAGCACGACTACGCTTCGATAAAGGGGAGGGAGCAAACTCAACGCATTTTCCAAATCGAAATCCCGATAGGTATCTTGTGTACTTAATCCGTAGGTTTCGAGCGTCTCCTCGTCGAGCGTGACAGCGTTTTTCTTTTTCCTCAAGAAGTCCAGCGCGGCGTTGATAACAATCCGGTAAAACCAACTTTTCGCCAGGGACGCATCCTTGAGCGACTTAGAGGCGGCTAACGCTTTCTGGATGGCATCTTGAATAATGTCCAGCGCATCATCGGGATTTCTGACGTATGTATAGGCCAATCGATAGGCATTGTCTTTGTGTTGTAAGATGCATTGCAGCACTTCCTTCGAAGAAGGGGAAGCAAACATGACGAATAAACTCTCCTTTGTGCTAAGGGACGTAAGTCTATGACGTTTCAGGCCTGCAAAAAGTTTGCTGCAGAATTATTTACCACTGAATGAAACAATAAGGAGCAGTATGCCGCGGCAACTGCTCCTTATTTAATCAGCTATTATGAAGCGGTATGGCGATCTCGGTATTGGCCGGGCGTAATGCCTTCTAACTTGCGGAATGAACGGATAAAGTTCTGCGGATTGTTGTACCGCAGCTTGGTTGCTATGTCTTTCACGGGTATATCGCTCTCTCTCAGCCACTTTTTGGCCATGCTGAACCGGTAGGTCGCCAAATACTCGCTAAAGGAGCTGTTCGTTTCCTTGCGGAAAACGCTGCTTAAATAATTGGAATTGTAATTAAGCTTCGCAGCGCATTCCTCCAGCGATAGATCGGTGTCGTAATGACGATGAATCAGATCAATGATCTTCTCCGAAATGTTGGAGTATTGAGCGTCCTGCCGGTCTCTGAAAATACGCACCATGGGGAAGATGATGCGCGTCAAGAACCAATCCTCGATTTCCGGCACTGTATTCAATTCGAATAACTCCTCAAATAACGAACTCCGACCGGAGCCAATCTGATTCATGCTAATTCCTGATTCTTGCTTAACGACCAGTAAACTATTCAAGAGGCGTACCAACGGGAAATGATATTCCTGCGGTGACATCTTCACGGAGAAGACGGGAGATAGGAACGCTTGAAGGACTTCCTTCGCTTTCTCTTTCTCGGCTAACTTGATGGCATCGATGAGGTCGTTCTCCAATTGGTTCGGGTAGCTCCTGATAAAGTAATGCTTTCCTGCATTTACGTGCTCATATTGGATAACGATGCCTGCACCCAGTTTTAGCCGGTATTTCAGTGCATCCAAGCCTTCTTGATAGGCGGCAGGAAGGAGCCCGATGTCATGGAATGGAAGACTGATGCCGATGCTGACCGTCAGATGTAGGAAACTTTGAATCTGCTGCTGCAATTGCTCGGTCAACATAAATAGGGCGGTTTTAAAGTCCTCGATTTCTGCAGCCGCGCTGCCGAACAGCGTGACAACCGTGTGATCAATCGTTAACGAAACAAGTCGGTTCTCGGGCGGTATGAGTTCTTCGATCATATTCTGGACGGCAAAGAGCAGCAGCTCGATGTCTTGTTTGCCGTATCTGGTTTCGTCCAGCGAATCGATTTGGAGAGTAACGACAGCCATCGAATGCCATTCTTCAAGCTGTGCACTGAATCCGAACCGCTCCAATTGCTCGGTGAGATCGCCTCGCTTCACATTCCCCTGGAAAGCTTTAGCCAAGAAGAACGTGCGTACCTGCTTGAGATGCTGGTGAAGCTCCCTCTCGAGCTTTGTTTTGGATTGAGCCAATTGCCGAATTTGTTCGCCGATCGCCTGGAATTCGTTCGTCCGATTCTGACGGATATCGAGTTTGCGCACGTCTATTTGCTTAAGAAGCCTTTCGATAGGCGAATACATGCGCCGCGATCCTAGCCATGCAAGCAGCATCGTAATGAGTAACATAATCACGCAAACCGCAACGGTGTACAAACCGATCTTCTTGGATTCTTTCGTCAGGCTCGCGATGGAAGTGATAGACATGTAGATCCAGCCGTTAGTCGGCGATTTGTAATACGTAACGGAAAACGATTGATGATTCATATCCGATAAGAACTGACCGACCTGCTCGTTAAGCTTGCTTTCTTGATCGAATCCGATGGCCGACAAGGGCTTTCCGATTAAATCGCGGTCAGGGTGAACAAGGATGCGGTACTGATCGTCGATAATCAACGTCATATCCGACTGATCCGGAGCATGCTCAAGCAGCGACTGCAAACTGCAGGTTGGAATGTTTGCCATGATAAGTCCATAAGGATTAGGCTCGGTTACAGGCAGCTTCTTAATCAGGCTAACGCTGTACGTGCACATCGCGCTACCGGCGCTTTCCTCGCTGTAAAAGAAGTGGGACGGATTCATGACCCAAGCCGTATCGGATTTGGCTTCGATCAGCCCATCGAGCTGATCATGGAAGGCATATTGATCGAATCGATATAAGCCGGAATTTTTAATCATCCAATTATGGCGCTTGTTAATGAGGACGACATCCTCTAGTTTGGTATCGAAAGACTGCATGTGCAATAGCTCATCCCGCAGATTGCCATAAAGATTGAAATCGCTTACAGTTAAGGAGCTGTTCATTGCATTTTTGAGCACGGCAGAGTTTATGACCTGGTTAAGCGTATGGTTGACAGTCGTAAGAATTTGCTCTACATTGGCATTAATTTGCTCAAGCAGCTGGATTTTTCCTTTGTTGACATCCTTTTGTATTTCATTGGACGAAGTTACATACGAGAAGATGCCGATGAACAAAACAGGCAACGTGCTGAGCAAAAAACAGAAAAAGGTTAATTTGGTCAGAAAACTGAATGAGCGCATCAAGAGCCATCACCTTATCAATGTTATACCACCATTGTAGGCTACTCCTCAGCACTCGGACAATAATCATTAAAGCCTAAAGTAATCATTATTGCAGATTCGGGGGGAATTGATTTGTCGCGTTGTCATTTATCCGGCCTTACTAGCAGAACCATCAAAACGATTATTCTTCTGATAACAGCGCTTACGCTTGCTTCATGCTCCAATCCATTTCATTCGGATTCGATCGAAGCAGCCGATTCCAGACCTGTCATTACCATTATGGTGCCCCTTCATTTTCCGCAGGGACCCGAGGCGTCACTTGTTCAGAAAATAGAAGATATGACCGGAACGAAGCTAGTTATCGATTGGGTTCGCGACGAGATTTATTCCGATAAGATGAATGCTGCCCTAACGATGAATTCGCTGAAGAAAGCGACGTTCGTCAAGTATACCGATTATTACCTGTTAAAAAGCGCGATTCGCTCCGACATGTTTTGGGAAATCGGCCCTTATTTGGATGCGTTTCCGAACTTAAGACGGCTGAATGGCGATATTCTTGATCAGACCGCCGTTGACGGTAAAATATTCGGTTTGTACACGGAGCGCCCGTCCTCACGGCAAGGCGTCATTGTCCGGGAGGATTGGCTCGAAAATGTAAAGCTTGCACCGCCTCGTACGCTTGACCAGCTCTATAACGTATTGAAGCAGTTTACGTATGGGGATCCCGACCGCAACGGCATGAACGATACGATCGGATTAACCGACCGAAACGATCTCGTTTTCGGTGCATTCAAGACGCTCAGCTCTTATTTCGGAACACCAAACAATTGGGTTGCATCCGATCACCGTATGGTGCCCGAATTCGAGACGGCGCCTTATATGGACACGATGAACTTCATGAAGAAGCTGTACGACGAGAAGCTCATGAATCAGGACTTTGCGGTTACGAGCAAAGATATTCAGCGGAATTTGCTTATACATGGAACGGCCGGCGTCTATATCGGGAGCATGACGGATGTACAGCGGCTGTCCAATGAAGCGAAGCAGTTCAACAAAGACGCAAGGTTTACGGTCATCAACCGGATCGAAGGCCCGCAAGGGTACAAGGTGTGGTCCATCCCGAATTTCAACGGGCTGTTCCTGTTCTCGAAGAGCGCGATCAAATCGGAGGATGAACTCAAGCAGGTGCTCACATTCTTCGACCGATCCATGGAAGCCGACGTTGCGAATCTTATGAAGTTCGGCGTTGAGGGCAGGCATTACAAGCTGCAGGGCAAGAAGGTCCAGCTGCCTTCCGCGAGCGAGCAGCTGCGTATCGATGAAGTCGGGCCGATGTATGTGCTCATGACCGCCGATTTGAGCAATCCGAACCTTCTGCAAGTCACACAGGAAGACCCGCTGCTGGCGCTTGCCGAGAAACTCAGCAGCGATAACGAGAAGTTTATCGTCAAGGATCCGACCGTGAATTTGGAATCCGCGACGTTCGATGAGCGGAGCGAGGAGCTGAACCGAATCATCACGGATGCGACGTACCACTATATTTTAGGGCAAATCGATCAAGCGGGATTTGATCAGGAAATCGACAGATGGAAGCGAAGCGGCGGCAACGCAATGATGGAGGAGTTCACGAAGTCTTATTTTGAATAGAAGAGGTATAGAAATCCGCCCCGTGATTGTGAGGCGGATTTTTTGTTGTCATGGAAAGACGCGATAATCATTTCTTCAGAAGATGGCTCAAAGCATCGAAATGTGGTGACGTGATTGTATTCGTAATGAACCGACCGCATGTATGTTTGACGTGCAGCTCCTAATAACAAAGCGATGCGGAGGTCAAGCAAGATGAAGAGAAGGACTTTTGTTCAGATTGGCACGGTTTTGGTACTCAGCGCGATGCTATCGGCATGCGGTGGTAATAACGGTGGGAACGCCGTGAATGAAGCGACTAGCGGCACCGATACGAAAGTAAATGAAGCAGCAGGCACCAACGAACCTGCGACAAGCGAAACAACGGAGCCTGAGAGCGAGGAGCCGACGGAGATTACGATCATGCTTCCGCTAAACGTTGCGCAAACGCCGCCTGACACCATTAAGAACGAAATCGAGAAGCTGACGAGCACGAAGCTGACGTATCAATTTTTTCCGGCTGACACCTATGAAGATAAGCTGAACGCAACCATGGCTACCGGTGCGCTTCCTCAAGTCACGTATTTGAAAAATCAAGCTACCTTTATGCAGATGAAAGGGGCGATTCGCGACGGTCAGTTTTGGGAGATCGGACCCTTGCTTAACGAATTCCCGAATTTGAGCAAGCTGAAGCCTTTGATTCTGAACAATACGAAGGTCGACGGCAAGCTGTTCTCGCTTTATATCGGCAGACCGCTTGCCCGCCAAGGCCTTATTTACCGCAAGGATTGGGCGGATAAGCTTCAATTGAAAACGCCCGAGACCGTCGACGACGTCATTGCGATGGCTAAAGCGTTCACCGAGAAAGACCCGGACGGTGACGGGAAACCGAACACGATCGGACTCGCGGATCGGAACGATCTGATCTACGGCGCTTTCAAGACGGTCGCCTCTTGGTTCGCTACGCCGAATAATTGGGGCGAGAAGGACGGGAAGCTGCAGCCTGAATTCATGTTTCCGCAATATGCGGCGGCCATGGATTTCATGAAAACCATCCGCGATGCCGGTGCCATGAACAAGGACTTCGCGGCAACCAGCAAGACGGACCAAGTCAGCCTATTCACGAGCGGCAAGGCAGGGATGTACATCGGCGCGATGTCGGACGTTGACACGCTGAACAAAGATTTAATCAAGAACGCTCCATCGGCTGTCATCGATACGCTGGCACTGATCAAAGGGCCGAACGGCGAGCTCGCCACATGGGCAATTCCGGGATATAACAACGTGGTCCTGTTCCCGAAATCCGCTATTAAAGACGAGGAAGAATTGAAGAAAGTGCTGGCCTTCTACGACAAATTGATGACGCCTGAAGTCGCCAACATGCTGTTCTGGGGAATCGAAGGCAAGCACTATACCGTCGAAGACGGCAAAGCGAAGGTGACGGAGGATTCGGATCTGATCGAGCGGGAAGTGAAGGGCTTCAAGGACAGTCTCATCGGCGAGTCGGAAACAAACGGCACATACGAGGGCTTTTACGCGCTCCCGGGCAGAATCCATGCGGAACAATTCACGAAGGAAAACGAGAAAATCGCCATCTTGGATCCGGCTGCAGCGCTTGACTCCCAAACCTATACCGAGCAAGGCGTGGAGCTCCAGACCCTGATTACGGATGCGACTTACCAGTATATTTACGGAAAAATCGATAAGGGCGGCTTCGACAAAGCGATCGAGGAATGGAAGAAACGCGGCGGAGACCAAATTATCGAGGAATATAACGCAGTCTATCAAAAATAAGCCGGGATCAGCCGGAAAAGTAGTCAGCTAGCTGAAGAGGCTGTCGGATCGCTAATGACAGCCTCTTCGATCCATGCAGGTGGAAGGGAGAAGCACGATGCGGGAATTGACCGTTCGTCCGGTGCCAGTGCGGACGCCAAATGCCGGAAGCGAGCTCGGAAGGCGGCTGCGTCGCAATATATGGCTGTATGTCATGATAGTGCCGGGGTTGTTCTATTTCTTGATTTTCAAGTATGCGCCGATGTTCGGTCTTATCATTGCGTTTCAGAACTTTAAACCGTTTAAAGGGATAGCGGGAAGCGAATGGGTCGGATTCGAGCATTTCAACCGTTTATTCACCGAACCAGACTTTCTGAACATTTTGACCAACACGCTTATTTTGTTCGGACTCAATCTCTTGTTCTACTTTCCGGTCCCGATCCTGCTGGCTTTAATGCTCAATGAAGTACGGAGCAGCGGCTTTAAGAGGCTGTTCCAATCGCTCATCTATCTGCCGCACTTTATGTCATGGGTCATTATTGTATCCATCAGCTATGTCATGCTGACAATGGACGGCGGCATCGTGAATGCAGTCTTTGGCGCGCTCGGGTTGGAGAAGGTGAATTTCCTGCTAAGCTCCGAATGGTTTCGTCCGACTTACATCATTCAGGTGATCTGGCGCGAGGCGGGCTGGGGAACGATCATTTATTTGGCTGCCATAGCGGCGATCGACCCGCAGCAGTACGAAGCCGCAAGAATGGACGGTGCCGGCCGGATTCGCCAAATCTGGCATATTACGCTCCCGGCTGTCCGCAGCGTCATCATTGTCTTATTCATCCTGAAGGTGGGGGACGTGCTGGAGCTTGGATTTGAACATGTGTATTTGCTGCTCAATTCCATGAATCGCGAAGTGGCGGAAATCATTGATACCTATGTATATACGGCAGGATTGAAGCAAGGGAAATTCAGTTATAGCACAGCGGTCGGACTGTTTAAATCGATCGTCGGGCTGATCATGGTCATCGGCGCGAACAAGCTTTCCAAGCGCTTCGGTGAAGATGGCATCTACTAAGAACAACCGGGAGGAATCCGCATGATCCAGGATCGAACGTTCGGAAGCCGGCTGTTCGGCAGCGTCAATTTCATCCTGCTTATGATAATATCGCTCGCCACCGTTCTTCCGTTCCTCCATGTCGTGGCGGGCTCGTTAACGACCAGTGCGGAGATGGCGGCCAAAAAATTCATCATTTTCCCAAGCGACATCAGCTTCGAAGCCTATCGCTTCGTCTTCTCGACGGGCACGATTTTCCGGTCGATCATGGTTTCCATGTTGGTCACGCTGTTCGGCACTGCTTTTAGCATGTTCGTTACTTCCTTAATGGCGTATGGCTTGTCTCGCAAGGATTTGGACGGCCGCAGGGCGATCATGTTTCTGGTCGTCTTCACCATGCTGTTTCAAGGCGGGCTGATCCCGACATTTCTTGTTGTAAAGGAGCTGCATTTGATCGATACGTATGCCGCTCTCGTCCTGCCGCTGACCGTCAGCGCGTTTAATATGATCATCCTCCGCAATTTCTTCCAGAACATCCCGGAGGGATTAGAGGAATCGGCCAAAATGGACGGCTGTAGCGATTTCGGCATTTTGTTCAGGATCGTGCTTCCGCTGTCGATGCCAGCCATCGCGACCATTTCGCTTTTTTATGCAGTGACCTACTGGAATACCTACCTCAATGCGATTCTGTATTTGAATGACAGCAGCATGTGGCCTATCCAAGTTCTGCTTCGCCAGATTGTCGTATTGGCGAGCGGCCTGGATTTCAGCTCGAGTCTTGACGGTGCCGTTCCTCCCCCGGACCAGGCTGTCAAAATGGCCGTTATCGTGGTGGCTACGCTGCCGATTCTGGCCGTATATCCGTTCCTGCAGAAGCACTTTGCCAAAGGTGCGCTTCTCGGTTCTATGAAGGGCTGAGTGCAGAGAAGGATCACACTACAAGCAAACGGAGGAGCTGCGATGAAAATGGAGGTAAGCACAAGGACGCCGATCGAATGGGCGCGCTACGCCTGCGATTCGATTATGGACTTCTATACGCCAGAGGAGCTGCCACCCGCACGCAGGTGGCACTATCATCAAGGGGTGTTCCTATGCGGGATGGAGATGCTCGCGGAACGAGTGAACGAGCCGGCATACGAGGCGTATATCCAAGGCTACGTTGACGGATTGGTAGACGATTACGGGAATTTGTACGCTGCGCGTGACGAATTGGATGCCATTCAGGCTGGCTTGCTGCTGTTTCGGCTGCACGAACGGACAGGCAAGCCTAAGTATCGGATGGCGGCTGACCGGTTAAGAGGCTTGTTTGATACGTTCAACAAGACGAAGGAGGGCGGCTTCTGGCATAAGGATAAATATCCTTATCAGATGTGGCTCGACGGATTGTATATGGGAGGCGTATTTGCGTTGAAGTACGCCGGCACGTACCGAGATGACAGGCTGAAAGAGATGTCGCTGCTGCAGGAGCGGCTCATGCGCAGAGCGATGAAAGACGAACGCACCGGGCTTCTCTACCATGCTTGGGATGAAAGCCGAGAGATGCCGTGGGCGGATAAGCAGACTGGCTGTTCGCCTGAGTTTTGGGGAAGATCGCTCGGCTGGTATGGACTGGCCTTGGCTGAATTTATATCCAACCTGCAGAAAGATGAGGAAGCGCACGAACAGCTGGCGGAAGTTCAGCGGGATTTCCTTCACTCAATAATCGCTTGTCAGGATAAGTCGAGCGGCTTGTGGTATCAGGTGGTGGATAAAGGCCATAACGACGATAATTGGCTTGAAACCTCATGTACGAGCTTATTCGTGTACGCCATTGCAAAGGCCATTAAGCATGGCGTCATAGGTGACGAGTACTTGGATGCAGCGATGAGTGGGTATCATGGGCTAATCGGCCGCATGGAGCAGGACGAACAAGGCAGGCTTGTCATGCCCGATATCTGCATCGGGACATCTGCCGGCGATTACGAGAACTATGTGACTCGCCCTACAAGCAGAAATGACCTGCACGGAGTCGGTGCTTTCGTTATGGCATGTACCGCGATGAGCGATTTATTGGACAGCAACCGATGAAGGAGCGGATGTAGATCATGTCGATCTTCGATATAACCCGGTTTGGCGCGATCGGTGACGGAATCTATGATAATAGCGAAGCCATTTCCGCAGCGGTTGAGGCTTGCTCGGATCTAGGAGGAACGGTTTATATACCCGCGGGCCGATATTTGACCGGAAGAATCGTGCTGAAGAGCCGGATGACGTTGGAGCTCGCGGCAGGCGCTTTGCTGTTATTTCGGCCGGAGTTCGACTGCTATCCGCCTGTTCCGACGAGGTGGTCGGGTTATGAGTGCTTCGCGTTTTCGCCGCTGCTGTACGGAAGAGGCTTGAAGCAGATCACGATCAAGGGACAGGGAGTCATCGACGGACAAGGGGATTCTTGGTGGCAGGCGAATCGCGTACTGCGGCAGGGCGGGCAAATCACGAGCGTCGTCACGCAGAAGCTGGCGGTACTTAATGAGTCGCTGCTCCGTTCGTACACGAGTAATATCGTCGAGTGGGAGTCCCAGTTTCTCCGTCCGCCTCTGCTGCAATTCATAGATTGCGAGGATGTCCGAATTGAAGGGGTTACGCTGCAGAACTCTCCTTTTTGGAACGTACATGTGGTCTATTGCAGCAACGTATCGGTGCATGGGGTTACGATCCGCAATCCGCATGACGCCCCAAACGGCGATGGCTTGGATATCGATTCCTGTTCCTATGTACGGATTTCAGATTGTCATTTCGACGTCGGGGATGACTGCCTATGCATCAAATCGGGGATTGATGAAGACGGGAGAAGGGTCGCCAGGCCATCGGAAAATATTACGGTGGCCAATTGCACGATGAAACGAGGTCATGGCGGCATTGTGATGGGCAGCGAAATGGCAGGCGGCATTCGTAACGTGGTCATAACCGGCTGTATATTTATCGGCACGGACCGCGGAATCCGAATGAAGACGAACCGCGCCAGGGGCGGATATATTAGAAACATATTGGTCAGCAACCTCTATATGGAGGATGTTCTGTGTCCGTTAACGATCAATGCCTTCTACCGCCACGGTGTCGACAAGTCCGACCTGTTGATCGGCAGTGCCGAGGCCAGGCCTGTAACGGAAGCCACGCCTGTCATCGAACATATCCGGATAAGCGGCGTAACGGCCAAGCGCTGCCGTGCTTCGGCCGGTTTCCTGCATGGCCTGCCGGAAATGCCAATCCGCGATGTGCAGCTCAATCAGGTACATATCGAAATGACTGCGGATCTCAGTGAAGTCGGGGATGAGCCCGATATGGTATTCAATGCATTCGTCGCGGCAGGCGAAGGGATGCTGTGCAAGCATGTCAGGGAGCTGGAACTGAATGGCGTGCGGATCGAAACAAGACAAGGTCCAGCGCTGAGAATAGAAGACAGCTGCGATATTGAAGTGAAGGATTTTAAGATGAAACGGGTACATCCGGACACGCCTGATATCGTGGTTGTACGTTCGGCTAATGTAACCCGAACGCCGGAAATCTGCCACTAACAGCGAATAATGGAACTGCAAGATCCTGATTGGATGTTACAGTTCCTTTTTTCGTTGTGATGGTCGAACTACTATCGTGTCGGTTACATTATTCAACATCATCCCGAAGGTTTATTAGCGTGGGTCCTAGGAGATGATGGTATCAAACGAACGTAAGGATAGGTGTGATTCAACATGGAAGTTCTGTTATATTTGGTGCTGATTATATTGTCAACGAAAGTCGCTGGCGATTTGTCGGTTCGGATCGGACAACCTGCCGTGCTTGGCAAGCTGATTGCGGGTATTGTTTTGGGACCCGCTATCCTCGGATGGATCCATCCCGATGCGTTTATTTCGCATTTTTCGGAAATCGGCGTTCTGTTACTCATGTTTATCGCGGGATTAGAAACGGATTTGGACAAATTGCGGGAAAATTGGAAGGCGTCGTTCGCTGTGGCGGTTGGCGGGATCATACTTCCTTTTATCGGTGGATATGCCTTATCTATTGCTCTCGGACTTTCGAATACGCAGTCGCTATTCATTGGATTACTGCTCTGTGCTACCTCGGTTAGCATATCGGTCCAAACGTTAAAAGAGATGAACCGATTAGACTCCAGAGAGGGCACTACTATTCTGGGAGCTGCCGTTGTGGATGATGTCATTGTAGTCGTTCTGCTTGCTGTCATGATGAGCGTTCTTGGCCCGGCAGGGGATGTATCCATCGCCGTTCTCATCCTTAAGAAGGTATTATTTTTAATCGCGATCATCGTTGCAGGATGGTTTCTAGTTCCCTTTGTCATGAAAATCCTCGCCCCTCTTCACATTAGTGAAGCTGTCATGAGCGCGGCTCTCATTATTTGTTTTGCATTTTCTTATTTTGCAGAAACGATGGGCGTTGCGGGGATTATTGGCGCATTCGCAGGTGGAATCGCCGTTTCGCAGACCGCATACAAGCACGATGTCGAAACCAAAGTCGAGCCGATCGCTTATACACTCTTTGTCCCCGTTTTTTTTGTCAGCATTGGGTTAAACATTACCTTCACAGGCTTAGGTAATCACATTTGGTTTATCCTGCTCATGACGGTTATTGCGGTTGCTACGAAAATGCTGGGCGGAGGGATTGGAGCGAGACTAACCGGCTTTGATCAAACTTCATCGCTAGCCATCGGTTCCGGTATGGTCTCTAGAGGCGAGGTGGCTTTAATTATAGGGGTGGCTGGTTTAGAATCAGGGCTATTGTTAGAGAAGTATTTTACTTCGATCGTTATGGTGATCATCTTGACCACGTTGATAACGCCGCCAATGTTGAAGCTCTTCTTTTCGAAAATCAACGATCGACTTACCTAACAAGTCCTGGAATATGATTACCGAGAAAGGTGGGATGCCATGTCTTACGACTGGATTTGGAAAGCCATACTCATTATTGTCATGGGCTCGCTTCTTCTTCGATTTACAGGTCGAACGTCAATAGGGAAACTAACGGTAGTCGACGTGCTGCTAATGCTGATTCTTGGTCCGTTATTTATTCGACCAGTTGAGAACGAGAATATATGGAGGACCTTGGGCACTGCGGTCATTCTTATCTTGACTGTACGAATGAGTAGAGCTTTGATCACACGGTATGCTCCTTTTCGCACTTTATGGCTCGGCAAATCAATGCCAATTATTGTGAACGGGAAGTTAGATCAAGGCGCAATGGAATCGCTCAGACTTACTAACGAAGGGCTTGATGCGCAGCTGCGTACCTCTGGGGTCTACGATCGCGAGGATGTTGATTATGCCACGATGGAGGCCGGAGGTCAGCTGACCGTGAAGCTAAAGCCGCATAAAGCTCCAGCGACGAAGCAGGATATTGAACAGCTGAAGCAGCTCATTGAGTCTCGGCTTTAGCGCTTTAGCAATGAGACAGGATTCAAAAAGCCGAAGTCCTAAATGAGGGCTTCGGCTTTTCAGTTTTGCGGAGAACCTGTTTCAAAAATTTCTTTCAGCTAACTTCTATCGCTTTCTTTTTAATGTATAGGAGTGTTTGCTATTGATCAGTTTCTTCAAATTAGACCGGAAAAACACATCGCGCAGTTCTTTCGGTCTCAGCGGAATTAAAGGACTAAAATACGGCACGGTTATGCTCTTCAGCATCACAATATGGATGAACATGACCGTGGTAATCACAATGACACCTCGTAACCCGGTCAGATAGGCAGTAAATAAATAAATGTAATTTAAGGTGAGTATGGTTGGGGCTAAGCCGCGAGTTGTAAAGAAGATGATTATGACATAGGAGAAAGCAAGAACACACAAGCAAAAAGGGCTGAAAAGCTTGATTTTCACCATGTTTTCACTTAATAACACGGTAGATATGAAGGCAAAGAAAGTAATCAGATTCGTATTCACTTTATACATGCCATCAATCAGAATTTTAATAATAACTAATAGAAAGAGCGCTCCAGCAAACGTCGGCATTAACATGTCAACGGGATAAAGCAGCTTGTGTACTTTTTTTGACAGCAAGTCGCTGCGTTCTAACAATAGCATGAACGCAGTCGCATGAGTCGCTACAAAGAACGTAATGAACTTAATGATTCTGTTAAAATACCGCCCGTATTTACCGTAGTACTCCTCTGGCGATTGGAAGAAATTCAGAAATAATGTAGGGCATATAATCGCATGCGGGGTATTATCTACAAACACAACGACTTTACCTTCTAAAATGGAACTTGCAGCGATGTCCGGTGCTTCGGTGACCGACGTCAAAGGGAATATGGTCCAATTATTCTTCGCAAGGACTTCCTCCACAATGGCAGACTGCAAGATATACTTCACATCTAATTCGTTCAACCGCTTTCTTACTTCATGAAGAATACCGGCATCCACAATATTTCTCATATACACGATCGAGATCGATGTTGGCGTTAAGGTGCCTTTTTGCATGGTTTCAACCGTTAAGTTTGGTGTCTTCATAAGGCCGCGCAGGATGCTTATATTTGAATTTGCCTTCTCTGTAAAGCCTACCATTAATCCTAAAGGATTGCGTTCCGTTAAGGCTTCGCCAACGGGACGTTCTTTCCACAATGTCACATCTACACTAAGCATCGTGCCGGTTTGTTGATAAAGAATAACAGCTTTGCCTTGTACGATCGCTTGGGCGGCTTGTTCCGGACTGCTGATCTCCATTAAATCAGCTGTATTAAGTTGTGCATCAATATGGTGTACAAGCGGTGTAATTACATGTTTCTCCAGTCTGTCTGCATAAACCAGTCCATCTATATAGAAAACGGTTACCTGTACTTCACCGCTTTCTTCAATATTACGGATTCGAAAATCGGAACTATGGCCCAATGCTTTAGTGATTGCCGTCATATTGCTATGCACCAGAAATACCCCACTTCAAACTGAATCGGTTACATTTCCATATTTTGAGCATAGTTATCCCGTTATATGCAAGAAGCCTCCAATCCTCTAGCATCTTGACATGACGACCGGGCAAAGGTTGCGGCAGCCGGCTATAGGGGGCTACCGTTTTTCATGCCGACGACATGCGGGATAATGGAACGGCATGTCTGGCCAAGGCCGGCAATGAAGCCGAAGGCAGGGCCGTGGGTATGGCTGGCCAGCGGTCCGGCAAAATAGAGTCCGGGTATGCTGCTTTCAAAGTGCTCGCTTAAGAGGGGGAAACCATCGAAAGGCTTAGGTTCCCGGAGGATGTCTCCGGAAAGCTCGGGCGCCAGGAAAGGCACGCTATCCAAATGGATACGGTAGCCGGTTGCGCTGATCACATGGTATACCACGCGGGTCTCGCCATTCGAGAGCGCGAGCTGTACTTTGCCGTCGTCCCGGGCATCCGCGCGGACGATTTCAACGCCGCCCGTCGCTTTCACTTTGCCTTCCACGTAAGGCTTCAGAAATAGGGCGACGCTGCCGCGCCTCGGCGTATTCCAGCGCTCCTGCTTCTCTTCTGGAGGCTGGCGGTAAAACTGCTCGGCTGATTCGATCAGACGAAGTCCGGAAGCGGCATTGTCCTCCCCGGAGAAGCGAACCTCTTCTCCGCGAAACAGCAGCTCCGCGTCGGAGCCGGCCAAATGAAGCAGCGCCGCCGCTTCCCAGGCGCTCTGGCCGCTTCCGACGACGGCAACCGAGAGGCCGCGGAAACGATCGAATGAGGTTTGGCCGAATGTATGCGTCAGCAGCGACGGAGGCAGCGAACGCAGCACTTTCGGGACGTAGCTGAAATGCTGCAGCCCGGTGGCGACGACGATGCGAGCGGCTGATAGGTGAGAGCCCGTCCGGGTGACGATGTCAAAAGCATGCGGAGAACGCTTGATTTCGGCTGCCAGGTCAGACGTAAATGAAATGCCGGTTTGACGGGCGAACCAGAAGGCGTAGTCGACGAATGCGGGGCGCGGAAACGGCGAAATAAGAGGCGTGCCGGTTTCTTCGCAGAATCGCTCAATCGTCCAGCTGTCATTGCTATCCGAGAGGCTGATGTAAAGCGGATTGGTGCGGATGAACATCGTTTGCGGCATCTGCTCCTTCCAGAAATGCATCGGCTGTCCGAGCAGCGCATAGGAGAGCCCGGCGGCCTTGGCATGCGCAGCCAGCGATATACCGTAAGGGCCAGCTCCGATAATGGCGAGATCGACCATGGGAAACCCCTCCTTCAGATTAATAAAATACGTTGTGAGAGCGGCGCTGCGTGTTGACAGCCTAGAGGTTTGATGCTAAATTCAATATTACCAGTAGGAATAGTAGGAATATGTATATCCACCGGAAAACCGGAGAATGCGCTATGTGCATCTCTGGTTTTTTTTATTTCAAGAGGAGGGAATAGGTTGAACGACATTATCAAGCATTTGCAGGCGCATCGCTCGATTCGCAAATTTAAGCCGGATCCGGTGACGGAGGAGCAGTTGGCCTCGATACTGGCTTCCGCGCAAGCGGCATCCACGTCATCCAATATCCAAGCGTACAGCGTTGTCGGCGTGCGCAATAAGGAGACGAAACGGCAATTCGCCGAGCTTGCGGGCGGCCAGAAACATATCGAGGAGGCGCCGCTGTTCCTTGTATGGTGCGCGGACTTGAACCGGCTGCAAACAGCGGTCCGACTGCACGAAGACGATGAAGACAAAGAGCTGACGCAGAACGTGGAAACGTTTCTGCTCGCGACGATCGACGCCACGCTTGCGGCGCAAAACGCGACGATTGCGGCGGAATCGGTCGGACTTGGCATGGTCTACATCGGCGGCATTCGCAACGACCCGAAACGGGCGGCGGAGCTGTTGAAGCTTCCTCATCTCGTTTATCCCGTATTCGGCATGTGCCTTGGCGTGCCGGACCAGGAACCCGATATTCGTCCTAGGCTCCCGGTGGCCGCGATTTACCATGAAGAAATTTACGACGATGAGGTGTTCGCAACCAGCATCAAAGACTATGACGAGACAACGAAGTCTTATTATGCCTCCCGTGCCGGCGGGAGCAAGGATACGTATTGGTCCAAAGAGATGGCATCGCGCTTCCGCAAAGACCGGCTGCGCCATCATTTGCAGGGTTTTATAGAAGGTCAAGGCTACCGCTTCAAGTAAGCGAAGCTTTTGCCGCTAAGACAAGGACAGCGCCCATACGCAATGGGCGCTGTTTGTCGTCAGCTTGCGGTTTCGCTCAGATCCGCCTGAAGCCGCTCGGCAAGTTTGCGGTGGAATACAGGAAGCAGCTTCGTCCCGGAAATCGTCGCTTCTTCAAGGTTCGGATAGCCCGAGAAGATGAAGGAAGTGATGCCGATATCCACGTATTCGAGCAGCCTGTCGGTGACTTGCTCGGGCGTGCCGACAAATGCCATGGCGCCGCCCCCCCGAATGGCGGACAAGCCCGCCCAGAAGTTCGGCCCAATGACATAATCGTTGGCTTTAGCGAGTGCGCGGACTTGGTTCTGACGCTGCTGGCCTTCCGATTGCGAGCCGCCAAACTGAATTTCGTTCGCGTCGAGGGTCGCGTTGTCGACCTTGCTGATGATCAGCTTCGCCGCTGCCCATGCCTCCTCTTCGGTATCACGGATGACGACCTGTGCCCGAAGGCCGTACCGGATCGTACGGTTGATCCCTTCGCGCTCAATCAGCTGCTCGCGATGATGCTCTACTTCCGCTATCTGTTCTCTGATCCAGTCGAGAGGTTCCGCCCACATGAGATAGACGTCTGCGATTTCGGCAGCTGTCTTCTTCGCTGCCGGCGAGCTTCCGCCGAAGTAGAAGGGCGGGTGCGGACGCTGCACCGGCGGCGGATAGCTCTTGCCGCCCTCGATGGAGAAGTGTTTGCCATTGAAATCAAACGTTGATGCGGCGCCTTCCGGATTACCTGCCGCAAGGCTGCCGCTGGCAAGGAACTGGCGTCCCTCCGCGCCGTGCGAGCGAACCCACAGCTCGCGAACGATCTTGACATATTCCAGCGTCCGTTCATAACGCGCTTCCTTGTCGTCTGCCAGCGGGTCGCCCATTGCCCTCATGTCCTCCGGCGAACTGCCGGTTACAATGTTGATGAGCGCACGGCCGCCGCTCACCTCATCAAGCGTCGCGCCGATGCGTGCAGCCAGCGCCGGTGCGATTAATCCGGGGCGCATCGCAACAAGCGGTTTGAAGACGCGCGTATGGGCCGCGAGTGTCGCGCCCATAATCCAGGCGTCGCTGCAGGTGCCGCCGGTCGGGATGAGGGCGAACGTATAGCCGGCGTTTTCTACCGCCTGAGCGACGCGAATCATATATGGCGTATCGACGACGCGTTCCGATTTGACGCCAATGTAAGGGCCGTCGCCCCTTGTCGGCATATACCAGCCGAATTCAACTTCAGGTGCATGGTTGACTGCCATCCGCTGAAACCTCCGTTCTTATTTGAGTTTGAATAGGTTACTTCGCTGCCTTGCTCAGCGCTGCCCAAATCTGCTTATGCGCGTTATCAGGACGGGCAAGGCCGAGATTTTCGCGAAGCGTGGCGCCTTCGTACGCGGTGCGGAACAACCCGCGGTTCTGCAGCTCCGGCACTACCTTGTCGACGAACGTTTCGAAGCCGGAAGGGAAGAGGGGAGGCAGGATGTTGAAGCCGTCGGCCCCGCCTTCCGCTAGCCATTTCTCGATAAAATCGGCGACCTGGATGACCGAACCGGTGAACGAAACATGGCCATGCCCGGCATAACTGCGGCTCAGGAACTGCCTTATGGTCATATTGTCGCGGCGAGCGGCGTCAATGACAACTTCGTGGCGGCTCGTAATACCGTTGTTCGAGAAACCATATGGCTTCGATTTATCGACCGGAACCGGTGCGTCAAGCGGATACTCGGACAGGTCGACTGTGAAATAATTAGACAACCGCTTCAGTGATTTGGCGGAGTCGACCAAGTTGAACAGCTCGTCTTCAAGGTCTCGGGCCTCGGCTTCCGTATCGGCTACGATTGGGCTGAGCCCCGGCATAATGAGCAGCTGGTCCGGCGTTCTCCCGTACTTGGCCAGCCGGGATTTGACGTCCGTATAGAACTCCTGCGCGGCTCCAAGCGTCTGTTGGGCTGTGAAAATGACTTCCCCCGTACGGGCGGCCAGCTCCTTGCCGCTTTCGGACGATCCGGCCTGGACAAGAACGGGATAGCCCTGCGGCGGACGGGGAATGTTCAGAGGTCCTTTGACGTTGAAATATTTGCCTTTGAAATTAATATCATGCACTTTATCTTGGTGAAGCGTCACATCGCTTGCCCGGTCGTAGACGAGCGCGTCCTCTTCCCAGCTGTCCCACAGCTGCTTCGTCACTTCGACGAATTCCGTGCCGATATCGTAGCGCGTCTCCGGCTCGGGATGACCGGGCTTGCCGAAATTATCGGCATCCGACTGCGAATGGCCGGTAACGATATTCCATGCCGCGCGTCCCTTGCTGATATGGTCAAGCGAAGCGAATTTGCGGGCGACATGATAGGGATCGTTATAGGTCGTGCTGACAGTGGCGATAAATCCGACATGCTTGGTCAGCGCCGCAAGCGCCGACAACAGAGTGAACGGCTCCAGTCTTCTGCCGAGGCCGGAGTAGTTGTCCGCCGTGAATAAGGAATCGAATAGTCCGCGCTCGGCAATATTCGCCAGACCGGCATAATAATCCAAACCCAGATCTGCATTAGGATCGCTGGATGGATGCTTCCAAGCTCCGGCATGATGGCCGGCTCCACGAATAAATACGTTAAAATGCGCTTGCTTCTTTGACTTTTCCTTGTTTGCTCCCATACCTCTCACCTCGGTTAGTAGGGCCCATCGCATCGAAACGGACAAAAAAAACCGGACCCACGCAGAATAGCCATGGATCCGGTTGACCGGTCTCTAACGCTGGGTAATCCCATCGTTTTACTCGAAATATTATAGGATCATTTGCCAATCGTCAATGTCTATTTTTCAAAAAAAGTTCAGCCGATGAGGTTGACAATATCTAGGAGGCGTTGTTATAGTAAGACCCAAGTTGAACCAAAGCATACAAATTTCATCGGATTTATTGGTTATAGCGATTTGGACCAAATAATCGACCGTACACTCGGAGATGTCTGATCAGGTTTCTTTATGAAACCGACCGGATATCTCCTTTTTTCATTTGGATACGGGCAAGAGGATAGGGGGATATCAATGGCGGGCTTGCAGATCAATCATCTTTACAAACGTTACGGTAAAGATAAACATCCGGTCGTAAAGGACTTCCACATGACGATCCGGGATAAGGAATTTATCGTATTCGTCGGTCCGTCCGGCTGCGGGAAGTCAACGACGCTGCGCATGATTGCCGGTCTGGAAGACATTTCGGAGGGCGAGATCATCATCGACGGTCAGGTGGTCAACCACCTGCCGCCGAAAGATCGCGACATCTCGATGGTGTTCCAGAATTACGCGCTGTATCCAAACTTAAGCGTATTTGAAAATATCGCGTTCGGCCTTCGGATGCGAAAGCTGCCCAAGCACGAAATCGATCTCGCGGTGAAGAAGGCTTCCCGCATTCTGGAGATCGAGCCGTATCTGAACCGCAAACCGCGGCAGCTGTCAGGGGGACAGCGCCAGCGCGTCGCCCTCGGCCGGGCGATTGTCCGCAACCCCAAGTTATTTCTTATGGATGAGCCTCTATCCAATCTGGATGCCAAGCTGCGGGTTTCCATGAGGATGGAAATCATTAAGCTCCATAAGGAGCTGGGCAGTACGTTCATCTACGTGACCCATGACCAGGTGGAGGCAATGACGATGGCCGACAGGGTCGTCGTCATGCGCGACGGCATCATCCACCAGATCGACACGCCCGAGCACATTTATTCGTATCCGGCCAATACGTTCGTCGCCGGATTCATCGGATCGCCCCAAATCAATTTCATTCGGGGCAAAATCGAAGAGAATGCGCTTGGTGTGCTCGAATTCCATACCTCGCGGTTCAAGCTCCCGATTCACGGCGACAACGCGGCCGCGCTCCGGAAGCATAAGCAAATCGACAAGCAAGTCATTCTCGGCATTAGGCCCGAAAACATCAGCCTCGAAGCGCTGTTCTCGGAGGCCGTTATCACGGGCTCCTATCAATTCGCCGAGCTGATGGGCGCTGACCGCTATCTCTACCTTGATATCGGCCAAGACAATTTGCTCATCGCGCGCGTCAGTCCGTCAGTACATTTCGAATCGAACGAAACGGTTAGATTAGGGCTCGATACGTTGAAGATGCTGTTCTTTCACCAGGAAACCGGCGAGCGGTTTTCGTCCTAAACCACGCCGGAAGGAGAGAGCGTTTTGAAAATACGTTTATGGAGGAAGGCGAGTGGAGCCGTGCTGGCGGCCGGCTTGCTGGTATTCTCCGCGCAGGCTGCGCTGCAGCATTACAGCAGTCCGAACGGCCAGCATACGGCTGCGGCGGCAGCTAATGCGGACGATGTCTTGAATACGCCGCCGCCTGCCGGCCCCGGAGAGGGAGAGCTCAGCTATGCCCAGGCTTTGAGCTTGTGGAACAGCAAAGGAATCCAAAGCGCAAAGACCGTCGTCACGGTTGACGCGGGGAGTCCGCAGGCGGTTTCGAATGCCGGAAAACTCTCGACCGGCGAATACGGCGGCAAGGCCGGGGTACTGCGCTGGGATTCTCCGGACAAAGAATGGGCTGAATTCAAGGCGGTCGTCCCGGAGGCGGGGCTGTACGAGATCCGCCTTTCCTACAAGCCGATTACCGGTGACGGCAGAACGGCTCCGATCCTGTGGGAAGTGAATATCGACGGCAAACGGCCGTTCGCGGAAGCGTCATCCGTTGCGCTATACCGCACCTGGCAGGATGTCCGGCCGATCTTGAAAAACGGAGACGGCGATCAAATCCGTCCGAGATCGAAGGACATTTCCGATTGGAGCACCAAGCCTCTGGTCGATTCGGCAGGCGCTTTCGCCGGACCGCTGCAATGGTATTTTCCGAAGGGAACCCATACGATCCGGTTCTCGGGCTACGAGCCGCTTGCGCTGGAACGCATCGAGCTGGCGCCAAGCGAAACGCCGCGCAGTTATGCGGAAATTTCCGCCGGCTATCCAGGGGGCGACGCTAAAGGCGCGGGGCCGATTACGATTCAAGCCGAGGATTTTGACTATAAGAACGATACGGCCATCAAACTATTCTCGGACCGCAATCCGCGCACCGTCCCCAGGGCCAAAGGCCGGATCACATACAATACGGTCGGCGGGGCAAGGTGGGTCGACCAGAACCAGGAAATCACGTGGGATTTCGAGGTGGCCGAGAGCGGACGGTACAAATTCGCGTTCCGCACGCTGCAGAACGTCGTCTCGCAGAAAACGTCGTTTCGGACCGTTCGCATCGACGGCAAAGTTCCGTTCCGGGAGTTCCAAGCCTTCGCCTTTCCCTATTCGCCGAGCTGGCAGGGACAAGTGCTCGAAAACGCTGCAGGCAGCCCCTATGAAGTTTTCCTTGATAAAGGGAAGCATACGATTTCGCTGGCCGTCACTCATGCCCCCGTCGAACCGATCATTGCCGAAGTCAAATCGGTGACGCAAGAGCTCGATGAGGTCGATTGGGAATTGCGGGCATTGACGGGAGCGGTCGTGGACCGCAATCGGACCTGGATCATGGAACGGGATTATCCGGAAATGCCGGATAATCTTCAGCAAATCGCGAATCGGTTGGAGCTGCTGTCGCAAACGAGCGTTCGAATCAACGGAAACAAAGATTCCGTAAGCCAGGGGATGGCCACGGCGGCCAAGGATATCCGTTCGCTGCTCAAGAAGCCGGAGGAGATTCCGTATAACGTCGAGGAAATCGCGTCGATCCGGGAGAAGCTGAACCTGTTCATCGAGACGCTGCTGAAGCAGACGCTCCAGCTCGACGAAATCTACGTAGCCCCGATCGGGGCCGACTTTCCCGATATGAAGGCGTCTCTATGGAGCAGGGTGTGGGGCGGCATCCAAAATTTCAGCTACTCATTCGACAGCAGGGACAGCATTACGAAGCTCGACGAGAAGAAGCTGAATATCTGGGTCCAGCGCGGGCGCGACTACGTCGACCAGCTGCAGCAGCTTGCCGACGAATCGTTCACGCCGGAGACCGGCATCGAGGTGAAGGTCAATTTGCTCGCGAATCCGGAGCTGCTGCTTATGTCCAATGCCGCCGACGTTCAGCCCGATCTCGCGCTCGGATTAACCCAGGATTTGCCTGTCGATCTCGCCATTCGGGGAAGTCTTGCGAACCTATCCGAATTCACGGGGTTCGACAAGCTTTACGAGCAGTTCAGTCCCGGTTCCTGGCTTCCTCTTAACTATAACGGCGGGCATTACGGCACGCCGGAAACGCAATCGTTCCAAGTGTTGTTCTACCGGGAGGATATTCTGAAGAAGCTGGGCATCGCGGTTCCGCAGACGTGGGAGGACGTCTACGATATTCTGCCGACGCTGCAGCAGAATTATATGAACTTTTATATCAATCCAACGCAATTCTCGCAATATTTCTACCAGAACGGCATCGATTTCTACGAAACGGACGGATTGAAGACCGCACTGGACAATCCGGACGCGTTCAAGGCGTTCAAGCAATGGACGGATCTGTTCAATACGTATGCGATCGAGAAGGAAGTGCCGAGCTTCTATCAGCATTTCCGCGACGGCACGATGCCGATCGGCATATCGGATTACAACATGTACGTGCAGCTGGCCGCGGCCGCGCCTGAGCTGAACGACCGCTGGAAAATAGCCGAAATACCCGGCGTTCAACAACCGGACGGCACGATCTCCCGCTGGGCGGGGGGCGGGCAGCGCACCGACGTTATTTTCAAACGGTCAACGAAGAAGGAGCAGTCATGGAAGTTTCTGCAGTGGTGGTTGTCCGCCGACGTTCAGCAGCAATACGGAGCCGACCTTGAAGCCATTAACGGCGTCGCGTTCCGTTGGAATACGTCAAACGTGCAGGCGTTCAGCCGCTTGCCTTGGAAACGGGAGGACGCCGAAGTGATCCTCGAGCAATGGCGATGGTACAAGGATATTCCGAACGTCCCCGGAGGCTACTACCTGGAGCGGGAAGCGAACAACGCCTGGAACCGGTCGGTTATCGGCAAGATGAACTATCGGGCTTCGCTGGAGCAAGCCGTACGCGACATTAACCGGGAGCTCCGCAGGAAGCAGGAGGAATTCGGCTTCATCGATGCCGACGGCAAACGGCTTAAGCCGTTCAAGCTGCCGAATGTCGACAAACCATGGGAAGGGATCGACCGCTATGTTAAGTAGATTATTATCCTATCGGACGGCGTACCGGGTAACGGCAAGCCGTGAGAGGGAGACGAACGTCATCCTGAGCAAGCTATGGTCCTACCGGACGTCGTATCTGTTCATCGCCCCATTCATGCTGATATTCGGCACCTTCATCGTCGTGCCGGTTGTCATTGCGATCGGATTGAGCTTTACCTATTACAACGCGGTCGAGCCGCCTCGTTTTATCGGATGGAGCAATTTTCAATATCTAATCTCGCAGGATCTGCTGTTTTTGAAATACGCGCTTCCGAATACGTTCAAATTCGCGATCATCGTGGGACCGGGCGGTTATATCGCGGGCTTTATCGTGGCTTGGCTCATCTCGCTCTTGGGCAAAAGCGTCCGAAAGTGGATCGCCTTGGCGGTTTACACGCCTTCGCTCACGATCGGCGTCGCGATGACGGTCATTTGGCTGCCGCTGCTTTCCGGTGACCGGATCGGCTACCTAAACAGCTTTCTGCTCGGACAGGGTTTGATCGACGTGCCGAAGCTTTGGGTGACGGACCCCGCGCTGCTCATGAATTCGATGATCGCGGTGTCGTTATGGTCGAGCATGGGCGTCGGTTTTCTGGCGATGCTGGCCGGTATTTTGAACATTGACCCCATTCTGTACGAGGCGGGGCGGATCGACGGCATCCGAAGCAGGCTGCAGGAAATCTGGTATATTACGATTCCTTCGATGAAGCCCCAGATGCTGTTCGGCGCCGTCATGGCGATCGTCACGACCTTTAAGACGGGAGCGATCGGCGTGGAATTATCGGGTAAAAACCCGACGCCGGAATACGCCGGGCATCTGATCGTCAACCATATTCAGGATTTCGGCTTTATCCGTTTCGAGATGGGCTATGCGGCGGCGATTTCGGTCTTTCTCCTGCTGCTGATGTACACATCGAATAAGCTAGCTTGGGGTTTGTTCGGAAGCAAGGAGGAGTAATCATGCTGAAATCATTCTCCATATCGAGAATCGCTCTTCATCTGGCCATGGCCGCCTTCGCGGCGTTCATGCTGATTCCAATCATTTATATCTTCAACCATGCGTTAAAGCCGTATCACGAGCTGTTCGTTTATCCGCCGAATTTCTTCGTCAAGGAGCCGACGGTTCAGAACTTCATCGAGCTGATGTGGGTCACGTCGAATTCGATCATTCCGTTATCCCGCTACTTGTTCAACAGCTTTCTAATTACGGCCGTGACCATCGTGGCGGTGACGGTCGTCAGCTCCTTATGCGCCTATGCGCTCGCCAAACACGAATTTCCGGGCAAAAGATTGGTATTTTCGTCCATCGTGCTCATGCTCATGTTCGCGCCTGAGGTCGTCCAAATTCCGCGCTACTTGGTGGTCAGCCAGCTGGGACTGATGAATACGTATCTCGGGCACGTGCTGCCGATGGTGGCGCTGCCGGTCGCCGTCTTCCTGCTCAAACAGTTTATGGACCAGATTCCGTCGGCGCTTCTGGAAGCCGCGCGAATCGACGGGTCGACGGAGTTCGGCTTGTTCCTGAAAATCGTCATCCCGGTCTGCATGCCGGCCGTCGCTACGGTCGCCATTCTGTCGTTTCAGAATTCATGGAGCAACCTGGAGACCTCGACGTTCTATATGCAGGACGACGATATGAAGACGTTCCCGTTCTTCCTGTCCACGCTGACGAACAATCTGGCGAACAATGTCGCCCGGCAGGGAGCGGCGGCAGTCGCGGCATTAATTATTCTGGTGCCGAACTTGGTGTTCTTCGTCATCCTGCAGCGGAAGGTCATCGATACGATGGCGCATTCGGGAATCAAATGAGGAGGGAGGGCGCATCATTGAGTAGGCGATGGCGGTTTCGTATAACAAAGACAACGTTGATCATGCTTGTCGCATTTCTGGCGGTGTCGCTGTTCCCGTCCGTGACAAGCGCATATTCCCCGTACCAAACGTTCTATAAGGACGGGTACGGGCAGCTCGTGCAAATTCAAAACGCCTACCAGCCGGAGGGGATGCTTGGACCGGATATCGGCGGAGATAAGGCGGATTCCCGGAAAGCGACCGTCCAAACGGCGGCGGCCGGCGAAGCGCCGATCGGCACGCTCAATCAGCCGCAGGATCTGTTCGTTGACGGCAGGGATCATATCTATATCGCCGATACGGGAAACAACCGGATCGTGCATCTGGATGAACAGGGGCGATTGGTCCGTTTCATCGAGGCCAAAGAAAGTCCACTCAGCAGCCCGAACGGTCTGTTCGTGGATCAGAAGGGCGATATTTACGTGGCGGATACCGGTAATCAGCGGGTCGTCAGGCTGGATGAGACAGGGAAGCTGCTGCGCGAGTACAAACGGCCGGATTCGCCTTACTTGCCGGATTCGTTCAAGTACGAGCCGACGAAGCTGGTCGTCGACAAACGCGGCTTCCTCTATATTACGACGCTAGGCGCGTTCCAGGGTTTGCTGCAGCTTGATCCGGAAGGCCGCTATCAGAGCTTCTTCGGCTCCAACAAAGTGAAGTTCTCGCTGTTCGATTCGTTTAAACGGGCTTTCTACACGCGGGAAATGTACCGGAGGGAGCTAAGCAAGCTGCCTGGAGCTATCGTGAACGCGGCGATCGATCCAAACGGTTTCATCTATACGGTGACCAAGGAAATCGATAACGAGCAAGTGAAGAAATTCAATATCGCCGGATTGGACCAGCTGGAAGGGGGCGGCGAATTTACGCCTGCCTTAGGCACGAAGTCGTTCGGCGAGAATGCCTGGTGGGCGCCCCGGAAAGCCCAGCCGCAGCTGCAGGATATCAGCGTCGATGCGGACGGAAACTTTACGGTCATCGATTCGCTCTATAACGCCGTCAGCCAGTATGACGCCGACGGCAACCTGCTCTTCTTCTGGGGCAGCGACAATATCGAGGGAGCGACGAAGCTCGGGCTCGTCAAGACGCCGGCATCGATCGCGACGACTTCGACAGGGGATTTACTGGTGCTGGACAGCGTCAACAGTCTCATTCAGCGGCTGCGGCTGACCGAGTACGGCTCTCTCGTCCATCAAGCGAACAGGCTTACCCAGGACGGGCGCTACGAGGAAAGCGAGCCGCTGTGGGCGGAGGTTTACCGTCAGAATGCCTACTATACCCCCGCGTTGATCGGGCTCGCGAAGGCGGCATATAAGAAAGAGCAATTCGTGCTTGCGGAAGACCTGTTCCTGAAAGCAGGCGTGAACAAAGGCTACTCGGATTCCTTCTGGCAGAACCGCCTCTTCTGGTTCCAGGAGCATTTCGGGTTTCTGATGAATGTCGTTGCAGCGGTGGGGATTCTTAGCTTCGCAGCCGTAAGGCTGTCGCGAAAATATGGCTGGGCCGCAGCGAGCTCCGGGATGCTTCGCCCGCAGAGCAGGTTGTATGCACAGCTTCGGCATGTGCGGACACTTGTCAGGCATCCGATCGAAGGGTACCATGCGATCCGATACCAGAACGGCGCAGGGATTGTGAGTAGCTTATTCATGCTTGCGCTCTCAATCATCGCTGCCGGCGTCATCAGTTCGCAAACGAGCTTCATCTTTAATCCGGATATTTACCTAGGCGTTAAGCTGGGGCCGATCTTGGTGCAGTTTGCCGCGATTTGGGTCGGGTGGGTGGTAGCGAATTACTTGGTCAGCTCGCTGATGCGCGGGGAAGGGCGGCTGCGAGATGTGTTCTATGGGAGTTCCTATGCGTTATTTCCGATTATTTCGATCGGTATACCCTTAACAATAATCTCTCATGGATTCACGCTAAGCGAGGCGTCGATCTTCGGGTTTCTCGAGCTGGCGATGTATGCGTGGACCTGCTTGCAATTTTTCTGGATGGTGCAAGGAATTCACAACTATAGCGTCGGGGAAGCCATCCTGAACATCGTGTTTACCTTGCTGGCGCTGGCCATCATCGCGACGCTGATCTTTATCTTCTTCAGCTTGAGCGGGGAATTGATCAACTTTATTTATTCCATCTATCAGGAGGTGATCATCCGATGACCGGCAGCAGGCTAAGGCTTTCCTTTCTTATAACGGGCATCGCGATCGTTGCCATCCTGGCAGTGCTTGCCCTTCAATTCCACACGCGGGAAGACGCCGCTTCTGAAGGAAAGGCAGCAGCAGCCGAGAGCGGCGATACCGCTGCAGCAGTCTCCTTTAAGCCGAAGGCGGGCATCGCACCGTTTAAGCCGGAGCTTCCGGCAGATGGCAGGTTTCAGCAGATTGCCGAGAACGTCAACCTAACGCTGTCGGCCGACAAGGAAACGGGGCACTTCCGGGTCGTGAGCAAACAAACCGGCAAGGTTTGGTACTCTTATCCCGATCCAGCCCAGTGGTCGAACGAAACGATCGGCGGGGCATGGAAGAACAATTTGCTTTCGCCTGTCATCGTGGAATACATGGATTTGTCCAACTACAAATCGGCGTCCAGAACGGTCGGTTTAGTCGACGAAGGCGGTTACGTTGAGGATTTCAGGACGACGGAAAGCGGCTTTGCCGTCACGTTCGTACTGTCTAAAAGCACGATTAAAATTCCGGTCGTGGTGACGCTGAAGGAGGATAGCGTCGAGACAACCATCCTCGATGAGCAAATCGTGGAAGCCGGTAAGTTCAGCCTCCTGAACGCTAAGCTTTACCCGTTGTTCGGAGGGGCATTTTCCCAAGGACAGGACGGCTATATTTTCGTGCCGGACGGCTCCGGCGCGCTGATCAAGTTCAAGACCGACCGCGTTCTCCCGCAGCTCACGTTCAATCAACCGGTTTACGGATACGACGGTTCCTTCTATTTCGATCAGCCCAACCGCCAGCGGCTGTCGATCCCGGTATTCGGCCTGAAGTCCGGCGACCAAGCATTCGCGGCCGTCATAACCGAAGGTGCCGAATATGCCAACGTGTTCGCGGCTCCTTCCGGCTCGATTGGTCTGTCGAACTGGGTGACGGCAGAATGGCAGTACCGCAAGCGATTCTTCCAAAGCGTCAGCAAGAGCACGGACGCGGGGTTCTTCACGTACAGCGAGCAGCGGTTCGACGCGCCTCGGCGGACCGTACGCTATTACTTGCTGCCGCCGGAGCAAAGCGATTACGTGGGCATGGCGGCCAAATATCGCGATTACTTGACGGCGGGCGGCGCGCTTCATCCGGTGGAGCCGAAGAAGGATATCCCGCTCTATGTCGACATCGTCGGCGGCGATATCGAGCAGGGTCTGCTCTTCGATTCTTATTTGACCGCGACGACGACGGATGAAGCAAAGGAGCTGGTTGCAAGCATTTATGACCGGGGCATTCATGATTTGGTCGTGCAATATAACGGCTGGCAGCAGGACGGCTACAGCACCCATGGCGGTTACTTTCCCGTGGAGTCTAAGCTCGGCGGGAACAAAGGCATGAAAGCTTTTATCGATTATGCCCATACGCTGGACATCCCCGTTTATTTAACGGCCAATTATACGATCAACAATAACGGGGACGACGGCTTCTGGTATAGAAGGGATGGACAGCGCGACCTCTCGGGCAACACGTTGTCCGCAAGAGAAGATACCTGGCTCGTGAGTCCGCGGTTTTACAGCAAGGTCATCGCCTCGGACCTAAGCGAGTACAAGAAGCTTGGCGCAGACGGAATCGTGTTCGACGGCAGCGGGATCGGGTATCAGTTGAATACCGATTTCAACAGCCGCTATGCGGCAAGCCGCGCAGGCGGGATTGGCATTCAGCGCGACATTTTCAAGCAGGCGCAGGAAATGCTCGGTTCCGTCACGGCCGTTAATGCCAACGCCTACGTATGGGAGGGGCTGAAGCACATCCCCCGGCTCGCGGATAGTTACTCCTTCGACGTGTTTGTCGATGAGGTGGTTCCCTTTACGCAGATCGTACTCCACGGTGCTGTAACGTACACGTCCGAGTGGGGGAACGTGAGACAGGAATCGCGGACGGAGTTTCTGCGAAGCATCGAATACGGGGCATATCCGACGTACGTCTTCGCTGCGGCTCCATCCGACAAGCTGCGGCATGCTTATTCGATCTGGTATTACAGCTTGAATTACCGGGATTGGCTGGACAGTCTGTCGGAGGAATACGAGAAGGCGAACGAAGCGCTGCGCGATGTGCAGGATAAGCGAATCATCGGTCATCGTTCCATCTCGGAGGCCGTGAAGGAAACGACTTATGAAGGCGGGCAGCGCGTGATTGTCAATTATGGTACGAGCGCGTACGCGCAAGGCGACCTTCGCGTGCCCGCGCAGGATTTCACCGTAATCAAGGGAGGGGCGGACCAATGATGATTCGAAAGGCCAGACTGCACGCATCGACGATCCGTAAAATCGAAGGCTCGATTTTCATCGCCCCCTGGATATTCGGATTTCTTGCATTCGTCGCGTTTCCGCTCGGTTACTCCTTGTACATGAGCTTCCACCAGGTTCGGATTACCGTCGACTCGGTCGTCTACACCTTTCTCGGCTTCCAGAACTATAAAGAAATTCTGGTTTCGAACGGGAGTCTGCTTTACGAGGATCTCATCCCGTTCCTGCGCGAGTCGATCATGATGATTCCGATCATTCTCGTCTTCTCGCTGCTGATCGCGATTCTGCTCAACTTGAAATTTCCGGGCCGCACGCTGTTTCGCGTTATTTTCTTTCTTCCCGTTATATTCTCATCCGGACAAATCGTCCAAGAATTTATCAATCAAGGGGAGGGCTCGCTGAGTGTCCTGCAGTCCCTGCATATCGAAGAGTACCTGAGAGAATACGTTCCCGCGTCATGGGCGGATCCGATCCAGACTGTCATGAGCTCATTCGTGCTGGTGCTCTGGTACTCGGGCGTCCAGATCCTGATCTTCCTTGCGGGGCGCCAGACGCTGCCGCCGTCGATGTACGAGGCTTCCCGAATTGACGGCTCCGGGCCATGGAATACGTTCTGGAAAATCACGCTGCCGGGACTCGTTCCCTACATCTTCCTGAATCTAATGTACACGGTCGTCGATTTGTTCACTTTCCCGTCCAACCCGATCATCAGCAAAGTGAATACGGCCAACTATGGCAGCTCCAGCGCGCTGGCCTGGATTTATTTCACCATTATATTGTTGTTCGTCGGCTTGACGCTGCTGCTCTACAGCAGGGTGGATAAAGCGCTCTCGGGCAGCACGCGTCAATAAAAAGGAGGCGATTCGCCAATGGCCAAAATCATGATCGAACGAGCAAGGCGCGCGCCATCCGCGGCGATTGACCGGATCGCGGCATTCGTGCGGTTTCGGCTGATTGGAGGCGAGATCGATAAAGGGCTTCTATTCAAGACCGTCATGTACGTCATCTTGATCAACGTTGCCTTCATCTATATCAAGCCGATTCTGTACATGGTCACGACCATGGTGAAGGATGCCCGGAACATTCTCGACCCGACGGTCATCTGGGTGCCGAAGAGCATCTTCCTCGGCCATATTCGGGAAGCGATGCGACTGCTCGACTATTCAAAAAGCCTGGCGATCAGCGTGTCGCTGGCAGGCGCGGTTTCGGTGCTGCAGGTCTTCTCCTGCGCGGTGGCCGGCTATGCCTTTGCCCGGCTGGACTTTCCGTTCAAGCGCTTCTGGATGGCGATGCTGCTGTTCACGTTCATCATGCCGCCGCAAGTGGTCATTCTGCCGACGATCATGATGTTCAAGAGCTTCGGCTGGCTGGATACCGTGCTGCCCATGGTCATCCCCGCCATTTTCGGGCATGGCTTGAAGGGAGCGCTGTTCGTCATTATTTATCGTTCCTTCTATTCCACGCTGCCGAAGGAGCTGGACGAAGCGGCAAGGATGGACGGGGCCAGCGCGTTCAGGCTGTTCTTCCGCGTCATGTTCCCGCTTTCTAAGTCCGCGATTGTCGTTGTCGTCTTGTTCTCCTTCGTCTGGAATTGGAATGATTTCTATTTGCCGTCGATCTTCATGTTCACGGCCGAGAACGTACCGCTATCCATTACGCTGGCCAGAATGGCCGCGGAGATGGCGCGGGCTGCGGGAGCGGGAGAGATGTCGGTGTACGAGGAGTCGATCAAAATGGCGGCTTCGTTCCTGATTGTTTTTCCGCTGCTGATCGTCTACTTCTTCGCGCAGCGCTGGTTTATCGAAGGCGTGGAACGAACGGGTCTGGTGGAATAAGTGGCTCCGGGGATTGAGATCGAGCAAGCTTGCAAGGAGGTGATCGGCATGTGTCGTCAACAACGCTGTTATAGAAGACCCATTAGGTCGGCAGTATCAGTGCGATGAAAGGCTAATCTAGCAACTACTAAACGTATAGGCGGTGTCATGAGATGAAGAAAAAGCTTACGATGGTCAATTTACTGCTGGCGGCTACCCTGTTGGCCGCATGCAGCAGCGGTGGAGGCAAGAACGATGCTTCGTCTGCCGGTGCGAATGAACCGGCAGGTAACGCAGCCTCGACCGAGGGCAGCACAGAGGGCGGAAACCAGAAAGACGAATCCGCGGATTATAAGAAGCTTGGCGACGAACCGCTGACGCTCACGTTCTACAACACCAGCGGCACGTTCCCCGACGTCGAATTCAATACGCTGATCGCCGAACCGATCAAGAAGAAATACCCGAACGTGACGATCGAGCGGATCACGCCGGCTGCGGAAACGACCAACGAGGAAGTATTATCGACGTATACCCCGGACATCATCTATTCGTCTTCCTCTTCCCATCAACAAATCATTCGCACAGGCGCGTATGAAGACCTTCGGGATCTCATCAAGCGGCATCATTTTGATACCTCGCGCATTAAGCCGATCCTGTGGAACTATATCACGGAAATTACGGCCGGCAAAGGAGATCAGATCTACGCGATTCCGTTTAACGCCAATCAGCACGTCTTGTACTACAACAAGGATATCTTCGATAAATTCGGCGTTCCTTATCCGACCGAAAAGCAGCTGACGTGGGATGAAGTGCTGGAGCTGGGCAAGAAGCTGACGCGTACGGAAGGCGGCAAGCGGTATGTCGGCCTGTCCGTCGATAACCTGACCGGTCTGGCGAAGAGCCTCGGCCTGCCGTATTTGAATAAGGAAACGGGCCAGGCGGCGCTCGATACGCCGGAATGGCGCCGGGTTTTCGAACTGCAGAAGAAAATCTTCGAGATTCCCGGCTACGTCGGGGCCGATAAAACATGGAATTACGGGCGCGACCAGTTTATGAAGGACCAGAACGTAGCGATCCGCGTCACTTGGCTCGCCAACATGGTAGGGCCGCTTGAAGAGCTGCGACAGCAAGGGGTCGAGTTCAACTGGGACATCGCGCCTGCGCCGAACTTTGCGGACCAGCTCGGCAAGACGAGGGAAGCCCAAATTCACTCGCTGTCGGTAAACAGCAAGAGCGAGCATAAGGACGAAGCGTTCCAAGTCATCGAGGAGATTTTGTCGGATGAAGGGCAGCGGATCCTCGCGCGCAACGGCCGAGTACCTGCCATTATCAATGATGACCTGAACAAGGAGTACGGACTTGATATTCCGGTGCTGCAGGGCAAGTCGGTACAGAACGTGTTTATCGGCGAACCGCTGCAAGAGCACTACGTTCACCCTTTCGAGCTGGATATCGGCAAGCGCCTGACCGAGGCGGCCGAAGATTTGGCGATCGGCGGCCTGGATGTCAACTCCACGATCCGAAAAACCGAGGAAGCCATCAATAAGGATGTCGAGACGCTCAAGACGACGGTCGGCACGCCATAAGAGACGACGGGAGTCCGGGGCCGATAAAGCCCCGGCTTTTGTAATGCTGTTCCAAAGTACGAAACGGGAAGTGAATGCTTGTTGAAAAAGCCGAAACTATTAAGCGATTATATGAAGTCCAAATGGGTTCTCTATGTCATTGCCGTCTGCGCCATCGGTACGGCTAACGTGATTTTGGCGCGATTGCCGCGCACGATCGGCAGCTTCACGGATGAGCTCCACAAGGGCACGCTGGCCCAGGCCGATATTGCGCCATACAGCTTGCTGGTTGTGGCGATCGCCCTCGGATACGGCGTTCTTGGCGGAAGCGGACAGTTTCTGATCATGTATCTGGGGCGGTTGTTCGAGCGGCTGACCAGGGGCAAGCTGTTCATTCAATTCACGCGGCTTAGCTTGAACAATTATTCGAAGTACGGGGTTGGAAAACTGTTGAACTATATGATCAACGACGTAACCGCGGTCAGGGAATCGATATCGATGGGGATCAATCATATTACGAACTCCTCGATTCTGCTCATTTCCGTTATCGCGTCCATGATGCTCAGCTCGATTCCAGCCTATGCGATTCTGGCCAGCTTGATCCCGCTGCTCTTTATCCCGTGGTTCGTCGCCTGGCTGGGCCCGATTATCCGCAAGCGCTCCGTTCAAGTGCAGGAATCGCTCGGTAAAATGACGGAGACCGCAGCCGAGCAATTCAGCGGAATTCGGGTCACGAAGAAATTCGCGGCGGAAGCGATCATGACGGACCGCTTCGACGCGACGGTCGCCCAAATCCGCGACAACCAGCTTCGACTGGTGCGCGTTTCATCGCTCTTGCAGGCAGTCATTCCGTTTCTCGGCGCCTTGTCGATGATCGCCTCGATCGCCCTCGCCGGGTATTTGACGGCCAACCGGACGATCTCGCTCGGCGATTTTGTTACCTTGGTGCTGTACATCGGCATGTTGATCAATCCGCTTCAGCGGGTCGGCGACGTCATTAATGCGATGCAGCGCGCACGGGCTTCCCTTGAACGTTTGAACGATCTTCTCGGCGTCGAACCGGACGTTCCCGATACCGGGACGTTTAAGCTGGGAGACCCGCAGCATGCGGCCATCGACATCCGCAAGCTGACGTTCGTGTATCCGGACGGATCCTCGCCGGTCTTGTCGGAGATCGATCTTACGGTACTGCCGGGCGCAACGGTAGGCATCATCGGCAAGACGGGAAGCGGCAAAACAACGTTAATGAAGCTGCTTCTCCGCATCTACGATCCACCGGCCGGCACGATTTTCGCGGATGGTCTGGATATTCGGAGCGTTACCTTGGAAAGCCTCAGAAGCAGCATTGGCTACGTCCCGCAGGACGGCTTCCTGTTCAGCACATCGATCCGCGAAAATATTGGCTTCAGTAATCGCGGTGCGGCGCTGGATGAGATTGAGCAGGCGGCATTGCAGGCGCATATCCATCAAGAGGTTCATGAGCTTCCCGATGGGTTTGAGACGAGGCTCGGAGAACGGGGATTGTCGTTGTCCGGCGGCCAACGGCAGCGGGCGAGCCTTGCTCGCGGCTTGTTCAAGCAGGCGCCGATCATGATCTTGGATGACAGCGTAAGCGCGATCGATTCGCTGACCGAGAAAGCGATCATCGACTCGCTGCGCGCCGAGCGGCAGGGTAAGACGACAATCATCGTTTCCCATCGGATCAGCGCGCTCAAGCATGCGGACCTGATTATCGTCATGGACGAAGGAAAGATTATCGAGCGGGGGACGCATGAGCAGCTCGTCGCGGCGGAAGGCCTCTATGCAAGTCTTTACGACATTCAGGAGGAGGGGGATGCGGATGTCGAAAGCCATCGTTAACAATTGGCAGCAGGATCAGCGTACGGGCATCCAACAGGATACCGATGCCGCGCTCGATTACGGCTCGGCCGTCAAAGCGCTGTATACGTACGCCAAGCCGCACCGGTGGTCATTTGTCGTGCTCTTGCTCTTTATTCTGTTGTCGATCTCGGCCGATTTGCTGCAGCCTTATCTGATCAAGATTGCCATCGATGACGTGCTGACCGCGGACCATGCGAATTACCGGTCGCTGCTGCTTCTATGCGGCATCTACTTTCTGCTGGCAATTGCCGGCTTCGTGTTTACCTACCTGCAGAACAATCTGCTGCAGCGGATCGGGCAGAGCATCGTGGCCGGCATCCGCAGCGGGCTGTTCAAGCACTTGGTAAAGCTGTCCGTATCCTACTTCGACCGCGTATCGACGGGCAGTCTCATTGCGCACGTATCAAGCGATACGGAAGGGTTGAACCGGTTCTTCAGTCAAGTATTGGCCAGCCTGCTGCGGGACGGCTTGACCCTGATCTTTATCGTTGTGCTGATGTTCAGGCTGGATGTTCGGTTGACGCTGTTTAGCTTGCTAATCATTCCCGTGATCACGCTGATCGCGTACAGCTTTCGCGCCTACATGCGAGCGACGTACCAGCTCGTTCGGACCGCCTTGTCGCGGATGATCGCTTTCGCCGCGGAGAACTTGTCCGGGATGAATCTCATTCAGGTCTTCCATCAGGAGAAGGAGCAGCAGCGCCAGTTTACGGAACGCAATGATGCCTTCTACCGCACTAATTTGCGCGAAATTCGAACGATGGTGGTGTTCAACCGGATTTTCGACATCCTCGGCAACTTGTCCGTGGCGTTTGTCGTATGGCTTGGAGGACGCGCGGTGTTAGGCGGCCAGATCGAGTTCGGCGTGCTCTTCGCGTTCATCACGTATATCCGGCAGTTTTTCCAGCCGATCAACTCCATTACGCAGCAGTGGAATACGGTCCAATCGACTATCGTGTCGGTGAATCGGATTTGGAGCGTGTTCAAGGCGGCGCCCGATGTCCGCGATCCGGAGGAAGCCACGAAGGTCAAGAGGGCGGCGATTGCGGGCAAAGTGGAATTCGATGGCGTTACATTCGGCTATAAGGAAGGCAGGCAGGTGCTGCATAAAGTGGATCTGAACATCCAACCGGGCGAAATGCTGGGCATCGTAGGCGCAACCGGAGCAGGCAAAAGTTCCTTGATCAGCTTATTGTGCCGTTTCTACGACGTGAAGGAAGGCAGCATCCGAATCGACGGCTTCGATATCCGCAAGCTGAAGCAGAAGAAGCTGCAGCGGATTGTCGGGCTTGTGCAGCAAGAGCCTTTTCTCTACTCGGGAAGCGTGCTCGACAATATCCGGCTGTTCGACGAATCGATCCCAGAGGAGACGGTGATCCGCGCATGCGAGCGAGTCGGCGTCGACCAGCTGGTGCAGCGGATGAAGGATGGTTACGCAACCCGGCTGTCCGAGAACGGTACCGGGCTCTCATCCGGGGAGAAGCAGCTGATTTCGTTTGCCCGCATCATTGTTTTTCAGCCGAACATCTTGATTCTTGACGAGGCAACCGCCAACCTGGACTCGCACACGGAGCAGCTGCTTCAGTCCGCGCTTCGGGTCGTGTCGGAGGGTAGGACTACGCTGGTCATTGCGCACCGGCTGTCCACGATCCGCCGATCCGACCGGATCATCGTTCTGGATCAAGGCCAAATCGTGGAGGAAGGCAATCATGAGCGGTTATTGGAACAGAACGGCTATTACTCCAGGCTGTATTTGAACGCGCGAGGTGTATTGGTATGAGGAGCGTTTATCGGATCGGCGTGATGGAGGGGGATGGAATCGGACCGGAAATCGTGGCGGCTGCGCTGAAGGTCATTGCGGCGGCGGAGCGGAAAAGCGGGATTGCGGTAGTGGAAATGCTGCCGCTGCCGATGGGCCTGCAGGCGATTCGGGAGTATGGCGACCCGTTGCCACAACTGACGAAGGAGGCGTTGCTGGACTGCTGCGGCTGGATCATGGGGCCGCATGATTCCGTCTCGTATCCGGCAGAGCATCGTTCTGGGCGGAATCCTAGCGGCGAGCTGCGTCACGCCTTTGACCTGTTCGCCAATATCCGTCCGAACCGGACGATGCCTGGCATCGCCGGCGTGGCAAAGAGCGCAGACCTTGTCATTTACCGCGAGAATACCGAAGGCTTCTATGCCGACCGGAATATGGCTTCCGGAACGGGGGAGTGGCAGGTGACGCCGGATGTGGTTATCACGTCCGGTGTGTTTACGCGGCGGGCGGCCGAACGAATTGCCCACGCAGCCTTCCGGGCTGCAGGGCTTCGCAGGAAGCGGGTTTCTATCATTCATAAGGCGAATGTAATCAAGCTTGGTTATGGCTTGTTTCTCGGTGTGTGCCGGGAAGTCGCCCTACAGTATCCGGACGTGGAGGTGGACGATTACCATATCGATGCCGCCTGCGCCCGTCTGGTCCGTCGCGCCGCTGATTTCGACGTCATTCTGACGACGAACATGTTCGGCGACATCTTATCCGACCTTGCGGCCGAGCTAGTCGGCAGTCTTGGCATCGCGGGAGCTTTGAATGCGGGAGACAACTACGCGATGGCTCAAGCGGCGCATGGCTCTGCTCCGGATATTGCCGGACGGGATATCGCCAATCCGATCGGGATGATGTTATCCTCGGCAATGCTGCTGGATTGGCTGGCCGCTCGCCACGATGATAACCGGCTGGGTAGGGTCGCGGAAAGCATTGTGCGCGGCGTTGAAGCGGCGGTACAGGCAGGCGTTCGTACGGCCGATTTAAACGGAACAGCTTCCACAAGGGGATTCGCGGAAGCTGTCATCGCTTTTATCGGAGAGCAGGAGCACTAGAGGATTTCCACAGGGAACAGCTCGGTGGACAAGTAACGTTCGCCGGTATCGGGTAGCAGCACGACGATGGTTTTACCGGCATTCTCCGGTCGGTTCGCGATCTGACTTGCCGCGAAGACGGCAGCGCCGGACGAGATGCCGACGACCAGTCCTTCGCTCCTGGCCAGCGAACGCGCGGTTTCGAGCGCATCTTCATTCGTGACGGTCACGATTTCGTCCGCGATGTGCCTGTGGAAATTGTCCGGAACGAAACCCGGCCCGATCCCTTGGATTTTATGGGTGCCTTTCTCCCCGCCGGAGAGAACGGGAGAGCCGGCGGGTTCGACCGCAATAATTTGGACCGACGGTTTGCGTTGTTTAAGAACGTCGCCGACGCCGGATATCGTGCCGCCGGTTCCCACGCCGCCAACGAATATATCGACCGCGCCGTCCGTATCCCGCCAAATTTCTTCGGCCGTCGTTGTACGGTGAATGGCGGGATTAGCCGGATTGCGGAACTGCTGCGGAATAAACGAGTTTGGTAGGGCTGCCGCGAGTTCCTCGGCTCTCTTGATCGCACCGGCCATGCCCGCGGCGCCCGGCGTTAACACAAGCTCGGCCCCGAGGGCAAGCAGCATTTTTCTTCGCTCGATGCTGAACGTCTCCGGAAGCGTAATGATCAATTTGTACCCGAGCGCTGCCGCGGCGAACGCAAGCGCAATGCCGGTGTTGCCGCTTGTCGGTTCAATGATGACGGAGTCTTTATTGATGACGCCGCGTTCTTCCGCATCCTTGATCATCGCGTACCCGATCCGGTCCTTGACGCTTCCGGCGGGATTGAAATATTCCAGCTTGGCGATCAGAACGGCGCCGAGTTTGCGGCTGGCATTGAAATTTCTCAGCTCCAGCAGGGGCGTGTTGCCGATGAGTTGGGTGAGGTTGGTGGCGATCTTGGTCATATGAGGACACTCCTTTTATATCGGATTAGGAAGGAAGCGAAGCTGCGGCGCCGGAGCGGATCCGATTCGCCGGACGTGAAAGGCCGTAGTGCTCCCGCAGCGTCGTGCCCTCGTATGCGGTCCGGAAGATGCCGCGGTTTTGCAGCTCGGGCACGACCTTGTCGACGAAGATGTCGAGTCCGTGCGGGTAAATGGGGGGCATCAAGTTAAAGCCGTCGGCCGCATCCTGTTCGATCCACTGCTGAATAACGTCCGCAATCTCGATTGGCGTACCGGTGTATAGGAGGTGGCCGCGTGCGCCTGCCAGCCGGTTCACGACCTGGCGGAGCGTTAGGCTGGCGTCGCTGTGCAGCATATCCAGGATGAGTTGATGCCGACTCTTGCTGCCGTTGACGGAATCGATCCCTTTGGGGGCGATCAGCTGAGGGACCGGCTCGTCAAGCGGAAGTCCGGTCAAGTCGATGCCGAATCGTTCGGATAGCCGGGCTACCGCTTCATGGATATCGTGAAAAGCGTTCAGTTCATCCTCGAGCTCCTGTGCCTCGGCTTTCGTATCGCCGACTATCGGGCTGAAGCCCGGCAGGATGATCAGCTCGCTATTCGATCTTCCGTACTTTGCAAGCCGGCCTTTGACGTCGGCATAGAAAGCCTTTCCTTCGCCAAGCGTAGGCTGCGCCGTAAAGATCACCTCCGCGGTGCGCGCGGCCAATTCGCGTCCTGCCTCGGAGGATCCGGCCTGCACGAGCACGGGATAGCCTTGGGGCGGCCTTGGAATATTGAGCGGTCCCTTAACCTGATAGACGCTGCCCGAGTAATTGATTTCATGCAGCTTCTGCTCGTCGAACTGGATACCGGTTTCCTTATCGAAGACGAGCGCGTCTTCTTCCCAGCTGTCCCAGAGCTGTTTCGTCACCTCGACGAATTCTTCGGCCCATTTGTACCTTTCCGAATGCGCCAGATGTGACTCTTTGCCGAAGTTGTAAGCCGTCGCATCCGTATGGCCCGTCACGATGTTCCAGCCTGAACGCCCGCCGCTGATATGGTCGAGAGAAGCAAATTTGCGCGCAACGTGGTACGGCTCATTGTATGTCGTGCCTACCGTGCCGATTAATCCAAGGCGTTCAGTGACGACGGAGAGGGCGGAGAGGAGCGTGAAGGGTTCCAGCCGCCTTCCGGTTCCGACATAGCCGTCCGCCATAAAGACCGAATCAAGCAACCCGCGTTCCGCGGTCTGCGCCAGGCCTTTGTAATAGGCGAAATCGAAGGTGAGCTCCGGCGTCGTTTTGGGGTGGCGCCAGGCGGCGGCATGATGACCGGCCTGCCGAAGAAAAACGTTCAGGTGCACTTGTTTGTTGGATTTGCCCATCGTTATCCTCCTTATAACTGCATGTTTTGTTTCAGAAAAACAAAAGGAGACACAAAGCGAACCTTGTGTCTCCAGGGGGCTGGTCAACTATATACACTAATCCTAGCGGAATAATCAGCTATATCGTATCACCAACATTGAATCGCGTCAACGCCGCGAAAAAATGTTCTTCCACAAGTTGACATGCGTGGAAGTCGGTGCTATATTTTTAAGCACAGTATATTAATAGGATTACTAGTAATTAATCGACCGGACAACCGGAGAGACGCCAGACTATGCGACTCTCCGGTTTTTTGTCGTAAATGGACGGTTCGGTCGATGCAGCTGCAATGATTGGATATTTATCCAAAATCTAATTTTAAGGAGTGTGTAGGTATGAGCATTGCATTGAAGAAGTTCGGAAGAACGGGTTTAAAAGTATCGGAGGTTGCGCTCGGTACGATGGCTTTCGGGCGTTGGATCGACGAGTCGAAGTCGGCGGAGGTGCTGGACACGGCGCTGGATGCCGGAATCAACTTTATCGATACGGCCGATGTCTACGGTAAGGGCACCGATCTGAGCAACCCGCAGGAGAGCGGTCAATCGGAGGCGATCCTCGGTAACTTGCTAGGTTCCCGCCGGAACCGGATTATTCTGGCGACCAAGGTACATGGCCGCGTCGGCAGCGAGCCGAACGACCAAGGGCAGAGCAGGTATCATATCATTCGTGCGGTTGAAAACAGCTTGCGCCGCCTGAAGACCGATTATATCGATCTGTATCAAGTACATCGCTTCGACCGCGAAACGCCGCTCGAGGAGACGCTGCGGGCGCTTGATGACCTTGTCCGTCAAGGCAAGGTTCGTTACATCGGTGCTTCCAACTATGCAGCATGGCAGTTGGCGAAAGCACATGGCATCTCGGGACAGCTGGGTTTGCACCGCTATGAGAGCATTCAGCCGGAGTACAGCCTTATTGCACGGGGAATCGAGCAGGAATTGCTGCCGTTCGCAGCCTCCGAACAAGTAGGGGTAGTCGTGTACAGCCCGCTGGGCCGCGGGTTGTTGACCGGCAAGTACGAGTTCAACCAAGCGCCGCCGGCCGGATCGCGCGGGGCTGCGGGCGAGGCGAGAATTAAGCCGCTGCTCGAAAACGAACGAAACTTCCATATCGTTGAAGCCTTGAAGCCGATTGCGGCTAGGAAAGGGTGGACGCTGGCTCAGCTTGCGCTGACTTGGGTCGTCAGCCAGCCGCATGTCACGTCCGCCATTCTCGGGGCATCCAATCCGCAAAACATTACCGAATCGATCGCAAAGGCAGCGGAGAAGCTGACTGCCGATGAGCTTGCGGAAATCGACGCCATCACACAGGGAGATTTCAACGTTTATAATGCGCTCCGTGAAACGGCTGCAGCCAAAGCTTAACAGCAATATTGAACATGAGGAGGGATTGCGATGACTAAACTGGTAGCGGACGAGATCTGGCTAAACCGGATTCTGGAGCAGGTAAACGGATTGGAATACGGTTCGGTTCAAATCACTGTGCATAACGGAACGATCGTCCAGATCGAACGGACTGACCGTCAACGGTTCGAGAACAGTTCCTCCGGCAGTAAGAAGCAAGCTTCATCTAACCGGGCAGGATAAAATAACGTTCAAAAAACAGGTCAACCGGAATATACCGGTTGGCCTATTTATAATCGAGGGCATACTTCCCCACCAGGTGGGGGGGGTTTCGTCTCCACGGTATGGCGGACTTTCATTTTACGTCACCCGATAATTTTAACGAATCGTACGAGTCTTATTTGATCAAAAAGTAGCGGTTTGAAATTCTAACGAACCCTACAGGCGCTATTCGGCTAAAAGCTCGTGCATTTCTGCCTATTTCTATTGAATAAGGTCTCTGTGGTTCGTTAGAATAATTGAGGAGCCTTTTTTTCTCAAATAAGGCCTTCACGGTTCGTTAGAGTAGTACGCAGACTGATAAATGTAAACTAATAAAAGGTTCTCCTTTGGGTGACGAACAGCGACAGTCACATAATAGTTGCCTATAGCTTGTGAATGAAAGCAAAAAAAATCCGCATTTATGCGGATTTTTTTTCTTATGTTCTAAAGAAGAGTTGCTTACTCGAATTGTAAAACGATTCGAAGCAAGTCCTGAATCATTTGGCGAAGCTCATCCGAGCTCTTGGCAACCGTTTTAAAGCCGCGTAATGCGCTTATTACCAGATGCGCCAATCTTACTGGAGGAGTAATACCGCTTGCGGTGGCAGCGCTCTTCTCCAGCAAGTCGGCAAGTATTGTTTCTAATTTCCCATAGCTTGTATCAAGCGCCTGCCGGGCGAACTGGAAAGAGCTATCCGTTATTTCTTTATGTTCCGGCGAGTGCAGCGAATCGTCGAAGTTGCGGACCATCCATACATCAACGGCAAAGATAATTTTTTCTTCCGTCGTTTTATAGGTAGACAAACCTTCCTTAATCTCCTCTATGAGGAGGTCTCCGTGGTAAACAATCGCAGCGTTGAACATTTCCTCCTTGTTTTTGAAGTATAGATAGAGACCTGCGCGTGAAATGCCCGCTGCCTCCGCAATTTCGTTCATCGATACCCGCTTATAACCGTACTTAAAGAACACCTCTAACGCCGTCGCAACAATATGCAGCTTCTTTTTATCGTCCATATTTCCATTTTATACACTTTACACGGATTGTCCAATTGTATAGTATAGACACATAGACATTTTATGATTTTTGTCTAAAACTATTTCAAAAGGAGCCATTCACATATGATGACTGAACAAAAACCGTTGCATTCGGGATTCGGACCTGAAACGACCGCACAAGAGGTGCTGGCTGGACATGACCTCAGTGGAAAGGTCGCAATCGTTACAGGCGGACATGGTGGCATCGGTCTTGAAACAACGCGTGCGCTTGCCGAAGCAGGCGCTACCGTCATTGTCGGTGCCCGTGATGTGAATAAAGCGCATGAAGTTCTTGCTCCGCTTAAGAATGTCGAGGTCATCAAGCTCGATCTTGCGAATCCCACTTCAATAGACGAGTTTACTGCGGTATTCAATAGTTCAAATCGTGCGCTCGATCTTCTGATTCTGAACGCGGGTGTTTGTTTCCCTGCAATGACTCATGACGACCGCGGTTTCGATACCCATTTCGCAACGAATTCGCTTGGACATTTTCAACTAACTACTGGATTATGGGATGCGCTGAAGCAGTCCGGGAACGCCCGGGTTGTCTCCTATTCGTCCATTGGCCATATGACTGGACCCCTCGATTTCGACGATTTGCATTTCACCAAGAGGCCGTACAACAAGTTCGTCTCCTATGGCGAATCGAAGATCGCGTGCTCGTTGTTTGCTATAGAGCTGGATAAACGGGGCCGTGAGCACGGAGTGCGTGCATTTGCGGTTCATCCCGGCGCCATCTTATCGGGTTTATCCCGAAATATGAGCAATGAGGAGTTGGCAGCTTGGGGTGTAAGACGGAACGAAGACGGCAGCTATACGTCCTCCGGAGGCTTCAAAACCGCCGAGCAAGGCGCCGCTACAGCCGTTTGGTGCGCAATCAGTCCAATGTTGAATGACAAGGGCGGCGTCTATTGCGAAGATGGCGATATCGCGGAAGTTGTACCGGAAGACAGCCAGCTCCATCGTGGCGTCCGTCCGTGGGCCATTGATCCGGTGTCGGCCGAGAAGCTTTGGACAATCAGCGAAGAACTCCTGCATATTCAACATGGAAAGATTCCTAGGAATCTTAATTGATTCGTATAAGCGATACCCCAAATAATTTCTTAAGCCAGTACATTATGTACTGGTTTTTTTTGCCGTAGTTATGTCGCTTAGTAATAATAACGTTAATGGCGTCACAGTTTTTCGTATCGTAGTCCAAAACCGTCATCTATAATACAAACTATCGAGCGAGTGGAGGAGGTTGTGCGAAAACAGCGGATAGAGCAATCCCATGTAACTTTTTTTCCATGGATTGAAAGCGGTTGCAACCAGAATAATGATGGGGAGAGGGTAATTAACATGTTCAAGGTCAATAAGGGTAAAAAGTCTGCTTTTGTTATTACAATGGTCATCATAGCTTTGATGGTTATGGGGATTCCGGCACAAGCAGATCCGGCTGTATCCGGACAGGTTTACAAATTAGTAAACCCGAACAGCGGCAAGGTACTGGACGTCGCTAATTCAGGCACGGCAGACGGGACTAATGTTCAAATTAATACGTATAACGGACAGGCTGGGCAGCACTGGCAGCTGATTACGAACAGTGATGGAACCTTTAAACTTATCGCTGCCAACAGCGGGAAAGCACTCGATGTAGCCGGAGCGGGTACGGCAGACGGAACAAACGTTGACATCTATACGGATAACGGGACAGGCGCTCAGAAATGGACGATTAGCCCGAATTCGGACGGTACAGTGAAGATCATTAACCCGAACAGCGGCAAAGTATTGGATGTCAACGGCGGGGGAGAAGCAGATGGAACGAATGTGCAAATTTGGTCCGACTGGGGAACGGTTGGGCAGAAGTGGCAGCTCGTCAATATTGCCTCATCAGCATCTGGCAACCTAGCCCTAGGTAAAACAGCAACGGCCAGCTCTACCGAAGCATCGACCTATGGTGCTTCAAACGCAGTGGATGGGAATTTGAGCTCCAGATGGTCGAGCAGCTTTAACGATAATCAATGGATCTATGTGGATTTGGGTACCTCACAAACGGTGAGCAGCGTTGTGCTCAAGTGGGAAGCCGCATACGCAACGAGCTATAAAATACAAGTATCAAGCAACGCGACGGCATGGACCGATGTTTATTCGACAACGCTTGGCTCAGGCGGTACGGAGGAAATCAGCTTCCCTGCCGTAAACGCTAGATATGTCCGCATGTATGGCGTTCAGCGTGCCACGGTGTACGGATTCTCTTTATTTGAAATGGAAGTTTACCCTTACACAGGGCCTGATCTAACCGGTTACAGCCTGTACAAGGACTATTCGTTTGGCACGAAACGCAACGTGAACAGCCTTACTTCGCTTTCCAATTCATTCAAACCTTACGGCGTGGCCGGGACAACGGTTATTAATAATGAGTGGCAGCGTTATCAGCCGATTAATGATACGAATCATCATTTGACGTCAAATTACCTAGAGCTTACAGCGGTTCCGAACTTGGGTGGCATTTCAAACGGCGGCATTAGCAGCGGTCAAATTGTAACCAAAGATACGTTCTATCCTCGAGATGGGAAAACGTATATCTTCCAGCTGCGGGCGAAGATTCCGACAGGTGCAGGCACATGGCCTGCTTTCTGGATGTATTCGCCGGGTGGAGCGGGATCGACGACTTCGGAGATTGATATCTTTGAATATTTTAACTCCCCGACTCAAAATACGTACGATTGGACCGGATTCGATCATGGCGACGGAGTGGGCACGGATTATTACAGCATCATGACGAATCAATGGGTTTGGCATCCGGGCTTCGACTTCTCGACTACCTTCCATACGTACACGCTGATTTGGAAGGAAGGCAACATTCAGAAGTGGGTCGATAATACATTGGTGAAGGGAACGAACTTTACCTGGTATGGTCCGGATCCGGAAGTGCTGATTAACTTGGCTGTAGGTGGATCCCCGAACTCGGCGCCATCGGCAGGCGCAACACCGTTTCCATCGAAATTTACGCTCGATTATTTCCGTGTTTATGTAAAATAACATTCCCAAAGCCGTTGTTTTGCTGCCTTGAGCAGCGGGGCAGCGGCTTTTATTGTTTCCTGTGCATCGTTTACGAAAGTAGCGATAAAAACAGTAATCATGTCATGGCAATTCGTATATTGCGGCTATTCCCTTCCTTTATGATTAGAAAATCCGAGGGAGTGACTCTAGGGCGAGCTCTCTTGCAAAGGAGAGGAGGAGAGCCCGAGGTTACGTCTACTGTACGGGAAATAGGATCAAAAGGAGAGAACATGGAATGATAGGGTTAAAAAAGGCAATCGCGTTATTTTGTATATTTACTATGGCAGTGTCCCTAATAAGTATAAGTCCAAAGGCAACCAGTGCAGCGTCGCTCGACTCTTACTATGTGGATTCGGTAAACGGAAACGATAGTAATAGCGGAAGGAGTCCAGGCGAGGCGTGGAAAACGCTCAATAAGGTGAACGCCACGGATTTCGTGCCGGGAGATCGGATTCTGTTCAAAGCGGGAGGCATTTGGAACGGCCAGCTTACGATCGATGATTCCGGTTACGGTGAGAACCGCATTACATACGACAAATACGGCGAAGGTCCGAAGCCTATTATTGCAGGCGGAGGCGTTCCGAAAGCCATCTTCTTGAACAACGTTGAATATATCACGATCAAAAACCTGGAGATTACGAACGATGCGCCAGAAAACGATCATCGTTACGGCATTTTCGTGTCTAATGATACAGGTAGGACACTAAGAAGCTTGCATTTCGAGAGTTTGGATATTCATAACGTGAAAGGCCATTATGAGGGCAGCTTGCGTTTCTGGTCGGCCGCCATCGGATTCAACGCTTATAAAAGCAATTCCTCTTACGACGACTTTCTTATCGCAGATAACCGGATCTACGACAATGAGAGCCATGGCATTCAAAGCGATGGGGACGAAGCCGTAAAAGACGTTACTTTTTTTACGAACGTCGTGATTCGAAACAATTATTTCGAGAGAAACGGAAACGGAGACATCGTCGTCGGTCTTTGCGACTCTCCATTGATTGAATACAATACGTCCTACGATCAAGGCGGCGGTTTTGAAGGCTTTGGCTATACCGTTGCCATGTGGGAATGGTTAAGCAAGAATGCGGTCTTCCAAAATAATGAGGTCGCCTACACGAATCATGACCCGTTGCAAGATAATGACGACGGGGATTCGCAGGCTTTCGACGCCGACATCGCGACGGTTGACAGAGTTACTTTCCAGTACAACTACAGCCATGACAACGCGGGCGGTTTTCTGCTGGTAATGGGCAATGCCCAGGAGAAATATAAAGGCGCGACCGTGAGATACAACGTGAGTTTCAACGACCATAAAATCAATGTCAACGAGAATACGACTTTATCGATTAATCACCCGGGTTCAGAGGGGTCGTACGTTTACAATAACGTGTTTTACAACAACATCGCAGATGAAGGCATCCATATCAAGTCGCTCGCGACCGAAACGGGTAAGATTTATTACCAGAATAATATTTTCTATGCGAATGCGGCCTCTACCTATCCTTCCAATTCAGATTCCAATAACGTGTTTGACTATAACGGCTACTATGGGACCGGAAATGCCGCGCCGGCAGAAGACGCGCATGCCGTTACTACGGATCCGAAATTCGCGGGACCTATACCGACGGTTCCTACGGACGGCATGGGAGGTGCCGATGTATTCAAGTTGAGCCCCGACTCCCCGTATATTAACGCAGGAACAGTCATTGCGGATAATGGCGGCAGAGATTTCTGGGGCCATGCGCTTTACAATAACGCACCCGATATCGGAGCGCATGAGTATGGAAGCCCTAAAGCTACAACGGCTCCTCCAACTCCAAAACCGTTAGAGATTCCGGATGCGGTAGATCCGGATATTCACGCCGGCAGATGGTCCGTGAAAGCCGTTTCCACGGACACGGCTTCCAATCAAGAAATGACGCAGACGATTTCAGGCGTCGAACCGAATAAAGATTACGAGGCTAAAGTTTGGGTGAAAGGCACGGGAGGCTATACGTTAGCGGTCGGAGACGGAAATACCGTTTTCAATCAGACCTCTATTAATGCTTCCAACGAGTGGACTCCAATCCAGTTGCCCGTGAATAGCGGAAATGCCACTTCGCTGGTTTATAAGCTAACCGAGACGGGCGGAACACCTGGGACGGCTTACTTCGACGATGCTTATCTGGGAGTCGCAAACGGCGGGAATTTGCTCGATAACGGCAGCTTTGAATATGGAGCTCGGCCGTGGACATTAGGCAATGTATATTCGCTTTATCGTACAATTCCGCCTACAGATCCTGATGATCCGACACCGGAACCGGAGCCTGAGCTGCCGACATCGGCGGAACAAGTGAATGATGATTTCGACAGCAACGATTTGAACGCAAGATGGAAGTGGATTTCAGAAGATCCGTTAAAATGGAGTCTGTCCTCGAATCCGGGAAAAATGAATATCACGAGCAGCGGCGGAGATGTCGATTCTACTAAAAACGTATTGCTGCAATGGGCGCCTAAAGGCGATTTTACGATCGAAACCAAAGTATCCGCCATCCCGACGCAGGATTGGGAACAGACAGGTTTATTGGTCTATATGGATGGAGCTAACCACATCAAGCTTAACCGGGTACATGACGGCGAACTGAAATTTCAGTTCGGGTATAAGCAAGACGGCGTATGGAACAGCAGTACGTACACGAATATAAACGATGCGGAGGATGAGAATCCCGACTATTACCTGAAGCTGGAGAAAAGCGGCGCTACCTATACAGGGTACTACTCGCAAGACGGTACTGATTATACCGAAATAGGCAGCTATACCGTTTATTTCCCCGGCGATAAACGGATCGGGCTGTATAACTGCAATGGAACGAACGTCATTGCCGATTTCGATTATTTCCATATGACAAGCTTGAATACCGATGCAGACGAACCGACAGAGCCGCCGACAACGACACCGCCGGTACCTAACGAAGCACACAGCGGCGATTACGCGATCAAAGTCGACAATAGCTCGGCCGACAGTGCCTGGAAGTCTATGGGGTACAGCGATATCGCGGTTACTCCGAATACCGATGTGGAATTCAAGGCATGGGTGAAAGGAAGCGGAACCGTAAAAGCCGTCATCGCCAATGCGGATTGGTCTACGTTCAGCGAAACGGACTTAACCGCAACTGACGAATGGAACGAAGTGGGTACCGGCGTGTTCAATACGGGGACGAATAACGTTCTGCATGTCATGCTCAAAACGACTGATGCCGCCAGTAAGATGTTTATCGACGATGTGTTCTTAGGAACATCCGGCGGGGCAAACGGCATCTCGAATGCTGACTTTGAAGACGGCTCGGATCCATGGTGGAACGTAAATGCTCCTTTCTCCTTGGTGCAGAAAACGGAAGAACCAACGCCGCCTCCGTCCGTATCTGTGCACAGTGGAACCAAGGCGATCAAAGTCGACAATAACTCGGCAGACAGTGCCTGGAAGTCAATGGGCTACAGCGATATCGCGGTTACGCCGAATACCGATGTGGAATTCAAGGCATGGGTTAAAGGAAGCGGAACCGTAAAAGCCGTCATCGCCAATGCGGATTGGTCTACGTTCAGCGAATCGGACTTAACCGCCTCCGGCCAATGGACCGAAGCGGGTACCGGCACGTTCAATACGGGGACGAATAACGTGTTGCATGTCATGCTCAAAACGACGGACGCCTTCAGTACGATGTTTATCGACGATGTGTTCTTAGGAACATCCGGCGGGGCAAACGGCATCTCGAATGCTGACTTTGAAGACGGCTCGGTCCCTTGGTGGAATGTGAACGCTCCGTTCACCCTTGTAGAATTTATCGACCCGAATGTAAATTTGCTTCCCGTATTTTTTAAGATGAGGGATAAAACGATTAACGAAGGCAACCCACTCGTGTTTACGATTCATGCAACAGATAAGAATGGAAATCAATTGACCTACAGTGCGGATAATCTGCCTGCAGGTGCGCAATTTAACGCTTCATCCCGTATATTCAGCTGGACGCCATCGAATTCGCAAGGCGGCATATACCATGTTACGTTTAACGTCAACGATGGAACCAGCATGGTTTCTGAGGATGTCCAAATCAATGTAATCGATGTATTGACTGCACCAACAGCAGCGCCGACAGCAGCACCAACAGCGCCGAACCCGCAACCCGGAACCGTGAAAATTGAAGCGATTCCTGACGTTAACGGAAAAGCGGTTATCGACGTGAAGACGAATGAACTTCAAGCAGCCATGCTTAATGCGAAAGACTCTACAGTAGAAATTATCATACTGGGAACGGAATCAGCCAAAGAGGTAACCGTTAATCTTGCCGGCAGTTCGATTAAAACCGCACGCGACAATAACATCGAGCGGTTCAATCTTAAGACTGGACTTGCCGAGATCTCGATTCCAACGGATCTATTGAAAAATGGAAACGAGTCTACCGGAAATGTTCAGCTTTCCGTAAAGAACGTCGATTCCTCGACGTTATCGGATGAAGTGAAAGCGGCCATTGGAAGCCATCCGATTTACGACTTGAACCTCAGCGTTGACGGGAAGAGAATCAGCCGGTTCGGGGATGAAACCGTGACGGTTAAATTGAACTACAAGTTGAAACCCGAAGAAGACCCGGATCAAATCATCATTTATTACATGAATGATGATGGCAAGCTGGAAATCGTGAAAAACGGCAAATACGATAATGCAACCGGTCAAATCACATTCAGCACTGCGCATTTCAGCAAATATGCGGTTGCCTATAAAGGAGTAAGCTTTAACGATATTGCGAACGTATCGTGGGCACAAGACAGCATAGAAGCATTGGCAGCAAGAGGCATTGTCAAAGGAGTAGGGGGAGACAGCTTCAAGCCCGATAACCGGTTGACAAGAGCAGCGTTTATTACGATGCTGATGAACGCCTTTGATTTAGTGAACAGTGACGCCAAGACTTCGCTGAGCGATGTGAAGAGCGGCGCATGGTATTACAGTGCGATCGCATCGGCACAACAGCTCGGTATCGTTAAGGGCAATTTGGACGGCACTTTTGGCATCCAAGACCAGATTTCGAGGCAGGACATGGCGGTTATGATCTATAACACCGGGTTAGTGGTGAAGGCTAACTTAAATGGAAACGGAGAAGTTGCTTCATTTAAAGATCAATCCGAAATTGCGGCTTACGCAGTCAACGCGGTAGCGGCCATTCAACAAGCCGGTATCATCGACGGTGTAGGGAATGGAAAGTTTGCGCCTCAAGGCGTGGCAACAAGAGCGCAAGCGGCCGTTATCATTTGGAAATTGCGTACTGCCGCTAAGTAACATCGCGACAGTATCCACAAAGTATTTCATTCAAGAGATGACCCTTTACCCAAAGGGTCATCTCTTGATCTCATGAAAGGAAGTATGAGGTATGGATAAGAAAAGGAATGAAAAGCGATTTCGTTTCACATTGAAACATGTGGGGTTATTGATCGCAGCAATTACGGCTATTTGTACGGTTCTTATCCTAGTAGGCACTAGCAATGATACAAACGGGGAGTCTACTGTTGTAGCAACGGTAGACGACGAACCTATAACTGTACAAGAGTTAATGCCAAAGCTCATCAAGCACCGCTCGGAAGTATTCGACTATTTCAAGAAGACACACAATGTCGAACCTGGAAAAGGATTCTGGACGAGCAGTTTTGATGGTGAAATACCTGCGGACTATCTAAAAAAGCTTGCCTTGGAAGAGACAATACAAATTAAAGTTCAACAAATCCAGGGAAAAGAAAAGGAACTGATTCAAGATATCAGCTATTCTCAATTTCTAATCGATCTTAAGAATGAAAATGCTAGACGGAAAACGGCTATCGCAAACAAGAAAGTCATTTATGGTCCCGAACAGTATACCGAAGATGTTTATTTCTCGATCTTGTTCACGGATATGATTCAAAAGTTAAAGAAAAAAATAGATGAACAGCTAGTCGTTTCCGAGGAAGAGATCAAGCAATATTACGATACCGCCATAAAGGAAAACAAGTACAAGAAAATAGAGACGGTAAAGGTAGAGAAAGTTTCTTTTGCTTTTACAGCTAAAGATGATAAGAGCAAGAACGCCGCAAAGGAAATGGCCGAAGAAGTACGGGGGAAAATCGCTAAAGGAGATCATATGAAAGATTTAGCCGATACGTATAGCGTGAACTCGGTTATTAAAGTCGATTTCGGTGAACAGATTTTTGATTCTACTACAAGCCGTGAAGATTATATGCCCGCAACGCATGAATTTACCGAAAATGCCGTCAGCTTATCCGTAGGGCAAGTGAGTAAGGTTTTCGAATACAATAAAGCTTATTATGTGGTGAAATGCATCGAAAAGACTGAGGAAGGATTCAATGAGCGGGAAGAAGTTCATGAATCTATAACGCAGCTATTGAAAGAACAAAAGTATGCCTCTTATGTCGACGATTTAGTAAAGAAAGCAACGGTGCATATAGATCAGGAAGTCTATAGAAAGCTTAAAATGTTTTAGGCGACAGAACCAAGTATCGACATTTTCTTAGGAATCGGGTTACAATTTTCATTGCCATATTCATCACGACTTATTTGACCGGATTGAGGTCGATTGATAGACGCAGAGAGAGGTTAGCTGATGAACCAGAAGAAAACATTGCGTTTCAAATTCATCCTCGGTTTTTTTATCGTAACGGCCCCTTTGATCTTCTTTCTGTTCTATAATAACTTTTACGCCATGAATGTCGTCCGGACCGAGGTGTCCCAGTCTTACTACAATTTCCTCGAAACGCAGGTCTCCTCTCTCGATCAAACGTTGGAGGAAACGAACAATTATATTCTACGACTGGGAAGCAGTGATTTCTCTTATACCAATTTGATACCGCTTACTTTATATCCGAAGGAAAACGGCGATTATTTTATGGCTAAGCAGTGGTTATTGCGCAAGTTCGATGACGATCTCAGCGTCTATAAAGGGATCGAAACCTTCTTCGTCTATTCGAAAAAAAATAACGATATGATCAGCGTGAAAAAGAGCTATGAAGATTCCGAGAAATTCGACGGCGTCCTGTATTCCTTCTTTGATGAACACAGGGACGGCATGGATACCCAGAACTGGACGGTCACCACGTGGAAGAATAAATATTACTTGGTGCGTGTCATTCCGATTAGCCCGAATGAAATTAATCGGGAGCTTTATGTAGGTGCTTTAATCGATATTGATAAATTAATTCAACCGCTTAGACAATCCAATTTCGGGAACAGCGGGAAAGAACTGCTGCTGATGTCGAATACAGGCACCTCTCTTATTGAAACGACGCTATCTACCGATAACGTGAATGAAATCGTGAAGAAGCTGGAACACAACGAGATGAAGTACGTTTCCTTTACGAAGTCATCGAGCGGAAGCAAGTATATGCTTGTAGGCCTTCCTTTTCAATATGCACCGATTAGTCTCGCCGTCTTTATTCCGGAGAAGGTCGTGCTGCAGAAACTGTTATATTTTCAACGCTTGCTCTTCTTGCTTCCCATTGGCTTAATTATCATTCTTGTATTCTACTTGTTATTTGTAAAAAACGTACTGCTGCGGCCCATGAACATTCTGATTAAAGGGATGCAGAGCATCGGCCGGGGGAATTTGGATGTGAGGCTCGGTGACCATTCAACCAAGGAGTTTTCATTCCTGGTAGAGACGTTTAACAAAATGGCTTCGCAAATTCAGAGCTTGAAAATTAACGTTTACGAGGAAATGCTGCGAGCGCAGAAGGCAGAATTCAATCATTTGCAAGCGCAGATTAACCCGCATTTCTATTTGAACTCTTTAAATATAATATTTAGCCTCTCGGTGCTGGAGGAGAATCTGCTGGTTCAGAAGATGACGGAGCATTTAGGCGATTATTTCCGCTTCATTACCCGTTCCCATCGGGAGACGATCACGCTGGCTGAAGAGATTGGACATATCGAGAATTATTTGGAGATCCAGAAGCTTAGATTCCCGGAGAAATTAACGTTTCAGATTACGGTCCCTGACATGTATAAAGCGTACAGTATATCTCCCTTAATCATCCAACCCTTCGTTGAGAATGCGATTATACACGGCATGGATAAAGGCAAATCGGTCTTTCAAATTGCGATCACGGTAAGGCAATCCGAAGCGTCCATTGATTGCTACGAAGTGTGTATCAGCGACAGCGGTAAAGGGTTTGCGCCTGATAAATTACAGCTGTTTCAAGCCGGCCAATATGCAGAAGGCCAAGGTTCAGGTGACAAGCATCTGGGGATTTGGAATGTGCATCATCGCTTGCGGATGAAGTATGGCGAGGCATTCAACATTTTGTTCGAGAATGGTGCCCGGAAAGGGGCAGTCGTTCGCTTAATCATTCCAAAACAGTCACCATACGAAGAGCAGGGGGATCTCTAACATGTATAAGTTACTTATCGTAGATGATGAAGTCTATGCGATTAAAGCTTTGTTAAAAGGGATCGATTGGAACGGTTTAGGTTATAGCGAGGTTTATAGCGCATGCGATGTTGACGAAGCGATGGAAATTATCCGAACCGTGAGCATCGATGTTCTGCTGTGCGATATTGAAATGCCCGACAGCAATGGACTCGATCTGGTCGGGTGGGTCAGAGAGCATAACACGTCGATCGTGCCTGTTTTTTTGACTGGCCATGCCGACTTCTCTTACGCCCAACAGGCTATTCGCCTGGGCAGCTATGAATATTTACTGAAGCCTGTTAACTATGATCAATTAAGAACCGTCATGGTTAAGGTGCAGGAACGGGTAGAGGATTTGAGGAAGGTCGAGCAATTCGATGAACAATTTCAAACCTATGAGAAGCTTTGGGAGAAGCAGAAGCCCTTATTGACCGAACGGTTCTGGCAAGATATATTAGCCCAGCGCCTCATACCGACCGCGGATAATTTAAAGCAGCAGCTTCCTGCTTATCATTTCACGTTTGATCCCCATACATTGATTTTGCCCATTCTGCTTAGCGTAGAGATGTGGAGCAAGGAATTCAATCTGCGCGATGAGGAAATCATGGAGTACGCACTGCGAAATGCGGCAGCTGAGATGTTTCTCCAATCACGTGCGGGTGACGTCATTCAAGATCGAAACGGCCTTCATTTCATACTCATTTACTTGACGGGGGATGCAGAAGCAGAGAAGGATGATTGGCATGCCAAATGCCAGGCCTACATCGACGTCTGTTCGCAACTATTCTATTGCAGCTTATCCTGTTATATCGGCCAGCCCGTAGGGATAGGTGCTCTATCCGATAGCTGCCAGGCGTTACTGGAGCTGGAGGCTCGTAATATTGTAAATACGAAGGTTGTCCAATTCCAATCGGAACGTATAGGCAGTATGGCAGCAAATCCGATCAAAGCACCTGTCCATATCGAATGTGCGGACTGGGTGGTGCTATTCGAGTTAGGGAAGAAAGATGAACTCATGAAGCGTCTGGAGGCAGTCCTTGCCGAACTCCGGGAAGAGCAATCCAGCGCAGCTGAAACGATCGATGCGCTCTACCATTCGATCTTACATATGGTTTATCAAGTGTCGCACAAGCATGGACGATCCGTGAAAGAGATGATGGGTACAGGAAAATGGTTTGGAGATGCTTCGGCAACCCGTTCCGTTGCTCAGTTTAAACAGTGGGCTGCGCGCGTTATTACTGCAGGAATCGATTATATGCAGTTGATGCGGATGGACAGCTCCGCCATCATCGAGAAAATAAGGCTGTATGTGCATGCGAATTTGAAGGATGTCATGAGGGAAGGGATTGCCTCTCATGTGCATTTGAATTCGGCCTATTTATCAAGGCTGTTTAAGAAAGAAACAGGGCAAACCTTGATGGAATACATCATTACGGTTCGGATGAACCAAGCCAAGATTATGCTCATTGAAACTGATTTGAAAATAAGTGAAATATGTGAATCTATGGGATACGAAAACTTCTCTCATTTTAGCAAGATTTTCAAGAAGCAAGTCGGCGTGCATCCCCAAGAATTTCGCAAGCGGTATCAACTACTAGGTAAATAACAGTAAGATAGACCCTCGATGAGCTATTCCTTGTTCATCCGAGGGTTTTTTATTGCTGTCATAATAACGGCAATGATGTCATTCCACTTCGTAGATAGCCAATACATGAAACTCTATAATAAAGTTAACAGAAGGGGATAACGCGAAAGAAGGTGCTAGATATGGGTAATAAACCCATTAATAATCATTATAAAACATCCTTTTTTAAAAAAGTACATCAAAATCGATATTTATTACTCATGTTATTTCCAGGAATACTTTACTTAATCATCAATAATTACATTCCGATGTTTGGATCGGTTGTCGCTTTCAAAAGCATCAATTATGCGTTAGGTTACTGGAAAAGCCCTTGGGTCGGATTCGAGAATTTCAAGTTTCTGTTTAACTCGAGCGATGCCTGGGTCATTACGCGAAACACGATCTTGTACAATCTTGTGTTTATCGTCCTTACATTGGTCAGCGCCGTTACATTTGCCATTCTGCTGAATGAGCTGCGAAATCGGTTCTTCTCCAATTTGTATCAGAGCATTATGTTTCTGCCTTACTTTCTATCTGCGGTTGTCGTAGGGTATCTTGGCTACTCGATGCTGAGCCAGGAATTTGGTTTCATTAATACGATCATCTTGGCTCCACTCGGCATTGAACCGATTTCGTGGTATAGCGAGCCGAAATACTGGCCATTCATCTTGCCGATCGTCTACATCTGGAAGAACGTAGGCTACTCCATCGTGATTTACTTAGCAGCTATTATCAGTATCGACAAAGAGTACTATGAGGCGGCCATAACCGATGGCGCAACCAAGTGGCAGTTGATCAGGAATATTACACTGCCTTCCATCAAGCCGATGATGATTATTCTAACTTTGCTGGCGGTCGGTCATATTTTAAATGCGGATTTCGGTTTATTCTATCAGCTGCCGCTTGATGCGGGGGCCTTGTACTCCACGACCAATGTCATTGATACGTATGTGTATCGGGCTTTGATCCGCCTGGGGGATACCGGAATGTCGTCGGCAGCGGGGCTTTATCAGTCCGTAGTCGGATTCATCCTAGTCGTCGGCGTGAATTTCCTAGTACGCAAAATAGACAAAGAGAATGCACTCTTTTAGAACAGGAGGAGGAGAAGGTTGGAAACCACAACTTCAGTGAACTATTCTTTGCAAGAGGAGCCATCGGTAATAAAAAGGAACCAGAGAGACATACTGGCTGTCTCACCAAAGTCCAACGTCATTCTGAATGTCATTTTTATTCTGTACAGTTGTCTGTGTCTCCTTCCTATATTGTTAGTCGTAGGCGTTTCCTTCTCGGATGAGAAATCGATTGCGCTCCATGGCTATAAATTAATACCGGAGAAATTCAGCTTGTCCGCCTACAAGTATTTGTGGTTCGATATTCACAGCATTATAGCGGCTTACGGGATTTCAATCGTTGTTACGGTTGCAGGTACGATTGCCGGAATCATTATGACTGCCTTGTTTGCTTATCCGCTATCCAGGAAAGATTTTCATTTTCGCGGTTTCTTCTCCTTCTTTATCTTCTTCACGATGATATTCAGCGGCGGTCTGGTTCCATGGTACTTGGTATACACGAATGTCCTTCATCTGAAGGATACGATCTTCGCCTTGATCGTCCCTGGTCTATTAATGAACGCCTTCTATGTCATTATTATGAGAACGTTCTTTCAGACCACAATACATCCCTCCATTATTGAATCTGCAACGATGGAAGGAGCGGGCGAAGGCAGAATTCTGGTTCAGATTGTCGTCCCGTTATCGCTTCCGGTCTTTGCGACAATAGGATTGTTTTACTCGCTGGGGTATTGGAATGGCTGGTACAACAGTCTGATCTTCATCAATAATGACAACATCATCAATCTTCAGTACATGATGTATAAAGTGTTAATGAACCTGCAATTTTTACTGGCAAACGCCCAAGCGGGCTCAGGTCCAAGTTCTACGGAAATTGCAAATTTACCGAGTGAATCTGTTCGTATGGCCATGTGTATTGTCGGCACGGGTCCAATGGTGTTCGCCTACCCCTTCTTCCAAAAGTACTTTGTAAAAGGATTGACTGTAGGAGCTGTCAAAGGCTAAAACTAGCATTGCTAGTTAGCATAGATAAATATACTCAGGAGGGTTTGTATGAAAAAAATGAAAAAAGCAGCTCCACTCGTTGTAGCCACCATTGTTTCAGCTTCTCTATTGTTGTCAGGCTGCGGAAAAAATAACGAACAGAATGCAAGCAACGAGCAGCCGGCAAACGATACAAAGCAAGAAACGACGACCAATGAAACTTCGACGACCAATGAAACCCCGGCGACGCCGGAACTGGCGCCATACAAGCTGAAGATGGTCGTGCCAGGCGGAGCGGTGCCGAAAGATTTGGCATTGGTCAATGAGGAAATCAGCAAGTATCTCAAAGATAAAATCAATGCAACGTTTGAGTTGGATGTCATTGACTGGGGCAGCTGGCAGGACAAAGTAAACTTAAAATTCGCCTCAAGTGAGCAGTTTGACTTGCTTCAGACGATGAACTGGGATAACTTCGGCACGAAGATTCAGCAAGGCAATATTATCGATTTGACCGATCTTATTGATAAGGATGCACCTGATCTGAAAGCAGTGATCAACCCTGCGCTGCTCGAGGGTTCGAAAGTGAATGGACGCTCTTATGGTATACCTATTAATAAAGAACTTGCCAGCCAAGCAGGTGTGATGCTCCGCAAGGATCTGGTAGATAAATACAAAATCGATATTACGCAAATTAAAAAGGTTGAAGATTTGGAACCGATCTATCAAATGATCAAAGAGAAAGAGTCCGGTGTTGTTCCGCTGTACCTGAATAAAGATACAAGCGTGGATTGGATTTATAATCCGATGAATTTCGAAGATTTAGGAGACAGCAGCCCTGGATCGGTAGTACGGGGGGCGGGCGATTTTAAAGTCGTGTCCAGCATTGAAACGCCTCAAGTGAAAGCGGAATTGGATTTGGCACGCAAATGGTTCTTGGCCGGCTATGTGAACAAGGATGCGGCAACGGCAGCAGATATCTCGGGAGCGCTCAAAGCAGGTAAAGCCTTCTCCTACGTACAGCAGCTGAAGCCGGGTAAAGATGCGGAAGATAGTTTGGCTAACGGCGTTCAATTTGTGCAGGTAGAGTTAACAAAGCCGATTGTTAGAACAGCTGATACAACAGGCTCGATGACATCGATCTCCAGAACCTCGAAAGATCCGGATCGTGCGATGATGTTCCTGAATCTCCTCTACACCGACAAATACTTAGTTAACCTGCTCGCGTTCGGTATTGAAGGTAAACATTTCGTGAAGAAAAGCGATAACGTGATTGACTTCCCGGAAGGCGTAGATGCTACAACATCAGGTTATGTACTGAATGGGGCTTGGATGTTCGGCAATCAGTTTAACGATTATCTGTGGGCGAATGAGAACCCGAACAAGTGGGACAACTTCTTGAAGTTCAATGAATCTGCGGAGAAATCGAGCGTGCTTGGTTTCGTGTTTAATCCGGAACCGGTGAAGAATGAAATTGCGGCGTTCAACAATGCGAAGAAGGAATTCGAGCCTGCTTTATTCACCGGAACTGTGGATCCTAGCGAATTCCTACCGAAGTACATCAATAAATTGAAATCCATTGGCGTAGATAAAATTATTGCAGAGAAACAGAAGCAACTGGATGAATGGGTAAAAACGTCGAAATAATTCACATACCATCACAAAGGCTGACGCTCTACGGAGCGTTAGCCTTATTTATACCAAGGAGGAATACGATGCATAATCGTGTGCTTAACTTCGAGCAAATCGAGCATTTCAAGGAACGGGGCTGGGTGAAGGTCGAGCAGGCTTTTCCACGGGAAACCGCGCACGCCTGCCAGCAATTTCTATGGGAGAAGCTCCGAGAGAGAGGGATCTTGCAAGAAGATCCATCGACTTGGACACAACCGATGATATACATTCAGGAAGCCTATCGGAGTCCGGCATTTGATCAATGTAACACGCTGCGGATGGCTAATGCGATTGAAGAGTTGATTGGCGAAGAGAGATGGACGGATAAAGGTGTATACGGCGTCGACGAGATTCATTCCACGTGGGGCTGGTGGCCGGTTAACTTTGCGCTGGGAGCAGAGAAAGAATGGACGGTTCCAACGGAAGGCTGGCATTGGGACGGCATTCATTTCCGTCACTATGTAGATAGTCCGGAGCAGGGACTGCTGTGTCTTTGCCTTTTCTCCGACATTGCGCCTCGTGGCGGCGGTACGCTGGTGCTTGAAGGCTCACATAAGCTGGTTGCTCGCTTCTTGGCTCGGCATCCGGAAGGACTTGAATCACAGGCTGCCATAGATGCGCTAAATATGCAGCATCCCTATTTAGCCCAATTGACCGGAATAACGAGCGGGAAGTATGCTTCTACCGCGGAAAAACGCATTCATACCTTTATGAACACGCTGCATAGGGATTCAGAGGGCATTCAACTGCGCGTGGTTGAAACGACCGGCTCTCCGGGCGATGTCATTCTCTGTCATCCGTTTCTGTATCACACGGCATCGCCGAACCATAACGGCATCCCACGTTTCATGTGCAACCGCACCACCCCTTTAAAAGAACGCATGAATTTGAACCGAGAGAATCCTCGGGATTACTCTCCGTTAGAGATGAGCATTCGGCAGGCATTGAGCGATAGGGAGACTATATAGTGGCCAATAACCGTAACGAAATAATAAGCTGCGATGAATCCTTTATTCGAATTTATGGCAAGAGCAGACTGGTGATCTCCGGGGAATTGTCTTATTTCAAAACGGATCCGATTGAATGGGAGGATCGTATTCGCAAATTAAAGGCCAATCTCTTGAATTGTATAAGCACCTACGTACCTTGGGGGTTGCATGAGAGAGAGAAAGAGCAGTTCGACTTCTCCGGTCGGTGGAATATCGCCGAATTCGTCGCATGCACGCAGCAGAACCAGCTTCTTGGCATCTTAAAGCCAAGCGGATATGTCTGCGACGAAATTTCGGGCGGGGGATTCCCAGGCTGGATTTGGTCGGAAGACGTGAGAACGAGAACCGGCGACCCTGCTTTTCTTCGTTACTTAAATCGCTGGTTGGATACGATTACTCCCTTGTTGAAAGGCACTCAAATTACGGAGGGCGGCAATGTAATCCTTTGGCAAGTGGAGAATGAGTTCGGTTACGGGAATAAGCCGTATTTGCTTCAATTGGCCAATAAGGTGCAAGAGCTCGGTATCAAGGTGCCTATCGTGCTGAATAACGGCGATTATTATGCAGAAGAGGGACTGCTGGGGGCATTTGATTTCTATCCTACGCCTGCTCCGGATCAAGTAAGGGAAGTCTCTGCTTACTTTCAGAACTATCGGAAGACACATCCAGATAAGCCGATCTTCAGCCAGGAATTTGAAGCAGGCTGGTTAAACACAGCTCAAAGTTCGGACATCACCACGATGGGACATTTACCGCGCGTATGGCTGGAAAGCTTGACGAAGCTTGCGTTTATTAACGGCTGTGCAGGGCTGAACTACTTTATGTTTGCCGGTGGAACCGATCCGGGGATGCAGCCGGCTAAGTTTTTCCCCAATCGTTATTATAATGAAGCTGCAATCGAAGAGTGGGGCGAACTCGGGGAATTGTACTATCGCTACAAGACTACGCATGCCCAGCTGCTTTCCTTCGAATCCTTATTGGTCGAAGAGCCGATAATCAAGACGGGCACAGAAGCGGGTATAACTGGCGTTCCTTCCGAAGTCCTTGTTATTCTTCGCGGAAACCAGCTGCTTGCATTCAGCAATGCGTCCGATGAAATACAGGCCTTTACCTGGGAATCATCCTTGCTGGACGTATTTCCAACCAGAACCGTGCTGCAGCCGATGGAAACACGGATATATCCCTTGCAATTCGCTTTACATGAGCGCTTGAAATGGATTCATGCTTCAGCTGAATTCCTCTATAGGGATTCGAACGTTTGTATTGTATTTGGCGAGATCGGACAGGAAAATGAATTGAAGCTGATGTGGAACAGCGAGCTGCTGCCGCATGTTACCGGTTCCGGAGCGGTGAAGACAGCGTGGCGCGGGCAGGAATTAACAATCTCGTTCACACATCAAACGGAGGACCAATGGATAAGCTTGGATGCCTATCGCATTGTGGTGATTTCGCGTGATCGGGCTATGCATACGTGGTTTGGGCCGGAAGTCGGCGGCAAACGGGATCTGCTGATTTCGGATCTTTACTATGCGGAATGGTCAGGTTCTACCGATCATATTCGAGTGGAAGCTGAACCCGGCGCGAGCCATGAGTTGACTCTAATACGCCGAGCAGATGCATCGATGAAGCAAATCACCTATACTGCTTCTCATCATACAGCTCCTAATCTTCAGGACACGGAAATCGTGAAGTGGGAGATTTGCCGGAATTGGGAGAAGCCATTTATCTCCTCGCAGGTTGGAGCAAAGAAAACCAATCTAGGGGTCCCTTTTGAGAGAAATGGACATACCGATTGCGGCTATGCAGTGTACACAAGTGAATGGATCAGCGACGGTGGGGAGCATCAATTGCTGATACCAGAGATTAATGATTACTTTGATCTGTTTATCAATGATGAATGGGCAGCTTCGGGACAACGGACCATGAAGCTCCGGTTAAACAATCTATTAACCGGGAGTAACAGGCTTACTCTTCGCTGCTACTCTACGGGGCATGACAAAGATATGGCCCTGGATCCGGCTTTAAGCGGCATGATGCTGCCTTTGTATGTGGATGCCCTCCATTCCGAAGAGCTGGTGAGCTGGGAACGGAAGATGTTGTTCACCAAGGATGAGAAAGACGATTTATTCGAAGAACGGGATCAGCTACTCTCCTATCATGATGATGGCTATGCGCAAGAAATCGGCATCCATATCGCAGCTCTTGGTCAGGAGACGGAGAATTGGTCCACTTTCGAATTTGGCTCGGAAGGCAATCTGATCAAAGATGCCAATGTGGATTTTACGGGCTCCGGTGAAATCTTAAACCGAACACAGTTCTATGCGGATGCGAAGTATGCCGGAACTCGGGTTCTGCTAGAAATTAGGGATGCTGACTTAATTTACGCCCTTTATGTGAATGGCAAGCATCTCGCAGCGATTTGGCAAGGCTGGAGCAACTGGGGATTCGAGAATAGCCCTAAATATTGGGATATTACACCTTGGGTAAGATTCGGAGAACAAAACCAAGTGCTATTGCGCTGTTTGAAGGGACCAAGAGGCGGAGGCGTTCTTCAGCCCGCGAGTATTTCCTTCTACAATGCCGCTATCGAGGGAGTTGCGAGCTTTACTCCGTTAGCATCAGGGATTCAAGCTGCAATCCATGGAGAGCTGGGTACCTATGAGGGAGTAAGCCTGAATAATTCAGACGAGCAACAGGATGGATCCTTGAAGATAGCACGGAGTCAATTTGCATATATAGAACATAATGACTTGGTTAGCCCTATGTATGTAGAGTTGAATGGGATGGATGACTTTACTTTGATTTATGTGAATGGCGAGTTAATCGGAAAGTATTACCCCGGCGGCTATCAACGGCGATTCTATATCTGGCGCTCGTGGCTGAGGGATGGAATCAATGATCTGGCACTTGTGAGCAAGCTGTATGTTTCAAAGCAAACAAGCATAAAGATCGGTCGTTATCATGTGAAGGCAAAAGATAGTATTCAAACCTCCATCAGTTAAACTGATGGAGGTTTTTTACTGCTCTATGAATTATTTGACGTAAACACGGAAGTAATCTAAGGAGAACACGGCAGGGAATGAGGAGGCTACGGGATTGTTGTTCGTATTTCCACCCATGGCAAGGTCAATGAGAACCTGCGGAGCCGGTCCGTCCCATCTAAAGAGAGTCCCTTTTACCAGCGTGCCGTCCACCCATTTCTGGAGGTTGCCTTCCTTCCAAATCAAGGTATACAGATGATAGTCATTTGAAAAATCCGTTCCGGGATGCCATACCCATTGATTGGTCATGATGCTGTAATAGTCCGAGAATACACCGTCTCCATGATCGAATCCCGTCCAGTCATACGTATTCTGCGTAGGTGTATCAAAGAATTCGAAGATATCAATCTCAGAAGCGGTTGATCCGGCACCGCCTGGGGAATACAGCCAGAATGCCGGCCAAGCTCCGACCTTTTTCGGTATTTTTGCTCTTAGCTGAAAGATATACGTTTTCCCATCGTAAGGATAAAAGGTTTCTTTCGTCGTGATTTGACCGCTGCTTATGCCTCCGTCATAGACGCCGCCTAAGTTTGGCGTAGCAGTTAATTCCAGAGTTGTAGCTGTTAAATGGTGATTGGTAGCATTAATAGGTTGATATCGCTGCCATTCATTGTTAATGACCGTTGTTCCTGCAACACCATATGCGTTAAATGAATTGGAAAGGGATGTAAGACTGTTCACATTCCGGGAAGTGCCAAACGAATAGTCTCTCAATAAGGTGTATCCGGTAAGATCGGGTCCGGTCGGAGGCGGAGTCGTAGTGGTTGTTGTAACCACGTTCGGCACGCTTGTTCCTTCTTTGGTGGAGAAAATAACTTCGTTTCCGGAGATCCCCTTTAAGATGATCGAATACGTTCCATTGCCGTTTATAAGCGGTGCGACATTGAACGAATAGACGGTTCCTGCCACAAAGGTCATATTCTTGGAATCAAGCAAGGCACCAAGAGCAGGTTGGTTATTCCAGGCCAGGGTTGACTGATCCCAAGTGTTATTGCCTGTCCCCGCATATGCGCCGATGTTCGCAACTCCGCCTGTAATGCACTTCACGTTCAGAACGGCAGTCGTTATCGTACCTGAATTAGTGACATTGAATTTCAAGTACGATCTTTTGTCTTGACCGAAATTAACAGCCATCGTGTTTGCCGTAGGACCGATTAAACTGGTTCCCCACATGGTTGCATCATCAGATGCATTACTGGTTACAGTTGCCGCATGAGCTGCTTTGTTATCAAACATCAAGAATGTAGAGAGTATCATAAACAGGGTCAATATCGATACGAATGATTTCTTTTTCTTCATAATTGGCACCTCCGTTTATTTTGCTTCTGACAACGCTTACAATAGTGAGAACCATTTTCCTTTCTGTGAGATCATTTCCTCCTTCCCCAGGCGGTGTACATCTCCAGACTGTACGTGATAGAAGAGAAAGCCTGCTAATTTGTAATTAGCATCCATACTATATACCAGTGCTCTCGGCCTCAACTACGAACTGGCGTTACCTGAATGACGTAATTATGACGATATATCTAGTTGGACGAACATCTATGATTACGCCGAAGGATTGTAGTATCATGAATTGAGGTGATCAATCAGGAATGGTAATCAAATCGATTCAGACCAATTATCATAGCTACCTGAGCGAGATAAAGGGCGATATTGACCCGATCATTAGAACAATGCGGAATCAGAATGGGGAGAGCTGGCGCGGCAAAGCTTGGAAGGGGCCGGTGAAAACGGTTAGCGGCTATTTCAAGCAGGCTAAGCTGGTTAAAGGGATCTCCTGGACCACGCTGCCCATAATCGGACCTATCGCAACCGGCGTTGCAGCTGGGAACTACGCGCAGTGGCCGCTCTGGATCGGCATAATGGCAGCCATAGCGCTAATTTGCGTCATCTACTATTTGCTCGTACAAGCCTATATCCATAAGATGGCCTCGATCGGGCAGCCTGAGTTTCATGTGGAAGCCTTCAAGGCCAAACGTCCTCGTGAGTACGAACAGGTTTGGGCTCCTTTTGTGAAGAAGGATGACTTTACCTTTGATGGATTGTATACGCTCGTTAACGCCGTATTCAGCCAGAATGATCAAGATCCCTCCAGCGTCGCTTATGTCGTAGCCTACTCGCAAAGTCAGCATGATTTCATGCAAAACAGCATTGCTGAGCTGAAGTCCACGATCACCGAGCAAGAAGCGGCAATCGCTACACTGAAGGATGAATTGATAGCGTCGGATAGTGCGGTTTACACGTTAACGAAGGTTCTTAAGGCAATAACGGAGAATCAATATCGCTACGTCAATGACGCGCTGGCATTTACCGATTTGGATTTCGTATCCGGCTTTTCGTTGTACCGCCAGGAAGGAAATACCCTCAAGCTCATCATGGACAAAGGGACTACGGGGAAGAAAAGAGACCTTGATCTGGATGGCGATGATGACTTTGCAGCTGTAGCCGCGGCTAAAGATCAGATGGGACAAGCCTACTCCAACAATCCGTATCCGGGAAGGCATGTCGTCTCGTTTCGCATGGACATGCTGGAAGGGGAAACGTGGGTGTGGTGTTTTCACTTTGATGATGACGATGAACGTGCCTTGTCTCTGATTTTAGATAATGATATCATAGAGTCAAGACAGATTCGTAGAGTGATCCACGCGTTTTGTCTCACGATTCAGAAGCGAATGATCGCTCAGAAGGAGGCTGACTTGGATGCCGGAGCAAACTAATGTTGCTGAGCTTGCGGGTACGATTCGAGTGGTAAAGGATGTTTCTCAGCAAACGATTATCCAGAAGCGCCGGGAACAGCGTGAGCAGCTGCTGAAGCGGATCGGTCAGCTGACTTCCACGACAGAGCAAACCATCGAACGTTTATATCAATTAACGCGATAATATGAAGGCGGCTTGGTAGATACCAAGCGGCCTTTTCTGTTTAATAGATGGCTTCCAAGGCAATACTGACTACTATTCTCTCAAGAAGGGTGAATAGTAATGAGTAAAAAGAAGATTGTTCCATTTTGTCCGAAGCCCGTTCCTGTCAAAGACCGAACCCAAGAAGAGATATTAGACAAACGCCGGGCGAGAAGAGAAGCCGTGCTGGAGAAAGTAAAACAAAAAATGAAGTAAGGCGGCTCTCATCTAATCGCCATTCCGGTGATCGTAGAAAGTCCCGGTGATCCAGCAATGGGTCACCGGGACTTTGTTATTTGATATCGATCTTCTAGATCATAATCTGGAAATTAAGTTGGTTCCCTTCCATACACAACATAGACGATGAATACACCTATCGGTATAATGAGAAGTAATGTATGAATGCGGTTACATTAGGGGATTCCCTATGAACGCGAGCAAACTTCCTTATAAAGGAATGATGGTACTTTGACCCGTACATGGCTGCGAAAGATGATATGGTCTTACCTCCCGATATTCTTCATCATGTTCTCCTTTCTCTTCTTCGTTTTCTTCCAGACGCTCGTCGAGCAAAGCAACCGCAATACGAAAGAATCCAGCAAGGTGTTCGCAGGGCAGCTGCTCCAAACCGTCGATGTCAGTTTGAAAACGCTTGACACGATGATGATCCGCGAGCTGGTATCCAGCAAGCTGCTGAACGATTTCTTCCTTGAAAGCGGCAGCGATAACGTATTCCTGAACTATCAGGTTGTTAATCGGATGTTGCAGCTGCAGCATGAAATGTCGATTATCGACTCCTATTATTTGGTCCGTTATAAGGATGGTATAGTCTTCAGCGGAATGACAACCAAGCTGAACGACTTCGAAGACGTCGCTTTTATTCGCAGTCAGCGGTACAGCAAGGAGAGTAATTCCTCCTCGTGGAGCTCGATCCGGCCCTACCGTGAGCTGGTCGCGCAGAAGCCCAAAAATGTCATCAGTCTCGTGCACAAGGTATCCGTCGGACCCGGCGCCGACGGGCTCGTTGTTGTGAATGTCAGCGCGGCATCACTTCGGAACATCATCAAGGAAATGTACGATCCGCAGCAAGCGTTCGTCCAATTGTACGATCGCGAGGGCGAGCCGTTGTTCAAGCAGGATGAGTCGTTCGAAACCGGGAAGGTACTGGCGAGCCTTACATCCCCGTATTCCGGTTGGACGGTAGATAGCGGCATCGTGAATGGAAAAATCGTATCCGTGATGTCGAACCTCTCAAGCATTTGGCTCGTGCTGGGATTGATTATTTTTCTAGCCGGCGGCGTATCGATCGTGTACATCACTCGCAAAAATTATAAGCCGATCGAAGAGCTCGTTTTCCGTATTCAAGATCAATTCGGATCAGGGAAGCCAACGCTTGGAAGGCTCGCGGTGGATGAGTTTACGTTCATCGAGACGGCGATCAACAACTTTGCCGAGCAGACCAAGCTGTTTCGCAAAGAAGCCGAAGCATCGGCCGCCCGGAAGCAGAAAGCCACCTTCAGGGAGTTGCTGCAGTTTGAGCAAGGCGCACAGGCGGAAGCCGGTGACCTGTCGGTGCTGCCGCAGCACGATAAACAGCGGGTATTCGTCATTGAAATTGATCATCCGGAGCAAGTATTCAATCAGTATAAAAGCCGCGACCAATCCTTGTTCAAATTCGTCATCAGCAGTGCGGCCCATGAACTGTACACCCAGCACAATATTCCGATCTGGCTGGAGTGGACAACCCCGCTGCAACTGACAGGCATTCTGTTCATACCGGACACCTCTAATGAAAAGGCAGAATCGATCTGCGAGCACATAACCGCATGGATCCATCAGCATCTGGCCTTCTCGGTAACCATCGGGCTTGGAGAGGAGGCAGCCGATGGGGCGGGAGCTTCCAATAAACAAGCACTCGAGGCACTGACTTTTAAGGCTGCCCTTGGTCACAACCGGGTCATCTATTACAGCGAAACGCAGCAAGGTGCAACTGTGAAAGAGACCAACAAGCACCTGCAGGCGATTCATCGGTTAATCCAGCAATTTCGCCTTCATGAAGAGAACTGGAGGGAGAGTTTCGACGCCATGTTCAGCGGCATGCGAAACTGCTGTCTGCCTAAGAGCGAGATCGACGAACTATGCCGCTATTTTGTCGCACATATGGATCTGCAGCTCTCTCAGGCTTCGAAGGATTATTATGAGGTTTGGATGTCCGAGGCTGCGGTATCTTTAAGGCAAATCATAGACGAGTTTGACACGCTTGACGAGCTGCAAAACCTGTTTTGCGTGACGCTTCAGTCCTTCGCCGACAAGATGGGGCGAATGTACAGCGGTCGTCTGCATCACCAGCTTCTGCAGAACATTCGCGGTTACATCGGACAACACTACGCCAATCCCGATTTGTCGCTGGAGTATCTCGGGGATAAATTCGGCATCAGTGCCAAATATATCAGCCAGCTCTTTAAAGAAGAGTTCGGCGAGAACTTCCTCGATTACTTATGCCAGCTGCGAATTGCCGAAGCGAAGAAGCGGCTGCTCGAGGATCGGGATTCCATCCAAGAAGTCGGGGAGCATGTCGGTTACTTGAATGCAGCCACGTTCAGGCGAGTTTTTCGTAAAGTGGAAGGTATATCACCGGTCGATTTTCGTAAGCGCCACGCGATGTAAATCATAGAGGCTGTCCTGAGCAGAAGCATTGCTCGTGGGCGGCCTCTATTGTCGTTCATATGCGGAAATCGGAAAGTTGAGCGCTCGCGGAAAGTTGAGCGATAGAGGAGGGAAAGCCAGCAATGGCGCGGCTTTGGAAAATTGAACATCAGGTGGATTAGTGGTTGTTGCGGGCTGTGCCTTGCCTCCTATATCGTAAAAAGCAATCAAGGCCAACACTTCAATAGGGGATGTGATGGGACAACATGCCTTCATCGACAGGGGTCATCGAAAGGAAGAAATCGGAAGTTCGTGTCAGCGGCACCTCGCTCCTGCTGAGGGATCGGGGCAAACGCGTGAAGCGGCATTGGCAGCTCTATCTGCTTGTTCTGCTCCCGCTTGCCTATTTGTTTATTTTCAAATATATCCCCATGTACGGCGCTCAAATCGCCTTTCGGGATTTCAGCCCGGTACGAGGCTTTCTCGGAAGCGAATGGGTCGGCTTAACGAATTTCAACACCTTCTTCAAATCGCCGAACTTCTGGCTGCTGATCAAGAACACGCTTGTAATCAGTCTTTACTCGCTGCTCGTCGGGTTTCCCGCACCGATTATTCTGGCCCTTGCGCTGAATGAGGTGCGAAACATGCGCTTCAAACGAATCGTGCAAATGGTGACGTTCGCGCCTTATTTCATCTCGACGATCGTCATGGTTTCCATGATCATTCTGTTTCTGTCGCCGAGACTCGGTTTTATCGATCATTTTCTAAGCGTTTTTGGCATGGAAGCCAGGAACTTCATGGGTATCCCTAGCTACTTCAGCAGCATCTTCGTTTGGTCGAATGTGTGGCAGGGCATCGGATACGGCGCGGTTATTTATTTGGCGGCTTTAGCCGGCATTAACACCGATTTGTATGAAGCGGCCCGAGTGGACGGCGCGTCGCGTATCCAGAAAGTATGGCATATCGATATCCCCGGCATCATGCCTGCGGCGATTATTTTGCTTATTTTGAATGTCGGGCAGATCATGAACGTGGGCTTTGAAAAAATCTATCTCATGCAAAACCCGCTCAATACAAGCACCTCGGAGGTTATCTCGACTTACGTGTATAAAATCGGTTTGCTTGGCGCGAATTTCAGTTTCTCAGCCGCCGTCGATTTATTCAATTCGGTCATCAATCTCATTCTGCTGCTAAGCGTCAACTATTTCGCCAGACGCGTATCGGACAGCAGCTTATGGTAGGAGGCGTTCACCGGTGGCGCGTACAAACGTAATTCGAGAATCGTTCGGAGACAAGGTGTTTCTGACGCTGGTTTACGCCTTCTTGGCGATCATCCTGTTGGCCGTGCTATATCCGCTCTTGTATATCGTAAGCTCGTCCTTCAGCTCGCCGCAGGCCGTAATCAGCGGAAGAGTATGGTTGTTTCCGGTAGACTTCAGCTTAGCCGGATACAAGGCGATCTTCTCCAACCCGATGATTATGACGGGCTACGGCAACTCGCTCTTCTACACGGCATTCGGGGTTTTAATCAATGTAACCTTAACCGTCATGCTGGCGTATCCGCTCTCCAAATCGACGTTCTACGGCAGGCAAGCCATCATGGTTATCTTAGTCATTACGATGATGTTCAGCGGCGGTCTGATTCCGTATTACTTGACGGTGAAGAACGTCGGTATTCTGGATACAAGATGGGCCATGCTCCTTCCCGGCGCAATGGCGGTCTGGCAGGTCATCATTGCCCGAACCTTCTTCCAGTCCAGCATTCCCAAGGAGCTTGGCGAAGCCGCAGAGCTCGACGGGTGCACGGACTTAGGCTTCTTATTGCGGGTCGTCCTGCCGCTCTCGAAGCCGATCTTGGCCGTGCTTGTGCTCATGTATGCGGTCGGTCATTGGAATGCCTACTTCGAGGCTCTAATTTTCCTGAAGTCGCAGGAGCTGTTTCCGCTTCAAATCGTGCTGCGCAATATTCTAATCCTCAATTCCATCGACTCCAGTATGATGGTGGACGCCAACAAAATGTCCGCGATGCAGGGGCTGCGGGACTTGTTGAAATTCTCGCTTATCGTCGTCGCTACGGTACCGGTGCTCGCGATTTATCCGTTTGTTCAGAAGTATTTTGTACAAGGCATTCTGATCGGCTCCCTGAAAGGATAGCAGGGCCTATTCGATCCTGGAGGTGATGCCGGCAGTTAGCTGTAAGGATGCATGTGCGGGAAGAGAGAAGCATGATAAGATTGAAATTATCGAGGAGGCGTCTGTCTTGAAGATGAAGAGAAGCTCGAAAATGCTAGCTTTACTAGTCATGATCGCGTCAATCATCACGGCATGCAGCAGCAACGGCAATACCGGCAACAGCAGCGAGGGAGCGGATAACGGATCGGGCAACAAGGTGGATACCGGAAAAACGGTCACGCTGAATACGTTCATCAGCGTTTCGCCTAAGATCGAGGATATCAATACGAATGCGGTAACGAAGTATATCGAGCAGAAGCTCAATATCAAGTTCAAATTCGATGCAACGCCAAGCGCAAACGCAAAGGATAAGAAGAAGCTGATTCTGGCGAGCGGCGATTACCCGGCCGTGTTCCTCTCCGGCGACTTCACGCAAGCGGAGCAAATCGATTACGGCAAGCAAGGCATTCTTAGACCGCTGAATGACCTGATCGACAAATACGGCGATGAAATTAAACGTGCGTTCACGGAGGATAAGGATCTGAAGGACGCGATTACTGCTCCGGACGGCAATATATATTCGCTGCCGCACATTAACGATTGCTTCCACTGCTGGTATTCGCAGAAGCTGTGGATTAACAAGACGTGGCTGGATAAGCTGGGATTGAAAATGCCGACGACGACGGATGAATATTTCGAGGTGCTGAAAGCATTCAAAACCAAAGATCCGAACGGCAATGGCAAAGCGGACGAAGTTCCGCTGTCCGGCGCATTCAACACCTGGCATGCCATTCCGTCCAATTTCTTAATGAATGCTTTTATTTATGATAATGATGAAGATTTCTTCTACTTGAAGGATGGTAAAGTGCAGCTGGCAGCCAATCAGCCGGAGTGGCGCGATGGCTTGACTTACATCAACAAGCTCTTTAGCGAAGGTTTGATCGACAAAGAAGCATTTACGCAGAATATCGACCAAATGGCGCAAGTAGGCAACAAAGAAGGCGACAATGTCATCGGCAGCGTAACGGCCGGTCACATCGGCATGGCCTTCAGTTTGGCGGAAGGACAGAATCGCCATAAGGAATATGTAACGGTACCGCCGCTTACGGGTCCTGGCGGAGTCGCTTTCGCCGGCTATTATAAGGCATACGGCAATGGGCAGTTTGCAATCACGAATAAGGCTTCGGAGGAAGAGGCAATCGCGGCAATCAAAATGGCGGATTACATGTATTCCGAAGAGCATGCCATTATGAACGAGTACGGCCTTGAAGGGAACTTCTGGGAGAAAGCGCCGGATGGCGAGAAGGATGTGCACGGCAATCCGGCCAAGTACAGCTTGAAGCCGAAATATTGGGATATTACGACGACGTCCAACGATACATGGGATCAGATGGGCATCACGAGACGGACACGGGAGATCCGCGAATCTTGGACAGCACCGGCTGATATGTTCTCCCAACAGGGTTATGAGTTCCGTCTCTTTACCGAAACGGCGAATAATTACGAGAACAAACAGCCGGAAGAGACATTCCCGCTCACAATCTTCATGGATGAGAACGATGCGAAGGAAACGATTATGCTGCGCACCCAAATAAACGAGTACATCCGCTCCAATATGGCGCAGTTTGTGACGGGCTCGAAGCCACTGACTGATTCCGAATGGGACAGCTACATAAAGGGCTTCGAGGGGTTGAATCTGTCTCACTATCTAGATATCTATCAAAAGGCATATGATAGCAAGAAGTGATAAGCAGTAGTATAAAGGCCATCCAGCCGGGGGAGTAAGGCTTCTCCAGGCTGGATGGTTTCTTTCTGTCTGTTTCCTGTAAAGCGCTTTGCGATGTACATCTTGTACAGATCGCAGAGGTATGTTACTTTTAAATAAAACTGAGAAAACCGTTTAAGTTTTCTAAGTTTTACAAACGCTTTCATTTTTGAAGAAGTAAAGGAAGTGTACGATATGGAATTAAAGTCGCGGGTCATGAAAGCGGCGATCGAGGCGTTCGACGAGAAGGGGATTCGTTTTACGATGGACGACCTTTCTGCCAAGCTGGGCATCTCCAAAAGGACGCTGTATGAGCAAATTGGCAATAAAGAAGATGTGATTCGTCTGTTTATCCAAGAAGCTTTTGCAAGTATCAAGGAACAGGAGCAGCGCATTTTATCCGATACCTCGCTGGATGTGATCGAGAAGCTGAAGCGTGTTATTCCAATCATGCCTGCATTCTCGGACGTACTCGATTACCGGCGTGCCTACGAAATCGAAAAGACGTATCCGGAGCTGTTCGCGGAGATCGAAGGCCATTTGCAGGCGGACTGGGATCAAACGATGGCATTAATCGACGAAGGGATTAAGCTGAAGCGGATTAAGCCGATTCATCCCTTGATATTGAAGGAAATAATCGTAGGGACAATGGATCGCATGCTGAAGGATCGGTTCTTGCTGGATATGAATCTGACTTACGACGAAGCGTTGAAAGAGATGATCGATATTCTGTTTAACGGAATATTGATTGCGGAGCAAGGGGACGCACGCGGATGAGAACGCACATCCACCTGAACTTTGACTGGAAATTTGCGCAGGATTTTCAAGAAGCCTATATCGATCCGTCATTTGATGACCATTCGTTTGAAACCGTGATGCTTCCCCATACGAATAGGCTGCTTCCCTATAATAATTTTGATGAGGAATTGTCCCAATTCGTAAGCTGCTACCGCAAGCGGATATGGGCCGATGAGACGCAGAGAGGGAAGCTTGCGCGATTAAAGTTCGAAGGTGTTATGTGTTACGCCAAGGTGTATTTGAACGGTCACTATGTGTGTGAGCATAAAGGCGGCTACACGCCGTTCCAATGTGATCTCACCCCTTATTTCATTTACAATGCGGACAACGTGCTGGTTGTCATGGTGGATTCGACGGAACGCGAGGATATCCCGCCATTCGGATATGTGATTGATTATTTGACCTATGGGGGCATCTACCGCGAGGTTCAACTGGAGTGGGTGCAGCACCTATATGTAGACAATGTGTTCGTACGGACGCGTGATGTGCTCACCGAGAAGAAATGGCTGGATATTGACGTTTATTTGGCCAATAGGTCTTATGCAGAGGATGTCATCCAGCTCGAATTTCAATTGATGAAGAACGAACGGACGGAACATGCTTGGTCCCGATCGATCATGCTCTCCTCGGAGCCGCAGCAGAAGTTCAACATTAGGAAGCAATTAGACGATGTTCGTGTTCAGCTATGGGATTGCCAAGAGCCTCATCTCTATGAACTGCTTATTCATGTAAGGCAGAATGAAATCGTCGTGGATCACTATAACGTTCGTTTCGGGTTTCGCGAAGCGGAGTTTCGGAAGGATGGCTTCAGGCTAAACGGTCACCGAATGAAGCTGCGCGGGCTCAACCGCCATCAATCGTTTCCGTATGTCGGTTATGCGATGCCCAGAAGCGCGCAGGCTGCAGATGCAGATATGCTGAAACACGAATTAGGCGTTAACCTTGTTCGCTTGTCTCACTATCCGCAATCCAGGCACTTTCTTGATCGATGCGATGAAATTGGTCTGCTCGTCTTCGATGAGCTTCCGGGCTGGCAGCATATCGGTAACGAAGAATGGCAGCGATCCGCGATAAGTCAAATCGAAGAAATGATTAAGACGGACCGCAACCGGCCAAGCATTATCATCTGGGGCGTAAGAATTAATGAATCTTCGGATCATCATACTTTCTATATGGAAACGAACCGGGTTGCGCGAGCGCTCGACGACACCCGGCAAACGGGAGGCGTGAGGAACTTCGAGGGAAGCGAGCTGCTGGAGGATGTGTACACGTATAACGATTTCATTCATCGCGGTACGAATGCTGCACTGCACAAGCCCCGAAAGGTAGTTAAGAAGGATGTGCCTTACTTGGTTACGGAGCATAACGGGCACATGTTTCCGACGAAGAAATTCGATCACGAGTCGAAAAGGGTGGAGCACGCGCTTCGACACCTCCGCGTACTTGACGCTATGTACGGCGATCCGGGTATTGCCGGCGCAATCGGCTGGTGCATGTTCGATTATAATACGCACAAGGATTTCGGCAGCGGGGATCGGATTTGCTATCACGGCGTGCTGGATATGTTCAGGATTCCGAAGGCAGCGGCCTACGTCTACAGCTCGCAGCAGGATGAGAAGCCGATTCTCGAAGTCTCCGCTTCAATGAATATAGGCGAGCGGGAAGCAGCAGAGCTCGATGCCGTATACGTATTCACGAACTGTGATTATATCAAGCTGTATAAGAACGGAGAATTTATCGGCACCTATTATCCTAGCAAGGACGCTTATCCGAATGTGCCGCATCCACCGATCGTCATTACGGATTTCATCGGTCACCTCATCGAGAGGAACGAGCCGTTCTCAACGCGAGATGCCCGAGTCATCAAAGAGGTTCTTCTTGCGATCGTAAAATACGGCAATAAATCGCTGCCATGGAAATATAAACTCCAAATGGGCAGGCTCATGTTCAAGTATAAAATGTCGTACGACAAAGCGGTAAGCCTCTATACGACTTATATCGCCAACTGGGGGATGAAGTCCCTGACATTCTCGTTTGAAGGCTATCGAAATAACGAGCTTGTCAAGAAGGTGCAAAAGGGACCGGTAAGCTCCAAAGAAATTACGATGACAGCAGACAAGTGGATGCTGACAGAAGCGGAAACCTACGATGTCTGTCGCGTCACCGTGAAGCATGTGGACGAGTTCGGCCATGATCTTTCTTTCTCCAATGAGGTTGTCTCGATCGAATTAGATGGCCCGGGAGCGATTATCGGACCCCGGCAGCTGGCTTTAACAGGCGGATCTACGGCATTCTGGGTCAAATCCATCGGAGAAGCCGGAGTCGTCAAACTTACCTTGCATTCGAATCGCTATGAACCTAAACGACTGGCGCTGCAAGTGGTGAAGATGATCGTTGAAACCGGGGGGAGGAGGTAGAGGATGGGAGCGGATATGCCGGGCAATCTTGATAAGCTAACCTTGAAAGAGAAGGTTTCGTACGGGATGGGCAGCTTAGGCAATAACATTATATATGGCCTAATGAGCACCTATTTGGTCGTGTTTTATACGGACTATTTCGGGATATCCGTGGCGGCGATCGGCACATTGTTCTTCATAGCCCGCATGTGGGATGCGATAAGCGACCCCATCATCGGCCATCTGGTGGATAACACGCAAACAAGGTGGGGGCGATTTCGTCCATACCTGTTGTTCGGTCCCTTCGCTATGGGTGCCATCGTAATCTTATGCTTCTGGTCACCGCAGCTGGCTCCGGAAGGTAAATTAGTTTGGGCTTACGCCACGTACATGATGTGGGGCATTTCCTTTGCTGCGATGGATATTCCGTACTGGTCCATGAGTGCCTCGCTGACGCAAAATCCGCAGGAACGAAGCAGTGTAGTCATGGTGCCGCGGACGCTTGCGGTCATCGGCATAATCGGCGTGAATGTGATTACGCTGCCTTTAGTGAATGCCTTTGGCGGGGGCGATGACTTGCAGGGCTGGCGGATGGTGGCTGCCGTATTCGCCGCCGCAAGTATTGCGCTTACGCTCATAACCTTCTTCAACGTCAAAGAAAAGACGCAGCCCGGTCACAGGGGAAGAGTTACTTTAAAGCATGTAGGGGCACTGTTCAAAGCCAATAAGCCTTTACGGCTGCTCATTATTTCCATGCTGATCGGCGAAACGGTATTCGCGGTCAAATCGGTGCTCACCGTCTATTATCTCACTTACAATTACAAAGCCGAGTCGATGGTGCCTCTCTTTATGGGGTTGTATGCGATTGTTTCCGTTGCTGGCGCGATTTGTTCGCCTTGGCTTGCCCGCAGATTCGGGAAAAAGAAAGTCGCCATGTATGCCACCGCGATAACAAGCGCAGCTTCGATCGGCTTGTACTTCTCCGGTTATCATTCGATTGAATGGCTTCTGATCTGGAATGTCATCGGCGGCTTTGCCGATGGTGCCGCAGATATCGTACGGATGTCCATGCTCACCGATACGGTTGAGTTTGGCGAGTGGAAGACAGGCGTCAGGCAAGAGGGCATGGTCTTTTCCACGAATATTTTCAAAACGAAGGTTGCTTCCGCGATCGGCGGCTCAATCGGCGCGTTTACGTTATCGATGATTGGCTATGTCCCCAATGTCGCTCAACAGGCATCGACCTTGAACGGCATTCATGTCGCATTTACGGTTATTCCCGGGGCTATAGCGCTGCTCGCGCTTGTCCCATTGAGCCGATACGATTTAACGGAAAATAAGTATCTGCGAGTATTATCCGAACTGAGTGGAAGACGAGCATGAGAGTCGACGTGGATCGGGGGATGAGAGCGGTGGGGGAAGATAAAACAAGCTTGGGATTTAAATGGCTGTATGGTATGAATGCATATGGCAATGGACTGCTCGGCGGCTTCGTCTCCTCGTACATTATGATTTTTTTCAGTGACGTTGCACTAGTACCGGTTGCCTTTGTTGGCACGCTTTTTTTTGCCGGCAAACTATTGAACATGTGCTTCGCACCGGTCATGGGCGTCATAATCGACCGTACAGAGACCCGCTGGGGCAAAATAAAACCTTATCTGCTATTTGGCACGATAGGCATTCCGCCGGTTGCCATCTTCATGTTTACGAATAGCGGCTACTCGGGAACGAGCCTGCTCGTGTACGTTTCAATCGTTTATGTGCTTTGGGGGCTGCTCAATACCGTGTTTGGCACAGCGATGGGCTCGGTATTCCCTACGCTTACGCGCAATGTGGAAGAAAGGCAGAAGCTCTCCGTTATTCCCGCGATTGGCAGCGTGCTCGGAGACTTTACGACCGTGGGCGCGGTTCTGCCGCTGATTGCGGTTATTGCAGCTACTCAAGCTGAAGGCTACTTCCGGCTTGGACTTCTATTCGCCGCCTTATTCTTCATTAGCAATCTATTCTTCATCAAAATGTTCAAGGAACGAAGCAAAGTAGAAGCAGTCGATCGCGTGAAATTCGTAGACATTCTAAGAGCGGTATCGCGCAACGGTCAACTGCTCGTCATGCTCCTCACCTGTTTCTTCTTGAATGTAGGGACCTTTATTACGACAGGGACCGCGCTGTATTTCTTTAAATACAACATGGGGAATGAAGGCATGTTTGCCACCTTCGGTATTACCGTTGGGTTATCGCAGGTAGCGATGATGATCGTATTTCCGAAATTAATGAAAAGGCTTTCAAAAAAATCGGCTTTCCAATTGGCAGCGGCGATGTTAATTGCGGGATACACCCTCTTATTCCTAGCCAAAGATGTCGTCAGCACGCATTTCTATATCGTTTATATTGGCGGAATCCTGCTCTATTTGGCGCTTGGCCTCACAACAGCGATCGTACCGATATTTTACGCGGACATTATCGATTACGGGGAATGGAAGACGGGGGAGCGCAACAATTCGACGATCGTCTCCATTTCATCGCTGATCGGCAGCTTCAGTGACGCAACTAAGGAGCTTATTGTAGGAACGACACTTGCCGTAATCGGCTTTGTGCCCAATGTAGTGCAGTCGAAGCATACGCTCGATGGCATTGTTTTCTTGATGACCTGCATCCCGCTGATCGTCATTACGGTCTCACTAATCATATTTACGGTTTTCTACAAGCTTAATGACAGCTTTTATAATCGGATCTTGGTGGATTTGGAGCAGAAGAAATAGCTGCGTATCCTATAAACATTCTAATGGGAGATAAGGTGAGCGTATGGGGAAGCATCGTATTGAAATCAAACAGGCAGACAAGAAACAAAGGATGGAAGGCTTCGGCGCTTCCGGAGCATGGTGGGCGCAGCATACGGGCAGCTGGCAGGAGTCGGAGTTATCCAGATTACTGGAATTGCTTTATGATCCGAACAAAGGCATCGGCCTGACAATCTATCGTCATAATATCGGAGCCGGCGACGGCGAGGAAATTGAGGATGTCTGGCGGCGTGCGGAAGGGTATGAAATTTCGGAGGGACAGTATGACTGGAGCAGAGACGCGCAAGCTGTAGCGGTGATGAAGCTGGCCGTTGAGAAGGGTGCCAAGCAAATTGTAGCGTTTGCTAACAGCCCGACGCCTAGAATGACGATAAGCGGGATGACCTCCGGCCATCAAGAAGGGAAGTCGAATTTCCGGGAAGGCATGGAAGCGCAGTTTGCTCAGTTCCTCGTTGATGTCGTGAAGCATCTGGTCGAAGACGAGGGCTTGCCTGTGGAATGGATTTCCCCGATCAATGAGCCGATGTGGTTATGGAATGCGGAGAATGGACAAGAGGGCTGTCATTACACGCCCGAGGAATGTTTGCGTGTATACCGTGCTTTAGCCGACAAAATCCAAGAGCATAAGCTGCCAGTCCGTATATCCGCGATCGAAGCGGGAGAGTGGAGCAGCGCAAGGATGTACTATTACAAGCTGGCTGAGGACAAGGCGCTTATGAGCCAGATCGGAAATATTGCCGTGCATTCCTATGTTCCGCAGGTTTCAAACCCCGTATATAAAGAAGAGTTTGCCGAGCTTATTCGCCGAGATCAGCCGAACCTTAGCGTTTGGATGTCGGAGTGGACGGAAATGGAGGGCGGGGCGGACTATGGCATGGAATCAGCCTTGAATCTAGCCAATCTAGTCCATGAAGATCTAACCATTGGCGGCGTGACTTCGTGGCAATATTGGATCGCCGTGTCCAAATACGACTTCCGCGATGGATTGGTTTACGTTGATGAAGCAGAAGGCCGGATTCGGGATACGAAACGTTTGTGGGCACTCGGAAATTATAGTAAATTCATTCGGCCGGGCGATGTAAGAAACGAGGCGCATACCGATCATGCGGAGCTCAAAGTTACTGCGTTTACCGATAACGGCGGAGAGCGGGTGACGCTTGTTGTCGTCAACAGCAGTAAGGAGAATCTCACTTCCGGGATTGATATTGGCACAGATGCCAATGGAACGACGGCCGACATTTACGAAACATCGGCGGATTGCAGCCTGGAGCGCGTTTATGCCGGTTTATTGCCAGACGAGTGGTCATTTAAAGCCGAAAGCGTGACTACGGTTGTGGTGAAGACGCGCGAAGAATAAGTTGAAACGCAAGAAGTACGGTTGATGATAAAGGAGACGCAGGGAGAGGAGTTCTTTCTCTGCGTTTCCTTTTTTTAACGATGAGGGCAGGAGAAGGGACGTTCAGGAACGAAGGTTACGGTTGGTTGCATGAATAAGCCAAGCTCTCTAAATCTTATCGAGGTGACTACTAATGGAGAAGATACTGCATATTGAGGAATTTGGGGTTAAATCCGATCTCGGCATGGATGCCGTGCCGGCCTTCCGGCTAGCCTTAGAGAAAGCGAGAGAATACGATGGTCCCGTAACGATAGCGGTCGCGAAAGGCCGATATGATTTCTATCCCGAGCATGCGGCGAAGGTTCCTTATTATATTACCAACACGGCGAGCGAAGCCGAGAACCCGGATGTAACCAAGACAATCGGTCTGTGGTTCAAAGAGTTGAATAAGATTACGCTCGACGGCAACGGTTCGCTCTTTGTTTTTCATGGGAAAATGACGCCGCTTGTCATCGACAGCTGCGAACAAATTCATATTCGGAATCTCTCCTGCGATTTCGAGCGAGCGACCATGTCGGAGATGGAAGTCGAGGCAGTAGGCCCGCGGCATCTGGATGTTCGCGTTAAGCGCGATTCCTGGTATGAGCTCGATCATGAGGAGCTGTTCTGGGTCGGAGAAGGCTGGCGGTATCAAGATGGGCCGGCAGCGCAATATGATCCGGCGAACAACACCATCAGGCGAATTCCACATCCCGTCATGGAGGCGGTGAAGGTGGAAGAGTTGGAACCGAAGCGCTTGCGTTTGCATTATGCGGAGGGGGTGCCGGAGACGAAAGTAGGGAACGTCTTCCAGCTTCGCGATGGCATTCGCGATCAAGTCGGCGCTTTCGTGGTTCATAGCCGGGGTGTGACTTGGTCCAAGGTCGGTATGCATTACATGCATGGTCTGGGCATCGTATGCCAGTTCAGCGAGAATGTTTCATTCGACGAGATGAGCATGAAACCTCGTGTCGACTCCGGCCGGACATGTGCAGGTTTTGCGGACTTGATTCATGTATCGGGATGCCGCGGGCTCATCCAAATCGAGAACAGTGATTTTGAAGGGGCGCATGACGACGCGATTAATGTGCATGGAACCCATTTGCGAATTGTGGATCGTCCGGCCGAGAATCAAGTTGTCGTCCGGTTCATGCATGGGCAAAGCTACGGATTCCAGCCCTTCTTTGCCGGTGATGCGGTGGATTTCATTCGATCGCGTTCGTTAATCGCGTATTCCAGCCACACCCTTGCAGCGGTCGGGCGGATTGATGCCAGAGACTGGCTGCTCACCTTGGAACAACCGTTGCCGGATTCAATCGAGGAGCACGATGTTGTGGAGAATGCCACATGGACACCGCAGGTCAGCATTCGCAACAATCGTTTCGCTCGCATTCCGACAAGAGGGATACTGATCACGACAAGGCGGAAGGTCGTCATAGAGAATAACCGCTTTGAGCGAACGGGCATGAGCGGCATCCTTATCGCTGACGACGCTGAGAGCTGGTTCGAGTCCGGCATGGTTCGAGACGTTACAATTCGATCCAATCGGTTCATCGCTTGCGGCGATGGGGAGCACCCTGTCATTCATGTTGCGCCCGAGAACCAAGAGATTCGGGCCGAACAGCCGGTACATCAGCAAATCCGCATCGAAGATAATGTATTCGAAATGCCAGGAAGGGGATAGAGACAGTCGAAGAAGCTGTTCGGCTGCTGGCTTGCAGTGATGTGACAATCAGTGGCAATCGGATCCGGATTTGCTCCGGCGGATGTCAATAATTAATACTTAATGAATAAACATGACAATGTTATACTTTAAATAAATATAGCAAATAGCCCTCTTTAATGAAGAAGAGTACAAGGCGATAAAGGAGTAAGAGTTATGTTTCATACAGAAGAATATAACGGTTCGCGCGAAAATAATTATGAAATGTTAATCCGCCAATTACATGCGTTGCTGGATGGAGAACAGGATCAGATTGCGAACTTATCCAACACTGCGTCGTTGCTCAATCAATTTCTGGACACCATTAATTGGGTAGGATTTTATCTATATAAGGATAACGAGCTTGTGTTAGGGCCATTCCAAGGTTTACCTGCCTGCGTGCGAATCCCGTTATCTCGCGGAGTATGCGGGAAAGCGGCTAGTGACAAGGCGACGGTTCGAGTAGCCAATGTTCATGAGTTTCCCGGGCATATCGCATGCGATGCGGCTTCCCAATCGGAGATTGTCATTCCAATCATCAAGAACGGTGAGTTGTTAGGCGTGCTCGATATCGATAGTCCGATCATTGAGCGTTTTGACGAACTGGATCAGCAGTACTTAGAGCAGTTTGTTGAAGCGTTGGTTTCCCATTTGTAAGAGGTTCATGAAGTCCGCGGTCAAGTCCGCGGGCTTTTTTTATGTAGTGGATCAGATAAGCGGAGATTGAGCCTAATCATCTGAAAACCAGTAGCTGCCTTGTGCGATGCTAGTTTTTTTTGCCGTGTGCTTCGGAGGGGACTAGAGCATTGACCTTGAGAATAATTATTCAATACAATCAGGACAGGGCTTAAACGCGATGTGCGGGATTAGCAGCTGTTTGTGACATTTTGAAGTGGACTATATTCTTCCTCTTGCAATTAGGGGAATATGAGACTAAAATCGGTTTATGCGATGAGGCAACAATGTTTGGAGGAGTGCGGCGAGATGATGATGACCAATATGGACCTCTGCAACTGTACGAAGCTAAGACGCGCAGCTCGTCATATTACGCGGTTCTATGATACTTGCTTAGCAGAGGCCGGATCGGGGCTGCGAGCTACGCAATACGGTATCTTAGGTTATCTAAAGAACCGAGGGGCGCAGACGATGAATGAGCTCGCCGAGCTGATGACGATGGATCGGGCTACGATTGGACATAATTTACGCCCGCTGGAACGTGACGGTTTGGTTCGTATAGAGGTAAGCGAACGCGATCGGCGTGCCAGAATCGTGACCATTACGGAAGAAGGCCAGAACCGTATGGAGATCGGACGAGTGGGATGGGAACGAGCTCAGGCCGAATTCGAAGAGAAATTTGGACCTGAACATTCTAGGTTAATGAGAAACATGATGGATGATGTCGTTGGTGTCAGCTTGCATGCATGACGTTTGGATGTCGGATTATCGACGGTAATGTAGTATCTGTCATTATCGTCGATTCAATGTATGTTTACTTGGGAAGTATCGCTTGGCTAATCCATTGCGTTAAATAGGGGCATATGAGACTAGATTTAATAAATCATTTTGATTCCTTGCAATAATCAGGCCATACTGAGCAAACTAATTATGTTTATTAAAGGAGAGAGGAAAGGTTTTATGAAAAAAATGCTTTGGGTTGTTCTGATTATGTCCTGCGGGGCCACGTTTATTTCGTCCTTATTCCCTTTGTATGGAGAGCACTATAAGCTCAGCAGTTTGGAAATCACGGTATTGTTTGCCGTTTATGCCGCTGTCTTACTGCCGACCTTACTTGTCGTAGGAGCGAGAGGGAATGCTTGGGGGCTGAAAAGAGTCCTTCGTTACAGTATTTGGATATCAATCGCGTCAACATTGCTATTTAGTATTAGTTCTGACAGCTGGATGCTGTATGCTGCAAGGATTTTGGAAGGCGTCGCATATGGTGCTTTTACGGGTGCGGCCAGTGCGTTTCTAATCAAACAAACCGCTAAAGAAAAGGTGGGCACAGCACTCAAGTTATCTGGGGCAGTGGTGAACATTGGTTTTGGATTAGGCCCTGCGACTTCGGGTTTAATCGTACAATACTTGCATATTCAGCCGCTTCGTTTACCGTTTTGGATTTTGCTCGTTATGTTGTTCAGCTCCTTGATTGCGCTGGAATTGTTGCCCAAACACGAGGACTTGGAAGCGAAGAAGAAAGCTAAAGCAAAGATTTCGCTCGGTGTTCCTGACAATATTCGTGCTCACTTCTGGTCTTTTATCGGAATTCCGATCTTTACCGTGTTTACTTTAGGCGGCGTTGTGCTTTCCCTTATCCCAACCTTCGTTAAGCATGTTATTCACACGAACAATCTGTCTATCTCAGGATTGTTAATCTTAGCGCTTCTGGGTGGCGGAGCGCTGATGCAGTTCTTCCCTTGGCCGCGCAATCCCGTTACACGCATGCGGTTGGCGATCTTATCCCTTGCCATTGGCTCGTGGATGATCGTTTTCTCCGGCCAGGCAGAGAGTTTGTTCTTACTATGGGCAGGCATACTCATTCAAGGAATTGGAGCGGGATGGACATTTCAGGTTGCTTTACGGTTTGCGGGACAATTGCCGAAGCCGGAAGAACGTCCACGAGTTATTTCAGCCTTTTATCTATGCGCATATTTCGGATTTATTGTCCCACCGGTTGCTGTGGGCATACTGACTCAATTTTTTAATCTGAACGTATCGCTGGTTATCTTTAATTTGTTTGCTGCACTAATCGTGATTTATGTCTTGATGTATTCCGTAACGTTTAATCGTTATTTCACTAAACTCACAGCACAATAATTTGTAGCTGTCTAAGGCACGTCCCCTGTAATAACCGCGGCGCATCTGTCCCATAATAATGGCTTGAATGGCGTGCGGCTGGATGGCTGCAAAGACTTCAATACAATAGCCATCTACAGATGCGCTTATGCGGAGGAATCGTAATGCTCAGAGGACATGCTAAAGGGTTTGGATTGTTGGCTATGGCATTGATGATGGCGCTGTTTCTTTCAGCATTCACAGGCAATGATCATCGGAGTGAATCGGCTTCGAGTTCAATGGCAGCAAAGGTTCCGGATATACAGCCTGCCATGGTTTCGACTATGGAACATCCCGCTGAACCCGAAATGGACAGAAAGAAATTCTCTGATCAGGAGCTCATTAAGAAGTTTCCCGGATTCAAGAACGGATACAAAAAGGTAAATGGCGTCACGCTTCATTATGTTGAAGGCGGTAAGGGGAAACCGTTATTCCTTCTTCCCGGCTGGCCGCAGAACTGGTATGCGTATCACAAAATTATGCCGGAGCTCGCGAAGAAGTATCATGTGTATGTGGTCGATTATCGTGGAATGGGAAGTTCCGACAAGCCGCTAACCGGCTATGATAAGAAGACCATGTCTTCCGATATTTATGCTTTGGTTAAAGAGCTGGGTTATGACAAGGTTCACATGGCAGGACACGATATTGGGGCACAGGTTGCTTATGCCTACGCAGCGCAGTACCCAGAGGCAACGTCAAAATTAGTCATGATGGATGTTCCGCATCCGTTCGAAGGATTTCTGAACCTTCCACTCTTGGCACCGCCTGGAGTATACGACATGAGCAATACTGAGCGTCCTATTTACCCGTGGTGGTTTGCGCTCAATTCCGTGCCGGAATTGCCGGAGCAGCTGCTGCAAGGAAAGCAAATGAGCATTTTTCAAGATTGGGTCTTTCATTACTTGGCCTATGGCAAACCTCCGATGACGCAAGAGACGAAAGATATTTATTATGCGGCATATTCAAGTCCTGACGCCATACGAGCAAGTAATGGTTGGTATAGAACGTTTAGACAAGATATTGATGATTTGAAAACCTATAAGAAGCTGTCCGTACCTGTACTTGGTATTGGTGGTTGGGATTCCACTGCCCATACACTGGAAGCATTTCTGAAACAATATGCAACCGATATGAGAATGGTCAAAATCAATAAAGCGGGACACTGGATCGCAGAGAAGAGCCCGCAAGAAACCGTGAAGCTGCTAACTGAGTTTTTCGGTACTTAAGGGAGGAGAGGAATTCAAATGGATTGGAAAGAAATTACGACGCTTGAAGAGTGGAACAACATGCTTGCGAAGTCATCCGAGCGAGGACAGGTTATTCTGAAACACAGCACGACATGCCCGGTTAGCGCAAACGCGCTTCAGGAATATGAGAATTACTTGAAGGGCAGCCCGAATCAAGATGCGGATTACATGCTAGTCAAAGTGATCGAATCCCGCCCGGTCTCCAATCAGATTGCCGAAGATTTGAATGTGAAACACGAATCACCGCAGCTGATCGTCATTAAGGATAAGGCCAAGTACTGGTCTGCCACCCACTGGGCGGTTACCAAAGCTCATCTTACAGCGGTGCTGGACTAACCTGTTGCGATAGATAGTTGGAACAACCTTACCTCATAATCGGGGTAAGGTTGTTTTTTTTCAAGGACATCTCCTTGATAGATAGAATGTCTGTATAGTGCAAATGGAAGTCCTATTTCTTCAACGACAGTTTGACCTAAAGGAGTTATCATTTAAGAAAGCGCTATCATCCACATAAATGAGGAGGTCGACATGGTGTCTGCGAAAAAAAGAGATTATAGCCTGACAGGTCCGGAAAACATGCGAGCACAAGAAAGAGGATTGGCATCGGCTGATTGGTATCGAAGTCCGATTTCTCGTCAGCGTCTTAAAGAACTTATGAAGCGTAAGGATGGACCCGCTATTCGCGATACGATCATCATGTTTGCATGGCTTATAGGTACAGGGATTCTAGCCTATTACTCTTGGGGAACTTGGTGGGCAATACCGGCATTTGCCGTATACGGGGTCAGCTATGCTTCCACTGCCGATTCACGTTGGCATGAATGTGGTCATGGTACGGCGTTTAAGACAGCCTGGATGAATGATGTCCTTTATCAAATCGCTTCGTTTATGGATTTAAGGCCGCCGACCCCCTGGCGTTGGAGCCATGCAAGACACCATAGCGATACGTACATCGTCGGCCGCGATCCGGAAATTGCGATGTCCAGACCGCCGGTTTGGCGCATTATATTCGGAGAAATTGTCCATATCTATGGAGGTTCGAGAGACCTCAGAAGCATCATTACCCACTGTTTCGGAAGGTTGACTGCTTCAGAGAAAGATTATGTTCCGGCATCCGAATTCAGAAAAGCGGTTTGGATATCACGTGTATGGGTGCTGATTTTATTGGGCTTCATCATTTGGTCCGTTCAAATCGGGAGTATTCTGCCGCTTATGTTTGTTGGGCTCCCGACCTTCTATGGTCCAATATTGCTTCTATTGGTAGGCTTGGCGCAGCATTTAGGTCTACGTGAAGATGTGCTGGATCATCGGTTGAACACGCGTACGATTTATATTAATCGTTTCTTTAGATTTCTTTATTGGAACATGAATTATCACATTGAGCATCACATGTTCCCGATGGTTCCTTATCATGCGCTGCCAGCCCTTCACGAAGAGCTGAAGTTCGATTACCCGGCTCCGAGCCCGAGCTTATGGGCTGCTCTCAAAGAGGTGATTGCAGCCTTGATGAAGCAGAAGGAAAATCCTCATTATGTAGTGGATCGACCGCTGCCGGCTACAGCTACTCCGTATTATTATGGTGAAAACGATAGAGCGCAAAGACTTAGCTAGCAATGAAGAAACCGTCCGGGTTCCCGGACGGTTTCTTCAGTTCTTAACGCCTATTATTTATTCGCTTTAGCCGCGTAAACGTTGATGTGGTCGATATGGGCTACTTTACCTTTTACTACCTTGCTTGGGCCGACAAACTTCAATTCATAGGCTGCAGCAGGGTGGTAGACGTAAATTTTGTCTGTGCCGGAGTAGCGAACTTCTTTAGGCATACCAAGCGTTTTGATAACGGCCGCGAACGTTAGTGACTTAACGCCAACGGTTTGATCAATGGATTGCCCGAAATTACGCAGATCGTAAATGACGCCGGATTTGTTAATACCGAAACCGTAAGCGCCTTGTCCCATGCCGAAATTGTACAATTCGTAATGGTTGCCCTTCAAGTCGCCGCCAACTTCCGGTTCGCCCCATTTGTAGTGGACAGCGGAGATTGGCGTTTTGCCTGCGATTGCGTTCAGTCCGGGAATTTTGCCTTCTTTTGCAAGACTGTAGATGGTCTTGATATAAGTGCTGCCTTGCTGTGCTTTAATGCTGCTGGTATCCACTTTTGCCGCCGCTGCATGTACATCCGAGTGGGAGATGGCTGCCATAGAGCCTACTGCGATCAATCCGGCAAGAGCTAATTTGGTTCCTATTTTCAACGATGAGTTCGCTTTTGTATTCTTCAACATGATGTATGCACCTCTTCTTTTTATTGGAGACTAGGACGACGACAACAAGTTAACAACTTGGCTTACAACTACATAATAACGAGCCCAGCACCGTAATGAATGACAGAACGGTAACGAAAAAGTAACAACAAAGTTACGATTTTTAGTTCCGGTTCATCTCGACTTTTATGGGAAAACTGAACATATGGAAGGGAGTAGATATGAAATGACCAAAACGTATGACAAAACAACGACAGGACTTCTTCTGGTGGATCCGTATAATGATTTCTTGGCACCGGAAGGGAAGATCTATCCGCGAACGCAAGAAGTAAGCGAAGCGGTAAACTTACTCGACCATCTCAGAGAAATTGTTGAGGCCGTTCGAAAGGCGGGCATTCGCGTTTTTTTCGTTCCTCATCACAGAGCAGAACCCGACGATTACGAAACATGGAATCACCCGACTCCCTATCAGCTCCGGGCTAAAGAAAGACAGTCTTTTGCAAAAGGCTCATGGGGCGGGGAATTTCATGCCGATTTTCAACCTCAGCATGGCGATGTCATTATCAAAGAGCATTGGGGCAGCAGCGGATTTGCGAACACGGATCTCGATCATCAACTCAAAATGCATGGTTTACAAAAAGTAATCCTTATCGGTATGATAGCCAATACGTGCATAGAATCGACCGGACGTTTCGCCATGGAGCTTGGCTACCATGTGACCCTTGTGAAAGATGCCACATCTGCTTTCACTAAAGAAGCGATGCATGCGGCACATGAAATCAATGGGCCAACGTTCGCGCATGCCATTCTAACAACAGATGAACTCCTTGCTGTATTGTAAGAAGCTTGCACGGAAAGCTTAAGAGTAGGAAGGTACCAACATGAATGACAAAATCGTAATGCCGGTTTGGACGTTCGGTCTGTTCATCGTTGTGATGAATACGACGATGTTTAACGTGTCCATTCCGAGTATCATTCAAGATATTGGCGTTTCGGCGGTGCTTGGATCGTGGATTGTTTCAAGCTATTCGATCGGATATGCCTTATCAACGGTGATTTACAGCAGACTCTCCGACGTGCTGCCCATTCGAAGATTGGTGGCCGTCGGACTCTCGATTCTAGGTATTTCTTCTATAATCGGGATCCTGGCGACGAACTTCGAAACGCTCCTGCTCGCTCGTATCGCGCAGTCTGCCGGTTCCGGTGCGATGGCGGGACTTGGCCTTGTTCTCGCCAGCCGGTATATCCCTTATGAGAGACGCGGCAGAACGATATCGATGATATCGGCGGGCTCCGCTATGGCATTCGGACTTGGTCCGATTGTTGGCGGGCTGATCAGCGAGTACATCGGCTGGAACGGATTATTTGGCGTCACTTGTATCGTTCTTATCCTGCTTCCAATCCTGCTGCGCCTGCTTCCCAAAGAAGAGCCAAAGCCTTTCCGCTTTGACTTAATCGGAGCTGTCTTAACCGTCGTCAATGCTGCGGCACTTCTGATTGCCGTTACGCAGCGCTCATTCATCTGGTTTATTGCCGCCTTGTTGTCGATCATCGCACACGTCTGGCATCTTAAGCGCGGGAAAGAAACGTTCATCAACCCGCAGCTCTTAACGAAGCCGGCATACTTGAAGCTGCTTGTTGTTGGTTTCAGCATCTTGGTTATGAACCTCGGCAACCTGTTTCTAATGCCGCTGGCCCTTGCGAATCTATTCGACAAATCACCGCTGGTTATTGGCTTCACGATTGCTCCGGGAGCGGTGTTATCCGCCTTTCTGACACGCTTCATCGGACGATGGATTGATCAATACGGGAATGTACGGTTTCTGATCCTGGGGCACGGCCTGTTGGCATCCGTTATGATCCTGTTTAAGGAAGAGCTCGGCGCATCGCCGCTTATCATCCTAATCGGGTACCTGTTCTTCTCACCGGCGGCATCCGCTACATTGGCATCGTTAAACAATGAAACGTCTCGCATTTTACCGGCCGAGCTGATCGGCTCAGGTATGGGACTTATGCAGCTCATCCAGTTTTTCGGCGGCTCGTTGTCGGTTGCGGTTTGCGGCATGCTGCTTGAATTTCAAAAGAAATATTCACTCCTGCACGCTTATGAATATGTGTACGGCGTTCTAATTGCCGTTAGCATTTGCTCGTTATGCATGCTGCTCTGGTACTCGCTATCCGGTAAGCGTAAGGCATTGCCTGCTTAGAAGAAGCGGCGGACAAAGGTTACTACAACCTTGTCCGCCGTTTTGTTATGTATGGGTAGGATTCTGATGTAACCGGAACAGCAGGGAGAGCTGCTTAGCGAGATAAAGCGGCGTATAGGGCATATCATTGCGAAGCCAGCACACGATTGTGCCGATGAATGCGGAGGAGCCATACCAGATGGCAATGTCATTTGGAACGTTCAGCGTCGGTACAGACGAGGATGCTCGGTTCTCCGCACGCTTACTGATGATTTCAACCATGAGATTCATAAGGCGGTCAGTGAAAATGGATATCCGTTCGGAAGCAAGCAGCACCGTGTAAAATTTCGAATTTTCCGCGATATGTTCAAGAATCCGAAGCAATATGGTCCAATCCACCTCAACCTGAGGTTTCTCCGGCACTTCTCTTAAGATCGAATGAATTTCATGAATCATGTCATCGGCCATCTTATCCATCAGATCGGGAATATCCCGGTAATGAAGATAGAAGGTGACACGACTGATCGTGGAGCGTTCAGCTATCCGATTGACGGTTATTTTCTCAAGGTCATGTTCCTGAAGCAGGTCGATGAATGCATCCCGAATCAATTGGCGCGTTCGAAGTACGCGCGGATCCGTTCGTGTTGATTTTACCGGCAAGAGTTCAACTCCTTTTTTTACCATCTTGTTCACGACAATTAGGACCGCTTCGTAAAAGATGTTTCGTTTAGGCGACACAATCGGCGTATTCGTAAACTAATTAACATTTCTCGAAAAGCTGTTGCTTGTGATCGTGTAGTGCGGTGCTTATAATCTTACATTAGGTACATTATACAACAGTGTGTAAATTAGTTCAGAAAAGAATTTGAAGGGGGTTGAGCAATCCATGAGTCATTCTTCAGGCCTTGAGATTAGTTCCATAAAGAAAGGTCCGCTATTGTTTGTTATGATTCTCGGGGCGTTCATCGCGGTCTTGAACCAGACCATCATGAGCGTTGCACTGCCGGAGCTGATGATCGATTTTGACATTGCGGCATCTACCGCGCAATGGCTGACTACCGGTTATATGTTAGTGAACGGCGTTCTGATTCCGATCACAGCTTATCTCATGCAGCGGTTTACGACGCGTGAGCTGTTCCAGACGGCAATGATTATTTTTCTCGGGGGTACGATCGTTTCGGCAGTAGCACCTAACTTCGATGTTTTGCTTGCAGGCCGTTTGATCCAGGCTGCCGGTGCCGGAATTATTATGCCGCTTCTTATGACCGTAATCCTGACGGTTTTCCCTCCTGACAAACGGGGAGCAGCAATGGGGATGGTCGGTTTTGCTATTATTTTCGCTCCTGCAATTGGGCCTACATTAGCCGGTTATGTGATGGAGCATTTCTCATGGCGCACGATGTTTTATGGCATGATTCCACTCGCAGTAATCGTAATTGCAGTCGCTTTTGTTTTCTTGAAAAATGTGGCTGAACGACAGTTTCCTAAAATCGATCTATGGAGTGTACTGCTCTCCACAGTCGGATTTGGTGCCGTACTATACGGCTTCAGCAGCGCAGGAAGTAAAGGTTGGTCAAGCACGGAAGTTATTCTTTCGATCGTTGTTGGTGTGATCGCGTTGATTCTGTTCACATGGAAACAGCTGGTCTCCAAGGAACCGCTTCTTGAACTTCGGACGTTCAAATATAGTATGTTCTCACTGACGACCATTATTAATATTGCGGTTACGATGGTGATGTATGCGGATATGATGCTTCTGCCTCTGTATTTGCAAAATGCACGTGGTTACACAGCGCTGGAGTCTGGTTTGCTAATGCTGCCAGGTGCGCTTCTGATGGGCGTTATGATGCCGATCACAGGAAGATTGTTCGACAAATTTGGAGCGAAGTGGCTGTCCATTATCGGGATGGCAATTACGATCGGAACCACAATTGGCTTCGTGAATCTGACCGATTCAACCAGTTATACGTATCTGGTTCTGATGTCCACAGGAAGACGTTTCGGTATGGCGATGTTCCTCATGCCGATTACAACAGCCGGTTTGAACCAATTGCCTGCCAGACTCAATGCGCATGGTACAGCCATCTCCAATACGATTAAGCAAGTAGCTGGCGCAATCGGTACCTCCTTGCTGGTTACCGTTATGACGACCAGAACGAAGACTCATTTGCAGGATATGATGACTGCCGGCGGAGATGCTACACAGGAGCATATGATCATGGAGTCGTCCATTCAAGGAATTAACGATGCGTATCTAGTCATTATTGGCATTGGCGTTATCGGACTATTGCTATCTTTCTTCATTAAACGTACAGGTCAGGCTGTCGAAGAGAAGGCAGCAGCAGCAATTAATTTAGAACCTAAACCAGTTACTGTATCTAATCGATAACAAGGAGCAGATCATCCATGAAACTTCAAAATCAAGTAGCCGTTGTCACTGGAGCAGCATCAGGAATGGGGAAAGCAATCGCCGAATTGTACGCAAAGGAAGGCGCGAAGGTGATTGTCGCCGACCTTAACCTTGAAGGTGCGGAGCAAGTTGCGCAAGAGATCGTAAGTAACGGAGGAGTTGCTAAGGCGATTCAAGTTAACGTTGCGGTACTGGAAGACATTGAAGGAATGATTGAAACTGCCGTTAACGAGTATGGCACTCTCGATATTCTGGTTAACAATGCGGGCATTATGGATGGGTTTGAGCCAGTGGCGGATATACTAGATGAGAAGTGGGATCGCGTATTCGACATCAATACCAAAAGCGTCATGAGGGCTATGCGCAAAGCGATTCCAATTTTCCTTGAGAAAGGCAAAGGCGTCATCGTCAATACGGCTTCTACCGGCGGCTATAATGGCGGACACGCAGGTGCGATCTATACGGCTTCTAAGCACGCGGTTGTCGGCTTGACCAAGAATACAGGCTTTATGTATGCGAAACAAGGGATTCGTTGCAATGCGATCGCGCCGGGAGCGGTTATTACGAACATCGCATCTTCGATGAAGAACATCAATGAGTTCGGCCTCAGCCGTTCGCAGGCAGTGCAAGGATTGATTCCACGTGCGGGTTCGGCTGAAGAAATTGCTAAGGTTGCTTTGTTCTTGGCCTCCGATGATTCGAGTTTCTTGAACGGAACGGTTGTTACGGCAGATGCAGGATGGACTTCCGCATTCTAAGCGATCTTCTCCGACTATAGAGTAAAGCTTATGAAAAGAAGTAGTTTCCTCAAAAAAAGGAGGAGGCTGCTTCTTTTTTGCCTTATAATAAGGACAACCGTATGAGATTAAGTCACTAGCAGCAGAATCAGTTTATAAATCGGCAGGTGATTGTGATGTACAGGACCATTATTCTAGCTGCGAAGCTCTATGAACATAATTCCGAGACGCGATTGATGTTTTATTGCTGCATTCCCGGAGTCAAAGAGGGCTATATGGCGCTCAACGTGGGGGAAGGCAGGGCGGATTATGGATTTTGGAGCGGGCTTCATAAAGTCGTTGGCTTGCTGCATCGCACATACCGAAGCTACGGGATTCAGCTTGCTGTTTCAAAGTCGGCTCTTTCCTTGCACGGTTTAGCAAATAAGGAACAGGTCTCCGTCATGCTGGATGAGTTTGTTTCTTATGCTCCAACTAGCTGTGATTCCTATACCGACCGGCTTGATCTGCTCCATGACATTAGCATTGTCGATCAGATAAAGCCAGGCGTGCTCAAGGGCTACCCGGTTGCGGTGATCGCTGCAGCACAGTTGAATCCTCCTGTTGTAGTGAAGGAGAAACCCAAGAAGTACGATTACTACACGGAGCTTACGATGCCTGAAGAAGGTGTTGTGCTGGACTTTGAGACCACTTCGCCTATCGTGGAGTATGCCAAAATCATTGAAATCAGCGCCTTGAAATTTAAGAACGGACAAATCATTGATCGATTCCAAACACTGGTGAATCCCAAGCTGAAGCTTCCCAAACAAATTAGGGAGCTCACGGGCATTACCGATGAAGATGTTGCCGATATGCCGACTTCCTTTCAAGCCGTGAAACAATTGAACAAATTCCTCGCGGGTACTCCGGTGCTCGTCGGTCATAATGTGCAGTATGATTATCGCGTGTTGAAGGCGATGTGTGACAGAGCTAATATTCGAGTTTGGAAAGGCAAGCTGTTATGCACGATTAAGCAGGCAAGGCAGTTAAAGCTTCCCGTTGAGAGCTATGATTTATCAACCCTTTGCGATCGTTTCGGCATTCAAAATGAACGGCCGCATCGCGCATGGGCCGATACGAAAGCTACGTTCGAGCTTATGAAGTGCATCTATCAATCCCACCTTGTTTAATGAAGAAACCTCGATGCCGTGAATAGGGCATTGAGGTTTTTTGTTTGTGATGAGGGTAAGGAAAATTTATCAAAGTATATTTATTGTTAGGTTTCGGCGTGTTAAAGTATTGATAGTCGGAACATTAAGTTTAATTAGTATACTTAAATAATCGACGGATGGAAGGAGGTCATTAATACACGGCAGTGATTTCTGATTCTGTTTTGGAAGCGTTTACTCCACGGATGTGAGGCGACTATTCGAAAAGGGAAGAGGGAGATTGGATGGCTCTATCGATAAGGCTGACTTTCGGATCGAAATTGCTGAAGGCAATGCTGTTTGCAATTGTTGTACTCTGTTGTTTCTTTGTATGGAACGCGAAGGCGAGTGCAGCGGACTATTATGTGGATTGCTCTGCCGGATCCAATGGAACGGGCACGCAGGTATCCCCTTACAACAGCTTTAACTCGATAAACAGCATCGGTACGATGAGCGCCGGCGACCGTATTTTGCTCAAGAGCGGCGTCACTTGCAACCAGCAAATGACGGTTACCGGGCAAGGCACCTCGACAAACTACATTACGATCGATTCCTACGGCGGCACCGCTAAAGCGAAAATCATCCGCAACGGCAGCCAAAGCGATCGCGGCATTAAGCTGACGAATCCAAGCTATTGGAAAATCAACAATTTGGAGGTAGGCAGCGCCGGAACGGGCATTCTAGTTACCTTTTCGACAGCGGGGCATAATGATTTGTCCTTCACGAACTTATACTTTCATGACATCTACGGCATTCATCAAGGATCAGGCAGCGGCAATGATTCTACGGGGGATGCCATCTGGAACTCGGCAGGGATTGAGTTCACCTCCAAAACCTTCAACGCTTCGAACCCCGCCAGCACCTACATTGTAGATAACGTCACATTCGATACGATTGAAGGCACACGCAACTTGGATACGATATCGATCGACTGGTACAACTCCGGATATATGAATGCTACCGGCCACAAGGCAGCGGAGCATGTGTTGATGAACAATCTCAACATGCATGGCGACAATGCGGGCGGAGGCACCGGTTGCGATGATGGCATGCGGCTGACATCCGTTCGGTATTTAACCATGATTAACTCGAAGCTCGATGGAGAAGGCGGCTGTCACTCGGATACGGGAACGGCTGCGATCTATATTGCTTTTGTAAGCGACTCGTACATTCTGAACAGCATGTTCACGAACGTGCCGAACACATCCTCACCGGACGAAGTGGCCTTCGACTATGAGTGCTGCACAGACAATTTGCAAATCAACAATAACTATATTGCGGGCAACGCAGGTGCCGGTATCTCTTATTTGGCGATCCATCCGGGCCTCGGTTTGGAGACGAACAGCGTGGCAGGCGGCAATGTTTTCATTAACAACGGCAGCGGCTCCTTCCGCCGTGCAGGCAACTCCGATACACCAAGCGGAACGATCCGCGACAATCTGTATTCGGAGCCAAACAATTTCTTGTATCAGGACGGTGCTAATTACAGCGGTTTTACGCTCACCAACAACCTCCAAATTACAAACAGCAGCAATATCTATCATGCAGCCAAGCAGTTTAGCGCCACGCAAGGGAGCAGCAATTGGTCGTATAAAGCCTATAACGGCTCGACGTGGAGCAACCTCGGCTACTATGATACAGCGGGTAACATTTGGCAGGCTTCCTCCGTATCGAATGTGCCGCAGGTTTCTCAATTTGAAATGCATCCAGACACCGGAGTCGGCAAAATCGTTGCCCGCGCATGGACGGCGCCAACAAGCGGAACGGTCAGTATTCGCGGCCGCGTGCTGAAATCCGTCATCGCCGGCGGGGACGGCGTCGTTGCCCGCATCACGAAGAATGGCACACGCATTTGGCCGGCTGGAGGCGACCAAAGCATCGCGTACAATGACCGCTTCGGTTATGAGAGCAACCTCGATGGCGTTACGGTCGCTGCGGGAGATGAGATTCGATTCGAAATTACGAGCGGTTCAGCGGGCAGCAACCAGTACGATAATGTAAGCTGGTCACCGGCAGTCGCCTACACGGCTTCGAGCATCGCGGCGCAGTGGGATTTTGCAACGGCGGGCAGCACGGACGGCTGGGGCAACACGAATCAAATCAGCAGCAGCGTATCGAGCGGGATTTGGACGATCACTTCGAGTGGCGGAGATCCCTATTCCGTTGGCCCGAATAACCTCGGTATCGCTTCTTCTTATCGTTATCTCAAGATCCGCTTGAAGAACAATACGGCCGATACCGGCGCGAAGTTCTTCTTCATCACGAACGCTGATTCGACCTGGAATGAAGCCAAGTCCAAGACATTCACGACAGCTGCGAATATGGGCAGTTACACCGAGTACACGATCGACATGGGTACCGTGGCCGGCTGGAGTGGGACGATTAAATCCCTGCGCTTCGACCCATTCTCGACAACGGGCACGATGAACGTCGATTATATTTGGCTGACGAATACGCCATAGAAGTTGGCGGCGGAGAGTTGATGGTAAGCAGACAAAGTGGCTGGGCAGGAGGAGTAGATCCTGCTCGGTCACTTTTTTTTTTGTGTGAGTTGAGGGCAGCTCGGCATGGCTTACAGGGAAGCAGCGATCCGCCGCCGGAGTGGCTCAATAGACAAGTAGCTTGTCTAGGGATCTACATTGAGCGAGACTCGGATAAAGAGGGAACCAGTTACCGTTGATGAGCTAGAAAGGTTAGTTGCGAGCGCAAGAGGGGAACCAGTTACCGCTCTTGTCGTGTTATCTCTATCTCATGCCGCTCCACCTCAGGACCTCATCATGAAGAATAACCACTAACTTTTACTTGGTTTTTTGATAAAGTATACTATATAATCAAGTTAGAGATTTATAAGTATAATTTACTGTCCGCGCATTGGGTAGGAACCGGCAGAAGGGGTGTATTGGGATGAGAGAGACAATGCCGCTTTACAAGTTTATTGTGGAAGACATTAAAGAGAAGATCGGCAACGGCCAATTGAAGGACGGAGATGCGATACCGACGCAGATCGAGCTGGCCAAGTTGTACGAGACGAGCGAAATTACGTCGCGACGCGCGCTCAGCGAACTCGTCAATGAAGGGCTCGTTGTCCGCATTCGTGGCAAAGGGACGTTCATTCAGCTGCGAGACCCGCAGCAAGCCGAAGCTTCGGAGGGCGGCAAAATTGCGCTCGAGCAAATTGTGCTGATTCATCCGTCCGCCTCGCCGCATCTGTTTAACCATCCGTTTTATGCCAATTTTATTAGCGGCATTCATGCAGCTTGCGAAGAACATGACATCCGTTTCCAACTGCTCGACGTAAGCGAAAGCGATGGAATCGAGTCGAATCCGCTGGTCGGAGCTATCGTGCTGCCTGGCGCACCGGGCGCTCAAAATATACTGATTTCCCAACTGAAAGCGTGGAAAGAAGCCGACCTGCGCATGGTGCTGGCTCACTTTTACTTCCCGCAGCTTCAAATTCCGTATGTCATCGTCGATAATCTGACGGGCGGCTACCTGGCCACCGAGCATCTGATTTCACTTGGACACAAGCGCATCGGCATCATCGTAACGGGCCACTCCCTAATGGACATCAACCAAGAATTCTCGCTGCGCCTGCAAGGTTACAAGCTCGCCCTCTCTCAGCACGGAATCGCCTTCGATGAGTCGCTGGTATCGGTGATGGAGGCCAACGAAGAGCTGGAGGAGATGGGCTACGAGGGTGCCAAGCAGCTGCTGGCGCTTGAGAACAAGCCGACAGCGATCTTCGCAACGAGCGATTACAAGGCTTTCGGCGCCATTCGCGCTGGCAAAGAGCTCGGGCTGCGCATTCCCGATGAGCTCAGCATTGTCGGCTATGACGACGTCATTCAAAGCCGCTACACCTCGCCGGCGCTCACAACGGTCAATCAGAATACGGAGCGGATGGGTAAGCGCGCCGTTGAGTTACTGCTGAAGCCATGGAGTGAAAAGGCGATCGAAGAGTCTTTTGTGAAAGAGGAAATTGTACCAAAGCTGCTGGTTCGCAGCAGTACCACGCATTACTTCGCAACCTAATAAAAGTATACCTATATTCAAAATAAAACTATTATTGAAACTAAATAACATACATTGTATACTTAATTCGAAAGCGGCGCTGGGCTGCCACCCCTAATAGGAGCCCAGCGCTGCTCCTACCTCATGCAACCTCACAGACCACCACCCAACCAGCAGCAAATCAGACTCCCACACTGTTCAAACGCTCAGCTCACCGCCGCCGAATCGGAATGGAATCACTCAAGCAGAAATCCTCAGGATGCTTGATGCTTTTTGGCATGCCATGTTTTTGTAAACGCTTATATGCACGCAACTGCCAGGTGCTAGAATCACCCAATTAACAGATCAAGAGGAGGCTGCTTGAATGAAAATCGAGCATGTACGCGTCTTTATTGTGAATGGTGAGAAAGCTCATGCCCAGCAAGTGAGGCAGGGGAGCGTCAATACGGAGGGCTCCTGGTTGTCGGAAACGGTAATTGCGAATCCGATGTCCAATTACCCGGAATACTTCGACCGCAGGTCCAGCTGGCTTGGCATGGGAGGCCGTGTGATCGTGCAGATCATTGCCGACAATGGACTCGAGGGGTTCGGCGAGAGCACCGGAGGCATGGCGACGGCGTCGATCATTAACGAGCATATCAGCCGCATATTGCTGGGGAAGGATCCTTTTCAAATCGAGAAACTGTGGGACATGATGTTCAAAATCACGCTGCCTTACGGTCGTAAAGGCATTCCGATCATGGCCGTTTCCGCGGTCGATTTGGCGTTGTGGGATCTGATTGCCAAAGCCAGGCAAGAGCCGCTTTATGTCAGCTTGGGCGGCGCAACGAAGGACAAAGTGCAGGCTTATGTCACAGGAAATGAATCCGCCAAAATCAAAGACCGCGGCTTCATGGGCCAAAAGCTCGCCATGCCGTACGGTCCGTCCTCGGGCTGGGAGGGCATGAAGCGCAATGTGGCGCTGGTGGCGGAAACAAGGGATATTTTGGGTCCGGATATGGAAATTATGCTGGACTGTTATATGGCGTGGAATGTGGAATATACGATTCGGATGGCGGAGCTGGTCGCACCTTACCGCGTCAAATGGATCGAAGAGACGCTGCCGCCGGACGATATTGACGGCTACGCGGAGCTCAACCGCAAAGTCATCACTTCCGCTATTGCGACAGGCGAGCACGAATATACGCGTTACGGCTACCAACAGCTGATTCAAGCGCGCGGAGCTCAAATTCTGCAGCCGGACATTTGCTGGGTCGGCGGGGTATCGGAAGCGCGCAAAATTTGCACGATGGCATCCGCATGCAATCTGGAAGTTATTCCGCATGCAGGAGGCCTGCAGCCTTGGGCGCTGCATCTGATTTTCGCGCAGGTGAACATTCCGTATGCGGAGTTTGCTTATTACCATGGTGCGGATAAAACCAACTACGACGTCGTGTTCGATGGCGTACAGCTGCCGCAGGACGGATGGTTTACGCTGCCGGAATGCATTGGCACCGGACTTTCGCTGCGCGAAGGGGCACTTGAAGTGCTTGATGAGCTGACTAGATAGGAGGCATCCCAAGTGAGCGTCTATACGATCAAATGCTTGCGAACCGCGACGCACAGCGCGCCGAAACCGGTTTTTCTATTCATGGAAGGGTTCGGGGAGCAGGTGCATGTCAATTGCTATTTCTGGCTGATTCAAGGTGCCGGACGGAACATCCTTGTGGATACTGGGATGGGCGGTACGCATCAGCTCAGCTACGGCGGCGAATACGGTGAGGCGTTTCATAGACTCGATCAGAATAGTCATGCCGGTTTCCCGGTCGCCGAGGGTGAAGATACGATATCGCTGCTTGCAAAATGCGATGGCTTGCAGCCTCAGGATATCGATACGGTCATTCTGACGCATCTGCATTATGACCATATCGCCAACATTCCGCTCTTCGTCAACGCCAAGATCTACGTGAATCGCAGAGGCTGGGATTTTGCAGTCGAACGTGGCGTGCCGATCTTCGATACGTTCCCCCATGCCCTCCTTCGGTACATGGACAACGAAATGAAAGAACAGCTTACGCTCGTGCCGGACGAGGCTGAAATTGTGCCGGGTATTCGGGTTATCCATGTGGGCGGACATACACGCTGCTCGCAAGCGGTTCTGATTCAAATGGAGGGCGGCGTAGCCGCCATTACCGGCGATGTTGCATTTTTGTACGAAAATTTGGAGCGAGAGCATCCGATCGGATTCGGGTTCAGTGCGGAGGACAGCGTATATGCGATTCGCCGATTGAAGCGGGAAGCGGATATTTTGCTGCCTGGGCATGATGCGGCGATATTGGAACGGTATCCGGATGGATGGGTGAGGGGGAATCGACCTTGAACTTGGACTTGAGCTTGAGCGGGAAATTGCAGGGGCAAGTCGCAATTGTAACCGGCGGAAGCCGCGGCATCGGCAGGGGAATCTGCGGGGAGCTTGCCGCTGCGGGAGCGACGGTTATCGTGAATTACACCAGTCATGAGGAAGCTGCCCAAGAGGTGGTTGCCGAGATCCGGCAGCGCGGCGGGCAAGCAGAGGCGATTGGCGCGGACATTGGGGTTAAGGCGGAAATCGATCGCATGGTCAGCGATGTGAAATCGCGATATGGCCGCATCGATATTCTAGTCAATAATGCGGGCATTTGCCCATTTCGCGATTTCTTCGCTATCGAGGAAGAGACGTGGAATCGGACGATTGCCGTCAATCTGGCAGGCGCTTTCTTCTGTTCGCAGGCTGCCGGGGCAGTGATGCGGGAGCAAGGGCGGGGAGCGATCGTTCATATCAGCACGGTCACGACGATGCGGGGCGGACCCGAGCAGGTGCATTATGCGGCAAGCAAAGGCGGCATGAATTCGCTAACCTCGTCGATGGCAAACGCGCTTGGTAAGTACGGCATCCGAGTCAATGCGATTCTATGCGGCGGTGTGGCTACGGATATTAATCTTGAGCAGCGCAAGCAAGCCGGAGTACAGAGCGATGAATGGGCGTCGAATTTACCGGCCAGACGCGGGGGACGACCGAGCGATCTCGGGAAGGCCATTGTTTATCTGACATCGCCGGATGCAGAGTGGGTCACCGGTGCTTTGCTTGCTGTCGACGGCGGCGCACTGATCATGTAATAGGGGAAAGAGGAGATGGCCATGAAAGCAGTCATGTGGACAGGACCGGAGCAAATGTCGTTCATTGATTTGGCTTTACCGGAGCCGAAGGAGCAGGAAGTCGTCATCAAAGTCAGCCATGCGGGCATCTGCGGATCTGACCTGGAGGGGTATCTCGGGCATAACAGCTTGCGGCATCCGCCGCTGCTGATGGGCCATGAATTTGCCGGTGAAATTATCGGCGCTGCTGCAAGCTTCGCGGTAGGCGAGCGAGTTGTCGTGAACCCGCTTATCCATTGCGGAACATGCCCGCGCTGTGTTCGCGCGCAGTATAACCTATGCGATCGCAGACAAATTATCGGCATCCACCGTCCCGGTGCTTATGCGGAGCAAATTGCAGTGCCGGCGGCACAAGTGGTGCGCATTCAAGATGCGCTCTCCTATCGCCGAGCTGCGTTGGCCGAGCCCTTGGCATGCTCCCTGCGCGCAACCAGGCGGGCAATGGCGACTGTTCCGTTTGGCAATGTGGCCATTATCGGAGCAGGGGCAATCGGATTGCTTTGTGCGTTTACGGCACGTTTGCTGGGAGCGGGCAAAGTGTTCGTGCTTGATAACAATCCGCTGCGGCTGGAACTGGTCTCACAAATGGGCTTCGACGGCGCAGTAGACAGCACAAGCGATTCATCCCTTGCTGCTATGAGGCAGGCGACGAACGGCAAAGGCATTGATATCGTCATCGATGCGGCAGGGTTCAGCGTAACGCGAAGCCTGGCGAAGGCAATCGTCAATACCGGCGGTACGATCATGAATATCGGGCTCGGCAGCGCTGAGTCGCCGCTTCCGATCAACGATATGATTCGCTGCGAGACGAATGTACTCGGTTCATTCTGCTATACGCCGCAGGATTTCGCCGATGCACTGGAGCTGCTGAGCGAAGGGAAAGTGACCGAGGAAGGCTGGACAACAGAAAAACCGCTGGAGGAAGGACCGAGAAGCTTCCAGCGGCTTGTGAAAGGTGAAATTCAATACGGTAAAATCATTCTGGCCGTCTAGGCGAAGGGAGCGAAAAGCTGTACATCAGCTCTCCTTCATCTTGGTCAAAAAAGCGGAAATCGCATAATGAGCGGCTCCCCGCACAGCAGACTTGTCACCTTGCTCCGCATAGAGCAGGCGGAACTGTTCCCGGTGATAAGCAAGCGCGCGGCTGCCGACCGTAGCGGCGACGGCATCGCGAATCCACGGTTCCGCGCGGCGCATCCGGTTGCCGATGATCACAACATTCGGATTGAACACATTGACGATGTTCGCAATCCCCGTTCCGATCCATTCCCCGATACGATGAAACAGGGCGATGACTTGCTCATCGCCTTTTTCGGCCGCGCCGATAAGAGCATCCAAATCCGTAAGCCCAAGCGGCTCCGCCTGTTCAAGCAGCGCGTTCTCGGAGGCATACAGCTCCCAGCAGCCGCGGTTGCCGCAGCGGCATGGCGTGCCATCCGCCATAACGGAGAGATGGCCAAGCTCACCGGAGAAGCCGGCCGCCCCTTTGTACAGCTCCTTGTTCAAAATAATGCCCGTCCCGATCCCGATCCCGATACTGACATAAATCTGATTCGCAATGCCGCGTCCGGCGCCGTATTTCTGCTCACCCTGCGCCCCGGCGTTCGCTTCATTGTCGATCGTGGCCGGCACACCGAAGCGTTCCTCGATCATCGCCCGTAGCGGAACCTGCGGCCAAGACAAGTTAGGGGCGAATAAGATCGTGCCCTCGCCATTGACGATCCCTGGCACGCCGATCCCAATGCCAACTAGACCGTAAGGACTCGCAGGCATGGATGACTTCAGCTCTTCGATGCAATCCATCAGCTTCGGCAGCACAATATCGGCCTCGTGATTGTCGATGGTCAGCTCGCGTTCGAGCACGACGGCGCCTTCCAGATCCGTCAAGATGCCGCGGATATAATTAACCCCAAGATCAATGCCGATCGCGTAACCCGCACGGGCATGGAATAAGAGGAGAAACGGCTTGCGGCCGCCGCTCGATTCACCGGGGCCGATGTCGAGCACGAGATGGCGGTCGATCAAATCCTGCACGAGGCTCGACACCGTCGCTTTGTTCAGCCCGGTCCGCTCTGATATTTGGGCACGTGAAAGAGGCGCGTGACGAAGCACCGCCTCCAGCACGATTGCTGTATTCATTTGTTTGACTAAGGTCAAATCTCCGGTCTTCTTAATGGCCATAACGTCCCCCGAATCCGCCTTGCGGATGATTTGGGTACGATTTTACCACGCGGAAGATGAAGTTGCACTTTTTTTATTCCTCGTCGTCGTATACCTCAACGATCCACACATTCGACTCCGCTGTGCCGCTGACCGAATGTCCGCCTTCTGAGAACGTAAAGCTGGCATGCGCCTGGTTCTCTAATTTGTGGCCCGGCGGCTCCAGTTTTACCCTAGCCTTGAACGAAACCGTCGCGAATGTACCGGCTGGTATCGTGCCAATTGGAATTCCAGGGAAGCCCGGAGTAGCATCAGGCAGCCGTTCGCCGTTGACCGATACACTGCCCGGAATAAAGGCGGCTTCCATCGGAAGCGGATCTCGCAGTACTACGTTGTGTGCCGCATATGGCGTCGGATTTCGAACAACAAGTGAATACGTGATGCGATCGCCGACAACAACGGAGATGGCACTTGATGTTTTCTCGACAAGCAGACCTACGACCGTAACGAGCGCGCGCGCCTCGGAAGGAGCCGTTTCGTTCGAGCTGATCACAGCCGTGTTGGCGACTTGGGAACCGATCTGTACATCCTGAGGCAGGATGAACCACAGTGATCCTCGTTGATTCGCGCCAGGCGTCAGTTCATCCAGATGGAAGTCATACCGGGCTGCTGAATCGGCCAAATGAATATGATGCAAGGTGACGTTTCCGCTGTTGATGAAGAACAGTTCCATTCGTAGCTTGCCGCCCGGAATTCCGATAATCGGCAGTCTCTTGGTCAAATCAAGCCGTGGCTGCGGAAGGACGAGCACGGATCTCTCCGCGACGGCAGGCGGTGTTTCGCTGGAAGTTACCGTCACAACGTTGGTGATAATGGTGTTCGCCAATGTGCCCGCTGGTACGATGTAGTTGGATCGAAGTGTAAAGGAATCACCGATATCCAAGGTGCTGATCGTTTCAATGATGCCAATCAGCGGATCGCTTAACACCAAATTCGTCAAAATCGCATTGGAGGTATTGGTTACCGTCGTTTCGAACGAAATCGTTCCTCCCGGCAGCACTTCCGTTTGCGCCGAAGTCTTCCGAACATCAAGCGAGTAAACCGGCAAAATATCCAGATTCGTCATGGCCTCTTGCGGGGTGGTTTGGTCAGAGACGGCCACAACGGTATTGAATATTTTGGTTCCCGCAGGTATTCCGAGAGGGACTAGATACGGAACGTTCAGTAGAACAGAATGTTGAGGTTCCAGCTGCGAAATGATTTCATTCAGATTGAGTAAGGTATCCGTTAACCGAACACCGGTTAAAGCAACGTTGCCTGTATTGGTGACCGTGATCAAATAATTGACGATCTGTCCAGGGGTGGCGGTTCTCGTACTCTCACGTTTCTCTAAACTCATGGAAGGAGCAGCGGCCACGGTAACGGCAGCGTCGGCGGAAGCGGGCAGCGTCTGGTCTGAGGTTACGGTTGCGACATTGTCAATAATTGTGCCTGCAGCCGTTTGCGCAGGAATCACGTAATCGACCGTAACGGTTCGTGTCACTCCTGCAGGAATGAGCGGAGCAACAATGGATAAGCTAAGCAGCTCATCGGTAAGCATCACATTCGTTAAATCAATTGCTGAAGTATTGATGACCTCAATCGTGAATGTAACGGTTTCGCCCGGAGCGGCCGAAGCAGGGCTGACCGACTTCGTAATGGAAATGCTGGCCGGCGTATTTACGCTAATCGATGCGGATGCCGTGGCCGGCGTCGGAGTTTGATCCGAGACGACAGATGCCGTATTCGTAATGACCGTTCCGGGAGGCACGGGAGGGACTAGGAATTGCACGATGGATGGCACGCTTTGGCCGATCGCGAGCAATGGAATCAATTCCGCAAAGCCAAGTGTCGGATCGGTAACCGATACATTCGTCAGCGGTACGTTGCCGGTATTCGTGACCGTAATGGTGTAGTTAATAAGGTCACCCGGCAAGGCGGTCTGTTGACTGGCCGTCTTGGTCAAAGTGACTGACGGAATCCCGTTCACCGTGATTGTTGCAGTGGCCGTCTGGGTTTCACCGAGCGCATCGACGAAGACGGAATTGACGATTAACGTGCCTCCGGGTGTACCAAGCGGAACCGTATAAGGCACGCTGAGTGTATAGGCGCTTTGTGGCGGCAGTTCAGCCAATGTCTCGCTGATCCCAAGGACAGGGTCCGTAATAAGAATATTGGTCACGAGCGCGCCGGAGTCGTTAAACACAATAATCGTATAAAAGATCGTTTCGCCCGGATCAGCGGTTAACGTGCTGACAAGCTTCTGCACTTTAATATCTCCGGCGGGAATCGGCAGTATTTCGACCGTGGCGCTTGCCGTGCGATCGCCGGTCTGTATGCTGCTCGCAGTCGCTGTGTTCACAATCGTCGAGCCGGGAATGGCATCCTCCGGAATGGTGAACGGAATCATATACGTCCGAACCGTGTTAGGATCAAGCTCCGTAATCACGGTCTGCAGGCCAAGGACGGGGTCCGACACCTGAACATTGAAGAGGGGTACGTTGCCTGTATTTTCAACCTCGATGGTGTACGTAATGGTTTGACCCGGCAAGGCTGTTGCGAAATTGACCGACTTCGTAATCGTCATATCAAACACATTCTCGGTGGTAACGGAAGCTGATGCGGAAACCGGAGGCGTCTGGTCGGAGGAGACCGTTACGGTATTCACAAACACGGTTCCTCCAAGTGCCTCAAGCGGAATGGTGAAATCTGCATGGATCGTTCGGGATTCACCCGGTGCGAGACTGTCGAACGTATAGTCCAAATTGAAGAACTCATCAACGAGCAGCACGTTCGTTAATACGACCGCTGACGTATTCGTCAGCATAATCGTGAATGTGACCGTTTCTCCCGGAAGCGCGGTAGGCTGACTTACGACCTTGGTGAGCGAAATGGTCGGCGGCGTACCGACGGTTACAAAAGCGTCGGCGAACACCGGAGTCGGCGTCTCGGTTGATGTTGCGTTAGCCACATTATGAATGATCGTTCCCGGCGGCAAAGCCGGAATTGCGGATGGGACGTTGAACACGGCCTGCCCGCCTTGCGCGATAAGCGGAATCGTAGTATCCACGCCAAGAAGAGGATCTTGAACGCGGACTTGCGTCAAGCTCGTGTTACCGGTATTGGTGACGGTAAACGTATAGGTGAGTGGCGTACCCGCCGGACCGCTGGTTGGCACGACGGCTTTGGCTAAGTTAAGCGATGGAACGGCCGCGATAATAACCATCGTCGTTGCCGTTGTCGGCTCGGTCTGATCAGAGTCGGCTGTTGCGGTGTTCGTCAAGATGGTCCCGGCAGGCGTGCCAGCAGGAACTGTGTATTGAATGTCATACATACATGTAGCGCCGTCAGGGAAAGTCGCGATCGTTTCCGTAAAGGACAGCAGATCGTCCGTAATGGTGACATTTGTCAGATCGGCATTGGAAGTATTCGTGACCGTAATGGTGTAGTTGATTATTTGCCCGGGTACGGCTGTACTCACATCCGCTTTCTTATCCAGCGATAAGCTATATACCGCTGCGACAACCACTTCGGCCGTTGCAGAAATTGCGGGAGTTTGATCGGTTATTACGGTTGCGGTATTGATGATCTTCGTCCCAGCCGGCGTACCAAGCGGAACCAAATAAGAGGCATTTGCGACATAGTTGCCGCCAACCGGAAGAATAGGCACCGTGACGGAGAAGGACAATACCGGGTCGGTAATGAAGACATCGGTAAGCGGGATGTTGCCCGTATTGGTTACCGTAATGTCGTAGAAGACGGTTTCGCCCGGGGTTACCAGCGTCGCGCTTGGTGTTTTGGTTATTGTGACGCTGGGGGCAGCGAGGATGGTGACATCCGTACTCGCCGTTTGTGTACCAAGCGAAGAGACGAGTGTCGCGGTATTGTGAATGACCGTGCCAGCAGGTGTTCCGGCGGGAACCGTATACATGCCATGAAAAACGACCGTCGTTTGCGGATCGAGCTTCGCAATCGTTTGATTGACCTGAAGCAGCGGATCTGTCAGCACGAGATCGAACAGTGTCGTTGCTTTCGATTCATTGCTGACGGTAAGGGTGTACGTTATGGTTTGGCCCGGTACTGCAGTGGCAGTATCCGCTGACTTGGTTAATACGACAGACGGCGTTTCGGTGATGAATACAGTAGCCATAGCGGTGAGGGTTTGAGGTAAATTGCTTGCCGTCAATGTGGCGGTGTTCACGAAGTTGCTGCCAATCGGCGCGTTTGGCGGAATGACGAACGGCACGGTCGTCAGCTGCCCATTCGTCGCTGTCGGAAACGTCACATCCAGGCCAAGGACCGGATCGACCAGATGCACATTCTGCAAGGTAACCGCATCCGGTAGGACAAGTGTAAAGGTATACGTGACCGTATCACCCTGCATAGCCGAGGTAGGCTGTACGGATTTAATCAATTGGGCGTTTATCGGTCCGGTTATGTTGATGGTAACGGATGTGGATAGCGGAGGTGTTTGGGCCGTTTGTACCGTAGCGGTATTTAAGTAGCTGGTACCAGGGGCACCGGGCTTGATCACGGATTGGATGGTAAACGTTGCTGATTGCCCGGCCAGGAGTTCCATGATCGTTTGATCAAACGACAGCTCTGGATCGGTAATGTGGACATTGGTCAATGTGCCGGCGCCTGTGTTCGTAACTTTAATGACATAGGTAAGAGGAGTTCCCGGAGGACCGCTTACGGAACTGCCTCCATTGACGGTCTTCTCGATCTTCACCCTTGGCGTACAGAACACTTCCGGCAAGCAGCCTGTAAATGGGACATGATGCTCTTCGATCGAGCCTGTCGTATTCGTCAGCGAATCGACGACAATCGTACCGTCGATGTTGCCAAATCCGGATGCGCTCCACGCAGCGAATGGTGCGAGTACAGAGCCTTTAATCGACAGGTTGAGGTTGAACGCATTTTGCGCTTGGAAGAAATTCCATAGAATGACGGCCCCGTTCGATGGGGAGGATTGACCGCCGTTGATGAAAATCGCATAGCTCCCGAAGCCGACATTGGTCCCGGAAATATTCACAAGTACAGTGGAGCCGGGCGGCGTGATGATATTGATGCCGTTTGCGGTGGACAGCGAAACGCCTGAGCCCGCTACGTTATTGCCGTTGATGTTGAAAATATTCAGGGTAGGGCTGTTACCGCTTAACACGATTTGGCCGAAGTTGACGAAGGCGGTTCCGTTCGGACTAAGGGTGCCCCAGGAGCTTGAAGCACAGGTCAAATATTGCTCGGCCGCTGCAAAATCGACAGGCGTGGCCCGGAAAGGCTGACCGGTAACGCCGTTATTGTTCGTCATCGTGTAGTTGATTATCGTACCGGTAGGGCTGATGACGCTGTTCCCGTTGAAATTGGTCCCGCCGATAATATTCATATTGCCGCCGACGATCAAGTCGGCACGCGTGGTCGATGAGGGAAGTGCATTGCCTATACCGTAGCTGTTGTAGGTTGCGTTGCCGCCAACCGCAACGCGCCCGCCGGAATCGACGAAGGATTGGGTATGGTTCCCCAGCACGAATACGTTAAAATCGTTTGCCACGCCTAAATTGCCGCAGGCCATCCATGTTCGCCTCCTATACAGAAAATAAACTATGTACAATGTATGCGAGCAAGCCGGTATGAATGCCTGTATTTGGGATGGAGGATTTTAATAAAAAAACATACTTTGTTTAGTAGACAAACTAAGTTTGATGATGCTAGAATAGCTGTAAGAGCGTTTTCAATACATCCATTCTAGGAGGAATTATTCATGGCTTATTTTCAAAATATCGGTAAAATCGCGTACGAAGGCAAAGGTTCCGACAACCCGCTGGCATTCAAACATTACAATCCTAAAGAAGTAGTACTTGGCAAAACCATGGAAGAGCATCTGCGCTTTGCGGTTGCTTACTGGCATACATTCACTGGAGCAGGTTCCGATCCGTTCGGCGTAGGCACTGCGGTTCGCGGCTGGGATTCCGCTAATGAGATGGACCAAGCGAAAGCTCGCGTTGAAGCGAACTTCGAATTCCTGAACAAAATCGGCATTCCTTACTTCTGCTTCCATGACCGCGACATCGCTCCTGAAGGCGCGACGCTGGCTGAAACAAACAAGAACCTTGACATAATCGTGGACCTGATGGAAGAGAACATGAAGGCTTCCGGCGCGAAGCTGCTGTGGAACACGGCGAATATGTTCACGAACCCGCGTTTCGTACATGGCGCAGGCACAACATCGAATGCAGATGTGTTCGCTTATGCCGGTGCGCAATTGAAGAAGAGCCTTGAAGTGGGTAAACGTCTCGGCGCTGAGAACTATGTATTCTGGGGCGGCCGCGAAGGCTACGAAACGCTTCTTAACACAGATATGGCGCTTGAGCTCGATAACCTGGCACGTTTGCTTCACATGGCTGTTGCTTACTCCAAAGAAATCGGATTTGGCGCTCAATTCCTGATCGAGCCGAAGCCGAAAGAGCCGACTAAACACCAATATGACTTTGACGCGGCAACGACGATTGCGTTCCTGCAGAAGTATGATCTGAAAGAATACTTCAAGCTCAACCTTGAAGCGAACCATGCAACGCTTGCCGGCCACACCTTCGAGCATGAAATCCGCGTTGCCGCTATCAATGGCATGCTTGGCTCGCTCGACGCGAACCAAGGCGACTTGCTGCTCGGCTGGGATACAGATGAATTCCCTACAGATCTGTACTCCACAACGCTTACCATGTATGAAGTGCTTAAAGCCGGCGGTATTGGCAAAGGCGGCGTAAACTTCGACGCTAAAGTACGCCGTGGCTCTTTCGAAGATGTGGATTTGTTCCTTGCTCACATCGCAGGTATGGACACGTACGCTTGGGGTCTGAAAGCAGCTGCGAAGCTGATCGACGAGAAAATCATCGACAACATCGTGGACAATCGTTACCGCAGCTTCAAAGACGGCATCGGTGCCGAAATCGTTGCCGGCCGCGCTACACTGCAATCGCTTGAGCAATACGCAATGCAAAACAACACGATCAAGAACGAATCCGGCCGTCTTGAGCGGATCAAATTGGTGCTGAACGAAGTTATCTACAGCGTTTAAGTCGAGGGGGTCCATTAACGCATGTCCTATGTTATCGGAATTGACCTTGGTACAAGCGCCGTCAAAGCGCTTCTCCTGGATCGGAGCGGCACTGTAGCTGCCGAAGCTTCCCGCGATTATCCGCTGTATCATGAACACTCCGGCTGGAGCGAGCAAACGCCGGATGACTGGGTGGAAGGTACAATCGGCGCGCTTCGCGAGCTCGTGGAGCAATCCGGCGTACCGGCTGATGCGATTGAAGGCATCAGCTTCTCCGGTCAAATGCATGGCTTGGTGCTGCTGAATGCTTCAGGAGATCCGGTTCGCAAAGCCATTCTATGGAACGATACGCGCACAACGGTGGAATGCCGCGAGATTGAAGCATTAGTGGGCCAAGAGCTGCTGCTTACGGTAACACGTAATCCAGCGCTTGAAGGCTTCACGCTGCCGAAGATTCTATGGGTGCGCAAGCACGAACCGGAAGTCTTCGCGCAGGCGGTTTCGTTCTTGCTGCCGAAGGATTATGTGCGTTATCGCCTAACAGGCGCACTGCACATGGACTTTTCGGATGCAGCAGGCACCTTGCTGCTTGATGTAGCGAACAAATGCTGGAGCAGCGAGGTGCTCGAAGCGGTCGGTCTTCCGGCTTCCTTCGCGCCGCCGCTAGTGGAATCCCATGCGTTGACCGGCACATTGCTGCCTGATCAAGCTGCAGCTTCCGGTCTAACCGAGAGCACGAAGGTGTTCGCGGGCGGTGCGGATAATGCTTGCGGAGCCATTGGCTCCGGTATTCTGCAAGAGGGGCTGACGATGTGCAGCATCGGCACCTCCGGCGTCATTCTTTCGTTCGAGCAAGGCAGCGGCAACGATTTCCGCGGCAAAGTGCATTTCTTCAACCATGGGAAAGAGAATGCGTTCTACGCGATGGGCGTTACGCTTGCGGCAGGCTACAGTCTCAGCTGGTTTAAGAATACGTTTGCCAAAGGGGAATCGTTCGAAGAGCTGCTTGCCGGTATTGGCGACGTGAAGCCGGGTGCTAACGGACTTCTGTTCACTCCCTACCTAGTTGGTGAGCGTACGCCGCATGCCGATTCGGTCATTCGCGGCAGCTTCATCGGAATCGATGGTTCGCATGAACGGATTCATTTTGCCCGTGCTGTTATGGAAGGCATTACGTTCTCGCTGAATGAATCGGTGGATTTGTTCAGACAAGCCGGCAAAACGGTCGATACCATCATTTCCATCGGCGGCGGTGCGCAGAACCCCGTGTGGCTTCAAATGCAGGCTGATATTTTCGGTGCGGATGTCGTATCCTTGGAGAACGAGCAAGGTCCGGGGCTTGGTGCGGCGATGCTCGCAGCTTATGGCTGCGGATGGTTCGAAAGCTTGGAAGCTTGCGCGGAACTATTCGTCAAACGCGCTGCTGTTTATCATCCGGATCCGGCTGCTGTCAGCGCCTATGCAGGGCTGTTCCGTATCTATCAGGACGTTTACGCGCAGACGAAATCGTTGAACGCAGGATTGCAGCCTTATCGCAATTAGATGTCTTTGATGAAGCCGCTTCTCTCGAAAGTTGAGAGAAGCGGCTTTTTTTGCTGAGAGTGAAAATTCTTCTTTCTTTAATTATTTCACTTTAAGCAAAAATATGGTAGATTAACAAAATAGGTATTTGGCGCTAAAATGAAGGTTTTACTTGGCATTTCGTGAAAACGAAAAATGTCGAAAAATGTAATTATTAAAGTGAACAATTTCCAAGTATACTGGAAACATTACTGAAATTAATGGCGTTAACTTATCTGGGGCAGAGGCGGAGATCAACATGGGGAAGAAGAATGGAAAGGTTAGATTTACGGTTGGAGCCAAGCTGATGATTTCCTTTATCAGCGTTCTGCTTTTGCTGCTTGTGAATGGAGTATTGAGCTCCCTCATGATGACCAAAATTAATGACAACACGAAGCTGATTGCGGATAAGTGGCTTGTAGGCGTCGAAACGATCAACAACATCAACTACATGGCGGATCATGTGCTCACGCTGCAGTACAAGATTCTTCTTGAAACCAATGCAAGCTTGAAGAAGCAATATGTCTCCGATACCGAAGCGACGGTTAAGAAAGTCGATGAGAGTCTCGCAGCTTACAAAGCGATTATGACGGCGGGGGATCAGACGGATCTGGAGCTGTTCACGAAGCTTGAGGAAGCGTGGAAAGGCTACCAGGACGTGACGATGAAAGTGTCCGCGAGCAACAAGCAAGCGCTGAGCACCGAAGAGATCGTTACGCTGATGAAAGATTCGGAGCATTCCTATTCGGCGATTCAGAGCAGCATAGATTATTTGGTCCGTAACAACCATACCGGCGCAGAAGAGGCGAAAGCGCAAAACATCACCATTAATGGGCAATCGCTGCGGACAAGCCAAATTGCGCTGGTTGTCGGAACGATTCTGGTCATCTTCCTGACCTGGTATGTGCGCAGAACGATATCGAAGCCAATTAAGCAAGCGGCTGTCGTTGTCAATGAAGTCGCAAGCGGCAATTTGGTTACGCAGATGCCGAAGATTCGCAATAAGGACGAGATCGGCGCTTTGTTTAACTCGCTCTCCGGTATGATTCTGCAATTGCGCTCCGCCATGCAAGGCGTACAGGAAGCGTCGGCAGGCATTGCCTCTTCTTCTCAGCAGATGCTGGCAATCTCGGAGCAGAACGCAGGCTCGTCGCAGCAAGCCGCTGAATCGGTTGCGGAGATGGCTGCCGGAACAGAGGTCACCTTGCAGCGATTCGAGGAAGTAAGCAAGACGACGCAGGATCTTGGCGAAGGCATCAATCGCATTGCGGAATCGACCTCGCTTGTTGCGAGCTTATCGGCAGACGCCAGCCGTCAGGCAGCGATCGGGCATGAAGCGGTCTCGCAGGCAATGGTACGTATGTCGGCTATTCACGATACCGTGCAGCAAGCAACCGAGCAAGTTAACCGACTCGAAATGCATACCCGCAACATTGGCGGCATTTCGAAGCTGATCGGTGAAGTGTCGAAGCACACGAACTTACTCGCTCTGAATGCGGCGATTGAAGCTGCTCGCGCAGGCGAGCATGGCCGCGGTTTTGCCGTAGTCGCGGACGAGGTTCGGAAGCTGGCGCTTCAAACGTCGCAAGCGATCGAAGAGATTGAGCAAGTCATCGAGCATGTCACGAGCGATACCCTTACAGTCGTGGAAACGATGCGCTCGAGCTCCGTAGAAGTGGAAGCCGGCCTGCGCAGCGTGCGTGAAGCGGGAGCATCCTTCGCCGGCATCGCAGCAGCGTCGGAGCGTGTATCCGGTCAGGTGCAAGAGGTGGCAGCAGCGTCGGAGCAAATGGCAGCAGGCTCGGAGCAGGTCATCAGCTCGATGCAGCGTCTGCAGGAGATTGCAAGAAACAGCTCCGAGACGGCGATGACGGTGGCAGCTACGACAGAGGAGCAGACGGCATCCGCGGAGCAAATCGCGATTTCCTCCCGTTCGCTGAGCGATATTGCGCTTGAGATGAATGAGTTGACAGCGAAGTTCAAACTATAACCGTCTGAAGAAGGACCGTCTCAGAAGTGTGCAATACAACTTATGAGGGCGGTCCTTCTGTCTGCATGCAGGTATTGGCTGCTTGTTGCCGAAAAAGAAAGGAGCTAAGCGCATTAAGCCGCTTAGCTCCATTTTACAATCTTAATCACCCCAAATTTCCCCCGGCTCCACACCGAGCTCTGCCGCGATCAAATGGGCGGTTAATCGCTGCGGTTTCTTGATTTTACCGTTTCGAATATTGGATATCGTTGTTAATGAGATTTGGGTGTTCTCGGCAAGCTGGGTGACCGAAAGCTTCTTCTCCACCATCAGCAGACGCAGCTTATAGGCCGGATCGATATCCGCATCGCGCATTTCGCTCTTAAAGGCTTGGGTTTGTTTGCGGATAGCTTGTCCAAACTTGGACAAGTGAATGGCATTCATGGCAAGCGTTAAGATGGCATAGCATTTAAAGCTCTCATCCGCATTGTAGAAGGGCTGGACGAGTGCTGTCGTAAGGTAGCGATCTTCAAATAGCTTCAGTGTGTACGTGATTTGACCTGACTGGCGGCTTTCACGGAGTGAGTGAAAGAAGCTGAGGACACGAGGTTGGTCCTCTTCCACTACAAAGTCTTTGTTATGTTTCAGGGAAAGCTTGTATCTGTCGTATGGAATCGAGCTGCGATAGCTGCGAAGCGATGTCATTAAGCCGCCGCTTGTATAAATGACCGATGAAACAACATTCTGTTTCAGCACCATCTCTTCAATCCATTTGTGCTCAGAGCGGTCAACAAGTTTCACGGTGTAGTAGACGGCGTTAATAATTTCAAGTTGTTGAATATGAACTTCTGCGAAAATATGCTTATCTTCCTGTACAGTAAGATTGCATTCCGCGTATGCGCTGTTCTTCTGCTCCGAGATGGTGTCACAAAGCCGGTCAATAAGCTCCCACAGCGTGTTGGAGGTATTAGGCTGCAGCGTAGCTATATCTTGCCCGACCAGTTGCTCAGACGTAAAGCCGGTATTAGTCGTGAAGGCATTATTAATCGTATGTATTGTACGTACACCTTGATTCTCATGAATGATCATGATTGCATCTGTATAATACGTAAATAAATCATCCATTATTATGCACCCCTGCACCTGTTGTTCGTTTATTATAACATATAATTAATGGAAGGGAATGGATAAACATGCTTCACATCACAAATGGCGATCATGCCGCATCATTATTAGCACAAAGTGGACGATTTGAATCAGACCGTATTCTGCCTTGGAGAGAGAGCTGGATCGATGGCCCTACGCCTCTGGAATGGTGGGGACAGGCGGAGACAATTGAGCGCTCGGCATGGATTGAACGTGATTTTGGCGTGCCGAGTCAAAGCTATCTTCGCGAGTGTGAAGCGCAATTAGCGGTGCTGACTAGTGCGGTAAAAGAAGGCGAGGAAATCGTGCTCTGGTTCGAATATGATTTGTTCGATCAGGCGATGCTTGCGGCACTGCTGTATTGGCTGCGGCGCTCGGAAACGGAGCTTGGACAAGCTCCGAAGCTTAGCTGGGTTATCGCTGTAGAGGTTGACGGCGTTGTGGCTTTCCGAGGCCTGGGACAGTTGACACCGGAGCAGCTTGGCGGCTTGTGGCCGGAGCGTAAGCCGATTTCCGGTGAGGAGCTCGCTGCAGGGGCTCGTGCATGGGAGGCTTATGCGGCAGGAGGCAGGGAACCGATAGAGGCTTGGCTGCTGAGCGAAGATGCTGCTGTTCTTCCTGTGATGGCAGCCGCGCTTCAGTTCCATTTGCAACGGATTCCTTCTAGGGCTGAGGGTGCTTTAGGAATTGTGGAGCGCTTAACACTGGAAGCACTGGCAGCGGGGCGGGGGCCATTGACCCCGGATCAGTTATTTCGTACCGTTTCGGCGGCATTGCCGATATTGGGCATGGGCGATTTATCGTATTGGTCTGTACTCAATAGGATGGCAGCCGGTGGTTCACCGCTCATTATCATTGATAGCGAAGAGCCGCTGCCGGGGTATACTGCGGTACATCCGATTGAATGGAGCAAGTGGCAAATTCGTCCTGCAGCGAACTGAATTGGCAAGGGGGAGGAATGACTTCCCGCGAAATGGGTATTCTAGACGGGAATGGACTATTTTGCCGGAGAAGGGTGTGCCTGAAAGATGCAGAACGATACTGCGTTATTTTTTCAATTCGGTGACAGCAAGACCGCCGCGCTCGCGTGCAGCACGCTTCAGGAGTTAGGTTACGATCCTGTCATCCAGCAGGAGATGGGGGTGCACATTCATCTGCACGGCAGTGATCTCACCTCTGCACTTGAGATTGCGCAGGCGCATGGCGGCCAGCTCGCGGTCCAGTCCTCCATACCGGATATTGAGCTCACAAATGATGCTTACAATATGGAAAATATTACGATACCGGCCCATGTGGTCAACGAGGACCTCATCGCTCAAGAAGAAACACAAACCGGATTGACCAATTGGGACGACGATGCCCCGCAGCAGGATGATTTCTTCCCGGACGACGGCTCGTACGGGTATTTCTCCGGCGATGTACATACGTAAGCTCGCATAGTATGCGAGTTCTTTTGAAAAGCTGACCGGCTGCTGCTGGTTGGCTTTTTTGCTGTTTCCAGGATTAAGAGCTCTCAAACGCAGCGATTGAGATGTGGAAACGGTTCGTTAGATTTTCGCGGCATGACCGACATACGGTACGCGTGCAGGTTCAGATGTCAAAATAACAACAGACACAAGTAAAGATATTCTATTAATGCGTTTTGCGAAACGCAGTACAATAGCTGTGAAAACTTGAAAGCGCTTCAATCGAGCGAATTACATACATGCTACTCACTTGAGCGGTTACAGAATCCATTGAAGGAGGCGTTGCAGCGGGGACAGGGAATGGCCCAAAACGCATAGTGCTACTGGGACAAACAGAATGATGGAGCAAATAAACGGGAGGTTATATGAGCATGTTCAGACGAATAAATGCCATTATACTTACAACCACAATGCTGATCGGCTTGATCGGTTTCGGCGTCGCACCGGCTAGCCGGGCATACGCAGCTGATGATCAGGTAGTATCGGCAGGTCCGACTACGCAAGAAGAGGTTATAAACGGTTTCGAGAATGTTGCAGATTGGGAGGCTAACGATAAGGGCTCGATGACTGTCGCAGCAGATACGGTGAATAAGACGGAAGGTGCACAGTCTGTCAGCGTGACTTATCCGGTGCCGACACCGGGGGGTGACAACGCATGGCGAGAAATTCTATGGAAAACATCCGCAAATCCCATTGACGTATCAACTGCAACACAGTTGAAGGTCGACATTCGCCCCGTAGGTAGTCAAACGGCGGGGGATTATGAACCGATCCGTTTCAAGCTGTACAACGAAACAACAGATAAAGTGTTGTTCGAGGCTGCACTTCCGAAACAAACGGCGGATCAATGGAATACATTCACTTTGGATTTAAGCGATATGTCAGTTGCTGACAAAGCTTCGATCAGCCATATTGTTTTCTACATTTGGAATAATGATTCTGCTGTGGAAGGCAGAACGACGCTGCAATACGAGTTTGATAATTTAAGAGTGTTGAAACCGATTCAATTAGCGGAGTCCGTTATTAACGGCTTCGAGAATGCGGCAGATTGGGAGCCAAATGATGAGGGCTCGATGAACGTTTCAGCAGATACGGAGAACAAAACGGAGGGCACGCAATCTTTAAAAGTGACCTATCCGGTACCAACTCCGGGAGGCGATAACGCGTGGCGCGAAATTCTATGGAACGTAAAGGATAATCCTCTCGACTTATCCACTGCCACACAGTTAAAAGTTGACATTCGCCCCGTTGGCAGTCAAACAGCAGGGGATTACGAGCCGCTTCGATTCAAGCTGTACAACGAAACGACGGATGAGGTGCTGTTCGAAGGCGCGCTTCCAAAACAAACGGCGGATGAATGGAATACATTCACTTTGGACTTAAGCAATATGTCCGTTGCAGATAAAGCTTCGATCAGTCATGTTGTTTTCTACGTTTGGAATAATGATCCTGCTGTGGGAGGCAGGACGACGCTGCAATACGAGTTTGATAATTTAAGAGTAGTAAAGCCTGTGGACACGTTGATGGAAAGTGTCCTAAATGGGTATGAAAATTTGGATGATTGGCAAGGTACAGCAGCTGTTGCCAATACAGAAACTAAAACGGAGGGAACGCAAGCTGCCGATGTCACATTTACCGTACCGAGTGCGGATAAAGGAAATGCATGGGTCGAGTATCATTGGGATGTCACTGCAAATCCAGTCGACTTGTCCCCGGCAACGGAAATCAAATTCGACATTCGCCCAGTAGGCAGCCAAACGGCAGGCGATTACGAGCCGATCCGTTTTAAGCTGATGGACGCAGTGGGCGGCGTTCTTTATGAAGAGTCGGTCCCTGTTCAGACGGTAGATCAGTGGCATACATTCACATTAGCTCTAACTAATATTCCGGCAGCGAAACGCTCGCATATTACGAACATCATCTTTTACGTGTTTAATGGCGATTCCGCTGTTGCCGGCCGAAGCTCGCTGCACTATCTGCTCGACAATATGAGAATCCTTACGAGCCAAGTTCAACGTGTAACGGCTACGCCGGGTTCTTCGGTAGTTACGTCTGGCACAGCGGTAAGCCTTACTACGCCGTCTGTAGGAGCAAATATTTACTATACGCTTGATGGGTCCGATCCCAGGAGCTCCGTTACCAAAACGTTGTACAGTGCTCCGATTACAATCTCAGATGTAACGACGATTAAAGCGTATGCAGATATCCCTGGTAAACCTCAAAGTGCGGTTTCGGTCTTCGATTACAAAATTGGAACCGGTGTGCCGGGAGAAGAGGTTTATGGCATTCGCTCTGGAGTTGCAGATATTTGGACCAGCATGCTTGCGGGACTCCAGCGTCCGAGTGTAGTCGATTCAGATGGTTTTGTGAGTGATTGGAGCGGGCAAGCTTCGTTCGATCTGCCGTCTGCAAGTAAACAAATCCAAATTTCCGGATGGAAAGGGATAGACGATTTGTCGGCTCAAGCATCACTTGCTTATGATGACAACAGCCTCTACATGCATGTAAACGTGAAGGACAATATCCAGTTCGACTACTCGGGCGGTGATATTTGGAACGGCGATAGCGTTCAGGTTGCCTTCTCCAAAGAGGGGGCAGTGTATGGGCCGGAATACGGTTTCTCTTACGGAGGCGGAGCACTGAGTAAATTCAGCTGGAATAGTGGAAGCGCTAAGCTAGGCGTAGATTCCATCAAGCTGAAGGTCAGTCGTGACGAGGAGACAAAACTAACGACGTATGACATAGCTATTCCATGGTTAGCTGCGCTTCCTGCCGCACCAGGCGCAAATGTTCCATTTACTTTGCTGATTAATGATAATGATGCTTCTGGCAGAAAAGGCTACATCGAATGGACGCCGGGCATCGGTAACGGCAAAGATGCAACCAGCCTTGGTTCCTTGATGCTTATGGATCAAGAGCAAATTTGGAGCACTTGGATGCATGGACCGCTGGATGTCCTTCAGAATACGGAGTACGACTATTCAGTCGCAATCGCGAATTTTGGAGAGGAAGCAGAAACGTTCCAAATCTCTCTTCCAAATAACAGCACTAGCGAAGTACTAGAAGTTACTGTTCCCGCAAAGAAAGTGCTCAAGAAAGCAATTCCGGTATCATTTTCAACTGTCGGCAACCAGCAATTGGAGGCCACCATTATTAATATAGAAACAGGTGAGACTAAGCAACAAACGATTGCCGTATCGGTGAAACGGAATGGAGAAGCCTTGCTAAGCTTACTGGATGAAATGCAAGCGAAACTGCCTGCGCTTGAGGATCTGCTTACGGAAGCCAAACAGCAGAATATCCCGGTAGACTATGAAACGGTGAATTACACCGTCATCAAGAACTTCGTCCAGTACGGCAAAGATGACATTACGAACAATTTATTACCACGAGCCGATTATTTCGTGAATGAGCTGGAACGCCTCTATAATGAAGCGACTGCTAATGTTCAGGCTTACTTGAGTGGAGAGAAAACAGCATTAAGTGTTCCGAAATATGTGACTGCTCGTTCGAGGATGGACGGGTTCTCGTTTGTCGGACCAACGAAAACATCATCTTCAAGTACAGCCGTTGACAGGCCGATTTTCTTCACGGGTTACGGCCACTTCGATCAAGCTAAAGCCGATATTCCGCAGTTTAGCGATTTCGGCACGAATATCATACAGATGGAGCTTGGTCCGGACGGTACGGTGCTGGCACCGGCAGAGGGAAGCGAAGCCGATTACAGTATCTCAACAGAATTAATCACGAATAGCGTTATTCCAACATTGGAAAATGCAGCGGAGCATAATGTCGCTGTCAGTCTGCTCATCTCGCCGCATTATTTCCCGCAGTGGGCTAAGGATAAGTGGAAGGATTTGGGTAATGACAATGACGGATTTTTGAATTACAACGTTAACGCGCCGAAAGCGCGTGAAATCGTTGAAGCTTACATCAGAACCCTTGTTCCGCTAGTGAAGGATCAACCGGCACTGCATAGTATCATCATCAGTAATGAGCCTAAGTATGATACGAGAACGGATACTTTTGCATTGGCGCCATGGCACCAATTCTTAGAGAGCAAATACACAACAATTGCAAGTTTAAATGGAAATTATGGTACGGAGTACAGTGGATTTGATGCTGTTGCGATGCCGTCTGTCAAGACAGCCACACCTTATTACTACGACTGGACAGTATTTAACAATGATTACCTCTCATCGTGGCATTCATGGATGGCAGAGCTGGTGAAGGAGCTTGCGCCAAGCGTTCCTGTCAGTGCCAAAATCATGGCTGACTTGACCGGCGCTACAAGATATGGCGTTGATCCGGAAGATTTCAGCGAATTCTCGGATATGAACGGCAATGACAACTGGAACTATCTTGGCAGTGGGGTTAGCGGCTTCATTCGCGAGAACCGATTCTATGATTTGCAAGGTTCGTTTAGGAAGGCACCAATTTTCAACTCAGAAACTCACGTGATTGCGGATAGAGATAAGGTATATATGCCGGAGCAAGCCAAGCACGTAGAAACATCACTCTGGCAGTCAGCTGTACATGGCAAGAATGCATCCACAATTTGGGTATGGCAGAGAGACTATAATCCAACCTCGGATTTCTACGACAGCGTTCTGACCCGCCCGGATGTGGTACAAACGATCGGTAAAGTGAACTTGGACTTAAACCGATTGGCAAATGAAGTAACTGAATTGCAAAATCGTGCCCCACAGGCAGCCATTCTCTACTCTTTACCTTCAATGGTTTACTCGAATGCATACTTGGATTCGATAGATCGTGCGTATGAAGCGTTAACGTTCAGCGGCCAACGAGTAGGTTTTGTGTCCGAGAAGCAATCTCAGGATGGCGATCTAACTAATTTCAAGCTGCTAATTATTCCACAAGCTACGAATGTTTCGGCTTCTACATTGACAGCCATTAAAGCTTTCGTTGCTGCAGGCGGGAAGGTCATCATGATCGGTGACAATTCTCTGAGTGCAGATGAGAACAACAAGTCGTTGAATGGTGCAGACAGAGATGCTGTGATAGCCGGTGCGAAGGTACTTGGCAGTGACATCGACAACGGCGCGTTGAAGCAATCCGTCAGAGCTAGCTTAACTGAATTGGGCTTAATGAACGTTGTTCTGAAGGATAAGGCTACGGGCCAGCCGATCGATGGCGTAGAATGGCTGAGCACGAACTATGATGGCAAACTGCTCATCAACATTGCTAACTATGACCCGACTACAGCGTCCAAAACGATTTCAATCGAAGTGAATGGCAAAGCTGCAGGAAATGCACAAGAATTAATCAATGGCGGGACCATTGATACAAGTAATTTCACGGTTGCGCTTGAGAAGCCTTACCTGCTTTCTATTGATCAAGGAAGCAGCGGAGGACCCGTTTACTTTGGCAACCAAACAGAGGTCAAAGACACCGTAATAAAAGTGACGCCTACATTGAAAGATGGCAAAGCGACAGCTTCGATTTCGGAGGGTGATTTTGCCAAAGCACTTCAAGCTGCGAAGAAGGATGAACAAGGCAACAGCGTGGTTACCGTTGCAGTTGGTGCTCTTACAGGTGCAAATGGTTTCGTGCTGGAGCAGCCGGCTTCCCTATTCTCGGAGAAGAATGCTGCGACTAAAGTGGAGATTCAAACAGGTGATGCTGAGGTCGTGCTTCCACTTAATATGTTTGCGGATAAAGAGATCGCAGGTGCAAAGACAATCGCGCTGACGATCAGCCGAGTTCTGAAGGATGGCAAACCGGTTGTCGATATCAGCTTCACGGCGGATGGCAAAGCATTGCATTGGAACAATCCGAATGCACCGGTAGTCGTATCGATTCCTTACGCACCAACGAAGGAAGAGCTTGAGCATCCGGAGCATATCGTCATTTCGTATATCGACGAGGCTGGACATGCGATTGCTGTGCCGAATGCCAAGTATGATGCGGAGTCAGGCAAGGTCGTGTTTACGACAACACACTTCAGCAAATATGCGGTAGCTTACAGCGTGAAGACTTTTGCAGATGCAGCGAAGTACAAATGGGCACTGCAAGCGATCGAGGCTGTAGCTTCCAAAGGTATCTTGAGCGGAACCAGCGAGACGCAGTTTAGTCCTGCGAAGAACATTACAAGAGCGGACTTCCTCGATGGTTTGGTGAAGGCGCTGGGACTGTCTGCGAAATTCGAATCAAACTTCAGCGATATCGACAAGTCGGCTTCGTACTACGAGTCGCTTGGTATTGCGAAGGCGATCGGCTTGTCGCTAGGAATAGGCGGCAATAAATTCAACCCGAACGGAGAAATCACAAGACAAGAGATGGCTGCACTTGTTGTCAGAGCTATGAAACTGGCGAAAACTTCGCTGGCTGCGGGGGCGGACAGTGATCTGAAGGCATTTGCCGATGCATCGCAAATTGCCGGCTATGCGGTTCCAAGTATAGCATCCCTCGTGAAAGAAGGGATCCTAGTAGGCGACGGTGGCAAAATCTCACCTACAGGTAAAGTGACAAGAGCGCAGGCTGCAGTCGTGCTCTACCGACTGATTACTAGAGAGTAGCGGCAGGGTGAAGAACAAGTCCACGATGGATGTCGTGGACTTGTTTTTGTTGGGCGGGCAGACAAAGCGGGATATTCAAACTGCGGGGTAGTTGCTCGGAAGTCACTCGTCAGTCTGCCGACAAGTCGCCAGCAAATCGCTCGGAAATTCCTCGGAGAATCTCGGCATACTCTCGACTATCTTCTCTCCAGCAGCGCTTCGCCGGCCTTTTTGCTAACTCTCAGTTGTATCCGGTAGTCACACTTCCAGCAGCTTTCGCGAATCTCGCTAACTATCACAATTGTTTCTTGATAGTCGCACTTACAGTAGTCATCGCCAACCTCTCGCTAACGCTCTCAGATGACTCTCGATAGTCGCTTTTCCAGCAGCCAACGCCGCCAACTCTCGCAACTCTCTCAGATGACTCTCGATAGTCGCTCTTCCAGAAGCTTTCGCCAATCCCCTCACCACTCTAACGAATCGTAGGGGTCTTATTTATCCGAAATAAGCCAGCAAAATATTCTAACGAATCACAGAGGTCTTATATCGCCGAAAGAGGCAGAAATGCTCGCCAGTTTGGCCAAATAAGACCTGTATGGTTCGTTAGAATTTCGGATCGATGTTTTTCGATCAATTAAGGCTTCTAGGATTCGTTAGAAGTATGGAGTCCGCAAGGTGTAGGTACGATAGCGCAGTTTACCGTTTGCGACAATAAGCAGCTGGTGTTCGACTAATTTGTGAAGTACAAGCCGTGCCTGATTGTCTGAAACTCGCAAATGGGAGGCCAATTCTAATGGTGTAAACGGACGAAATAACCTTCGTGCGAAACGAATGGTCTCGGCTTCGAAACAATTCAAACCTTCGGGCACATCGATGGCAATAAACTTGCCGATAAAGGAAAGAATGAGCTGCTGACAGCGTTTGGGTTCATCTGTAATTGATAGATAAGCAATCGGTAGGAAAATCCAATCGTCAAGCGCCAATAAACAATGCCGCCAGCATAAATCCTTGAAGCGGCGCACATCGAGATCCCTTGCGTGAGGTCCGTATCCTTGAATTTCGATTCCTCCTTTTACATCGCTGCTTGGCATATAAGCAAGATCGAGATATCGATATCCATTAGTAGCATCTCGCACCTCCCATTCGGGATATAGATAATTGAAGTTTCGTACAGTCGGAAACCAAACGGAGCGTAGAAACTCAATCGTGCCGTGGCCGAGTCCATTCTCCAGCATTTCGCGTCTTCTGTGATTCTGTTCATGGGCAATGTTTGATGATATCCATTCCTCGTAGGCTTCGTCAAATCTAGTAATAGCTCCTCGCATCCTTCCTAATTAGCCGCAGAAACAGAAAAAGCCGCCTCAACACAATCACACCCCTCAATAAGGTGTATGTGCTAAAGCGGCGTGTGCTTCACGACCGTTAATACGACTAGTATAGCAAAACTGGAAGTAGCTGTCATAAAAAAGTCACGGCGAGATTTCTAACGAACCGTGGAGGTCTTATTTTGGAGAAATTAGTACTTCAAAAATTGTAACGAACCACAGAGGTCTTATATAGCCGAAATAGGCAGAAATGCACGAGTATTTGAGCGAATAGGACCTGTAGGATTCGTTAGAATTTCAAAACGATGTTTTTGTATCAAATAAGGCCTGTACGGTTCGTTAGAGGTGGTGGTGGTTAGCGGAGCGTGAGATTGGGAGCGGATTAGTTAATAAAGGATGAGTGTAGTTGCGGAGATGCGGTTTGGCGGGAGTGGGGCAAGGCGCATCTCCAACAAAGAACCTTTTATGCTATAATTCCCATAACTATGTATGCCTAAGGAGCGTTGGTGGAAGTGAATCAATTGAGAGGAGCCAACAACAGGCGGGTCAAAAGCCTTAACCGAAGCGCGGTGCTCCAATACATCCGCAAGCAGGGACAAGCGTCCAAAGCCGACATTGCGGCGCAGACGCATCTGAGTTTTACAGCGGTGAAGAGCATCACTGATGAGCTGCTCTCTTATTCGTTCATCAGTGAAGTAGGCTACGATGAATCAACAGGCGGCAGGAAGCCGCTCCTATATAAGCTCAAGGAAGACCGTTTCTACTCGGTGGGTCTTCATCTCAGTGTCGCTCGCATTCAGGTTGTCGTTCTGAATCTATCAGGCGGCGTACACGCACATTACGAGACGGAGACGAATTCGGATGCACTGCAATCGGCCGCTATCGTCGATCAGATGATCAGCTGCATCGAAGAAGCCATCGTGATGTCGAACGTGGAGCGCACTCGAATACTCGGTATTGGCATGGCCATTCCGGGACCGCTGGATACTTTTGGAGGTGTCGTGCTCTCCCCGCCAAACATGAAGGGGCTTGCGGGCTTGCCGCTTAAACAGTTGATGACGGATCATTTTCACATCGAGACCTTTATTGAAAAGGATGCCAACCTGATCGCGCTCGGAGAATATTGGCATGGCGCCGCGCAAGGGAAACAAAATGTATTCTATCTCGATGCTGACATTGGGATCGGAAGCGGCATGATTATTGATGGTAAGCTGCACTATGGGTCGCCGTACGGTGCAGGTGAAGTGGGCCACGGAACGATCAATATGGATGGTCCTCGCTGCAACTGTGGGAATTACGGGTGTCTCGAAGCAGTTGCGTCGGGTCTTGCGATTGAGCGGCGTGCGGGGGAAGAGATTCGAAGAGGGGCAGAAGCACCGTATCGAGATCGTTATCTTGCAGATGAAAAGTCGGTCTCAGTGGACACGATTCTAGATGCGGCACGTGAGGGAGATGCATTGTCGAAGCAGCTGTTAACGGAATCAGCGCGCTATGTGGGCATTGCGATTGGCAATGTCATTCATCTGCTGATGCCGGAAATCATCATTATTGGCGGGGCGCTTACACATGCGTATCCTCCATACTTCGAGCATGCGAAGGACATTGCGTTGAGCCGGATTTTTGCTTCCTTTGCCGAACATATTAGAATCTACAAAGCCGAATTAGGTGTGCTGGGCGGGGCAATCGGTGCGGGAACGCTGGTGCTGGAGCAGTTTTTTCAAAAGGATTTAAGCGAATGGATAGACAAGAAGCCGCTGCTTAGTTGAGGGCGGCTTTTGCAATATCATCTTCTTAAATTCATAGTAAAAAGGTGGAGAAATTCCATTGACGCACGAATAGGTCAGCTGTAAAATCTATCCTATAATCACTACTTATTAATATCATATTAATAAGTTTAGCGAAAGGAATCGATTGCTCATGAATCCGCATCTGAATGTGCTTCAAAGCAGATACCCGGAGCTTGCAGAATGCCTCACGGATATCCAGCGCAGCTTCGAGCTGATGGAAGCCTGCTATCGGCAGGGTGGGCAAGTATTGGTAGCGGGCAACGGAGGCAGTGCGGCGGACAGCGAGCATATCGTCGGAGAATTGATGAAAGGGTTTATGCTGCCGCGTCCGGTTCCGCAGTCTTTTCGCGAAACGGTAACAAAGCTGTTTCCGGCAGAAGGGGATTCGCTTTGCAACGGCTTGCAAGGCGCGCTTCCTGCAATTTCGCTCGTCAGCCACAGCGCACTTATTACGGCATTCGCCAACGATGTAGCTGCCGATATGGTCTTTGCCCAGCAGGTATATGGCTATGGCCGTGCAGGAGATGTATTCCTCGGGATCAGCACCTCGGGCAATTCCCGCAACATCATTCAAGCGATTCAAGTAGCCAAAGCGAAAGGGATGACCAGCATCGGGTTAACCGGCGGCTCTGGCGGCAAAATGAAAGCGCTTAACGATTGTACGATCGTTGTCCCGCATGCGGTAACGCCGGACATCCAGGAGCGTCATCTGCCCATCTATCATACGCTGTGCATCATGCTAGAGGAGGCGTTTTTTGGATGATAGCAGAGACTTATGCCGGGCTTGATATTGGAGGCACGAAATGTGCGGTTACGCTGGGACGTGGAGCAGGGGCAGCGGGTGAGCAAATCGAATTGGTAGATAAGGTTACGTTTCCAACCGAATCCACTCCTGAAGCTACGCTAGATAAGCTAACAGCACAATTGAATCTGCTCCTCGAGCAGCATACAGCGGAGAAAGAGCGGCTCAAGGCGATCGGCATCAGCTGCGGTGGTCCACTGGATAGCCGTAGCGGACTAATTCTATCCCCGCCGAATCTACCAAACTGGGATCGCGTTGATGTCATCACGCCGTTCAAGCAACGCTTCGGCGTCCCGGTCGGCCTGCAGAACGACGCCAATGCATGTGCGCTCGCAGAATGGCAGTGGGGAGCGGGACAAGGGACGCGGAACATGATCTTCTTGACGTTCGGCACGGGCATGGGAGCCGGACTCATTCTGGATGGCCGCCTGTATACCGGAACGAACGATAATGCAGGCGAGGTGGGTCATATTCGGCTTGCGGAGGGAGGACCGGTTGGGTACAACAAGGCCGGCTCCTTCGAAGGATTTTGCAGTGGAGGCGGGATTGCCAGACTTGCGCAGTCGAAGGTAGCCGAGCGGCTTGAAGCTGGCAATGAGCTTCCGTCTTACTACCAGCCAGCACAGGAAATTACGACCAAAGCTGTTGCGGAAGCTGCAAGGCGAGGTGACCCGCAAGCTTTACAGATCTTCCAAGAGGTTGGACGCATGCTGGGGCGAGGAGCCGCTGTCCTGATCGATATTATTAATCCGGAGCGGATTATTATTGGCAGCATCTATGCAAGGCAGCAAGAATTACTGGATCCCCATATGTTCGAAGAGCTGCGCTGTGAGGCACTGAGCGGTTCCGCAGCCGTTTGTGAAATCGTTCCTGCCGGACTTGGAGAGCATGTCGGCGATTATGCCGCGTTATCCGTGGCCCGGAATCTAACGGAGAAGAGGGATTGAATCGATGAATAACAGTATTCAGCTGCATATGATCGGCAATGCGCATTTGGACCCGGTATGGCTATGGCAGTGGCAGGAAGGTTATGCGGAGATTAAGGCGACGTTCCGCTCCGCGCTTGATCGAATGAATGAGTTTCCGGACTTTATTTTTACATGTGCAGGGGCTGCTTACTACGAGTGGATAGAGCAAAATGCACCCGAGATGTTTGAAGAGATTCGCGCCAGAGTGAGCGAAGGCCGCTGGGTTATCGTAGGAGGCTGGTGGATACAGCCGGATTGCAATCTGCCTTCAGGTGAATCCTTCGTTCGGCATGGCTTGTACAGCCAGCGGTATTTTCAAGAAAAGTTTGGCGTGATGGCTAAGGTTGGCTACAATGTCGATTCCTTCGGTCATAACAATATGCTGCCGCAAATCTTGAAGAAGAGCGGTATGGACAGCTATGTCTATATGCGCCCGCAAGAGCAGGAGAAGAGTATGGAGCGCAATGTGTTCTGGTGGAAAAGCCTCGATGGCAGCCAAGTGCTGGCTTTCCGCAATCCAATCAGCTATAGCAACTATTCCCCTATCAAACATGACGACCCTGTCTATGGCAAATCACTGGAGGTCATGGAGCTGGCTGAGCAGCATGAACACAATTTCATGGGCTTCTATGGCGTCGGCAATCACGGCGGCGGTCCGACCATCGCTAACATTCAGTCCATTCACCGACTGCAGTCGGATCTAGGCAGCGAACGTATTCGTTTCAGCTCTCCGAATGCTTATTTTGAAGAGATGATACACAGCGGCGTGCAGTTCCCGGTATTCGAGGATGATCTGCAGCATCATGCAAGCGGCTGCTATTCGACCCATTCCGAGTCGAAGGCTTTGAACCGTAAAGCCGAGCACCGGCTCATCACAGCGGAGAAGTTCGGTACACTCGCTCACTTGCTCGCAGGCTACGATTACTCCGCACAAGACATTCAGCGGGGCTGGAAGAATGTGATGTTCAATCAGTTCCATGACATTATGGGCGGCTGCTCCATCCAGGAAGCTTTTACCGATGCAAGGGAAGCGTATGGGGAATCGCTGAATATTGCGGCCGTCACGCTGAATGCGGCGCTGCAACGAATCTCGTGGTCGATTGATACCATGAAGGACGAAATTCAGTCGCTCAGCAAAGATATGGACTGGGTACTCTGGGAGCAGAAGGACGCCGGCGTTCCGGTTGTCGTGTTTAATCCGTTGTCCTGGGAAGTGAATGCGCTGATCCAAGTGAACAAGAAAGTGACGAGCGTCACCGATGATCAAGGCGTCGTCACCCAGCATCAAATCGTGCGCGGTTCGCGGACGAACGGCAGTGACGATAAGTTCGATACTGCATTCATGGCGCGTGTTCCGGCACTAGGCTACCGTGTGTATTGGATCTATAAGGAGAAGGACCTTGGAGAAGCCGCCAAGTCTGAGCATCTGTTGCTCGCAGAACCGGCAGCACTTGAGAACGACTGGCATCGCGTAGAATTCGAACCGCATACGGGGCATATCCGCAGGTTATATGACAAGAAGAACGCAGTGGACGTGCTCAGCGGAAACGGAGCAGTGCCGATTGTAATCGACGAGCATCATTGCGATACTTGGGCGCATGGCGTTTTTGAGTTCCGCAATGAGGTTGCGAGATTCGGAGACGCGGAGGTTAAGCTGCTAGAGTCAGGGCCGCTGCGCGCGGTCATGAGAGTGACGAATCGCAGTGGTCAATCGGAGCTGCGCCAGGACTTTATCCTGTACCGCGACAAGCCGGGCATTGAGGTGCGAGCGAAGCTGGATTGGCGGGAGAAGCATAAGATGCTCAAGCTGTCCTTCCCTGTTCGTGTCAGTCAGCCGAAGGCGACGTACGAGATCCCGTACGGCTATATTGAACGGCCGGTTAACGGCGAGGAAGAGCCGGGCCAGCAGTGGCTAGATGTGAGCGGCTCCCCGGATGTAGAGGGACTACCGCAATACGGCTTAACGCTGCTCAACGATTCGAAGTATAGCTCGGATGTAAAGGATAATGATCTGCGGATGACGGTCGTTCGCAGTCCGATCTATGCGGACCACTTCGGCGAAAGAGATGAATACTGCGAATATATGGATCAAGGACTGCAGCAATTCCGTTACATGCTCATTCCCCATGAAGGGGCTTGGCAGCAAGCGCAGGTGTCCAAGCAGGCGCTCGAGCTGAATGTCCCGCCGATTCACATCGTGGAAACGTACCATAAAGGCTCGCTGCCTCAGACGTCGGAGGGAATCCGGGTTTCCGCTGATAATCTGATCGTTACGGCATTTAAGCCTGCGGAGGATGGTGATGGTTATGTGCTGCGCTGTTATGAAGCATGCGGGCATGGCGGCGAGGCTGTCATCGAGGTTCCGGCGCTGAAACGAAAATGGACGCTGCAGTTTGGCCAATGCGAGATTAAGACATTCCGGATTCCTTCGGATCCGCATCAGGACGTGACCGAGGTGAACATGATCGAGTTTCCTATTTAGCGTGTTCCATCAGAAATAGTCCGTTCCTGAGTGGCTGGGACGGACTGTTTGCGCTGTTCATCGCGAAATCTATCACAATTTTAGTAGAAGGAAGTATAAAATCTAATGAACGAAAGGCTATTCTCCCTTTATAATCTAAGTAATTAAGGTGAGATGAGGTTCAGGATGCAGAAGATGCGGACTAAAGTGCTGCTATTTCCCTACCATTGGATAACCAAGTCGCTCTATCGGAAAATTTGGTTCTGCTTCTTCATTACGATCTCGATCACCGTTTCGGCGCTGGGGCTGGATTACTATATCCAAACCTCCTCGGACATCAAGCAGCGAGCAGTCGGCAATATGGAGCAGATCAGCAGTCAGTCGGCCGCTACACTGGAATCGTACATGCTGAACGTAAAGAACTTCGCATGGGACTATTTTGGCAATAAAGATTTCCAGCAGTTTGTGAACAAAATGGGGGCTGATCCGGATGCCTACTCCCACTATTCCGCGAAATTCAGCCAGTTTCTGACCGATAACCCGGTCGTGGATTATATCATGGTCAGCCAATTGGACGGCTACATGCTCTCGAGCGGCAGAATGAACGAAACGAACGAGCTGGACTTTGATTTCGAGCCGATCGAGAAGGCCGCTGTCGCCAAGGACGGGAAAGGCATTTGGGTGCCGACGCATACGATCGACGCGGCGACGAATCAACAGGTCAATACATTGATGTTCGCGCAAGCGGTCAAAATTATCAATTTCAATATCGACACCCCGATTGTCGGTGTCCTCTATATTCGGCTCTCGCCGGAGTATCTGAAGAAATGGCTCGGCGATATTGCCAGCGACGAACAAGGCAATTATATGCTGGTCGACTCGGCAAGCGGGCAGGTGATGCTCTCGGACCACGAACGGACAGACGCGCAGCTGCAAGGTCTGAGCGGACTCTTCCGGTTCAGCTACGGCATTTCATCCAGATACATGTTCGGCGATGATCATGGCGTGGAGACATTGTTTGTTTCCAACGAGCTGAACAATACGTCTTGGGCGCTCATTGGGAAGGTCCCGCTGCAGGTGCTGCTGAAGCAGGTGAATACGTTTGCCCTTCGCACGCTTGTGATCGGCATGATCTGTCTGCTTGGCGCGATGGTGATCGCGAGCGTTCTGGCCAGCCGCATTATTACGCCGCTTAAGCTGCTGAAGAATGGCATTATTTCCATCGAGCAAGGGAATTACGAGGTTTCTGTGCCCGTTACCTCCAAGGACGAGATCGGCTACTTTATCCGACATTTTAATCAGATGGCAAAGGAGATCAACTCGCTCATCGTGAAAGTATACGAGACGGAGCTGGTGAAGAAGGATGCGGAGATCAAATCGCTGCAATCCCAAATCAATCCGCATTTTCTCTACAACACGCTTGGGATGATCGACAGTCTGGCCTCGCTTCACGAGGATGACCGAATTAGTCTGATCAGCTCCTCTCTTGCCAAAATGTTCCGGTATAACATCAGCGGCGGCCACATGTCCACGCTGCAAACCGAAATTCGGCAGCTCGAAATTTATCTGTCGATTCAGCAAATCCGGTTCGGCGAACGGCTTCGGTATTCGATCGAGATCGAGGAGGGACTTCACGCGACGCTGACGCCAAAGCTGCTCCTGCAGCCGCTTGTCGAGAACAGCTTTATTCACGGGATTGATCACCTGACGCAAGGCGGGGAAATTCGCATTCGGGCTTACAGCCTCACGGATACGGACGCCGCGATTACGGTTTGGAATAATGGCCCTGCGATTGAAACGCAGAAATTAATGGTGCTGCAAGGGAAGCTGGAGCAATGCCAGCAGCTTAACTACTCGGATCACACGGCTTCATCCATCGGCCTGTTCAATGTGCTTTACCGCATCAAGCTTGTCTTCGGCAGCAGCTATGGGTTAACCGTTCAAAGCAGCCAAGATCAGGGGACGACGGTAACGGTTCTGATCAAAAAAACGCGAGTGGAGGAGCCTTCCTATGAAATTGCTAGTCGTAGATGATGAACAGCTGATGCGGCAGGGCATTATAAAGAAAATTCAGATGTCCGGTCTGCCGCTCACATCGGTCACCGAAGCGGGAGACGGAGCGGAAGCGCTGCGAGTGCTGCGCGAGGTAAAGCCTGATATCGTCATCACCGATATTCGGATGCCGCTTATGGATGGGCTCACCTTCTTGAAGGAAGCGGCGCAGGCGATGCCTGAGCTGCAGTTCATTGTCATCAGCGGCTACGGGGAGTTCGATTATGCCCGCAAAGCGATTCAATTCGGCGTGACGGATTATTTGCTTAAGCCAGTCGACAAGGAAGAACTGAAGGAGAGCTTGCTGCGAGTCATGGGCAAAATCCGGCAGCGCCTTGAGCAGTCCGAAGCAGGCGAGCAGATCAAGCATCTGCAGAGCAGCGCAGAAGAGTCGATTCGCGAGCGGATGCTGAGCAAGCTTATCCAGTACGGACCCGGCGGCGAGCCCCAGGCGGAGAGAGACGAGCAGCTGCTGGCGCTTCGGGAGAGCTGCAGTTATTTTGTAGCGGTGGTCTTCGTACTGCAGTCGGTGAAGCTGCCGCATCTGTCCTTTCGGCAAGGAGACGAGAAGCTGCTTTCGTTTGCCGTTCAAAATATGATCTCCACCGTACTCGAATCAACGGAGCGCAAAGGTGTATTATTCCGGCACGCGATGCTGGAAAATGAGCTTGTTTACGTGCTGGGCGGCCACTCGCCGGTGGAGACGGACATGCTTCACCGGGAGCTTGAAGAGATTCTCGGCGGCATTCAGCGCCATCTGAAGCTGCAAGCTACAATCGGATGCGGCGGTGCCGTGAATCAGATGGAGATCATACAGCAGTCGTACCAGCAAGCGAAGCAGGCGCTCCGGAACTGCATTATTCACGGCAATGGCCGTATCTATATGAATGACGCCGGCGAACAAGTGAAGGCCGGTTTACATTCCGTTATCTCCAGAGAAGATGAAGCACTGCTGCTGCGATTCCTGAGCGAGTGTAACGTCACCGCGCTGACAGGCTGGATTGATGAGCGTGTACAGCAGATTGCCACAGGCAAACAGGTGTACTTCGCCCATATGGAAAGCTTCTGCGTCGAGTTTCATCTGCTGCTGCGCAAATATCTGCTCACCCAAACGAGCATCCCGGAGTGGATTATCGGGGAGCTGGATGATCTGCTGACCTGGCTGCATGGTCTTACGCAGTGGCAGGACATTCAAGAGCATTTAAGCGAAATGGTCCACAATATCGTCGGACATTTGTACAAACTGCGCCATTCCTCGGAATACAGCGTCATCGACGAGGTGAAGCTTTTCATCGACAGCTCCCTGCATGAGCCGATTAACCTACAGACCATTGCAGATCGTTTCTACTTCCATCCCAGCTATTTCTCCCGCCGCTTTAAAGAACGATTCGGCGAGAGCTTCGTGAACTATCTGACTGCTGCGAGATTGCGCAAATCCGAACAGTTTCTCCGAGATTCCAATTTGAAAATTCAAGAGATTGCCGAGCTGGTCGGCTTCAAGGATGCTGCTTATTTCAGCAGCGTCTTCCGGAAGTCTACCGGCATGACACCGGTACAATTCCGTGCCACGGTATCATCAAAATTTTAATAGCGCATAAGTTCGTTATTTCCATTAACGAGTTCAGCCGATCCAGCTATGATTAACCTGTAACCGGCGGCGGTGATGGTGACCGTGCTGTTTACGATCAGGAGGTAAGGAATGAGAAAGCCGGAGATTCCTAACAGGCTGTCCACTTTCATACTGGCAACTGCCTTATGCTCAGTACTGCTTAGCGCATGTAATGCCAATAATCATCTTTCGGGTTCGGCTGTAGGCGAGGGTAACAATGGGACTGTGGCGGCAGAGAATAATGAAGCTGCCTTAGATTCCTCAATGGATGAGACGGAGCCGATCATCGAGATTACCGCTTGGGATCAACCGGCGCCGGACGATCCCGGCAAGCCATTCGTAGAGAGCCGGTTCAAGCGATTCGAGGAGCTTCATCCGAACATTAAGGTTAAGCATGTCGAAGCGTTCCAGACGAATGTTCGCGAGAAATTTATGACAGCGGTTGCAGGCGGAGAAGGACCCGATGTGATGGAGCAGCCGTTCCCGGACATGCAGCTCTATATGCAGAAGGGAATTGCCGCAGACATTACGGAGATGATGAATAACTCGCCGGATAAGCGCCGTTTCATCGACGGCGCGTTTGATCTGGCAACGAAGGACGGCCGAATTTACGGCATTCCAAGCTTCATGTATTCATCAGGCTTACTCTACAACAAGTCGATGTTCAAGAAAGCGGGGATAGACAGTCCACCTAGGACGTGGGATGAATTTGCAGAGGCAGCCAAGAAGGTGCAGCAGTATAATCCGGACACGATCGGCTTCGATATTCTGGGCATGGACTGGGCAGATTGGCATTTCGAATATTATGTATGGCAGGCAGGCGGCGACTTGACGGAGCTTCAACCTAATGGGACCGTTAAGCTGAAGTTCAGCTCGGATGCGGCCGTGAAGGCGCTCCAATATTATAAAGACCTGAAGTGGACGCATAAAGTGACGCAGAAGAACGTCGTTCAAGATTATAACGAGAATTTGCGAGACTTCTACACCGGTCGTTCCGCGATGATACTTGGCAGCTCCGACAGCTTCGGCAACTTCTTGAAGCAAGGGATGAAAGCGGAGGATATCGGGTTTACCCCTTTCCCAATCGGCCCTTCAGGCAGAGCACCTTCGCAAGTAGGCGGGAACTTCTGGATGCTGAATCCGAAATCGACGCCGGAGCAGCAGAAGGCCGCATTTGAATATGCGATGTTCTTCCTCTCGAAGGAGCATATGGATGCATGGGCGCAATTCTGCTTGGACAATGGTTTTGCAATTAATCCGTTGTCCATTGTCAAAGACTTCGACGTAACGAAATGGGTCAAGGATTTACCTCCCGATTATGTAGCGGCTGTCCAGGCGACGGCAAGGGACAAACATCTGGAATATTATTTGAAAAGCAGCCTGAGCAGCTACCTCGTGAAGCCGATTCAGAAGATTCTGCTTGATCCAAGCGCCGATCCGGCCACAGAGCTCAAGGCGGCTGAAGCACTTGCCCAGAAGGAAGTGATCGATAAGTATAACAGCGATATTTTGGCAGGTGTCAAATAGCTGATCTGATCTAATCAGAGCAATTCATTACTGCACCGCGCCGCGCGGCTTGACGATTTAATGGAGCGGCACGGTGCAGCAAGTAGGTGGTGAGGAAATGGTGAATAAATGGAAGATCCCGTGGACACCGATTTTGTTCCTGCTTCCTTCTGTCGTCGTATTTTTCATATTCAAATATTATTTGCTGTTCAAAGCGGTCTATATCAGTCTCTTTAATTACGATATTATGACGCCGCCCGGCAAATTTGTCGGCCTTGGCAACTATTTCGAGTTTCTCAGCAGTCACACCTTCTGGGTTGCGATGAAGAACACCTTTGTATTCTTCGGCCTGTCGGTGCTGCTCGTATTCTGGGTTCCGATCGTACAGGCGCTTTTCCTCAGTCATCTTAAGCGGCTTAGCGGACTCTATCTGGTGCTCTATCAAATTCCGAATGTGCTGCCGCTTGTTGCAGGCGCGTTGCTGTGGAAGTGGATGTATAATCCCGATCATGGGTTGTTCAACTATCTGCTAGGCAAGCTCGGGCTCGGCCCGTATGGTTTTCTGAACGACCTCCGCATGACCAAACTTGCGATTGTACTGCCGGGCTTCTTCGCCAGCGGCGGTATCGGTGTGCTGCTCTATTATGCAGCCATCAAATCCATTTCATCCGAGCTATTCGAAGCAGCGAAAATTGACGGCTGCGGACCTTGGCGGCGCATGCTGATTATGATTTTGCCGAACCTATCGTTTGTCATTATCATTCAGTTCGTTGGGTTTATGTCAGGTGTCCTGCTGTCGTTTGATACTATTTTTGTCATGACGCAAGGCGGACCGGCAGATGCCTCGCTAGTCGTGGCGCTGATGATTCAGAAGACGGCCTTCGAGCAATCGAGATTCGGCGTTTCGGCGGCGCTCTCCTTCTTCATGTTCCTCTTGATCGCCGTCCTGACCGTGATTCAATTCCGTTTGCAAAGAGAGGACGACTGAATGTAATGAGACCTAACCGCATTGTGGAAAAGGGCGAGCGCAAGCTGGACGTCGCTTCCTATCTGGTTACGATCGTGTTCGTCGTGCTTGGACTGCTTCCGCTGGTTTGGCTGCTCGTAACGTCCGTCATGGATAACGAATCGATTGAATCGACGACACCGAGATTTCTCCCGAGGATTCCGCATTCGATTGAGCTGACGCTGGATTACTCCGGGCAAGCGAATAGAGAGCAGACGTTCTATGAGAAAGATGCGATGAAAGCGATCTGGTATCCGTGGCGAGCCTTCATGCGGGACAATATCGGGGAGATTACCGTCATCGGCATTAAGGACGGGCTCAAGCTGTACAGGGCGAAAACCACCGCAGCGGAGTTCTATGTCGGTCAGCCCTTTATCGTGTCAACCGATCGTTTCTCCGATAAAATCATGAATACGAAGCTGACCCAAATTCGAGATCGCCGTCTATCGGACTTCGCGTGGTATGGGATTTCGGAAGGAGATACGTATCGTGGGCAGCCTTACTTATCCGGAGAGTCGCTGAGTGCGCAGCTGCTAGCTTATTTCGACGAAAGTGGATTACTGGACGGCAAAGTGGTGGCAATGGAGCAATCTCGTAATTGGCTGCGTTTGTTCGATAGCTTTCGAAGCTTGAATCTACTTGCGGTGGAAACAGCGGGCAGCCTCGGATTCTATCATTTCTTCCTTAACAGCCTCATCATTTGTATGGTGGTTATCGCGTGGCAGCTCTTCTTCGGGGCATTGTCCAGCTATGCGCTGTCACAGCTCATTCCGAATCGCAGAATTCGGTTCATCGTCCTGATGTATTTCCTCGCCACAATTATGATCCCGAGCGTATCCGTGCTCATTCCGCAATATTTGCTTATGCAGAAGCTTGGCCTCGTGGACAATATCTGGGCGATTATACTGCCGCATTTTGCATGGGGGTTCGTCATCTTCTTGTTCAAAGGGTTCTTTGATCAATTGCCCATGGAACTGCTTCAAGCAGCACGCGTAGATGGGGCTTCGGAGCTTCGAATCTTCCTGCGTATTGTCGTTCCGATGTCTGTTCCGGTCTTTACGATCGTGGCTGTACTGACCTTTATTCCGGTATGGAATGATTTCCTCTGGCCTTACGTTGTATCGAGGTCGCCGCATAATTGGACTTTCACGGTGGCGATGAACGATATGCAAAGCGGACAGAACCCGCGGCCCAACTGGATCAGCGCGAGCGGTGTCATCTCCATTCTGCCGCTGCTGCTCGTATTTATGGGCACGCAAGGCGCGCTGGAAAAGGGGATTTTGTTTAGCGGTGTGAAGGGCTGATGGGGCTAAATTAAAAAAAATGGCGGCAATAGGGTTCCCCTTATCGCCGTCATTTTGTGCTGTGATAATCTATACACTCGCACCGGTCTGCATCGCGGCATGACTGCCTGCAGTATAGCCGGTCGAGAAAGCAGCCGTGATGTTGTAGCCGCCGGTATAGCCATGGATATCCAGGATCTCGCCGCAGAAGTAGAGTCCTTCTTTGCATTTAGACTGCATCGTCTTCGGATCTATTTCTTTCAAATTCACGCCGCCGCCCGTAACGAAAGCTTCTTCTATCGATAAAGTCCCGTTAACGTAGATCGGGAATGCTTTCATGAGTTTGCTGAGCTCACGCCACTCTTGTTTTGGAATATTATCATAGGTGACATAGGGATCGAGTGTAGTTCGTCCAAGCACAATCGGTAGAATGCGTTCAGGCACATAACCTTTGAGCACATTGATAATGGCTTTCTTGGATTCCGATTTTGCCGCATTCAAGGTTTGATTGTAGAGATCCTCTACGGTTAAGTCCGGGAAGAAGTCGATCGTTAGCTGAACGGGGGCTTTGGTTTTGACCCGCTGCTTCACGACGAATTGACTGCAGCGCAGCACAATCGGGCCAGAGATCCCGAAGTGCGTAAACAGCATGTCGCCTCGGTGCGTGATGATCGATTTGCCTTTCTCATTATGGACGCTGAGCGCGACGTCTCTTAAAGCAAGTCCTTGAATCTCCCGTTTCACGATAAAATCTTCCTTCGATGTCAGCGGAACCTCAGTCGGGAATAACGGCGTTATGGTGTGTCCTGCTGCTTCTGCCCACGCGTATCCATCTCCGGTCGAGCCTGTGTGAGGCACCGATTTGCCTCCGACAGCGACGATAACGGCGCTGCCGTCGATTCGTTTGCCGCTGGCAAGCTTAACGCCAAGCACTTTCTCTTCATCATATAGCACACTCGCAACCGGTGAGTTGACGAGCAAGTCCACGTCGTAGCGTTTCACTTGGCCAACCAAGGCATCGACTACCGTCTTCGCTTTGTCCGAAACGGGGAACATGCGGCCGTTATCTTCCTCTTTAAGCGCGATGCCAAGTCCCTCGAAGAACGCGATGATCTGTTTATTGGAGAAATTGCTCAGTGCGCTGTGAAGGAAGCGCCCGTTGCCGGGGATGTTTTTGATAAGCTCGTCGGTATCTTTATTGTTCGTTACATTACAGCGTCCGCCGCCGGAGATGCCGAGCTTGCGCCCGAGCTTGTCTCCTTTGTCGAGCAGCAGTATGCTGGCACCGAGCTTGCCGGCTGCGACAGCAGCCATCAGACCGGCAGAGCCTGCACCGACGATGATAATATCATAGGATTTCATTTCTAGTATTCCGCCTTTATAGAGTGGGACCATGTCCACGAATTTCGCTAATTATTTACCGAATAATACTGCGATTTGCCGTTATTTATCATACTACCCCGAACATGCCGCGTCTACTCACTAGTCAGTTTGAAAACTACCATTTTGAAACGTTGTAAATTTCCAAGACCTATGTTTTAATCGGATTAACAGGTTTTCTCTATTACATATACTGGGTTTCTAGGAGCTAGTAGGAAGGTGGGACTTGTTTTTGTGTGGAAGCTAATACTCCTGCAAATTATCGTAGCATTATTGCCTGTATTCGCCTTTCAAATTTGGTACGATTATTCGAAACCGCGCAAAAATATTCCCAACGTTCTCATCCTCATCTGTGGTGCTTGCGTCCTTCTTGGACTCGGGGTCTGTGTCGAAATTAAAGAGTTTTACTTGGATTATCACTATGTGCCGCTCTTGCTGGGTTCGTTGTATGGCGGCCTCGGAGTGTTGATTCCACTGGCAGCCATTTTCATCGCTTCGGAACTTTATATGATGGACGGATTATGGACTTGGATCGACGTTATTGGCATGCTGCTTCTGCTTCTCCCCATTATTTATAAGTATCATAAAGGATTTCTGGACTTCTCCAGACAACGGAAGCTCGCGATTGTATTGGCTTCTACAGCAGTGATTTTGGTGATTCGCGCAAGCGCATTCATTTATTATTACCGCGCCGAACAACCAGACCTGACCTCCACCGACCTCTTCTACATCATAGGCCATGAGCTTTTCTACTTCATACTCATGTGGATGACGTTATCCTTTGCCGATAATTTTATCCGCAGGCAAATGGTTGCGTATGAACTCAATGGCATTTCCAATAACTATCGCATCGAGGTTCAGAAGCTGCAGCAATTTATTGATGAAACGCCGCTCGGCGTTATCTTCGTCGATCAGCAGGGGACCATTACGCATATCAACGAGATGGCGATCCACCTGCTGCGCGATAAAGTAGGCGGCAAATCGCGACATGAGCTGCTCGGCCAACCATTCACGATTATGTACGATCATATCGAGAAGGATGTTCTGGGCAGGCTGCTCTATCAGGCGCTCAACGGGCATCGGCTGACGACGGAGTACGTGCAGGAGCAAGGCAAAATGTACGTTAACTCCGGCATCTGTGTGCGTGATATGCAAAATAATGAAATCATCGGAGCCGCTCTCATCGCTCACGATATAACCGAGCTAAGCCGTCTGCGCGATGAGATTGGGCGGATGGAACGATTGAGTTTGGTCGGGCAAATGGCGGCCAGTATTACCCACGAAATCCGGAACCCGATGGCTGTTATTCGCGGCTTTGTCCAATTAATGCGAGAGCGGAGTCCGGAGCATCAGCGTGAATATTTCCGTATTGTAATGGACGAGCTTGACCGAGCAAACAGTATCATTAATGACTTTCTCTCTCTGGCACAGAATCGGATCATTGAGAAAGAAAACTGCTCCTTGCATGATATCTTAAACGAGATTATGCCGCTGCTCTGGGCAGATGCCAATTTGCGCGGACAGTCGATTGAGCTTCGTTTGGCTGAGCGGATACCGTCCTTAATGCTGAATGAGAAAGAAATGAAGCAGCTGATCTTGAACCTGGCCCGCAACGGGATGGAGGCAATGGATCAGCATGGCGTGCTCACGATCCAGACGGAGTCGCACACGGATTATGTGGAGCTTCGAGTAAATGATAACGGAAGCGGGATTCCGAAGGAGAAGCTGGAGCATCTGTTCGAACCTTTCTTTACGACAAAATCCCGCGGTACCGGCCTTGGCTTACCATTATGTCTGAGTATTATCGAGCGTCACGGCGGTGGCATACATGTGGATTCCAAAGAAGGAATCGGCACGACGTTCATCGTTAAGATCGACAGAACCCGTAATCATAATGAAGCGGCCGCAGCTCTGAGCAGCTACTAAGGAGAGCAGAACATGTCTGAAGTGATCGAAATCGGCCCTCTGCGTCTGGATGCGATGCTGCTTGCCAGTCTTCTATCTGCGGCAGCCGGGCTGGCCTTGTTTAAGCTATGGATTGCGCGATCGTCCCTGCAAAGTGAGAGCGGTTGGCTGGATACCGGATTGAATGCTGTTATTTGTACAATTATTGGCTGGAAGCTGGCTTTTCTTGTCCGCGATCCGGAGATCCTGTGGGAACGGCCCAGTGCACTGATTCTCGTTCGCGGAAGTGCATCCGATACGGTTGTCGGCTTTCTTCTTGCTTGCGGGTATATCGCTTATACGGGCTGGAAACGTAAAATTCCGCTGAAGAAGCTGCTGGATGTGTGGCCTTACGCGATTTTGCCCGGCTGCTTCGTGTGGACGTTGTTAACGGACTTTCCCTATGGAATTCCTTACGCGCTGCTGCTCGCTTGCGTGTATGGAATCTTGTTTCGAACCGGAGCTTCAGGCCGAATCGGCAGCGGAGATTCCGCATCGCTTAGCCTGCTTGGCGCGGGTATAGGCGGATTGTTCGTTAGTTTGTTTGCGGCTTATCCTCCAGGAGCATTACCGACATTGACTTTTGGTTTGACGATGCTGCAATGGCTGTTTATCGTGTTGTCTTTCATCGGTATTTTCATGCCCAGGATGGGACGGATAAGCTGATTGCGACCCGCACATACTAGCGGTGGAAGGGGGTGCCAGCATTGGGAAACAAACAACGGCAGCACAATGCCGGGGCACAAGAAGCCGCAGCAAGCAACAAGCAGCGCAGCAGCGGTAAAGCACCGGAATCGGAAGGCTACGACAAGAAATTAGACGGCCCCAATCGCCCTGCGGACTAAGGGGGACTGAGCATGAGCAAGGATAAAGAGCGGGACTCGGACGCTTATCCGCTAGCATTCAGCAAGGATGACCCGGGTTTGGATCCTTACGAAATCAACTTTCTACCGGAGTTTCGCAATAATAGGGGGCCACGGGGACCGTTTGTGAACAGCAGCGGCGTCGTTATCGGCGATCATCAGTATGAGTCGCCGGAGTCTCCGCTCAGTCAATGGACGGAGGAAACGGATCCGGCCATAATGGCAGGCAGTGAGTGGGTGCATCCGTTTAAGGATATCGGGTTTCTCACTAGCGAGAACCGGGATTATTTTGAACAAGGGATCGCTCCGCAAGGCGGCATTTTCTTGCATGAAGATAAGAATGCGGCTTCCGGAATTGCGGAGAATGAGCCTGCCGAGGATAAGTAAAGTGGTAAACAAAGAGCAATCGGGCGCAGGTCCGGTTGCTTTTTCTTTGCTTTCAAATTGAGCGGGGCGTATAATAGAAAGAAAAATGAACTTTTAAGGAGCGATTATTCATGTCGATGTCTTTTGAAAAATACATGGTGGATATGGTGCAGCCAATGCGCGATGATTTAACTCGAATCGGAATTGAGGAGCTTCGTACACCTGACGAGGTTGCTGCTAAATTGACGGATTCCAAGGGAACTGCGCTTGTCGTTGTTAACTCCGTTTGCGGTTGTGCTGCAGGTCAATGCCGTCCGGGCGTTGCGCAAGCATTGCAACATGACATCACTCCGGATCACCTGTACACGGTATTTGCCGGTCAAGATAAAGAAGCAACTGCTAAAGCGCGTGAATTCTTCGCGCCATACCCGCCGTCTTCTCCTTCCATCGCGCTGATGAAAGACGGAGAGCTTGTTCATTTCATTGAACGTCATCAAATCGAGAACCGTTCGGCTGCTGACATTGCTGCAGATTTGACATCTGCTTTCGAGCGTTTCTGCCGTTAAGAGGTGTAGGAGACATGGGGATGAGCTTGCAGGACGAAATTATTAAGCAATTGGGCGTAAAGCCTGAAATCGATCCAGAGCAGGAAATTCGCCGCCGGGTTGATTTCCTTAAGGAATACGTGCGCAAGTCCGGCACGACGGGGCTGCTCATTGCGATCAGCGGCGGGATCGATAGCGCGGTAGCAACAGGTCTCTGCAAGAAAGCAACGGATGAATTGTCCGCTGAGACGGGCAAAGAATATATGACACTCGGCGTGTTCCAGCCTTACGGTGACCAGGTGGATATTGCAGACAGCTACGCGGTTGCGGAAGCGTTCAATCTGAAATATCGCGTGGAAACCAACATTCAAGAGGCCGTCGATGAGATTGCCCTTGAAGTGGAGCACAGCATGAAGTCGATCGGCATTTCGCGCCACATCAGCCGTGGGGGCAAAGGCAACGTAAAAGCCCGTACCCGCATGGTGGCCCAATATGCGCTCGCGTTCGAGCTTAATCTGCTCGTTGTCGGGACAGACCATGCATCCGAAGCCGTCACTGGCTTCTACACCAAGTGGGGCGACGGCGCGGTCGATATTACGCCGCTCACGTCCTTGAACAAGCGGCAGGTTCGCCAGCTGGCAGCTGCACTCGGCGTACCGGGCGCAGTCGTCACCAAGGCACCGACCGCCGGCCTCTGGGATGGCCAAACTGACGAGAACGAGCTCGGCATCACCTACGATGACAACAGCTCCTACCTCGAAGGCAAACAAATCGATGACGCGACTCGCCAGAAGCTCGAGAAGCAATTCATCAAAACCGCTCACAAACGTGACCCGATCCCGGGGATCTAATTGTAAACCGCCCCGCCGGCTCTCGGCGGGGCGGTTTTTTTTGTGTTGGGGTTGGCTGGTGGCGGATATACCGCTAATAGAGTCGCACAAACGCCGAAACCCAACTAATCTCGCCCTTTTAGGTAGCTATAAGCGGATATGCCGCTTACAGCAGAAAAAAGAGGTCGAAAAGCTGCACATAAGCGGATATACCGCTAATAGAGTCGCACAAACGCCGAAACCCAACTAATCTCGCCCTTCAGGTAGCTATAAGCGGATATACGACTATAAGCCAGTTCACTTTAGGCGATGAGGGGAAGCGCCGAAGTGTTCCCGATTGACAGCATAGCCGCGGACCCTTATTTCGCCTTTACCTTGCGGGATCAGGAAGTTTTTCTGGTGCATTTGATGCAAAATGTCATATGCCCAATCTTTACTAATCAGCAAAAGCTCCATCACATCCCGCGGCCGTAATGGACGATTTAAGCGCAGGCCGTAGCGAAGAACTTCCGCCTCGAGAAGCTCCGAGGCTCCGTGCGGACGTCCGCGTTCGTGGACACCTCCGAGCCAGCAGCCCATAAACTGCTGGAGAATCTGCTCGCACATGCGAGGCCGGTCGCTGATGTCATCGTAGGAGAAGCGCAGGAGCTGCCAACCGTCGATGATGAGGTGATTTTGGCGCATCAAGGAGTCGGAGAATTGCCAGCGAGTGACTTTGGCTGAATGAGGGCCATACCCGTCGATTTCGATGGCCAGCTTGATTGGTTCTCGGATAAAAGCGAAATCCAGGTACCGCGATCCATCCTTGAAGTCAGCCACTTCATATTCACCGAATAAATGATCGAAATTGCGAAATGCCGGAAACCACACCTGCTGAAGAAACAGTCGCTCGGCATGTCCTTGCCCTTCCTCTAGTTTGTGTTTTCCCTCACCCTTCTGTCCCTGCAACTGACGATCCATCCATAGTTGATATGCAGCTTGAAACGACATGCCACTCGTCCTCCCTCAAAATGAGCATAAAAAAACCGCCACAATCGGACAGACGCGTCCAATCGAGCGGTGTGTGTGCTTCACAACCTGATGATTTGCTATGATTGTACCACGGCCAGCAGAGAATCTCAAAGGTGTTACGAGACTGGGAGCCGTACATGTATTTCGCCATGAAACTACATAGCACAAGTGGTATGATAAGGAAAGTAACGTTCGTCAATCATCATGGAGATGCAGCACCGCGAATCAAAGTTGTGTGAGTTCAATAGAACCTCATGGGGAGGAAGCTCAACAAATGAATGCAGCCGTGTGGAAACATCGCAATCCATTAGTACATACGCGCAAGGCACTGTCCGAGGGACAGTTGACGGTTGGTTTTATCGGAGGTTCGATCACAGATGCGCGTCCTCGGCACAATTGGCCGGAGCCCGTTATTGCTTGGCTGGTTGAGCAGTACCCTGGTGTTAGAGTCATCGTTGAAAATGCTGCAATCGGAGCAACAGGCAGCGAACTTGCGGTATTCCGTGCAAAACGCGATCTTATTGATCGTGGCTGCCAGCTTGTTTTTATCGATTATGCGGTAAATGATTATGGCGATCCTTCTGATCAAAGACGGCGTACAAGAGAAGGGTTACTCCGAAAGCTGCTGGCTGACGGGGACCGCGATATCGTGCTCGCTCATACGTTTATGCAGAACATGTACGCGGTGATGAGCGAGGGAGGCGTACCGGATTCGATCGCCGAGCTGGAGGAACTCGCCGATCATTACGGGACAGGCTCAGTGTGGATGGGGCTGTACGCTCTTGAAGAAGTCCGCAAAGGTCGAATGCGCTGGGAAGAGTGGCTGCCGGACGGCTTGCACCCGACTCACAGAGGCAGTTTGAGTTACGGGCAGAGCATTATCACCTTTTTAGAGAATGAGCTACTGGGGGAGGCGGCCATAGCTACGTCGTATACCGCTTCGCTCCCCGCACCGCTGCATCCGCAGCACTGGGGAGCCGCGGAACTGCTGCCGCTCACGCAAGTACAAACCGAAGGGCCATGGGTCATCCGCCGTTGGCCGTTCTATGAATGGATCGACCAAGTGCTGGAAACGGCCGCTGTAGGCGCGAAGCTGTCCTTCTCCTTCGAGGGTCGCGGTCTGTCGCTGGGGTTTGATTTTGGCAAAATGTCCTCTGAATTCCGCTACCGATTTGACGATGGAGACTGGGTGACCATGTCGCGCGAGCGCCCGGAATGGTGCGGCGATGACGGATGGTATCGAGCCTGTTTCCTCGGAGATGATCTGCCGCAAGGCACGCACAAATGTGAGCTGGAAGTCACGCATGGCGACGGTCCGGAATGCAGAGGGACGAATTTCAGATTGGCACATATCGGCGTCATCCGCTAGCGTGAGTAACTCGCACATGAACAGAAACACATCTAATCCAATAGCTAGTTTGTTCATTATCATATTCCTGCTGAGCGCAATCTTGTCTTCATGCAGCAAGCAATCGCATCAACCGGTTGAGCTAACCGTCTCCGCGGCCTCGAGCTTGAAGGATGCACTTACCGAACTGAAAACGACATACGAAGAGCAGCGGCCCGATGTGCGAATCACGTACAATTTCGGAGCTTCGGGGACACTGCAGCAGCAGATCGAGAAAGGTGCTCCGGTGGACCTGTACATTTCCGCGGGCCAGAAGCAGATGGAGGCTCTCCAGGACAAGGGACTGGTGGGCGTAAGCCCGATTTTGCTGCGAAATGAGCTGGTATTGATCGTGCCGAAGGATACTACAACAGCCGCACCTTCGGAGCTGACGACATTAACCGATGCCGCCTACAGGACAATCGCGATCGGCGAGCCCGAGAGCGTTCCGGTCGGAAACTACACGAAACAGTCGCTGACGGAAGTAGGCATTTGGGACGTAATCGAGCCGAAGATGGTATATACGAAGGATGTTAGGCAAGTACTGTCATACGTAGAGACCGGGAACGCAGACGCAGGTTTCGTCTATTTGACGGATGCGATGACATCGAAAAATGTTACCATCGCGTTAACGGTGCCCGCAGAAACCCATAAGCCAATCGTGTACCCGGCCGCAGTAATGAAAGAAACGAAGCATCAAGACCAAACCTTGGAGCTGTTAGGTTTCCTGCAAAGCGAAGCGGCGGGAAAAGTATGGAGAAAATACGGGTTCATACTGCCTTAGTGCAGAAGAACAGTTGAAGACAAGACAGGTACTCCACAACCACAAGTAAGGCGGTAGGCAGAAGTGATTATCGGAATTGGGCATGACATCTCATCGCTTGAGCGAATGGACAAAATGATACAAGGCGAGAGCGGCGCGAAGTTTATGCGCCGCATTCTGACCGAACGCGAGCTGGAGCTTGCCGAAGTGAAGGGCGAAAAACGGCTGGTCGAGTTTACAGCTGGCCGGTTCGCGGCGAAGGAAGCGGTGTCCAAGGCGTTTGGCTGCGGCATTGGAAGCAACCTTTCTTTTCGCGATATCGAGGTGGATCGACACCACAGTGGAAAGCCGGTATGCCGACTGACAGATGGTGCTTGGAAGCGGCTTGGCTTGATGCAGGAGAAGACGGTCATCCATGTTACGATTACGCATGATCAGTCACTGGCCTCAGCTTTCGTGATCGTGGAACAGCTGGATTGAAAACGGATGCATAACATCGTCACCTTTTGCCCATAATTGGAATAAACCAATAGGAAAAATAACAGGGTAGAGGGACGGTGGAAGCATGACGACTCACTCTGAACGAAACGATAAGCGCTACTATAAGAGCGGACAGCTTGTTCCGGCAGACGGTGTGTATGGTGACGCTTGGGGCTGTTGGCTGCCGCTGCTTGCAGGCGATCTGTTTCCGGCTCATCCGAAGATGGGCGCATCCAAATGGTATTATGAAGGAACCTTGGCATCCGGTTTGCCCCAAATGCGGCTAGGCAGGCGAAACACGCACAAATAAAGATAAAGACCCTCTGCTCAAGCAGCATCATGCTATATGCATCATGCCGCTGTGACAAGGGTCTTTTTTATTATTTCTTCGCACTGAGCCAGTTTGCCAGCTCCCGCACTTCGTCCGATGTAAGCTTCCCGGAGAAGGCAGGCATACCGCCGCCGCCTTTATTGATTTGAGCGGTGATCTGATCCTTGGTCATTCTTTTGCCGACATGCTGTAGATTGGTTGATGGGCCCATCCGCCCCTGCAGCCCCGATCCATGGCAGGAGATGCAATTGGATTTATATACCTTTGGCATGTTTAAGGCTGCCGTTGAAGTCGGTGAGGACGAGCCGCACCCTGTTAGCAGAACCACGATAGATAATGCAAGCAATGGAAAAAAGCGCGAAAAATCAGTGTTTCTAGTAGTAGAAGTGCGCATTGGCGAGCGTAATCCTCCTCCTGTTAGTGGACTTACTATCGAATCTTCGGCCTGTGCAACCGGGGCAGTAAGGTCAGGACCGAGGTGTTCATTTGGTCGAATAGTGCGCTATAATAGGGAAATGCGCGTACACTCGCAAATTCTGAAAAGTGGGAGACGCAGGTGAAAAATAATGAAACACACCTACAAGACCATCATACAAAATTATTTTCACCGCTTTCAAGCGGATGTAACCATCGCGGCATTCTCAGCACCGAAGAACGGACAGGCCATGGAGCAGGTTTCTGAATTTTATCGGCTCTGGTTCATTATAGAAGGTGAAGGTGAGCTGATGCAAAGCGGCCGCTTGTATCATACCAAACCCGGACAGCTGCTGCTTCTGCCGCCCGGTAAGCAATCATTTAACACAGGGACAGCGCCGAATGCGGTGTATTGGTGCAATTTTCGAGCATCCATCGGGGATATGGAAATGTTCGATCTGCTTAAACTGCCGCTCATCGTGGAGCCGACGGAGCAGGTTTACCTGCGGACGTTGTTTGAACGGTTGATCGATGTTTACAGATCGTCGATGATAACGAGGGAGCTGCGTATTCGAGCAGCTTTGTTTGATATTATGGCTATTTATTTGGAATATGGCGGCATCAGCGAAGAGTCGCTGCAGCAGGTTGAACCGCTGGAGAAAATCGACCGGGTGCTGGATTATATCGAGTTGCATTTATCGGATCAGATCGGCGTGGAGGATTTGGCTAGGCTGGCCTATCTCCATCCGAATTATTTTATAGGTTATTTCAAAAATATTGTCGGGTACGCGCCTACGCAATACGTGAACATGCGGCGTGTGGAGCGGGCCAAGCAGCTGCTGGAGAAGCCGGAATGCAACATTTCCGAGGTTGCTCAGCAGGTTGGGATGCAGAATCATTACTTATCGCGGATGTTCAAGCAGTACACGGGCGTAACGCCGAGCCGCTATCGGCAAATTTATTTGAGCAAAAAACAGAACAAATCATAAATGTCGTGCATGGCCGAGAGGATGAATCAAACATGGGGTCGGAGGCTTCTCAATATTTCAGCAGAGAGCTGCTAAGTTGGTATTTAGCAAATAAGCGTGTTTTGCCGTGGCGGATGAATCGTGATCCCTACCGAGTATGGGTCTCGGAAATTATGCTGCAGCAAACACGAGTGGATACGGTCATTCCGTATTATGAACGATTTATGGAGAAGTTCCCGACAGCTGCCGTACTTGCAGAAGCGCCGGAGCCGGAGGTGTTGAAGTGCTGGGAAGGGCTCGGTTATTACTCGCGTGCTCGTAATCTGCAGGCCGGGGCGCGTGAGGTATTAAACCTCCACGGCGGCATTGTGCCGGATAATAAAGAAGCGGTTGCTGCGCTGCGCGGCGTAGGGCCGTATACGACCGGGGCGATCATGAGCATCGCGTTTAATCGACCGGAACCGGCAGTGGACGGCAATGTCATGCGCGTGTTATCTCGCTATTTCTGCCTGGAAGAAGACATTGCGAAGCCGTCTACGCGGATCGGCATCGAGAAGCTGGCCGCGACGCTGATTCCCGAAGGATCAGCGGGAGACTTCAATCAAGCGCTCATGGAGCTGGGCGCGCTTGTGTGCACGCCGAAGTCACCGGGCTGTCTGACTTGCCCGGTGATGATGCACTGCGAAGGCAGGATGGCTGGGAAAGAGCACATCCTGCCGATCAAGACGAAGGCGAAGCCGCCGCGGCCGGAAACGCGGCTCGCCGCTATCATTACAGGCAGCGGCGCGCATGAAGGCAAGCTGCTCGTGCGGCAGCGGCCGGAGAGCGGCTTGCTCGCCCAGATGTGGGAGCTGCCGCATGTGCTCGCGCTGCCGGGCGAGGGCGGCGCGAAGCGCAAAGGCCGCGCCAAAGCCGGCGCAGCCGCTGCGGCGGAGCTTGAAGCAGCCGCAGCAGCAGATGCCATCGCTGCCGGAGCCGAGGCTGCAGCACCAGCGAGCGGCGGCAGCCTGATGGACCTCCATGCGGCACAAGCCGATTATCTGAGCCGCATGTTATCGGCGGATGAAGGCTTGCTTGTCAGGCCGACAAGCTGGTGGGGCGAAACGGAGCATGTGTTCAGCCACATCGTGTGGGACGTGCAGGTATTCCGAGCGGAATTCGGATTCTGGCAGCAGCAAGCCGAGAGCGATAGTGCGACCGTGGCTGCAAACCCTGCAGAAGCACCGGCACATCTAGCAGCAGACTCAGTCTCATCATATGGACTGCCACAAGGGAAAGCGCCGGCCAACTATCGCTGGATTGGACCTGAACAGATGAAGGAGCTTGCGTTCCCGAACGTGTTTGTGCGTATTTTGCGTGATTATTGGCATGGTTTGGATTGATTTTCGCAAAGGTCTCGTTCTACAATGAACTATAGGATTGTCCATAGTGATGAGGAGGCTGCTTAAACGTGAGTCAAATGCTGGAACGATTACGGCAAGAGAAGGTTGTAGCTATTTTTCGTTATATCGAGGATCAATATGCAGATCAGGCGGCCGAAGCGCTGATTAGCGGCGGCATTACCCTGATGGAAATTACGATGAATACCGAGGGTGCTGCCGGTATGATTAACCGCTGGCGCGATAAATACGGTGACCAAGCAGGAATTGGCGCAGGAACCGTTCTTGATCTGGATATGGCGAAGGAAGCCGTAGCAGCGGGCTCTCAGTTTCTGATTTCCCCGAACTTGGATGAGTCGGTCGTGGAATATGGATATGCGAACGGCGTGCCGGTATGGCCCGGCGTGATGACACCGACTGAAATCGTGCGTGCATGGAAAGCCGGTGCCGAAGCGGTGAAGATCTTCCCGATGGGTACACTGGGCTGGAAGTACTTGTCCGAAATCCGCGCGCCACTGGACAAAATCCCGATGCTCGCAACGGGCGGCGTCGATCTGGACAACATTGCGGATTACTTCAAAGCCGGCGCATGTGCAGTCGGAATGGGGAGCAAGCTTGTGAACTTGGATTGGGTGCGCAGCGGGCGGTTTGACCTGCTGACGGAGCGTGCGCGCCAGTTTGCAGACGCAGCTAAAGCACTTTAAGAATTACATCATTCAAATAGGAACGAAAGCGCGGCAGACTGCCGCGCTTTTTTTTATCATCCAGTCAATTTTTCTGCAGGCTAATTATAAACTAATAAGGGTGATGCATATGGAAGAAAATAGGAGTGTTATCGAAATTCTCGCTGCTTCAACCGACGAGGATAGGGATTGGCTGAAAGCTTTGTGGATAAGCGAGATGGGCGGCGAAATGGTTATAAGCAAGGGCCAAGTACATCATCTCCGAGACGTGGAACCTATCATTGCTTGGAGGGATGGTGAACGAGTCGGCGCAGCCACTTATCGAATCCATAACGATGAGTGTGAATAATGATAATGTAGATGCATTACGCTTTTATCAAAGGCTTGGTTACCGAATAATCGCGGTATATCCAAACGCACTGGATGAGACAAGGAAGCTCAAGCCTGCAGTCCCGCTTGTAGGATATTACGGCATCCCCTTGCGTGACGAAATTGAGCTCAAGAAGTTCATATGATGGGATAACCGCCTTTGTAATAATAGGGCGGTCTATTTCTATTCAATCGAAGCTGAAGATAAAAAAAGAGGCCTGCGGCATCTCCGCAGGCACTAGAGAAAAATATATTTTAAAAGGGGGGTCATGCCACTTATTATATAGACCGATTATGAAGAAAAGATGAGGAGAGTATGAAAGAAGTATGAAGGGAATATTACAGTTTGATTACGAGCATCAAAACGATGCAATCGCTTCATGTAACTGCTCGGATCGGCTGCGGAACATGCCGTTTCTTCCATTGCTCTTTGCCGTGTAAAGGGCTTTGTCGCAAGTTGCGTATAACGTCTCCAGCTCCGTGTGTTTATTCGGCACTATAGTGAGGACGCCCATACTGACCGTATAAGGTACCAGTGGATCTTCGCTAACCGAGCCCCTTAACGAATGTTTAATCCGTTCGGCTAGTTCGGTGGATTCGGCTTCATTCTTCCCAGGGAGCATAAGACCGAACTCATCGCCTCCATACCGGACAAACAAATCCTCGCTGTCCAGCTGCTGCTTGATCCGTGATGCCAGATCCTGCAACACCAGATCGCCGACGTAGTGGCCATACGTATCATTAATGGTTTTGAACCAATCAATATCGAAGAGCAGATAGGATACAGGTTTCCCCTTCTTCGCGTAGTGAGCAAGAGCCAGCTTTGCTTGGAGCGTAAAGGTCCTGCGGTTCAGTGTTCCTGTCAAGTCATCGTAGCTGGCTAGCTGCACTAATTCTTGATTGGTTTTCTCCTTCAAAAGCAATGCAAATGCTATACTCCCCAGAACGGTAAGCAGGAATATCCCCAATATCGAAATCAATTGAAAGATTCCCGGAATGAAGAAACTAGCTGATTCCACGGACTGTAATGCAATTATCCCTCTTGCCACAAAAACGACAATTGCAATCATATATAGACTACCAGTAACTCTCCTAAGCATAGTTGTTCCTCGCTCGAGAAGGAGCCGATAGGCTGGAATTAACATTGCTGCAGTTACCCAAGAGATATAGGCAATTCGGATATCTTCCTTGTTATGAAGAAGGAGAATCAATTGAAAGCCGATAATGCTGCATATCGTCATAATCGTATATCGTATATTGGTCTTGAGTCCAATAGGTTTATGAAGATTCAAGAGGGTTACCATTTCGATGGCAGTCCCTGCTAATAGAATTGAGTTCGCGAAACTGATGGTTACTAAGTCCGGTACGATATCTCCTCGAAACGCCATACTAAACCAGGCTATAATTTGCAAGCATTTCGCGAATAGGTAGCTTTTAATAGATGCTAAATTCGTACGATCCAGCCAATAGGAGCTGCCAAGAGATAATGCCAATAAGTAACCGATTCCAAGCGCAATGATAATCGTGCGTGAATCTAAATATAAATTCATGTTGTGCACCTGCTTAAATGGGAATATCTACTCCCTCTAATTATAACAAATACTAGGGGAGTGTATATACATCCATCTATGACGCTATCTTCATACAGTCACACATGAAACCGGCGGGTTCCTTACAAAAGAATTACGCTATTCCATCGAAGTCTACTATTCTCCGCGAAAAGTCTCGTAAAAAACAAAGAGGCCTGCGGCATATCCGCAGGCGCAAGAGAAAATATATAATAAAGGGGGGTCATGTGTTTATTATAAAGGCTCAACATGAAAGGAATATGAAGGAAATATTACAATTACATTACAAAGTTAAAATTTGGAGGCTTGACTGTCCTCTTGATGAGGGAAAATAAAGTTCTTTAACTGAAAATAAAGTTCTTTAACGCAAAATAAAGTTCTTTAATCACGCTGGTCTGAAATGAGGCTTGTTTAAAATAAAGTTCTTTAATTGCTTGATATTACTGAAGCGGAGAGATAAAACAGCCGATGTATCATACTGCAGATTCGTCGTACAGGTAACATAGTATACAGATTAAACCTCCCAAATTTAGCGAAGCTAAAAGTAATTAGCCCTTGGGAGGTTTTGTTATGAAGATGAGCGAATTATGGTTGTTGTATGAGGCCGATAAGCGTATTTTGGGTTTTAGTCCGTATACGTTGAAGGCATATTCACTACAGTTAAAAGTTCTGATCCGCGAGGTTGGCAACCTGAATATTGAAGAAATATCTTTAACGTTGCTCAAGGAATATCTAGCCAAACAATCTGAAAGCTTGAAGCCAAGCAGTTTAGCCCACAAAGTTCGTTTCATCAGATCCCTATTCCGTTTTGCATTTGAAGAAGGACATATGGCTCGTAACCCTGCTCTAAAACTGAAGGAACCAAAGATGGACAAACGCACTCCTAAATTCCTAATTGAAGAAGATATCATTCATCTGAAGATTACTTGCGTTTCTAAACGTGAACACGCACTTCTTGATTTCTTTTATTGTACTGGCTGCCGTGTTGGCGAGGTGCATCAATTAAATATTGAGGACATAAACTGGGAAAACTGCTCGGCAGTTGTGCATGGTAAAGGTTCTAAGCAACGAGAAGTCTACTTTACAACGGAATGCAAAATCTGGTTAAAGAGATACTTAAAGGACCGTACGGATTCCTGTATAGCACTCTTTGTTACAGAGAGCTTACCTACTCGCCGTATGTCGATCTCGACAATCCGTTATGAACTTAAACAATTAGCTGCACGAAGTAAAGTGAAGGCGAATGTATACCCACATCGGTTTCGTCATACTTACGCATGTCATCTGCTAGATAATGGCGCACCGTTGGAGTTTATTCAAGGAATGTTAGGTCATGACAAAGCTTCAACAACGCAGATTATGCCCAATTACGGGGAGAACGACGGAGAGAACTATACAGGCGTTACTTTTAGGGGGCCTTGAGCCCCCAATTCAACTAAAGGGCAGGATAGTGGAATATATGATACTTTAAAATAAACACCTACAAAGGAGTATGTTATGTCGAACAATTTGGGGCTGAAAATTGATTCTGAGTATCGTTTTGAAAAATTCGTTAAGAAGATAATAGAAACCCAGCTTGTGTGGGGTTTAAAATCCGAAGACGGCTGGTGTGTTTCGCCTTCGAACGATTTTGAAGAAACAGATGTAATGCCTTTCTGGTCGGAAAGAGCCTTTGCAAAACAATGTGCTATTGAAGAGTGGGTACATTACAGTGAACATTCGATACCGCTTGATGATTTTGTGAATACTTGGATTCCTGGACTTGATAACGATAATTTACTCATTGGTACGGATTGGAACGCCAATCTTATAGGAAAAGTGATAGAACCATTAGAATTATTGGCATACCTTTATCAGAAAGAATCTTAATTCATTACGCTCACGAAGAACGATAGTTTAACACACCGGCGCTGCCGGCGCTAACCGGCAGCCTTATTACGCTAACGGGCAGGATAATGCAGGAAATTTAAGAATAACCTATACAACGGGTCCCCCAAATACGACAGCTTACCCCTCGAACGGATAGACAAGCCCCCACTGGGCTCTTAAGGTATCCAGCGTTTCGGCGACCGCGATTGATTCGTCGAGCGTGATCAAGGCGTTCTCCTTCCGGCCTGCCCGCAAGTCTTCATGTACGGCTGTAAATTCATAGCCGAAACCTTCCCCGATCCGTTCATCCTTGATTGTGTCCTCAAGCCGATCCCCTATGATCAATCTGGCTACTCTAGGGGACCAGAACCGCGGAACTTCAATATGGCCCTTGGTTCCGATGATGCGAACCTCTTGCGGCGTCGAAGTCGAGATGGAAGAGAAGAGCGAAGCCATCTGTCCGTTCTCATATTCCAGCAAGCATGCCATTCGGGCATCCACTCCAGTAGAAGTAGAGCGGGAACGACTGAGCACCTCGACTGGCTTGGAACCGAAAACCATCGAGGCGTAGGAGACTGCGTAAACGCCGACATCGAGTAGACTGCCCCCGGCCATATCGGGATTGAACAGGCGCGATTGAGGGTTCTCCGCAGCGGAGAATCCGAAGTCCGCCGTTAAGTAATGCACGTCTCCAATGGCGCCGTCCGAAACCCACTGCATGACCTTGCGCGTTACCGGGAAGAATCGGGTCCACATCGCTTCCATAAGGTACGTTCCGGTTTCTCTCGCTTTCTCAACCATCTTCCGAACCTGCGCGGCATTCGGAGCGAACGGCTTCTCGCATAACACCGGCTTGCCTAATTCAAGTGCCAAACAAGCATGTTCCATATGGAGATGGTGCGGCGTGGCGACATAGATGGCATCCACTTCCGGGTTCCGGATCATGGCTTCACAGTCGGTGTAAGCCTTTGCACCGTAAGGCAGCGCTAACTGCACCGCATTATCTTCCGTACGGGAAAACACAGCGACCAATTTAGCATCGCTCAATTCCTTGAAGTCGTTCATAACCCGCTTCGTAATTCCGCCTGCTCCGATAAAACCCCAACCAATTACAGATTTCATGGGCTCACTCCGTTCTTTCGCTTCTTCCGCCGACCCTCAAGGGCTCGGCTATAAGATTAATTTACCATGCCCCCGACGAGGAGGCTATCTTAACTTAAGCCGAAGTCACCGAATGGAAAAAGAATATATGGCTGTCGTTTCTCAACTAACTGGCAGTTTAGCGGAATGATTACTTATAAATTGAAATTAAGAGGCATTAGGATTATTCTGTAAGTTAAATCGGAACTGAAATATGTGCAGCCATTGGACTTATATTGTTAATCCAACCATATTTGCATTAACAGATTAAACTAACAGGGAATTTTTGTTTCGCTATCGGGCAAATATGGAAACTATAAACCCGTGGTTTTCCCCCAAACACTAAGAGTAATTATGGGAGGAAGTGTAGATATGGCAACCGAAACCTTGATACCTAAAATCCTGGAGTTTGAAGCTCGTACAGTAGTTGGTTTGGGGAATATTGGTAATGACCATGTGAACAATCCTGAGACAACTGGCAGGGAAGAGGGGAGAACCGGGTTATGGCCGTATGCAAACAAGGCATGCCCAGGAGAAGCATGCCTTGTGGTTTTCGCTTTCGCCGTTCGGCGTGAAAACTTCAATAAGCGTTGACGCGAGCGACTGTAAATGGGGTTACTTAACTGATTTGTTCACGAGGTTGATATGGTCAATTCCCATCCCGGTCGTGCCATTGAAAATGAATTCCAGTTGGTACTTGCCGCGGACGTAGGTGATTTTCTTTTGTACGGTTTTGCCCGATTTAATTAGAACCGATTCATTCGGTGCGCCCCAATGCTGGATGAGCATGCGGACGGAAATACCGCCGAGGTTAGTCTCGCGCTCGACGTTCGTTCCGAAGTAGCGCATTTCACGTATTCTGTTCAACTTGTAGTTTATCGCGTAGCCTGGATGTCCCATTTCCGCATGATAAACGTCGAAGCTGTCGGCATCTTTTGCCGGGGATTCGGCTTTACCGATCGCCTTGATGACCGTTCCGTGCGTGGTCGAACCGAGTGTAAAGCCGTGAAAATTCGGAAACTGGCCTTGGAGAGCTGGTTTGTATAAGCTCATCAGCGTTTCGAGAGCCTTCGTATGAGCGTCAACCGGAGAAGCGGATGCGAATGCGTAAGTCGGAACGGCACCGGCGGCGGACAGAGCTAAGGTTCCGGCAACCACTGCGGCAATCGCCGTTTTTTTTGCAGAAATATATACGTTCATTATTCATTCCTCCTCATTGTGTAAGAACCTTTACGACTATTCACTGGCATGTCAATGATTCTTCGAAGAAACTTGGACAAGGGTTTGTTTCTTACATGCTCATCTTACCCAATACGCGGACGGAGTTCGTTACAAATGAGTAACGAAATAGTTGCAAAAAAGTTAAGACGAGACGGATGCGTCAGAGGAATTTCGCAAATAGTAATCCATGATGAACAACGTTTCCCGGCGTGAACATGGGCGTATATAGGGCTGTGCTGTGCACTCGCGACTTCTCCCGAAAGTGGTATTGATTATGGAGTTATTCAGTATCAACAAGCAGCTGGGTTTGCCGTCGCTCATTCTGACTTAAAGGGCTGCTTTTTTGAGTCTTAAGTTCCGAAAGCGATATCAAAGCGATATTGCTACTGTGACCAAATATTGATAATCATCAATAGGGGACGCTTAGCTCATGCTAGGAATAGGTCGACAACTCGAACATTATGTTGTTGAACATATTCTAAAGAGGTGTTCGGATGAATCGAAAACATGTGGTCGTAATTTTATTTACATTTATTTTGCTCTTCAGTGTAACAGGCTGCAGCAAGCATAAGAATCCAGAGCCCCTGCCAAATTCATATCATTCCCAATCAAACGATAATAAGCCAATTCACATAGATAACGAAAACACTTCGGCACAGACGATGTTTCCATCGAAGTATCCGGCATCGATTGGGGCCATAGTGAACAAACATATATATTTGCCGAAAACCTACAAGCCTAAAGATTTAGTCTATCCAAATGTACCTTTTCTGTTCAAAGAAAAAATCGAAAAGCGACTAATGCGACGGGAAGCGGCGAAGGCATTGGAGAAAATGTTTGCAGCCGCAAGGAAGGATAACGTTTATTTGAGCGGGGTATCCGGATACCGTTCGTACGCTACGCAGAAATGGCTGTTCGAAAGCTACATGAAAAGAGATGGCTATATCGAAGCAATGAAATACAGCGCGCTGCCCGGAACGAGCGAGCATCAGACGGGGCTCGCGATTGACATTAGCGGCGCGAATGGCAAGTGCGCCGTATCCTCGTGCTTCGAGTATACGAAGGAGGCGAAGTGGCTCGGTCGGCATAGCGCTGAATATGGATATATCGTCCGGTATGCAAAAGGCAAGGAGCATATCACAGGTTACAAGTATGAGCCATGGCATATACGGTATATCGGTCCGAGTAAGATCTCGCTTAAAATGCTCAAACTTAGGGTTTCTTTAGAGGAGTTTTACAATGAGGTTTTGAAATCATGACTTATGAAAAATAAAAGCCGCGAAAATGGTCATACCCCTGTCAAGTAGACAGCTGAAAAAAGCTAAGCAGCCAACGCGCATCGATACTCAATCGGTGCGCGTTGTTTTAGTTTGGCCTGAAAGCGGTGGTAGTTGTAGTAATAAATGTACTCCTCCACCGCTTGCTGAATTTCCGCTCCTGAATTAAACTGTTTGAGGTACAGCTTCTCTGTTTTGAGATGCGAAAAGAAGGATTCGATGCATGCGTTATCCAGGCAGGTTGCTTTGCGAGAGTGGCTGCCTTTAACGCCGAATGCTTTTAATCGTGTGTTGTACGCTTGAGACGTGTATTGGAAGCCTTGATCCGAATGGAGCACGGCTTCCGAGACGTCTCTTTTTCTTGTCCATTGCGTGATGGTATCCAATACTAGCTCTACATCGTTTCTTTGCGATAATTGCCACGCGACAATTTCATTGTTAAATAGATCTTGAATGACGGATAAATAATGAAATCGGGTTCCGTCCGAAATATAGGTAATGTCCGTCACCATTTTTTGTTGTGGCGCTGTGGCTTGGAATTGACGGTTTAAGCGATTTGGATACACGACAGAAGGGGTGTAGCTGGACAGCTTCCGTTTCTTTCGAATGATCGATTGGATCGATAGTTCTTTCATGATTCGCGACACTTTCTTGTGATTCACGTTGTAGCCTGACTCCCACAGAGCGGTCGTCATGCGAGGGTAGCCGAATTCTGGATGCGCAAAATGAATGGCCATCATGTGTTCCTTAATCTCCTGATCGCTGTCTTGCCTCGCCTTGCGCTGCGGCTGTGTGGCTCGCCATTTGTAATAACTGGACCGAGGTATCCCCGCAATGGCTAACAAGCATGTAATGCCGTGCAAGGGGCGTAGTTCCTCCATTATTCCGTAGTTCTCTCGCTGATTTAGCGCTTCTCCTTTACTAGATTGGGATACTGCTTTTTTAAATAATCCACCTGCGCCTTCAGGTAGTCTCGTTCTTCCTCTACGCTGTCAAAAGTTGTGCGAGGGCGTCCCTTCAGAGGGTTTAGCTCGTTGCCTTTTCGCTCATCGAACGGCTCCCCATTTTGCCATTTCTTCACCCAAACTTTCAGTTGAGTACAGCTTCGAATTCCTTCTCGTTCGGCTGTTACTTTGTAACTCGCTGAGCCTTCAACATACGCTCGGACTGCCTTCAGTTTGAATTCTTCAGAATACGTTTGAAATGTTTGTCCTTTTTTAGCCATAAAAATATCCCCTCCAAGTGGCACTCAAACCCCCATGATAACATGAAGGTTTTTTTTGAGTGTCTACTTGACGGGGATAATACCAAAATCGCGGCTTTTATTTTTTAAGGCCAAGTTCTTGTCAAAACCAAATGACAAGCGACGTGACGAGATACGTTTTCTCAACTAACGGGAAACTTTAGTTGAACGACAACATGTCGGCACAATCCGAAAGTGCCGAACCTTGCTTTAAAAGCTTAGTTGGGCACTATTATTTGTTTTAAAGCCGCATAATGATCTACGGTTGGAATGGTCCGCCAATTAAGGTTTTCGAGGTCAATGGAAAAACAATAATAGTTGATGGACACCATCGAGCGGCTGCGGCTAGACAAGCAGGGATTACAAATGTCCCAGTCGAATACATTTCCGAAGCGGAACTAAAGAGTGCTTGGGGTGTAACCCCTGACGAATTATTAAAACAAACTTATGAAGCAGGAGGCAGATAGTATGGGGTTAGAATCTTATAACTTTCTTCTTTACCCCAAGAATAAATAATGCCAGGCTTACTGATGATGGTTGGGAGACAGTTGGTTCGGATTCAATATTGTTCACAGATATCAGAACGGTTCTCGAATCTAATTTAAATTTTCATCAATATACTCCTAAAGATATGTGGGGGACTGACGATGCTGAGTGCTACTATTCGTATAACGATGAATCAAGCATTGTTGAGGTTCAGATTGGCACAGGAGTAAAGAAAAATGAAGTTGATGAGATATCAGTGAGATTTGCAGTATGTAATCCCGAAGGTGCATTTGAAAGGGCAATTGAATTATGTGGGAAATTAGAAAACCGTTATACTGCGATGAGGTATTCGATGTGTTAAGAGGTAAGCAGTAACATTTATTTTACTCTGAGTGGGAAAACCACTCAGAGTTTTTCTTTATCCCAGCCAATGCCGACGGCTAAGTCGTATCACACTTTATTTTAATAATTCATAGCAACTTCTCTCGGTAACTATGCTCACCTGCTTATACTCACCTGCTGGAAATCAAGATACATGGCATTATCATCTGCATGTATTTCCAAGATATATTAATGATGATTTGTATAGAAGTGAAGTGCGAAGAACAAATGTTGAGGATAGAAGAGAATATGCAGAACAACTGTCGGGTGACAAGAACATTTTCTCATTAAAGACCGCGATAATCGCGGTTTTTTTTATTATGGGATCAAGTTCTTGTCAAAACCAAATGACAAGAACTTGATCCCATTACCGAAATTGACAAGAACTTGATCTCATTCCTGCAAAAAGCTTAGAAATCGCATTGATGAAGCATCAAGCAAGAAATGACCGACTGCACTTCGTTCAACTACCATGAAAGAACGAATTAACTTTCATGCTCTTTGGTGCAGTATAAGAGTTGCATGAAGGGCTAACGGGAGATTTACTCTACATAAACGGCAGGATAGAACGAAAGGTAATACGATAAAGAGCGTAGAATAAGTTTATAATAGGTTAGGCGTTGGCACGAAAGTAGGTGGATGTATGAAACTTAAAGGACTATCACTGAACAGGAATACAGAAGGGAATTGCAGGCTTCGAAAAATCGCTTATTGAATGATGGATCCATGCGCAGGTTTTTAACTGTTATTAAAGAAAGCTTTCCAGCAATGAAAACAGCACATATTCTATATTGGATACTACCCGAACAAGGTGAAGATATTATTACTTTCCTGGAAAATACATGCGGTTATTACAATTGAGCTTGATCGCTTCGATCATCAGATTGACCACCCTCTTGAGATGGATGACTTCTAATACATAGCATTAAATGGGAAACACCCTACGTCATATCTTAGAAAGCCGGGTTAGAACTTGAAAGTAAACAATCGATCGCGTATTTACAAAGAACTGGAATAGTTCGAGCTGGAACGGATAGTAAGTCATGTTTGCGGACCTGATACGGTCATTATTGAATCACATCTGCTAGATTATTGAATATAGAGTCAGCCATCATGCATTGCGCAAAGGAAAAGGTTTGTTAAAACTAGGATTTATTAATTTTCGTCATGCATGCTCTACTAATAATTGAAAGCGCTATTTTTAAGGGGCCTAGACTGCAATGAATAAAGAATTGTCCGTATTAATTGCTGAAGATGAGTTTCTAGCCAGAATCGGAATTAAAGTATCGATATCAAATGCCAACCTGCCATTTACTGTTGTAGCGGATGCTCCTGATGGTGTTTCTGCATTTCATCTTTATCTGGAGCATCGCCCTGATATTGTTTTTACGGATATCCGAATGCCACGATTAGATGGAATCGAGCTAATACGGAAGATCCGGGAACAGGATGATGATTGTGAAATCGTGGTCATATCATGTCTAGAAGATTTTGAAACGCTTAAAGAGGTAGCCAAATACAACATTTTTTCTTACCTCCTAAAGGCAACAATGACAGCCACTGAAGTGATAAGCACATTGTCAAAGATTCATCATAAGTATCTTGGATCTGGAAAGAAACTTGAAGCAAGTAATGCGAGCTCTCCAAGAAGTTTTGAGAGTCTACTGCAAAAGTATGCCTTGGACAGGGAAATAGAGTTTACCTCTTTTATGGCGATGAAGAACAAAATGGGTAACGCGCACGACTATTCAACTCTGCTAGAAGTCATTCTTCCCGTAGAGGGCAAATTAGATATACTGATACCGACAATAATCGAAATCTTTAAGGAACGATTTGATGGTATTGTTTGCTGCAGGACGAACACCAGGTTGATCTGCTTATACAAGAAAGGCAGCGCCCTGCATGAGGATATTAAAAGTGTCTGGAAATATATTGAAAAAACCTGTTCTGCCAGATTCGGGCTGTTGGTGAAAACTTTTGATGACCTGTCAGAACTTCCGGAGCTGATTGACTTGTTTGAGCAGACTGTTCAACGACAGCAGGGAATAGTCGAGTGCATTTATTTCGATGACCTTCACTATGAGAATTTTAGAAGGGGCAATGTATTCAGAAGCGAAATCAAGACGATTATCAAACATCTTGAGAGTAATTCCAGCAAAGATATTACTCTGAATGATGCTGCTTCGATGGTAGGGCTTAGCACGAATTATTTTTCCAATCTATTCTCACAACAAACCGGAATTAGCTTTATTATGTATTTGAATCATCTCCGGCTTGAAGGTGCAAAAGAAAAGCTTGAGTCGACCGATTTGCCGATCAGCGAAGTTGCAACGTTTTGCGGGTTTAAAGATGAAGCGTATTTCAGCAGACTGTTTCGAGAAAAAATCGGCGTAAGTCCTAGTAAGTGGAGAAGAATGCAATTAAAAACGGAGAAAAAAGGTTAAACATGAAGCAGCTAAAGGTATTATTCAGTCAAATTAAATACAGAATGCTCCTGATCACGCTAATCGCGCTAACAATGTCGCTCACTATTGGTTTTACAATCATCATTCATGTTGTAACAGATATCATGCTGAAAGAAAATGAGAAATCCACCATTGCCGGCTTTTCAAAGATCGAAACTAGCATCGAGCTGCTTCTTAGCAATGTGCTGAGATTCTCGATGTCCGTGCAGAACATGGATTCTGTACAGTCGTTTCTTCACAACAGTAAACTTGGCGAGGTTGAGAAAACACAGGGAGAAGTAGAACTAATAACCAAATTGGATCAAATGCTCGCATCGTATGATGCGATGAATTCCATTATTATCTTTAAAAAGAATGGGGAGATAGGCGGAACATCGAGCCCTAGGACATTCTTTTCAAACCATAGCCATCACCCGTTTTTCTCGACTAACGATTATGCCGAAGCTGTTGACAATCCTTGGAAAATTGTGTGGACGACTCAGTATCCGAGACAATATTTCTCTCAAAGCCACGTCAATGGCGCTCTTCAGTCCACCGATATCTATATTGCCGGCATTAGGTCAATGGAAAAGAAACGAAATTCTGAAAACTTCGGAGACGTCCTGCTTGTATCACTCAAAGAGAGTGTTCTACGCCAATACTATGGACAGCTTAACGATGAACACGGCGAAATCGTCATGCTGGATGAGCAGGGTAGGCTTTTTTCAGGTACGAGCCTTGAGGGGTTCGGTGAAGTTCCTTACTATTTTGACAAAATAGACAAGTCGATGAACTCAGGCAGCTTTGAGGTCTCTTCTAATGATGAGAAGAATGAACTTGTGTATTATCACATGAAAAATACAGGTTGGTGGATGGTAAAATCCATGCCTGTTTCGTTTTATCAGCAGAACATCTCAGTCATCAAGCCCATCATGATTCTTGTAGCAATCGGTGTAGCGATTTTGATAGCAGCGTTATACTCGGTCGGATTTATGATTGTAACGAAGCCGCTATACGCACTTCTCAAGGTTTTCCGAATGATCGGAAAAGGGGATCTGACGCAGAAAGCAAATCAGAATACCGGTGTTTATGAGATGGATGTCATTGGTTCTGCATTTAATAATATGCTGAATAACATTAATTCGCTTATTGAGAAAAGCAAAATGATGGAGAGAGAAAAACATAAGCTGGAACTGGGTTCCCTTCAAAATCAAATCAAGCCGCACTTCTTTTATAATACGATCGTGTCTATAAGATGGATGGCGACGCTTTCCGGCTCAGACAATGTTGCTGATGCGCTTGTCGTGTTGATAAAACTGCTCAGACCTGTATTTAGCTCGCAGCAGTTTCATTGGACAATCGGTGAGGAGCTGCAATTTTGTGAGAACTATCTTCAGCTGATGGAATTGAGATTCGGCAATCAAGTTGGACACGTTGTCGAGTATGCGGATGATGTTGATATTGAGGAAGTTCAGCGTCTTCTAGTACCCCGTTTCTCACTCCAGCCGATTATCGAAAACTGTTTTGAGCATGCCTTCGTTCCTAATCAACCGATGATTATACAAGTAAAGCTTACGACGGACGACGAATTTTTAACGGTTGCCGTATCAGATGACGGAGCAGGGATGGATCCTATATTGGCAGATAGCTATAATCTTAATTTTACGAGAGAGATAACTTCCAGTGACGAGGATGACGATCACGAGACACATATAGGGTTGCTCAATGTCAATCAACGGCTTAAGCTTTCAGCTGGTATTGAATCTGGGCTTGTCATCGAATCGATGGAAGGCCGGGGCACAAACGTAATTTTCAAAATCAATCGTAAGAAAGTCCAGGAATCTGTAGAAAATGCAAAAAGTTGATAAAAACGGTTATAGTGCCCACTATAACCGTTTTGTTATTGTTAAGTAGAAATTTGAACGAATCAAAACTGTTTATCTAAAGGGGCGATTAAAATGAAGGCAAGGAAATTATCTATTTCATTGATGGTTTTAGCTGTATTTGGAATGCTAGTAGCCGCTTGCAGTAACTCCCCAGGTTCAAATTCAGAAACTAGCAATGCCAAAACAAACTCAAGTTCTAGCAAAAATGAAAGCGCTAACGAGGCTGAGGAGAGCACTGGACCGATCACGCTCACCTTCGGTACATTAGGCGGGAGCAATCAAATGGATGAAAAATGGTGGCCGGATGATGTGACCGCCGAAATTGAAAAAAAACTCAACATCAAACTAGAGTGGATCGTATACGACACGGACAAGCTTAACCTTGCTCTGGCAGGCAACGATCTTCCTGATTTGATGAAAATCCCAGTAAGTTATGTTCAGCAGGTTCTCGATTCAAAACTGGCCGTTCCTCTGGACGATTATCTGGATAAGACCGGTTCAAACATCAAATCCTACACAACTCGAAATGATATCATCCGCAAGTTCTTAAGCAATGGAGACGGGAAGCTGTACTTCCGTACGCCTAACACAAGCACGGAAGGCGAAGATATTGGTGCCGAAGGCTGGGCAGGCTACGTCGTTCGTTGGGATTTGTATAAGGAGCTTGGCGCTCCTACCATTGCCAACGATGACGATTATGTTCGTGTATTGAAGCAGATGCGGGATAAGAACCCTACAACCGAGTCGGGTCAAAAAGTGTACGGCATCGGGATTCCAGGTGCAGATGGGCTTTGGCAGTGGAACATTGGGAAATTTGCCTCCATGGGTTATGTGAACAACGCCACATGGGGTTACGCATCGAGCGTCAAGGACAACTCGCTTGTTCAAAATTATCTGGATGTAGATAAGTCTCCGTTCTGGGCGGCCATGAAGCTGTTTAACAAGCTTAATCGCGAAGGGCTGTTAGACCCGGATAGCTTCACAATGAAGTCCGAAGAGATGAGTGAAAAGGCTGCTAGAGGCCAGTATGTAGGCGCGAAGATTACATGGGATGTTGGCTCGTACAACACTGCCATGAAGCAAGCGGACCCGAACACGACAAAAGGGTTTATGGCGATTCCTGCCGAAGGCCAGTATTCCTGGTATGGCGCACGCTCGATCGCTGGTTGGGGCGATAAGGAGATGTTCGTCACTTCAACATCGAAACACATTGAAAAAGCAGTACAGCTTCTTGACTTCTTAGACAGTCCGGAAGGCAACCGTCTCCATTACTCGGGCGTTGAAGGAAAGCACTGGGAGAATAAGAACGGAGTACCTACGCTGCTGCAAAGCACGATCGACCTGCGTACCTCAGGAAGTGAAGAAGAATGGCTGAAGACGGGGATTGGCAACATGTCCAACTTCATTGGCGCTGGCGGAAAATCCAAGGACCCTAACGGCTATCCGTACGATCTTTTCCAAACGAAGGAAGGACTTGTAGCTTCCCTGTCGGCACTGCAAAAGGATTTTGCTAAGTTCTACAATGTGGAATATCCTGGAGCACTCCAGATGAAGATGGTTGCTGAAGGCAAACATTTTGACCAAAGCAAATCGCTTGCGACTGCCATTAACATTGGCATCGGAGCCGTACCGTCCGACATATCGCGGATTGACGCCAAGATGGACGAAATCGCGACAAAGGCGATCCCAACTTTAGTTCTGGCTAAGAGTGACGAGGAGTTTAACGCGGCACGCGACAAATTTATCAAAAATATCAATGCGGCAGGAGCAGATAAGGCATGGCAGTGGTGGGACAAGCAATGGAACGCTTCAAGAGAGTATGTCGAGTCCGTTGATACAAAATAAGGTACAGCTAAGCATCAGAACATTGAGAAGGTCGCAAAACCTGCGGCTTTCTCAATTCTACAACCGAAAGCTGGTGAAGCATGAATTACAGAAATAATGCGCGCTATGGCTTGCTATATATGGCGCTTCCTTTGATGGCCTTGGTGTTTCTTTTCAGCTACATGCCTTTGTTCGGATGGATTTATGCCTTCTATGACTATAAAGCGGGTATACCTCTTTTTCAAAACGAGTTCGTAGGCTTTAAGTTCTTCGAATTAATCTTCCATGATAAGGCGGATATGATCCGCGTCATGAAGAATACGCTCATTTTTGCATTTATCGGTCTAGCGCTTTCTCCGCTTCCGATGATCTTTGCGATACTGATAAACGAAATTAGGGTGAAACGCTTTAAAAGCTTTATTCAAACCGCAACGACGCTGCCGAATTTCGTGAGCTGGATTATCGTGTATTCGCTTACGTTCATGATATTTTCTACCGAAGGCTTACTGAATCAAGTTTTGCAATCTCTCGGATGGTTGACAAACCCGACTAATATTCTGACCAAAGGCGAGGCTGTCTATTGGTTTCAGACTGTTCTTGGCATATGGAAAGGGCTTGGCTGGGGCGCAATCGTCTATGTCGCAAGTATTAGCGCCATCGACCAGGAATTGTACGAAGCAGCCGTCATTGACGGTGCAGGAAGATTCAAGTCGGCATTGCACATCACGCTGCCGAGCCTAGCGCCTACCTATCTTGTGTTGCTGATTCTAAGCATAGGCAATTTCATAAACGTGGGCATGGAGCAGTATTTGGTCTACAAGAATGCATTAACGGCCGATAACATCGAGGTCCTTGATTTATATGTCTATCAGCTCGGAATTAACAACCATGACTATTCCTATGGCGTTGCGGTAGGAATATTGAAATCAGGGGTCAGCATCATCCTTCTCGTCCTTGCGAATGTCATTGCGAAGAAAGTCAGAGGCTCAAGTATCTTCTGAAAGCGGTGTGAGGAATGAAATTATACAATCGTACGTTTGGATCAACGGTATTTGATGTGTTTAACTATGCATTCTTTGCTTTGTTAGTCATCCTATGCCTGTACCCGTTCTGGTATATGTTTATCTATTCCATTAGTGAACCTTCGCTTGCGGCCAAAGGAGTAACGCTGTTTCCGAGAGGGTTTACGCTGTTCAACTACAAGAAAGTGATGGAGCTCAAAGGCATATACAATGCTTTCTTCATCTCCGTGATGCGAACCGTAATTGGGACGGCTCTGAGTGTGTTTTTGAATGCGCTGCTGGGTTATTTGTTCTCGAGAATGGAGATGCCGGGAAGAAAGCTACTGTATCGTATGCTCCTGCTGACCATGTATATAAGCGGCGGTTTGATCCCTTATTATTTGATTATTAAAAATTACGGTCTGTTAAACAACTTTATGGTGTATATCATACCGGGGGCGATTGCAGCCTTCAACGTCATTCTGATCAAAACCTTCATCGAGTCGCTGCCCGACTCGCTGCAGGAATCCGCAATGCTGGACGGTGCCGGATATTTCACGGTATTTACTAGAATTGTCATGCCGCTCTGCCTCCCGATTATTGCGACGATCGCCGTATTTTCCGCTGTAAGCAACTGGAATGCATGGTTTGATAATTACATGTTCATCAGCTCGGAGAAGCTAAATACCCTGCAGTTGACGCTGTACGAATACCTGAACGAAGCACAGACGCTTGCACGGCTTCTCCAGGAAAGTGGAAATATCGAAGAATACAAGAGAACAATGCAGAGAAGTCTGACCCCGCGGGGTGTACAAATTACAATTACCATGATAACAACCATTCCGATTCTGCTTGTGTACCCTTACATGCAGCGTTTCTTTATCAAGGGAATCATGGTTGGAGCCATTAAAGGCTAGACTGTCAGCAAAATAACGCTTGGAGGATGATTGTTTATGAGCAGCACTTTGCCAACGAAACAACAGCTGGAGTTCTTGAATTGGGAAATCGGAGGGTTTTTCCACTTTGGAATACGTACCTTCTATGAAGGACATCGGGACTGGGACGGGAAGCCCATGCCCCTTGAAGGCTTCAATCCGTTACAACTAGATTGCGAGAACTGGATTCAGACCGTAAAGGCGGCCGGTGGGAAATATGCGATTTTAGTCTGCAAGCATCATGACGGTTTTGCAAACTGGCCTTCCGAATATACGAATTACGGCGTACACAATACGCCTTGGAAGGAAGGTAAGGGAGATGTTGTACAGGAGTTCGTCACGGCCTGCCGCAAGCATGAAATCAAAGTCGGTCTGTACTATTCGCCTGCCGAAATGGGCTATACAGAACGATCGCCGATTGAACATGACGACTATTTTATCAACCAGATCGGTGAGCTTCTGACGAATTACGGCAAGATCGATTATCTCTGGTTTGACGGATGCGGTTCAGAGGGACATGAATATGATGAACCAAGAATTATTAAGGCAATCCGTACGATGCAGCCTGAGATTCTAATCTTCAATATGTGGGATCCCGATGTACGATGGGTAGGAAATGAAGGGGGAATTGCCCACTTTAACAATTCCAACCTAGTGACCACGTTGGATTTTTCCGTCATGACAGACGAGGTGAGCAGCCTATCCGAACAGAAATTTTTACCTGCGGAATGTGACTTCATGATGCGTGATAATTGGTTTTACAGTGAATACGATACGGCCAATGTGAAGAGCTTAGATGAACTGATGGGTATCTATTATTACTCTGTCGGCAGAGGCGCTAACTTCTTGATCAATATCGGACCAGACAGGAGAGGATTGCTTCCGGAAGTGGATGCATCGAGGCTGATTGAGTTCGGAAACGAGGTAAGACGAAAATTTGCAAATCCGCTTGAAATTGCTGTCGAGAAAACAGACAACGGATTGTGCATCACGCTTGACCGGTCGAGACTTATCAATCATGTCATTCTCAGAGAGGACCTGACTACGGGCGAGCATATCGAGGAATTCGAGATTGCTGTGAAAGCGCCGGTACTCCATCAAAGTGGGGTCGTACATATCGCAAAAACGATTGGCAACAAGAGGATTATTCAGTTTCCTCCGGTTGAAGCTGTGCAAGTTTTTGTCAATGTAACAAAATGTTCAGGGGAGTTCGAACTGTTATCGCCTGAGGTATACTACTGTTAATTGATACTAAGCATTTGATTGCTGTGTACACAGCTCGTGGGAGGATGATCCTCTAGCGAGCTTTTTTTATAGGCGCTCTCAGAGCGGCGTAGGCATAATGTCAACCGCGACATCCGCCGCCGCAACAATTATGTCGGGTGACAAGAACATTATCTCATTAAAGGCCGCGAAAATCGCGGCTTTTTTATTTATGGGATCAAGTTCTTGTCAAAACCAAATGACAAGAACTTGATCCCATTACCGAAATTGACAAGAACTTGATCTCATTCCCGCGAAATGCTTGGAAATCGTTTAAATGAAGCACAAAGCTAGAAATAACCGACTGAACTTCGTTGAAGTAACGGGCAGTTATGTTCAATTCCAATAGCTTTGGTATAATTACAGGAAAAGGAAACACTAATCGGAAGGAGACTCTAAATGTCGAAGGAAAAGCAAGAGCTTCTTTTCGAAAAATTAAAGGGAATAAAGGATACTTGGATAGATTTATCAAAAGATAGTTTTAATCCACATTCAAGTATAAATTGGGCTGACTCCAATGAAGCATATAAATATCTACAAGAAAAGTTGAAGTCAGAGGACGACCTAAACGCCATTTCCACAATACAAAACGAACTTGTCGAGACCGTCATTTATAAGATTATGGAACTCTTTGATGGGTATGGTGATTTGAAATATCAAGTGGACTTGATTGATAAAGATACTAAAAAATCTTTAAGGGAAGTTGGAGAATTGCACGATGGTTTTATGAGCTATTTATATGAACATGAGAGCTGAACGAAACAAGGAGCAGTTTGCCGGTGGCACTGCTCCTTGTTTCGTTGAAGTAACAGGCAGTTATGCGTAACTTCCAGGGAATGTAAACATCTAAATAACGTAAGGAACGAGGAGGCAGACAATTCATGGGAGGAACGAATGTATGGGATGCGGAGTTGGAGGTTAACGAAGAGCAGGCGCGGACGCTGATCGACAGACAATTCCCTCAGCTGTCATCGAAGCAAGTGAAGCGATTGGGCTGGGGCTGGGACAATACGGTTTTTCTCATCGGTGACGAGTACGTGTTCCGGTTTCCAAGAAGAACGATTGCAGTTGGCTCGATTCGTATGGAAGGGAAGCTGCTGCCGAAGCTGGAGGCATATATGACCATCCCCTATCCGAAACCGTTGTTTTATGGCGAAGCAAGTGACGAATACCCGGCACCATTTCTTGGCTATGCCTACGTGCCAGGAGATTTCCCAATCGGTTTGACGGAAGAACGCCGGGCTTTATCGGCAGAGACGCTGGCGAAATTTTTGCGGAGATTGCATGAGTTTCCGGTGCAGGCGGCGCTGAAGTGCGGAGTTCAGCAAGATCATCGAAACTTGACGGACATAGCATCGCGCAAAGTGAAATTGGAGGGCTTTCTATCGAAGGTGGTTGAACATTTGTCGCCGGAGGAGTCCGGTGTGATCGAAGCGTATATTAGCAGGCTGCAAAAGGACCGTGTCGAGGTGGTGAACGCACTGCTACATGGCGATCTTCATTTCAAAAATATGCTTGTGAATGAGAACGGGATCGTTTCCGGCATCATTGATTGGGGCGATCTGAGCGTAGGCCATCCGGCTTGCGATTTGAGCGTTGCTTATAGCTTTTTATCACCTTACGCTCGCGGCGTGTTTTTCGAAACGTACGGAGGAGCGGACGAGGAAACGAAGCTGCTGGCGCGGCTGATCGCGGTATACATCCCCATACTGATCTTAATGCAAGCGGTCGATGACGGGAATGAAGCGATTGCGGCAGAGGCGAAATCCAACATCATGCGGGCATTGTCGGATTAGGCTCATTATTTCGTTGCGGCTATGGGGCTATGGCTATCGGCACCATTTTGTCGTTTAAAGGCCGCGATAAGGTACGATCCGCCTTCTCTGATGCCGGTTTATGTTGAGGAACACGAAATTCAACAGAGTAAGTCGTTGCGCTAACGGAGAACATCGGTTTAATGGCTGACATCAATTACCCAGAGAGATTCCATCGGAAGCGAAAAGCTGCAAATAATCAGAAGTAAACACAACTTAGATCAAGAAGAAGATCTTCTTTTCTTCTATAATCAATTTAGGAGGAGGTGCTCATGAAATACACGATGCAGGAGATGATTGACTGGATTGAGGATCATCTTTTTGAAGATTTTTCATTAGAAAGCTTAGGACAGAATATGGGGTATTCTCCCTATTACTGTTCGTTCAAATTCCATCAAATGACTGGAATCACCATAAAAAGATATAAGTCACTTAGAAAAATTTATCTGGCTTCTATTGAGTTGAAAGAAACCAATCATAAGACGATCGAGCTTGCATTCAAATATGGATTTTTATCTCAGGAAGCTTTTACGAGAGCGTTTAAAGGAACATTTGGCATAAGCCCGAGTTCCTTTAGAAAAAAACCGCAACCATTGCAAACCTATGTGAAACTTAATATTAATCGTAGAGAAGGTGAGTTTTCGATGGACATCTCGCAAAAATTGAAAATTGGAGCTTTGCAAAGTAAAATTCAGGATCAATTTGATCAAGACATACTGAATATCTTAAATGGACAAATGATGTATGAAGAATTTTATCATCATCAATTAATGGAAAAAAGCGATTATGTCCCATTTAATGAAGCGATGTGTTCAAACGATACTAGCGCTACAATTTTCAGCGATGAATTTATGCAGATAAGAGCTTCCGGACATCAGGTGCCTTTACAGGAGTATGAGAAGATTACCGTGACTCCTTTGAAACCCCTATTTGAGAACAATTACAAATGCATCGTTTTATGGTTCGGTGATGATATGTTCTGTCAAATCAATTTACTGACCGTGCTGGCCTATCTAGAACAAGTGGGATACGAAGGAAAAGTGTATTTCCATATGGTTAAGGAAGCGACTTATGAAGTGGAAGAAACGGAGATCCGGTTAGAAGGTTACGGAGAAATTTATCAACAGGTGTTGATGCATCATCATCTATCCGAAGCGAAATTAATGCCTGTGATGTACCAGGGAATTCGATTATATTTAGAATATTTAAAGGAAGATAATGAAATCACTGCGTTTATTAAGAAGCATATAAGCAAACCACAGCATGAACTATTGCAACACTTATTTCATCTATTTCCTCACTATGGACTAGGAGATTTGCAATATATCAAAATCATTGAAGCCCTGAAACAAGCATAAGTTGACGTTAGTATTAGAAACCCTGGAGCAGTTTGCCGACGGCAGCTGTTCAATTTTTTTCGTTACGCTAACGGGCACTTTAGTTGAACGACAACATGTCGGCAACCGGTTACACAATCCGAAAGTGCCGAACCTTGCTTTAAAAGCTTAGTTGGGCACTATTATTTGTTTTAAAGCCGCATAATGATCTGTGGTTGCTATCATTAAACAATTTTATTTTCACGATTTCTGCCCCGGCACAACGGAAAGTCGCCCCATTAAACAACTTTAATTTATTTGCAGTAGATTTTGTATGCCCGAAAACCCTTGATTTCATTGGACGTTCGTTAAACATCTTTATTTTCCCTCACCACTTCAACTGATAATTGGAAATAAAGTTCACGGCATTTTTCCGCATCCAGCCCCCTCGCGCCGCCTCAGCGACGACTACGATTTTTCCTCCGAATGGTTTCCTCAAGATTATGTCTTCCTTCTTCTCCATTTACGATCTCTAAACAAAATATTAACTTTACGTGCACAATACTTTAATAGACTTGTTTATGTGTTGCGACAAAATACTGCAAAATACTACAATCAATCTACAAAATAATACAAATTAATACAGAAATCGCTACGTCGCAGCACTACATATTAGACAGGGAGTGAGTTTATTCAGTGAGCAAGAAGAAGATTCAAAAGTTGGCACTCGGCGCGTTGGTCGGCAGTTTGCTGACCGGCCTGATTACGCCTTACGGCGCAGGCATCGCAAATGCAGACGTGTCCGAAGAGGCGCTTGATTTCTCGAAGGTGCCCAAGCTGTTAATTACGGAGCTCGTGCCGGATAGTGATAATGTAGCAGGTTTCACGCCTGCAACAGATGCATATGAATTTATTGAAGTCTATAATAACTCGCTGGCGCCGGTTTCTTTTGACAATTACAGCATCGATTATCATTATCTGAATGCTTCGAACAAAGATGTTGATGCGATTTGGGCACTATCTGATTCAACTCAACATCCAGTAATACCAGCCAAGAGTTCGATTGTCTTGTGGGTGATGAATACAGCTCCAGACAACGGTTCTAATCTTGGGTACACAGCTACTCAGTTCAATACGAATTACGGTACATCGCTCGTGGAAGGAACTAATTTATTCCGTATTAATGGCGGAGGCGGCATGGCAAACGATGCCGCGCGCGATGTATTTCTAAAAGACAGCAATGGAAATAAAGTTGCCGCTGCTTCTTACGATTCTACGACAAATAAGGGTTTAACTAATCCTAATAAAGGCATGTTCTACGCATATCCAACCGACGGCAGCGTGAATAGTACCTTGGTTACAAACGGCTTATACGCCTCAGGCGCCCATGATGCTTCGCCGGGCACAGTCGAAAGCATTTTCATGCCAACGCTGGCTTCGGATGAACAGCCTGCTGCCCCGCAGCCTGCGATTGGGATTAATCACACACCGGTTACAGATGTCAACGAAGGCACTGATGTAGCTCTAAGCGCAACGGTATCCGCGTCGAATGGCGCTGATTTAACCAAGGCTACAGCGAAACTCTTCTATAAATTGGATTCGGAGAGTAACTTTACTTCCGTTCCTATGACGCTTAATGCGGGTAACTCCACGCCGGAGCTTTCCGCATTCGAAGGCGCAATTCCTAAGGAGAAGCTGCTGGAGAGCAAACTGGAATATTATATTGAGGCCACTGACGGCACGACGACCAAAGACACGGTTGCGTATACGGTGAGTGTTCACCTTAACGTGCCGCAGCCTGCCATTGCGATCGATCATACGCCTGTGAAGGACGGTATCGACGACAGCGACCTGGAGATGATTGCTTCTGTATCTGCCTCGAACGGCGCAGACCTGTCCAAGGCTACGGCAAGCATCTACTACAAGCTGGATTCGGAGTCGACCTACACGGCAGTTCCAATGACGCTGAACCCGGGCAGATCTACACCGGATCATTCTGCATTCGAAGGAGCCATTCCGAAAGCAAGACTGACGCAGAAGAAGCTCCAATACTATATTGAAGCAACGGACGGCACGACGAAGAAAGACACGGACGTCTATACAGTGGATGTTCGTTCGAGTCTGAACTACAACTACGTGCCTTCGATTCTGATCACAGAATTGAACCCAAATTCAACGAATGTAACGGTGAGTGGATCGCCGTTTGATGGGTATGAGTTCATTGAAGTGTACAACAACGCCGATCGTACGATTAATTTGAAAAATTATAAGCTCATGTATGTGTACACGAATCAAACCAAGGAAACGCAGTGGCCGACAGGCGATATCTCAATCCCGTCCCAGAAATCGGTGGTTCTGTGGATTGCCAACGGCTCCAACGACAATATGTCCGCTGCCGAGTTTAACGCCCATTTTGGCTCGAACCTGACAATGAACAAGGATTTGTTCAAAATCGACAGCGCAGGCATGGAGAACGACGGCGCTCGCAGTCTTGTTTTCCGCAATGCCTTGAACAAGGACATTGTATCCGCCCATTATGATGCGCAAGTAAGCGGAGTTGAGGACAAGCCGCTCTTCTACAAATATCCCGATGACGGCACGCTGGCGATGCTTCTGGATTCCGCGGGTACACAGGCCGCAACACCTGGCGCAGTCGCTGCTAATCAGGTGCCTAAGATGCCGGCTTCGATTCCGGTTGAAGGCGAGAACGAGAAACCGGTGATCGCCCATACGCCGGTAACCTCTGCCGAGACGAATGTGAACCTGAAAATTATCGCTCAAATCACGAATAAGGAAAGCGATGACGGCATGGTCGATCCTGTGACGGCAACGGTATTTTACAAAACCTCCTCACAAGCTAAATTCACGGCAGCCAAGATGTCCGTAACAACCGGACATACCTATCTGGCTGACATTCCGCGCCAAGATCTGATCGAAGCGTCGCTACAATACTATATTGTAGTGAAAGATACCGTGAACACGGTGACGACGGATACGTACACGGTGAAGGTCAATGTACCGGAATTTGATCCAGCCAAAGTTCCGCCGCTGCTCGTCACGGAGCTGATGCCGAACAGTGTGGGCGTTGGCGGCGATCAATACGAATATATCGAGTTGTATAACAATACGGATAAAGATCTGGACTTGAAGGATTACAAGCTGTATTACCGCTACACGGATTCCGGTCCGGACGGGGATATCGTTTGGCCGACGGATAGCGAGAGCATGACAATTGGAGCAGGCAAGGCGATTGTTTTCTGGATTATCAACAGCGCCGCTAAGAATTTGACAGTAGCCGACTTTAATAAGACCTATAAGACGAACCTGATCGAAAATCAAAACATTTTCAAAATGTATGCAGACGGCATGTCTAACACAGGTAAAAGAGGTGCCGTTATCGGTACCAACACGCATGTAGACTTATCCGCTGCGTATTATGACGGTACAGCAGCACCTACAGGCAATCCGCCAAATGATGAAACTAAAGAAGGCAAGGCCATCGTTTATAAATATCCGGCTAACGGAAGCACGACGATGATTAAGGTAAGTTCCGGCATTGCGGCGCCTACGCCTGGCAGCGTGCCTGCAGATCTTGTGCCGAATGTGAAGGTAATAACGAAAGACGACACGGTTCCGCCAACCATTGAAGACATCGATGGCGTTACGACCATCGATCAATCCAAGAACTTGGCTATCAAAGGCGATGCTCTGGACGATCAGGGCATCAAGTCGGTTAAGCTCTATTACAAATCAAACGCAGATACGAACTTCGCGAGCCGTTATTTGTATCGAGACTATAACGATTTCATGTATCATTTCACGCTCTACTCGCCTGATCTGATTGGAAAAGCTTCCATTCAATATTACTATGTCGTTTCGGATGGTCCGCACGAAGTGACCTCAGATACGTATACGGCAATGATTACTGGCGGCGAAGAACATACGCCGTTGCGCTTGAACCTGAAGGACGGCGATATCATCGGCGGAACGAAGGCCGTGAAAGGTACGGCGGAGCAGGCAGGACCGGATACACTGAAGCTGAGTATCGACGACAAGGAACTGACTTCCGACACCTACCATGCACTGGAGAAAGACGCTTACTTTGCGTTTGATGCCAATTCGGTCAACTATTACTTCAAGAACGGCGTTACGATGGGGAACGATATCCTGAGCATCTTCATGGATCCTATCAACTCCTATCAAACCTTAAGTGTACCGATTCCAACGGAGCGCCTGAAACTAGGCAAGAATGTGATCTCCATTCGTGCAGGCACGAAGTCTTCCCCGTACGACGATCGTCCGACGGAAAACAAGGATGACTTCACGGTGAAGAATGTCAGACTGGTATTCACAGATGGAACACTCGTCAAAGATCCAGACTACAACAATCCGCTGACAGAACTTAAAGTAGGCGACAGTTCAGGGAAGAAGCCTGTGTACGATTTTAACTTTACTTTGAATGATTCGGATTTAAGATCTAAGGCGTATGATTTGCATACGTCAGACCTTTCCGATGGCCCACATCGTATCGTGGTCAGCAGCACGGAATACGGCCAAGTGAAGGCTGACATCAAGGTCGACAACACAGCTCCTGTTATCGTTCCGACGATCGAGAACGGCAAGACATACCGCGGTGCATTTACGCTTGGCGCCGAAATTACGGATGCCATTGCCGGCGTGAAAACGACCGAGGCTAAACTTGATGGCAACACAATCACCCTGCCATTAGCTACTTCGTCTTCGAAGCTGAGCCCGGGCAAGCATGTATTTTCGATTAAAGCAGAAGACAACGTCGGCAACCTAACCGAAGAGAATTTGTCTTTTGAAGTACCGAATGAGAACCCGGCTAAGCCACAGCTGGTTACGCCCGGCATGGACGAAACAGGCGCACCAAACCTGTCAGTTAAGGTTCAGGATCCGACGGAAGATAAGATGAACGTAAGTTTCTATCAAGGCTATCTGTACGACAGCCTGCATAAAAACGGTTTCTCTGCGTACAAGAACGCATCTGAAGTTGAACCGCCTAAGATGCTGAAACCTGAAGGTGAAACCGCGCTAAATCAAAGTGAATATGACTTGATTGGCAAAGCAGACGGTCAATATTTAAGCAATGATTCCGACGAGAAATTCCCGTACCATCGTTTCGAAGTGAAGCTGGATCCTACTGTGAAAGCAACGGATAAAGTGGAAATCGATTGGCAGGGTAAGTCGCTTGAAGGGCGCAAAGTAAGCATGTATGCGTGGAGCCCTGTTGAAGAGAACTGGAAGAAACTTGACGAGAAGCTTGCAGGTAATGAAGATTTTAGCTTAAAGGCTGAAGTACTTGCAGGAGACTTCTCTGTCAATAAAACCATTCACGTGATCGTGCAGGATGAGCTGCCGGCCAAAGAGGACGATTATGACTTCAGCTTTGTCTGGATGTCTGATACGCAGTACTACTCCGAGAGCTATCCGGAAATTTATGAAGGCAACGTGAAGTGGATCGTCGATAACAAGGATAAGATGAAGATTAAGTATGTCATCCACACCGGCGATATCGTCGATGAAGCGGACAAGAAATACCAGTGGGATGAAGCGAGCAAGGATATGAAGGTCCTTGAGGACGGTAACGTTCCTTACGGCGTACTCGCAGGGAACCATGACGTGTCTCACCAATATGCCGACTATTCGACGTTCTACAAGTATTTCGGCGAGGAGCGCTTCAAGAAGCAGCCGACTTATGGCGGTTCGCATCAGAACAACCGCGGTCACTATGATTTGATTTCGGCAGGCGGTAACGACTTCATCATTATCTACATGGGCTGGGATATCCGCGACGAAGACATTCAGTGGATGGACGATGTCGTTAAAGCGTACCCGGACCGTAAGGCCATTCTGGATTTCCACGAGTATCTGCTCGTCTCCGATACACGTGCGCCGATAGCGGAGAAAATCCATGAGCGCGTGGTCGTGCCGAACAAGAACGTGATTGCCGTACTTTGCGGGCATTATCATGATGCTCAGGAACTGGATACGGATATTGACGATAACGGCGATGGCATTCCGGACCGCAAGGTTTACCAATTGCTGGCCGACTATCAAGGTGCGGAGAAAGGCGGCCTCGGCTACATCCGCCTGCTCCAGTTCGACGTGAAGAACAACAAAATCCATGTGAAGACGTACTCGCCTTATTTGGATGATTACAACTATTACGATCCGGCGACTTATCCGGGCAAAGATGAGTTTGATCTGAATGTCGACTTGCAGCCGATGCACAAACAGGTTGCGACAGACTATTTCGGCGTGAAAGTGTATACCGATAAATTGATCGGGCAGAACAACGATATTGCCAGCGATTCAACGACGGCAGTGAAGTGGAGCGGTCTACAGATTGGTAACTACTATCAATGGTATGTCGTAGCCGAGGATGCGTTTAGTGGATTTACGCGTTCCGATATTTGGGGATTTACGACAAATAGTACCGGAAACAGCGACAACGGCGGCAATGGCGGCAACGGCGGCGAAACGCCTCCGGTCAAACCGACAGATCCAGTCATACCAACAGATCCGGGCAAGCCAGCTCCTCCGGCCACAATACCGTTCAAGGACGTGGACAAGCATTACGACTGGGCTAAGGATGCCATCAGTACTCTAGCAAGCGAAGGCATCATTAACGGTACTACCTCGACGACGTTCGAACCGGCCAAGAACATGACGAGAGCCGACTTTATGGTTATGCTGGTCAATCTGCTGGATCTCAAATCAACAGGCAGTACCGGCAGCAATTTCAGCGATGTAAAAGCATCGGATTACTATTATGAGTCGCTCTCCATTATGAAAAAGCTTGGTATTGCCACAGGCGTAGGCGACAATAAGTTTAATCCGAAGGCGAACATTTCAAGACAAGAGATTATGCTGCTTCTGCAGCGGGCGCTGCAAGTGACCGGTAAGCTGAAGCTAAGCGGCTCTGATGCGGATCTTAAAGGTTTCAAGGATACCTCCAAGCTGGCCGTGTACGCGAAGGACGCTGCGGCGGCCATGGTCAATGCAGGCATCGTTAAAGGAAACGATGACGCGCTGAACCCGACGGGCAAAGCGACAAGAGCGGAAACCGCGCAGATGATCTACCGCGTTTACCTGCTGATGCAGGAGCAAGGAAGCAACTAATTTTGTAATCAGCGAGACGCTCTGTTCAGGAAGCGGCGTTTCGCCCATGAAGATGAAAGGAGCCGTTCGAGGTCACCGCGGGTGATCTGGGACGGCTTCTTTGTTCATTGGCAGGTACTGTCACTTCTCGTTATACTGGACACAAAGGGGGATTTTCTTTGCATTTTGAACCGATAGATGTAGTCAAACATAGAAAGTTTATTATTCCGTTTCGCAGAGATGCGTTCATTGTTAGTTTCGGTTCAGATAACGATTTCGGGAATGAAGAAGAATATCTCGATTGGGTACATACAAAGTCGAACCAATTCCCGGGCGGATTGGTTTTAGCTATGGAGAATGAAATCCCCATCGGTCAACTTGAGCTTACAATACAAGGGTACAAGGATAGCAAAATCGGCTATGTACATCTTTATTATTTAATTCCTGGAAAACGCGGGATTGGATTAGCCAAGGAACTCCACCAGTACGCGCTTAAGTTCTTCGAAAACAATGGAGTAAACGAATATCATCTTCGTGTTTCTCCTTCTAATCAAAGTGCTCGCCATTTTTACCATAAAATCGGAATGCGGGAAATGGGATTCGAACAAGACGGAAAAGTAATCCGAATGAAAGGGTGCTTGCACTTGGCGGAGGATGAAGGAACATTGAAGATTTCTTTAGTTAAACAAGCAGCACGAATTGCAGGCGATTATCTTCAGGAGCAAGTGAAAACTTCCTATCAGATCATCGGTAAAGGCATCGCTAATCAGGTTTGCGTAGTCGAAACAGAGATTCATAAAGTTGTAGTCCGTATGAACGATAAAGAAGCACTGCCAAGCTTTATGAAAGAAAAGTGGTGTATTGAGCAAGCTGCGGCAGTTGGCGTTCCGGGACCTGAGGTGTTGTCCGTTGGTATCGTTGATGAAACCGCATATATGATTCAAGCCTTTGTTGAGGGAGACAACGGGGCAGACAGTACTGTACCCAGGCCTGATGTTTGGCGGAAACTGGGCGAATATGCCAAGCTTATTCATGCGATTCCGGTGAAAGGCTATGGAGAAAATCTGATTGATCCGGTCCAGGGTGAGTTTCAGTCACCGCCTCATGCTGGATCGGATGGTAGCTGGCAAGGGTATGTGCAGCATAATATTAATAGTTTGACGGAGCACGATCGTTTGATTGAGCTTGGAGTAATCACTCCGATGCAATCGCAGAGAATAAAGAGACTATTTGAAGATTTAAAGAGTAAAACGTTCCGTTTCGGCTTAAATCATGGAGATATCTCTTTAAAGAATACGATTATCAATCAGGCTAACCAAGTGATATTGCTGGATTGGAATGCGAAAGTAAGCGTGGTGCCACATGCAACTGTTGCTCAAATCATGCACTACCAAATCCTAGGGCTGGAAGAAGCTCCAAATGTTGAAGAGTTCCAAGCATTTATAGACGGGTACGAAGTAAGTGAAAAAGACCTTTCTGGCATTAAACATTATCTGCTATTAAGAGCTTTCGATAACCTCAGGTGGGCGATGAATCGAAGCCCGGAGCATATTGAACCCTTTGCTGCATTCGCGAAACAAGTAGTAGACCTTATAGAGGATGAGTAGGCACGATTGATTAGAAAGTACTATTTTTTAGGAGATTCGTTATGGTAAATTGAAAGGGGTTCCAATATAGCAGAAGCGGAATGGCTTGGGTGAAATTATGCTAGGAAAAATGAGGAGGAGCTTCATGAAAAAAATGACTGCATCGGTCGTTGGCGGAGGAGCTGGCGGGCAGCTCAGCATGAATGCCTTACAGAATTCAGAGCATTATGAGTTAGTAGCCATCGCAGATCTTCGGCCGGAAGTGTGTGAGAAACTGCAAAAACAATTTCCCGGCATCCGCACGTATTTGGATCACAACGAGATGTTTAAGGACTGTCCGACGGATGTCGTATGTGTAAGCACGTTCCCGCCTTCTCATGAAGAAGTGACGCTGGATGCGCTTAAGCTTCCGCTCAAGGGGATTCTCGTCGAGAAACCGCTTGGGCATACGGTGGCGTCCGGTCGGCGGATTCTGGAAGCAATCAAGAATCGTGATTTGCCGATGGCTGTGCCGCATGGCCTGCTGGCGAAGCAGACGCCTCGTGAAATCATTGAGAGAGTGAAGCGCGGGGATATTGGCGAGCTCAAGCTCGTAGAAATTCAAAATACGAATTGGGATATCATCAATGCCGGCATCCACTGGCTACATTTCTTCGTGCAATTGACGGGGAATGAACCTATGGACTATGTGATGGGGATCTGTGAATCGAGCACGCGTACGTATCGTGATGGGATGCAGGTGGAGACGACAGCGGTCACGTATGGACAAACGAAGAGCGGCGTCCGCGTAGTCATGAATACCGGAGACCATGTGATGATTAACGCCGAAGGCAAAGATACCTTGTTTCGCCTAATCGGAACCGCGGGACAAATTGAATTCTGGGGCTGGGAGAATGGCTACCGCATTCTGAATGCTGAGTTTCCTAAGGGGAAGCTTATTACTCCTGAAGAGCTGGCAGTTACGGGGCATCAGGCGCATCTTGAGAATATGGCTCGTATGATCGAGTCAGGCGAGCGGAATTATTCGATCGCGGAGAGCTCTTTACTGGCGCTTGAAATTGTGGAAGGCGCGTACATATCCAGCAGACATCGCTGCAAAGTCACGTTTCCCGTGGATTCCTTCGAAGCGCCGGCTGAACCGGATTGGAATCCTGGACTTGCATACAGCGGAACCGGCGGAGGCCGAGACGGCAGAAAGCTCTAATGACGAAGGAGGGATTAGGAATGGGTCGAATACGTTTTGGGATTGTCGGCGGCGGATGGCGTACGGAGTTTTATCTGCGTATTGCAAAGGAGCTGCCGGAGCAGTTTGAAGTGAGCGGTGTCGTAGTCCGGAATGAAGAGAAAGCTAAGAAGCTGGCAGCCGCTTGGCAAGTGCCCGTATACCGCACCGCTGCTGAAATGCTGGAGCAGGCAGAGCCGCTATTTGTCGTGTCGTCGGTGCCTTGGGATGCGAATCCGGGTGTAATCGAAGAATTAGCAATAGCCGGAATGCCGGTCCTATCCGAGACGCCGCCGGCGCCGGATGTAGAAGCACTTATCCGTTTGAATGAGAAGTTTGGCGACAGCCGCATTCAAGTTGCGGAGCAGTATTTGTTTCAGCCGCTTCATGCTGCTCGAATAGCAATCGCGCAGTCCGGGAAACTCGGAACCGTGTCTCAAGCCCAGTTGTCGGCGGCACACGGGTATCATGGGATTAGTCTACTGCGTCAGTTCCTCGGCATCACGTTCGAGAACGCCGTCATCCAAGCTTCGCGTTTTCGTTCACCGCTGGTCAATGGACCGGGCCGAGATGGAGCGCCGAAGGAGCATCGGCTTGTTGAGTCCGATCAGGTCATCGCCTCGCTCTCTTTTGATGGCAAACTAGCCATCTATGATTTCACGGGGGATCAATACTTTTCGTGGATTCGCAGTCAGCGTCTGCTTGTACGCGGGGAATCGGGTGAAATCAACAATAAAGAAATCCGTTATCTGAAGGATTATCTGACACCGATTGAGATGGAGCTTCGCAGGCAGAATGCAGGGGAGAACGGGAATCTCGAAGGCTATTATTTCAAAGGTATCCTAGCCGGAGATGAGTGGGTCTACCGGAATCCGTTTACTCCGGGCAGACTGACGGATGATGAGATTGCGATTGCAACCTCCCTGGCGAAGATGGCCGAATATGCGGCAGGTGGGCCGGGCTTCTACAGTTTAGCAGAAGCTTCGCAGGATCATTATTTGAGTATTAAGATCAATGAAGCACTCGAAACAGGAGCGCCGGTCCAAACGGAAACACAGCCATGGGCTGCTTCAAATACGCGATAAAGCCTGTTGCAATAGGGTCAGCTGAGAACCGATGGTTCTCATGCTGACCCTTTTTTTACATCAATCCGGACTTACTAAATTGCAGTGCAAATTTTTTGTAAATGAGTGATAATGTGACAAAAGGCAACAGGAATCCAATAGCAGAAGGGAAAGTCGAGGGGATGTGTGCCCGTGAAAACGAAGTTTAGACTGGCAAATCTGCATGTGTATCAGAAGGTTATCCTTATTTTCATCTTACTGATTGTGCCCCTGCTCTTAATCAATCTGCGCATGAATACGACAGGCGCGTCCTTCATCAAGCAAGAATATACGAATTCGATTAACTCCAACGTGAAGTTTTATTCCCGTCAGCTTAACGATCAGATTGCATTTATCCGAAATTTGCAGCTTCAGTTTCTGAATGATTCGGACCTGCAGAAGCTTAGTTTTATTGGGAAACGATTAGAGGGCTACGAACAATTTCAGCTCGTGAACCGCGTGCGGGAGCGGCTGCTATTGATCCAGAACTCCAGCGAATTTCTGGTGAACACCGGCGTGTACGTGAAGTCGCTGGAGAAAACCTTCTCAGTCAGGGCCGGTATCAAGGATCTGCCTAACGCGGAATTCGATGCGATATCATCTTATCGGGAAGCTGACCAGACGCAGCCGGTCTACAGCAAGAACGGAAGGCTGTACTTCATCGCTTCCAGCAACAATGGCAGAATTGTTTCGTACATGGAGATTTCCAAACCGAAGCTGGAAGAAACGCTGCGCCGATTTGTGGAGAGCTACGAGGATTCCGGAGCGGCGCTGTCCAATGATGATTTTACAACTACGATCGCCGTGAAGATGGACAAGGATATTTTCGGCCAAATCCAGAAGCACGTTGCCAGCACTAGCAGTAATACCTCGTTAGAGGATCCCATCCGTACAGATACGCTGCGGCTTGGCAATCATAAATATTTGATTACATCAAGCGACATTCAGATGTTCGGCATGACGATCTTCACCTACATCAATCAGAATGAAGTGCTCGGCCCTATTCGGACGTTCAACTTCTGGTATATTATCCTGTCCACGGTATCCGTTGCTGTTCTGATTGTCTTCTCCTTCTCGGTCAACGTCATGATTCATCGACCGCTCAAACGATTAATTCAAGCCTTCAAAATACTGGAAACCGACAACTTGAATATTTCCATTCGGCCGCAAGGGGATATCGAATTTGGTTATCTCTATCGAAGCTTCGACCGGATGGTAGACAAGCTTAGGGGCTCCATCCAAGAGAACTACGAGCAGAAAATCGCGCTGCAGCACTCCGAATTAAAGCAGCTGCAATCGCAAATTAATCCCCATTTTCTATACAACAGCTTCTTCAATATCTACATGATCAGCAGAAGCGGTGATGCGGAGAATGCGGCGACGCTGGCACAAAGGCTCGGCAGCTACTATCAATTTATAACACGCAGCAGCAGCGACGAAGTTACGCTTGATCAAGAATATCGCCATGCGGTGGATTATTGCGACATCCAAGGCATCCGCTTCTCGAATCGGATTACCATTGAAACGGCGAAGCTGCCTGAGGTTTGCAAGTCGCTGCTGGTACCGAGATTGCTGATTCAGCCGGTGGTGGAGAACGCCTTCGAGCATGCCTTCGAGGATGGGATGAGGCGAGGGAATGTTGCCGTCAACGTGGGATACGAGGACGATACGCTGTGCATCTCCGTCGAAGATGACGGCGACACCTTAACGGACGAAGCGCTCGAGCTGCTTCGCGAGCGGCTTGACGATGTTTCTGCTTCCCAGGAGAAGACCGGGTTGTTCAACGTTTGCCGGCGTATCCGGCTCAAATTCGGGCAGCGCAGCGGTATCTTCGTTTCTCGCAGTACACTCGGCGGGCTGAAGGCTGACATTATCATTCATTTTAACGAGATGGGAGTTTGAGAGATTCCATGTATCGATTACTCATTGTAGACGATGAACCCGCTATCGTTGACGGCCTTGTTCAACATTTTCAGAATGTGGAATCATTAGAACTCGATGTATGTAAAGCGTATTCGCCTCTTGAAGCACTCGCCATTGTGAAGAAAACCAAGATCGATTTGGTCATCAGCGATATTCGGATGCCGGGGAAGAGCGGCTTGCAATTGGCGGATGATATTCTCTTCTACTGGCCGGCTTGCCGGATCATTCTGCTTACGGGATACAGCGAATTCGATTACGTGTACAGCGCCATTCAGAAGAATATCGACAACTACATTCTGAAGACAGAAGGCATCGAAACGATCGTGGCGGCAGTCCTTGCTGCCATCGACAAGCTGGATCAAGCAAATCAAATACAGGCCGCACTAGAGCAGGCCAAGCATCAGCTGACAGTCGCGGAGCCGCATCTCAAGAAGCAGTTTTTCGAAGCGCTGCTGCTAGGGGAGAAAGCGCTCGACCTGTGGCAGTCGCCTTATTTTGCAGGACTAACGATGAGACTAAGCAGCAGCGACCATGTCATGATGATTGTCGGAAGGATGGATCGTTACGACCATGTACCAACGACTTACATGGATAAATTGAAGTTGTACTTATCCATTCAAGACGTGCTGCGGCATCAACTGCCGTCGCACTTTCATGCGGAGACTGTCGTGCATGACTCGTCCCTGCTCGTATGGTTTATTCAGCCTGCGGAGGATGCCGGAATGTTTAAGAATGGCGAGGGTATCACGCAATGGGAGGATATTTCGGAATATCTCAAAGGGATGCTGGAGCCCGTTCAGGATCAATGCCGCCATGTGCTTAATGCCGATGTATCGTTTGCGATCAGCCGCTCTGCCGTAGGTTGGGATGGTGCGGCAGCGGAATTCGAACGGTTGAAGTCGTCGATGAAGAAGTGCTCGCTCTTCGGTCAGCCGATGTCCATTATTCATCTGGGCGATATGGACGATGTCATTAAGGCGGAGAGACCGCATCCATCGTCGGAGCTGTCCACCGGTATGTTCAACAAGCAGCTCGATGCTTTGCAGCGCAGTTTGGAAGCGGGCGATGAGCAGGCAGCCGTTAAGCTGACTTCGGAGCTCTATGCCCATGTTGAACTTAATCTATCTTCCAACTCTTTAATCGGGATGGAAAGATACTATCAATTCGTGCTGGTTATTATTACGCAAATGACGCAGGTACGCCCTTCGGAGATATCGTATGAAGAAGAAGCATGGACGCTTGATCTCAATGCTTCCAAGGAGCAGCTGCTGGAACTTGTCCATAAGCTATGTGCGCAGAAGAAGGAGCAGCAGAATAAGAGCGAGCATCTTATTATCGAACGTATTCACCGATTTATCGCGGAGCATTTAGGCCGTGATCTGTCTCTCGCGAGAATAGCGGAGTCGGTTTATTTTAACCCCTCGTATCTATCCAGGTTCTATAAACAGCTGACGGGCCGGACGCTGTCCGACTATATGAATGCGACAAGGGCAGATGCCGCGCGGCACATGCTGGAGGAAACGCAGATGAAAGTGAATGAAATTGCGCTGCGGCTCGGGTTCGAATCTCCTTCGTATTTCACGGCCTTTTTCCGCAAAATGACAGGCAGCACCCCTCAAGAATACCGGGAATCGGTCCTATTGCGAAGAGATGGTAAAGAAAACAGAAGCATGTAAAGATGTTTATAGAGCGAGCCCCCTGCCGCTCACCTTATGATGAAATAGCAAGGTCAAACGCAGTGAAACCAACTTTAATGGGGGGAAACAAAATGAACAGATGGGCAAGTTCTTTTCTGATTATCTCATTAATCGCCACCATGACCGCATGCTCAAGCAATAACAACACTGCAACAGATCAAGCCGAAGAGACCGATCAGACAGTCGCAACGGACAATGCAACCACAACTACGGATCAGACAGACGATGCAGCAACGGAGAACGTGGATCCACTAGGAAAATACGACAAGACGTTAACGGTAACCGAAGTACTCGGGTACGGTCCACCGGAAGATCCGAAGACGCCATCAGGCTTAACGCCGGAGCAGAATGCGTACCTGAAGGATCTGAAGGATCAGCTGAACATCGATTTGAAATACAAGTGGACGGTGCCAACCGACCAGTACGAGCAGAAATTCTCGCTTTCCATTGCTTCAGGAGACCTGCCGGACATTATGGATGTGGATATCCGCAACTTTGAGAAATTCAAGAATCAAGGCGTGCTGGCTGATTTAACCGACGCTTACGATAAATACGCTTCGCCGACACTGAGAAAATTCATGGAATCCGATGGCGGGCAGGCGATGAAGTCACTGACTTCGGATGGCAAGCTGTACGGTATTCCGGGTTTCGAGGAGCCGTTCTTATCGACGCAGATTCTATGGATTCGTGCGGACTGGCTGAAGAACGTGAACCTGGAAGCTCCGAAAACAATCGGTGATTTAGAGAAAATCGCGACTGCTTTCGTCAATAACGATCCCGATAAGAACGGTAAGAAAGATACGTACGGCCTTGCGCTGCAGAAGAACATCGTGAACTGGGGATTCGATACGCGCGGCTTGTTCTTCGGCTTTAATGCGTATCCGAGCGGATGGATTAAAGGCAGCGACGGCAAGCTGGTGCCGGGCGAGATTCAGCCGGAGATGAAACCGGCGCTCAGCAAGCTGCAAAGCTGGTATAAGAACGGCATTCTCGATAAGGAATTCGCGCTCAAAGACGAGAACAAGGTCGTCGAAGATATCGTCGGCAGTAAAGTGGGCATGCTGTACGGCGAATGGTGGCTCCCGAACTGGCCGCTTAATCTGAACAAAGATGCTGACCCGAACGCTGAATGGATTTGCGTGCAAATTCCGTCCCTTGACGGTTCACCGGGGAAGTCGCTTGTACCGAAAGTACGCATGGGACATATCGTTGTCGTAAACAGCAAGTTCAGCAACCCGGAAGCTGCGATTAAGATGATCAACTTCTATATCGAGATGAACACGAAAGCGCATTACGATACGAACAAACCGGAGAATGGCTACGTCTACAACTGGTTCGTGCCGCGCATTTACAATCCGGTCGAAATTCAAACGATTCATGACGAAGTCAACAATGCGATTGCGAACAAGCTGAATACAGTCAGTGAGGACATTCCGTACTACGTCAACATTCAGAAGCCGCTTGAAGCAACGGAGAAATTCCTCGCAGGCGACAAAACCGGATGGGGCCTCTACTCCAGCCGTGTTTCAAAAGACGGAGGCTGGGGCCTTACAAGCCAAATTCGCGACAGCAATCAATTCGTGTACAACGAGTTCTACGGCTCTGCAACGGAATCGCAGGTCGAGAACGGTGCACAGCTTGATAAGCTGATGAATGAAACGTTCACGAAGATCATTATGGGTGAATCGATCGACAGCTTCGATAAATTCGTAAGCAGCTGGAAAGCGCTCGGCGGCGACGATGTAACGGCAGAAGTGAACGATTGGTACAGCAGCGCATCGAAATAATGAGAATGGCAGAAACGGCGGAAGACGCTTACGCAAGTAAGCTCTTCCCCGCTGCTTCTTACTGGAGGCGGAACCTTGATGAAACAGCAGACAATGCGGAGAAGCCGGTTCGTACGGCAATTGCCATTCCATATCATGCTCATCCCCGGAATCATCGTTACACTCATTTATGCCTATGGTCCGATGTTCGGAATCGTCATGGCCTTTCAGAAATTTGATCCTGTACTAAGCTTCTGGAAATCCAAATTCGTCGGCTGGAAAAACTTCCGCTACATGTTTCACCTGCCGGATATGAATCAAGTCATTTGGAATACAGTGGTGATCTCCGTTCTCAAGATCGCCTTTGGGCTGGCCATTCCGCTTATTCTTGCCTTATTGCTCAATGAGCTCAGCAGAGATTGGTTTAAGCGAATCATTCAAACGAGTATTTTTCTGCCGTTCTTCCTTTCGTGGACGGTGCTTGGCGGTGTCATTCTGGAGCTGTTTTCCTTGAAAGGTCCGATCAATGATTTGCTCGCCGGTACGGGAATCGAACCGATTATGTTTATGGGCCAAGGGGATTGGTTTCGGGCCATCATTGTTGGCTCCGAGGTTTGGAAGGGCATGGGCTACAATATGATCATTTTCCTGGCAGCCATTGCAGGGATCAATTCAAATTTGTACGAAGCGGCCGAGGTGGACGGAGCGGGAAAATGGAAGCAGGTTGTCCATATCACGCTGCCGGGCATGGCGCCGATCATTATATTGCTCGCTACGCTTAGCTTAGGCAATATTCTAAATGCCGGATTCGATCAAATTCTGATCCTGTATAATCCTGTCGTCTACGAGAGCGCGGATATTCTCGATACGTTCGTATACCGGCTCGGTATATTCAACCAGCAATATGCGCCAGCAGCAGCTGTCGGATTGTTTAAGTCCGCGATTTCCTTAGGATTGGTAGGCATATCCTATTACTTAGCTTACCGGTTCACCAAGTATAGAATCTTCTAAGAGACTGGGGGAGATGACATGGTTTATCGAGCATCCTGGGGCAGAGTCCTGTTCATGGTTGTGAATACGATCGTGCTGGTAGCAGTGACATTGCTGGGCATATTACCGTTCATTCATCTGCTTTCAGTCAGCTTAAGCTCCAACATTGCCGCAGTGGCTGCACAGGTTAAGCTATGGCCCGTCGGATTCACATTGGATGCCTATCAATATTTAGCGCAAAAGGTAGAGTTTATTCGTTCCTTGAAAGTATCCCTGGAGCGCGTTATTCTCGGCACGGCACTCAGCATGTTTCTGACGATCATTACGGCATATCCGTTATCGAAGAGCCGAGAACAGTTTGATTTCCGCACGCTGTATGTATGGTTCTTCGCGATTACGATGTTTTTCGGCGGCGGCTTGATTCCGACCTACATTGTAGTTAAAGAAACCGGCCTGATTGACAGCATTTGGGCACTGATTGTCCCCGGAGCGCTTAATGTGTGGAATATGGTGATGCTGCTCAACTTCTTCCGTAATATCCCGAAGGATATGGAAGAAGCGGCCACGATTGATGGGGCAGGCCAATGGGCGATTCTGATACGCGTTTATCTGCCGGTGTCCTTGCCATCGCTTGCGACCATTCTCTTGTTCACGATCGTCGGTCATTGGAATTCCTGGTTCGACGGTATCTTATACATGAATTCACCGGAGAAATATCCGCTTCAGACGTACTTATCGACTCTGGTGACGGCTATTAATAAAGCAGCGATATCCATCGATGACTTGAAACGGCTTGAAGAAGTCAGTGAGAAAACATTGCGAACGGCTCAAATTTTCTTGGGCGCTTTGCCGATCATGCTTGTTTATCCGTTCCTGCAGCGTTACTTCATTAAAGGCATTACGGTTGGCAGTGTAAAAGAGTAGGAGATGAGAGCGTCTGATGAGCAAAGTGAGGATTGCCTTAATCGGAGCGGGACTGCGCGGACAAAATTACGTCGATTATGCGCTCGCACATCCGGATGAGATGGAAGTTGTAGCGGTAGCCGACCCCAACCTTGATCGGCGAGATCGCTTGAAGCAGCGTCACGGGATAGATGTGCGCATGTGCTATGACGATTGGCGCGAATTGCTTGCGCAGCCGAAGCTTGCGGATGCCGTGTTGATCTGCACGCAGGATAAGATGCACTACGAGCCGACGATGATGGCGCTAGACGCGGGTTATCATGTACTGCTTGAGAAGCCCATGTCACCGGACCCGCTCGAGTGTCTGGAGATGGGGGAGAAAGCGCAGCAGTCAGGGCTCATCTTCTCGATCTGCCATGTGCTTCGGTATACGAATTTCTTCCGTACAGTGAAACGGCTGCTCACGGGAGGGCAGATCGGTCAGCTGATGTCTATCCAGCATAATGAGAATGTGGGTTATTGGCATCAGGCGCACAGCTTCGTTCGCGGCAATTGGCGCAATGCGGAAGAATCCAGCCCGATGATTCTGGCGAAGTCTTGTCATGACATGGATATCTTGTTATGGCTGGCGGGAGCGGATTGTACACGCTTATCCTCCTTTGGTTCACTCTCCTACTTCAATGCTTCCAATGCTCCGGAGGGAGCGCCAAAGCGGTGTACGGATGGTTGCCCTGTGGCTGATGAATGCTTATATTATGCGCCTAATGTCTACCTCGGGGACTCGGAAAGCTGGATGGCGGCGGCCATAAGTGATGATCCAAGTCCGGAAGCAAGGCTCAAAGCGCTGCAGGTAGGGCCGTACGGACGCTGTGTCTACCATTGCGATAATAATGTGGTGGATCATCAGGTCGTCAATATGGAGTTTGCCAATGAAGTGACGGCGGTCTTCACCATGAGCGCATTCACACAGGAATGCAGCCGGACGTTGAAGCTGATGGGCACGAAAGGCGAGATCCGAGCTGCAATGGAGAAGAACGAAATCGAGTTGATTCGATTCGGCGGTCATACGCCGGAGAAGATTTCACTTGAAATGCCCGGCGGCCATGCCGGCCATGGCGGCGGAGATTATGGGTTAATGAGCGACTTTATCGGACTCGTGAAGTCGGACGGCGGTGCCGGCGATAGTTTGACTTCTGCGGCCAAATCGGTGCAAAGCCATATGATGGCATTCGCAGCGGAGGCATCTCGTTTAGAGAAACGCGTGATTGAGCTGGATGCATTCAGAGGATAAATAAAAAGGCAATGAAGAACGTTGGGGTTCAACGTCCTTCATTGCCTTTTCTTATACTCGTTTCACCATACGGCGGTAGTCGCTGTCGCCGATGCGCAGCATATCGTCTTCCTCGTAGCCGCTTGCGAGATAAAGCCGATAAGCCCGCTCGTTGTAGGTTTCGACGATTAGCGCCGCACGCTCGAACCCGAGCTGAGCCGCGCGCTGCTCGGCGGCTGCCATGAGAAGCTTGGCAATCCCTTGTCCGCGATATTGCTCCGACACGGCCAGCGCGTCCAGATAGAACTCGCCATCTCGTGCCTCACGTACAATAACGCTGTTTTCTTTGCCGGGTCTGTTGCGAAGCTTCGCTAGGAATGGCTCGTCCAACAGCGATGCATCGTTACCGGAATAGGCCACGACCATGCCGGCAATTCGGCCTTCCTGCTCGGCCACGATCACATTACCGTAGCTGACTCGATTGCCCTGCTGCTTGTAGAATTCGGTCAGCAGCTCTGCCGCCTCGATTTCATCCGATGCTCCCGTAAGCAGATAAGCAATCGAACCGATCGCTTCGAGCAGCAGCGGAATGACCTCCGGGGCGTCGTCTCTTGCTGCGATACGCGTAATCACTGTCATAACACTCCTTGTGACGCGATTATTTTCCTAGTAGAAACTCTCCCAATACATCCACGATAATCTGATGGTCCAGCTCACCCGGCAGTCCGGATGCTGTAATCGTCCCTACGATGCCAACATTCTTGATGATCAGCGGGAAGGAGCCGCCTTCTGCCGCATAATCTTTCGGGTCAAGGTGAGATGCTTCTATGGAGGAGCCGTTTGCTTTAAACTCGACATGCATGAAGTACGAGCTGTGAGCGAAATGGTGAACGACGTTCCGTTTACGCTGAATCCATTGATCGTTGTTTGCATTTGTTCCGTTCATTTTGCTATGGAATAATAGCTCGCCGTTTCTTACGATCGTGACCGCGATTGCTTTGTCCTCTTGCTGCGCTCTCTCAATGATCTTCGTACCGATCTGAAAAGCGGTTTCGTTCGTAAACGAGGAGAATTGAAGCTCGTTCTCCTGTTGCTGCAGCTGCTCTAGCAAAGCTTGGTATTCACTCATATGTAGCACTTCCTATCGGCTGATTTTTTCACCTCTAATACTATGCTTTAACCTAGGCTTCGTCAAACTTGGGGCCGTGTTGCGGCGCGCAATGGCATGGTCTATTCGGACAATTGCTTAGGCAGGAATGGACTTCCGGTGCTCGAATAGGATGGGATAGAGGACGACCTGATTTCCTCACATTGAAGGAGTGATCGGAAGTGCCGGAATTTACGCAGGGCAGCTATGGAGGAGAAACAATACGAATAGCTAACGAGCATATGCGAATTGACGTGCATAAGAGATTGACCGGATGGGGATGGGCGGAAGTATTTTCGGCAGATGATCGGTTTATGGGGGTACTGGAGCATTTCGGTGAGATGCTGCTGCGGGATCAGGAAATTCCGATTCGGATGGAATCGGAGTCGTACGAGCGGACACAATCGGATGAAGGGGAATCGCTGACGTTTCAGGTGAAGGCGTTGGTTGTGCAGCAGAAGCTGAAAGGCACTTCGTTCGATACTTGGATTCAGTATCCTTTCGATGCGGCGTTGATGGATGGCGAAGTGAAGCTGACGTTATTGCGTGATCAGCCTGTATTGAAGCTGGCATATAGGTTTGTCTCGCATTATAACCTGTTTGTTCGTTATGTCAGAGGGCCGTGGGTTAAAGTCGGTGCGGATTCATTCGGGGCGAACAAGACGGATGCCATCTTCCCCGGCGTGGAATGGCTGGAGGGCGAGGAGTGGTCAAGCGGTACAGATTGGTTCAAGGACCCATGGGCGCTCAGAGTCGCGCCTCATCCAAATAAGGTAGCTTTCCCGGTAATGGCGGTCAGTCACGATGGTACGGCGGTTGGTCTGTCGTGGGACCCGGCGCTGCATGCAACCCGCTGGTTCAACTACCGCATTCATGTGCAGCAGCCGGTATTCGCTTCGCCGAATTTCATAGATAGAAGGAATCATCATCTACTCGGACTGATGGTGCCCGATGCCCGAACCGAGCATGCCGAGAATCAAATTTATGCGGCAGAACCATTGGAGCTCCATCCGCAGCAGGTGGTGGCTTGGAATGCTGAGCTTGTTGTGATTCCGGGTCGATCGCTGGATGTGATGACGGATTGGATTACTCGCTCAGGAGGGCTCCCGGCACCGGCGACACCAAGGTGGTCTTATGAGGAAACGCTTGATCGCATTGCACATGCCTATAACGAGCGATACTGGCAGGAAGGCCAAGGATTCGGAACACCGCAGCATGAGAAAGGGTATTCACACCGCGTGCCGCGTTTCGCAGAAACCTACATAGAACGCCGCAAAGGGACTTCGCTAGCTGCTTCGCTGCAGGAGAAAGTCGATAAATGCAGAGCACTCGACGCGGCCTCTGGGAGCAACGGGAGTACGGTCGAAGCGAATGCATCGTCCGTTGATGACCGCTTACTGCAGAAGGGACTGCAGCTTCTGTCCCATCAAAAGGAAGACGGTGCATTCCCGTTCGATCCGGATGGGCGGCATTACATGAAGGATGATTTTGTCGTGGCGCGGGCCTTTCTTGAACCGATGGGTCATGCGGGGGATACGGCACTTGATTTATGCGTGGTGCCGGCGATCGAGCTGCTTCGGCTATGGAAAGCGACCGGGGATGAACGCTTGAGGGAAGGTGCTCTGCGTGCCATCGACTATTGCTTGCCGATGACAAGGCCGGAGGGCGGCGACTTCTGGGAAACGCCGCTGCATAGTCCGAACCTGTTCGCGGCAGGCCATGCGGCTATCGCAAATTGGCTTGCTCATCTGGCAACAGGCCGTGAAGTCTATAAGGAAAAGGCTGTGTATTGGATTCGTTCGGTTCTTCCTTTTACCCATCTGCGGCAGCCGGCAGATAAGCCCATGCTATACAATACGAAGCCGTGCTTCTGTTCAAGCGATTGGTATTTCGCCAATTGGGTGCGCGACCATGTGCAGTGGGAAGTGTTGGAAACGTTTGCGGAATCCTACAGGCTCGGCATCGACTGGGCGGTCATTGATCCGGCTATCGATTGGACGCGTTATCGGGAGGGGATCACGAATGCGGCCATGCGCTGGATGATCGATCACCGGGATGCAACGTGGATGCCGCATAATTTGCAGCATACGAAGGTGTATTATGATCAAGGCTTGCTCGATGATTGCTTCGCCGATACGCATAATGCGGTCACCGGCTTGTATGGCGGAATGGCGATTATGCCGGATGTAATTGCGGTCAACTTGCTGGCGATGACGGAAGGGTAAGGTGAAGCTCACAGTTGCGTTCTGAACTGTGGGCTTCTATTTGTCTTGTTTGATTGTGAACCTGCCGCTATGATCATTCCTAGAGTTATTATGGGAAGACTGCCTAGTGATTGCGGATAGGAGGACTCATCGGAATGAATAAAATGAACACGCTCGGTTCCCGATTTATTTTGCTATTCTGCGCGATTACGATTCCTCTTCTGGCCGCACATGCTGAGGCTCTTCGTATAATTAGGTCAACCAGATTACTCTGGTTGGCCTTTTTTTATTCTAACGAACCGTACGGGCCTTATTTGATCGAATAGCAGCGGTTTGAAATTCTAACGAACCGTACAAGCACTATTTGGCCCAAAGGTCGTGCATTTCAGCCTATTTCGACTAAATAAGGTCTCTGTGGTTCGTTAGAATAATGGAGGAGCACTTTTCTCTCAAATAAGGCCTCTACGGTTCGTTAGAATAGCGAGGGGAATGACGAGTGACCCTCTCCTGGAGAAAGTTTTATTCAATTAGGGAGAGATTTGTAATCGGTTCCATGAAACACGTATTCATAGGATAAGAGAGCGCTTATGATGGATGGAGACTCATTAAGGGGGAATCAGTATGAGCCAGCAATCTTACAGTCAATCGTATTCGGGGAATCGGAATGCCCACATCGCTTATCCGCTTGGCGGGATAGGTGCGGGCATGTTTTGTCTGGAGGGAACGGGGGCGATGTCCCATTTCTCTTTACGCCATGCACCCAATATTACGCACGAACCTATCATTTTTTCCGGCTTGTGCGTGAAAGGGGAGCAGGACAATATTGCAAGGGTCATGGAAGGCCCGATTCCTTCTTGGAAGATCTACGGCAATAAAGCAGAGTCGATGAATCCAGGCAGCGGGCTGTTCGGTAAGCACTTCGGCTTGCCGCGCTTTGAGAGCAGTACGTTTCACGCCAGGTTTCCGTTTGGGACCGTTGAACTGAAGGATGATCAGCTTCCTGTCGAGGCGTCGATTACGGGCTGGAGTCCGTTTATTCCCTTACATGCAGACGACTCGAGCTTGCCTGCAGCAGCGCTCGAAATTACGCTAATCAACCAAACAGATCGCCCTGTTGAGCTCGTGTATTCCCTTCATGCGGCTAACTTTATGGCGTTCAATAAATCGACGAAACAACGGGTATACGGCGCGAATGCAGGCAAAGGTTTTGTACTGGAGCAATCGCCGGAGGAAGGAAAGCCATGGGAAGAAGGTTCATTCAGTGCCTTAACGGATCATCCGAACGCTAAAGTCGACTGCGCTTGGTTCCGCGGCGGATGGTTCGATTCGTTAACCATGGTTTGGAACGCGGTTAAAGAAGGCCGAAGTGAGGAGAAACCTGAAGTATCGGAAGGGAAGCCAAGTCCGGGAGGAAGTTTGTTTGTTCCGATTACGCTTGCTCCTCATGACCGCGAGGTCATTCGAATCATGCTGTCTTGGTATGTGCCGGAGACAAATCTGATTGAAGGTGTAGAAGCAGCTAAACATGCGGATTGGGCCGGAGAATTCCATAAGCCCTGGTACGCCGGTAAATTTGCAACGATTTCGGAAGTTTCCGAGTACTGGTTCCGTCATTACGATTCGCTTCGCGAAAGAAGTCTGAAGTTTAGCGACACGTTCTATGGCACTTCGCTCCCTGCGGAAGCCAAGGATGCAATAACCGCCAATCTGACGATTCTAAAATCACCTACCGTTCTGCGACAGACGGATGGCCGAATGTGGGGCTGGGAAGGGCAGCAGCTTAAAGAGGGAAGCTGCAGCGGTTCATGCACGCATGTCTGGAACTATGCGCAAGCGGTGCCGCATCTGTTTCCGGAATTGGAGCGCAGCTTGCGGGTTTCGGAATTTACGGAAGGGCAGGATGAACGGGGGCATCAGAATTTCCGGGTTCCGCTGCCTATTCAGCCGGCAAGCCACAAGTATCACGCAGCTTCGGATGGCCAGCTAGGCGGCATCATGAAGGCCTACCGTGAATGGAGAATCAGCGGGGACACCGAGTGGCTCCGGAAGTATTGGCCGCAAATCAAGCAAAGCCTGTCGTATTGCAAGGAGCTTTGGGATCCCGATGGCATGGGGGTATTAATCGAGCCCCATCACAATACGTACGACATCGAATTCTGGGGACCGGATGGCATGTGCTCTTCCATTTACATTGGCGCGCTTAAAGCGGCTTCGCTCATGGGCGAAGCGTTGGGGGACCCTTTAAACGAATACGAAGAGCTATACCGCAAGGGCAGGAATTATTTGGAACAAGAGCTGTTCAATGGCGAATACTTTGAGCAAAAGATTATTTGGGAAGGGCTACGCGCGCCGGATCCGGCCAAGCTGGTTCCCCAAGGAAATGATAACTACAAGGCTGCCGAGACATTGGAAGGTCCTGAAGCATGGAATGTCAACTACTCCAAGGAAGCCCAAAAGCTTCTGGAGCAGGAAGGTCCGAAGTATCAATATGGGAAAGGCTGCTTGTCAGATGGGGTCATCGGAGCGTGGATCGCGGAAATGTGCGGGCTTGGGGATATCTTGGATCGCGAGATGGTCAAGTCCCACTTGCTAAGTATCTATAAGTACAATCTCAAGCGCGACTTGTCCGAGCATGCTAACCCGCAGCGTTCAGGCTTTGCACTCGGCCGAGATGGAGGACTCCTTCTTTGTACATGGCCGAAGGGCGGTCAGCTGTCGCTCCCGTTCGTATATAGCAACGAAGTTTGGACAGGTATCGAATATCAAGTCGCCTCCCATTTAATGTCGGTTGGCTGCGTGGAGGAAGGGCTGGACATTGTACGCGTTTGCCGCGACCGTTATAATGGAAGCGTAAGAAATCCTTTCGATGAATACGAATGCGGGCATTGGTATGCCAGAGCAATGGCATCCTATGGCATTATCCAAGGCTGGAGCGGTATTCGGTATGATGCGGTGGAGCGGGTGCTCTACGTTTCGCCGAAGGTGTCAGGAGACTATAGCAGCTTCTTGAGCACAGCCTCCGGATACGGAATTGCCGGAATTCGGAACGGCGAGGTATTTGTGGAAGTGAAGGATGGCACGATAGAAATAGATGAGATTCGGTTGGCTTAACAAGCAGAGGTTTCTTAGGGGAAATGCTTACTGGCCTATCTGGTATTTATTACTAAATATTAGGCCGCTTCTATGTCTCATCTGCAGATTGGTGAACGCCGTTTCACCAATTTATGCTTTCCAAGTGGGAATGAATTTGTTATTTTATAGCTTAGCAAGCGCGTTCTTACCAAAGCTAAAACAGATTGGATGGGATAAAGTGAAAGTTAGTGCAGAAGAATTAGCGTCCGGCAAACTGTTGCCCGCGACGATTGAATTGGCCGTACAGTTGATTCAAGTAAATGGTTATGTGTTGATCGAAGAGGTGCTGCCACGGACGCAGATCGAGGAATTGAACAACAGAATCGGCGATTTCCTCGAAGGCTTTATGGTGAAGAACAAGTTCAGCCTCGAAGAAGGCTTCCATGATGGTACGAACCATATCGGCATGTATTTGCCGTTTGAGCAGCCGTTCTGCGATGAATCGCTCATTGCGCATCCGTTCGTAACGGCTATTGTGGATCAAATTCTGGGCTCCGATTGCGAGCTCACTTATTTTGCATCGAACACGTCCATGCCTAAAGGCACCAAGTCGCAAGACGTTCACGCCGACATGGGTGCTAGATTCGGCAGCCGTTTTGGCGTGAACGTGCCAATTACCAATCTTGTCGTGAACTACCCGCTCGTAGACGTCAATGATGAGAACGGTCCGATGGAAGTATGGCCCGGCGGAACGCACCTGCACCCGGATAGCTGGTACAGCTCGAAAGTGGTAAACAAACCTGAACTGGCTCCGCACATGCTTTCCTTCAAAGCCCATATGCCTGCCGGCTCCATTATGATTCGTGACGACCGCATGTGGCACCGCGGCACGCCGAATCGCTCCGACAAGCCAAGACCGAACATTGCGTTGATCTACTCGTCTACATCAACTGCGCCTTACCAAGGCAGCCTGCAAATTCCGCAGGAGACGTACGATCAATTCTCGGATCGCGCGAAGCAGCTTGTTCGCAAGCAGAAGATCGGTTCTGAAGTAATCAAGCCTTACTAATTGCGGATTCTGTAGATGAGAAAACACCTGACCATCGGTCAGGTGTTTTTTTTGCGCGCCTACACGCCATCCGCGAACAATCGATATTTCAGCGGCGTAACGCCGGTCAGCTTCTTGAAATCACGGATGTAGACGTTCACGTTCTCGAAGCCTACCTCGTATGCGACCTCGGAGACGGAAGACATCGATTTCTTGAGTAGATGCTTCGACCGGTCAATACGCAGCCGCATCAGATACTCCTGAGTCGAGGTGCCGGTCATCCGTTTGAAGAGCCGCGAGAAGTAGCTCTCGTTGAACCCCGCATGCCGCGCGACCTCGGCTACGCTGAAATCGCCGCGACTTAACTGCGCCTCCATGAATAGGATCGCCGACTCAATCACCTGCTGGTGGTATTCCGTCTTCCTGGCACCCTCGCCACGGTTGCGGTTGAGCGACAGCTCCGTCAGTATCCGCATAATGAGCACCGGAATCGCAAGGTCGCTCTGATGATCGCTGGCTTCGACATACCTCATGATTTTGTCAAAACAGCTATTGAACTCCGAAGAGTGCTGCAGCGTAACCGGAGCCAAGCCGCTTGGGTTGATCGTATCGTAGAAGGCAGGCACGCCGCTCCCCTTGATATGCAGAAACCGATATTTCCACACCCCCGAATCGCCGGTTCGATAATGATGATGGCCGAAACAGTTGATCAAGGCGGCTTTATTCCGATCGAGCACGACTTTTTTGCCTTCATAGGTTAGGATGCCGCTGCCTTCATCGGTGAAGATGATTTGGTAGTTTTTTTGCTTCTCCCGCTCGGTGTAGAATTTCTCGGCGAAATGCACATGTCCCACCGTACACAGCTGATAGGGCAGTTTGCGCGAGACAGCCAGCGGCGTGAAGGGAAGGATGACAGGCTCTTCGATATTGTCAAAATAATACGATGTCCGCATACCCCAGCACCCCGTCCTTATCTAAAGTCAAATAGCGTAGATAACAGGTAAAGAATCGTCACTGACAGCGGTGTTGAAAGCGCTACAATTAGATTATACACACAGAAAGCCGCGCAGCAATCGAGAATTCCCGAGAAAGTAAGGAGGAGTATGATTGGCGGAGAGCAAAACGGCACGAAACCCGTTACGGCGCAAATTACAAGCCAACCAGCCAACAGCAGGCGTATGGATAACGCTTGAGAGTCCGTCCATCACCGAGGCGGCAATCATGATGGGGACAGACTGGATTTGCGTGGATATGGAGCATGGACATTTGGATTTGAAGGAAGTCATGGAGCATGTGAGAACGGTCCGAGGATCAGATACGGCGGTGCTTGTTCGGGTACCGAGTATCGAGCAGGGCATCGTGAAGAGGGTGCTGGATCTTGGCGCGCACGGCGTGCTGCTTCCGCTTGTTCGAAACCGAGAGGATCTGGAGAAAGGTATGCGTTATGGCCGTTATCCGACGGATGGAGTGCGCGGCATCGGAGGCGAGCGAGCCGTCAAGTGGGGAATGGGGATGCAGGATTACTTGAAGGATGCCAACGAGGAAACGCTGATCATTCCGCTGATTGAGACGAAGGACGCGGTGGAAGATATGGAGCGGATTTTGCAGGTTCCCGGACTTGAAGCGATTTTCTTCGGACCGGCGGATTTGTCGGCCACTTACGGGTACTTAGGGGATTGGGAAGGTCCCGGTATTGCCGAGGTCATTCTGAATGTGCGAGGGGCAGCGGCCAAGCGGGGCATCGCTTCAGGCATTATGAGCAGGAGTGCTGAGGATGCGAAGCTCAGGCAGGAGCAAGGTTTTAACATGGTAGGACTTGGCTCCGATATCGGTCTCATGATCCGATCCATGGAAAGCGCGATGCGTAAAGTCGGGCGAGATCCCAAGCCCCATCTGTGGTTTTAGTGAGATCGAAACGGACGGAGAAGGGGCCAAGGTTGAAATGGAGCGAAAATGGAATGTTTGTATGGTCGGCATGGGCTACTGGTCCGATGTTCATTTTCAAGCATGGGGCTCATTGCGTAATGTTCGCATTGCGGCTATCGCGGACCGCAATCCGCCAAAGCTGGCACGGAAGGCGCAGATGTACAGGTTAACGGATGACCAGCTCTACACGTCCTTGCATGAAGCCGTCCGGCATCCGGATATCGATATTGTCGATGTGATTACGCGCCCCGACACCCATCTGGAGATGGTCGAGATAGCGGCTCGTGCGGGCAAGCACGTCTTATGCCAGAAGCCCTTTGCACCTACGATCGAGGAATGCCGCAGGATGGTTGCTATCTGCCATGAGAACGGGGTTCGGCTCATGGTAGCCGAAGGCTGGCGCTGGCAGGGGCATTACCTCGCGATGAAGCGCGTGCTGGAGAGTGGCGTTCTTGGTGAAGTGTCCTATGCCAAAATCAGCGCAAAATGGTTCTTCACCCCACGCTTCGACGATCCCGCTCAGATGACGCAGCCTTACTTCCGCGATATGGAGCGACTGCTGCTGTATGAGATGGGGCCGCATTACATCGACAGCTACAGGTCGCTGTTCGGAGAGCCAGATGGCATTACCGCCGTTACGAAGCGGGTCAGCCCCCATATTAAAGGCGATGATCTGGCGATTGTCATCTTCCATCATGCAGCAATGACCGGCATGCTTGAAGCTTCATGGGCTTCAAGGGAGTTCCGAGACGGGAGCTATACGCTTCCGGGCGGCGAGAATTTGATGGAGTACGTGGTAATCGAAGGTAGCGAGGCCACGCTTCGCTTGAATGCAGACGGCGAAATGCTGTTGCTTCGAACGGATGGCAGTGTGGAGCAGATCCCGCGTTCTCAGGAAGCTTTTCAAGAGTCCCATAACCGGCTGCATCGGCATTTTATCGAAGGCATTGAGAGCGGCTCGTCATTTGTGACCTCAGGCGAGGAATATTTGAAGACGATGGAAATTATCGAGGCAGCCTATCAAATCGGGAGGAAGGTCGAGCGCATTGGCTAAGACGAAATATATGTTTTTCTACGAGTGCAAGCAAGGGATGGAGGAGGAGTACATCAGGCGCCATGAGGCAGTCTGGCCTGAGGTAATTGCCGCCTTGCGGGAGGCAGGCTTCAGTAATTTCACCACTTTTATGAAGGAAAACAGGCTGTATGCGACGATTGAATCCGAGGATACGTTCGCTCCGGCATGGGCACGGTTTCAGGCGAATCCGGACACCGTCAGATGGGAAGCGTACATGTCCGATGTTCTGGTAACGGATGTTACGTCAGGCGGCATGGAAGTGCTGGATCACATCGTATTCCATATGGAGTAGGAAGGAGGCGACGAGAGGTGGCGACCTTTCAGCTCGGACTCACGCGCGATTTCCTGAACAGCCGGGGAGAGCCGGCTTTTGGACCTGAAGGCATGGAGCGGATTTCCCGGCAAAATCACATTGAGGCTTCGTACTTCAGCGAACATCTGGATACGGTGACGGCGGAGCAATTGCAGCACTACGATGGCGTCATCAGCTTGACGCCCCGCTACACGGCGGATGCACTGACTGCCGCCGCCGATCGCTTGATCGTCATTGCGCGTTATGGCGTCGGCTATGACATGGTCGATGTGCAGGCATGTACAGATGCCGACATCGCCGTCACGATTACGCCCCAAGGCATTCGCAAGCCGGTGGCGTACGCCATCATGACGCATATGCTGGCGCTGGCGCATCGACTCCCTGTGAAGAGCAGGCTGATCGCGGAGAAACGATGGCAGGATCGGATTGACTATCCGGGCCGCCGGATTACGGGCAAAACACTTGGTTCTGTCGGATTCGGCAACATCGCCAAGGAATTGTTCGATATGACGCGCGGCTTCGAAATGAGAATGATCGCATACGATCCCTACGCCGATCCGGTAGCAGCGGCTGCACATGGCGTGGAGCTGGTTGACCTGCAGACTCTGTCTGAGCGTTCGGATTACCTCACGATCAACTGCTTCTTATCCAAGGAAACCTTCCACTTAATTTCATACGATCAGCTGCGAGCCATGAAACCATCTTCCTTCCTGATTAATACGGCGCGTGGCGGCATCGTCAACGAGAAAGCATTGATCAAGGCGCTGCAGGAAGGCTGGATTGGCGGCGCCGGTCTGGACGTATTCGAGGAAGAGCCCTTCGTGAGCGACTCGCCGCTCCTTCATATGGACAATGTGATTGTGACGCCGCACAGTCTTTGCTGGACGGAGGAAATGTATGAAGGACTATGGGCGGATACCACGAATGCCATTATAGATGTCGCGAGTGGAGCTGCGCCTGCCAACGTCGTTAACCGGGAAGTGCTTGCGCGCTCGGGATTCATAAAGAAGCTGGAACGATTCTCCCAAAATGAGCGTGGATGAAAGGAGCAGTGTGTGCATTGGCTATTCCGATTCGCCAACATCCGAGAAACAGCCGCGTGTTCGAGTTTCGCGGCAAACCGCTTGTGCTCGTATGCGCAACCGAGCATTACGGCGCGGTCATCAACCGCCCGTTCGACTTCGCCAAGTATCTGGCGGACGCACATGAGAAGGAGCAGACGCTCACGAGGTTATTCATGCTGTTTCGTGAGCAGCAAAGCCACTGCAATCCCTACTCCACCTGCAAGCCGGAATCGCCGGACTATATCGCGCCGTACCCTCGAGTTGGGCCGGAGAAAGCGTTAGATTGGCAGCCGAAGTTTGATTTGGACGCCTGGAATCCGGAGTTCTTCGATCGCCTTCACCGTTTTCTATCACTCGCTTCCGATTATGGCATTATCGTAGAGGTTGTGCTGCTGAGCAATACGTATGGTGAAAGCGTCTGGAATCTCAATCCGCTTAACGCCGCGAACAATGTCAGCGACGTGGAGTCCATTCCATGGACCGATTACAATACGATGCGCGCGCCGAAGCTGTTTCAGCGCCAGCTCGCACATGTTCGCAAGATCGTAGAGGAAACGAACCGCTACGATAATATTTTCTACGAAATCTGCAATGAACCCGGAGGGGGATTCCCCGGAGACAGCGAGCACCCGACGCCGCAAGAGGTCAATGCCTGGCAGATGGCGATTGCCGAGGCGATTCGTGAGACGGAAGCGCGTTTGCCGAACAAGCATATGATTGCAGGACAAGAAGCGTTCCTCTACGAGCCTTGGGAGCAATCGTCGGACTTGTCATTTGGCGATTTCGGCATCGATATCGTCAACATGCACCCGCTGCCGAACACAACCTACGGGGGACGCGGCTACCATATGGGCGAGTTCATGTCGAAGCAGCTTCGACTGCGTGAAGTGCGGGATTATTGCTTGGCTACATTGAATGAGAGCAAGCCGCTTAATCTTGATGAAGATAACGTTGCCAGTCAGTACAAGGATCCGGATGGCTGGACGATTCACCGCAAGCGCGCGTGGGTGACGCTTATGAGCGGCTGCCATTATGACTATATCGATTTCTCGATTATCAATTATGTTGAAGCCGGAACGCCGGCCTCCCAGCGGCATATCCGGACATGGATGAAGCATTTGTCTGCTTACATACATGCTATCGATCTGGCAGAAGCTCGTCCATTGCCGGACGTTGTTAGTGGGGAGCCGAAGCATACGGTTACTTGCACGCTGGGGATACCGGGCAACGAGTACAACATCTACGTGGCAGATGAGAGGGAGTTGACAGAGGGCGGTGCCGGTTCACCGTTTGCATCGGAGGAGCTGATTGTTCATTTACCGGTTGGCGACTATCGTGTTCGCTGCTACGATCCGGCATCTGGGCTTTATTCGCCGTCAGTACGCATTAGCGGTGGGGCAGAAACCATCATCCAACTGCCGGAATTTCAGCATGACCTCACGATTCGCATCAACAGGGAGCTGCTGTAGTAGAGCGGGAATCCAATTGACGAAGGGACTGAACGGAGCAATGGCGAGCAGCATCATGCAAAATCAAGTTACGGAATGGGAGTACCGCTCCGGTACGCCGTATCCGGACCCTTTTAACGATATCGGCATGCGAGTAATGATTACCTCACCGGATGGCAGGGAACGTGTGGTGCCGGGCTTCTGGGGCGGTGACCAGACGTGGAAGTTCCGCTACTCTTCTGATCAAATCGGCGTGCATAGGTTTCGTACGGTATGCTCCGATCGTTCTAATGTCAGTCTGCATGGACAAGAGGGAACAATTGAGGTTACGGCATATACGGGCGAAAATCCACTATATTTGCACGGCAGTCCGCGGGCTGATGCAAGCCGCAGTTATCTGGCGCATGCTGATGGCAAGCCGTTCTTCTGGTTAGGCGATACATGGTGGATGTCCTTGACGGATCGGCTGAAGTGGCCGGAGGATGTCAAATGGCTGGCACAAGATCGGGTTGAAAAAGGCTTCACCGTCATCCAAGTCGTTGCCGGACTCTATCCCGACATGGGACCGTTCGATCCGCGAGGCAGCAATGAAGGCGGGCAGGCTTGGGAGGAAGGTTTTGCTCGTATCAATCCGGCGTTCTTCGACGCTGCTGATCCGAAGATGGTATGGATGGTGGAATCCGGACTGCTTCCGTGTATTGTGGCATGCTGGGGGTATTATATTGACTTTGCCGGACGCGATGTCATCAAGAAGCAGTGGGAGTATTTGATTGCCAGGTATGGTGCTTATCCGGTTGCTTGGTGCCTCAGCGGTGAGGCCGATATGCCGTATTATCAGTGGGATTCCTTCAAGAACCCGGATCAGAAACAGCTCTACATGGAGCGCTTGCGCAAGGAATGGACGGATATGGCCGCTTATGTGAAGGAAATCGATCCGTTCGGCAGATTGCTGACGATTCACCCTACGCAATATGGGCACAACATGGTGGAGGATGCCTCTGTTCTGGATCTCGATATGCTGCAAACCGGACATGGCGCCTACATCTCGCTTGAGCCAACGGTTCGTATGGTGCAGGAGTCGGTATCAAGGGAGCCGCGCACGCCCGTTATTAATTCCGAGGTTTGCTACGAAGGTATCGGCGGAACAAGCTATCAAGATATTCAGCGTATCGCGTTCTGGACCTGTATGTTAAACGGGGCATGTGGCCATACCTATGGCGCGAATGGGATTTGGCAGGTCAATTCGGAGGATAAGCCTTACGGCGCGTCCCCGCATGGGGTGGCATGGGGGCATCTTTTTTGGCGGGAAGCTGCACAGCTGCCCGGCTCGCGGCAAGTCGGACTGGGGAAGAAGCTGCTGGAGCGGTACGAGTGGTGGTCTTTCGAGCCGCAGCCGCAGTGGCTGAATGCGGTCGCGGAGGAAGCGCCTGTGACGGCGAAGCCTTTTGCGGCGGGGATTCCGGGGCAAGTTCGCGTCATCTACGCGCCTTTCCTGCTCGCCTTCAGCGGCGTTGAAGTGCTGGGCATCGAGCAGGATGTTGCTTACCGCGCGTTCATGTTCGATCCGGCTACAGGCGAAGAGCATGACTTCGGGCCGATTAGCCCGGATGCGGACGGCAAATGGAGCACCGGTGCGTTTAAAATCTTCCAAGACTGGGTGCTAGTTTTGGAGAGGGTATAGCATTATGGAGGGCTGTTCTTGATGTCATCGTAGTCTCGATGACGGAGGGGGCAGCCTTTTTCTATCGGGTTGGGCAATGAGCGGTACGAGATACCCGCTCATTGTCTTGGTATGGTGGATTGGCGGGGAAGAGCGTAATGAGAACCGCTCATGAGCATGAAATGGCGCGTTTGAGAGAAAGAGAGGTACAGGTTACCGCTTATTGGTGCTTATGTAGCTGGTCTTGGAAGTTGTATTGGCTAAAGCTCGGGGGAGCAATCAACCGCCGCGGATGCTTGATAGACAAGTAGCTTACCTGGGGTGAGAATCAGATAAACCGACTCTCACCCTATTAAATTTCTACCAACTCAAGTCCGCAACGGCTTGCGCCACTCGCTCGGCGACATGCCGAATTGCTTTTTGAAGGTTCGGCTGAAATAGTGAATGCTCTGAAAACCGCATGCCTGTGAGACATGCTGCACCGTCATATCGGAATGAAGCAAATACTGCGAAGCGGCAGCTAGGCGAAGCTCGTTTAAGTAGCTGAATGGTGTCTTTCCGGTATGCTGCCGGAACAGTCGCACGAGATAAGAAGGGTTGTAGTGCGTATAATCGGCGATGGTCTGCAGTGAGATTGATTGCGGGAACACCGATTCCAAGAATCGCAGCACCTCTGTGACGAGCATCTCACCGGAGGAGTAACTGGGGGGCTGCGCCGTCAATGCCGTGATATTAGGGATGAACACGAGCAGCTTATGGAGATCTGAGAGTAGTGCTTCTTGAAAAATCGCCGGGGCAAGCGAGGCTTCCGCCTCCATCAGCATACGCACTGCCTCAAAAGCAGCGCGAAGCGCTGGATAAGGCGGACTGCTCCAACTAATATCAGATTGCATGCTGTTCCAGCGATAAATGAGATCAACGCTGGGAAGCGCATCGGCATTCTCTTCATGGAATTCGACGAACCAATAACAGAGCCGATGCGACCGCTGAACCAATTGATGAGGCGTATTCGGCATGATGACAAACAAGGCCGTTCCATTGGCATGATACGTCATACCCGACCATTCCAAATCAGCCTCTCCCTCCGTAATACAGAGCAGCTCACCATAGGGATGGACGCCTCCGGCGCGGCTGCCGACACCGCCTTCAACCGCAGCTAAGCCATGTTTTCTGATCCTCATCTTTTGCCACCGCTTTCAACATGTCAATGATGTGCAAATCATATCATGCACCACAATGCTCGTAAACGGTTGAATCGCACCACTTTATTCAAACCATCACTATAGAGTGCAAAGACATCCTGCTTGTAAGCGCTTATCCTAAGAAGTATCAGGACCAGCCCAAACCCGGCTCGGCCATAAGGAGATGAACGCGCATGAAAGCGATCCAAATTACAGGTGTAAACCAGTATGAATCAATTGAAGTGCCTATACCCGAAATTAAAGACGATCAAGTGCTTGTCCGGATCCATCTTGTAGCGACCTGCCCTCGCTGGGATTTAAACATGATGGGCGGCAAAGATATGTTCATTCAGAACCGTCAGCCGGATTATCCGCTGCCTCCGGGTTTCCCTGGTCATGAAGCGGTAGGTACAGTGGAAGCAGTCGGCGCGAGCGTGCAAGGTTTTGCTCCAGGTGATCGCGTAGCGGCGCTGGAGCATCTTTCACCCGGCTATGGAGCGTACGCACAGTACATGGCTTATCGCGAGAACGATCTGCTGAAACTGCCGGATCACATTTCGGATAAGCGTGCCGTTTCTTCGGAGCTGCTCAAATGCGTGATGTACGGCCTAAATCAGTTTGATGATCTTCAAGGCAAGACGATGCTGGTTGCGGGCCTTGGCCCAGCCGGCATTCTGGCGATGCAGCTGGCCTCACTCTGGGGAGCAAAAGTGACGGCGATTGATGTAAACAGAGAGCGCGTTGAATTCGTAAGCGGACTTTCCTTAGGCGTCGAAGCAGTACATGCGGATGATCTCGGAGACCGCAGATTCGATCTTGGCTATGATTGCGTAGGCTACGCCCCATCCGTGCAAAACGTACTCGACCGCACCGATGAGCATGTCATCATCTTCGGCGTGCTTCGCGGCGATATCACCTACCCGGAATCGTATTGGTTCAAAGGGACAAAACTGGAATCCTACCGCTATCATCCGGTTACGAAGCGGGATCGCCATTTGCTGTTAGATGCACTTAGCAATCCGGCTTTCAACACGGAATGTTTGCAAACCGAGGAACTCTCATTCAGAGAGTATAAGCGAGGCGTTGAACTTCTAAAGGCGCAGCAAGCGATTAAGATCTGTTTTAACTTGCAGGGGGATTTCTAATATGAAAGCAATGGCAGTCGTATTTGAGACAAAAGAAGTCGTGAGCGTTCGGACCGTAGAAGTGCCTGAACCAACGGATCGGGATGTCGTCATTGAGCTCGAATATTCCTGGATCAGCATCGGAACCGAATCATCCTTCTTCCGCGGGGAGCGTATATCAGGCGAGACTCCGTACACCGAAGGAGGACCTTGGCCTTTCCCTCATGTGCCCGGCTATCAGAAGGTAGGGCGTGTTATCTCGGTAGGTGCAGAAGTAACCCATGTAAAAGCAGGTGATCGCGTATTCGCCTCCGTCAGCAAAGTAGACGGCATGTATTTCGATTTTGGCGGTCACATCAATCCGGCTGTTACGGACGGCTCCCAAGTGTGGAAGCTATCGGAGGATGGGCCGGAGCCGCTAGCCTACTCCGGCACGGTGCTGACGCAGGTCGGCTATAACTGCGGCATACGGCCGCCGGTCTCAGAAGGAGACGTCGCGGTTGTTATCGGCGACGGGCTCGTTGGCCAATGGGCGGCACAGACGCTGGCTCATCGCGGCGTTCAGGTTTATTTGCTCGGCCATCGAGAGGAGAGACTGGGGCTGGCCGTTGCGGGTGGTTATGCGATTCCAATCAATGGCCATATCAGCGATCCCGCTCAAGTACTGCAGAATGTAAACAAGCAGCTCGCCATTGTGATCGACACGGTGGGCAGCCTCGAAACGTTCCGCAAGCTGCAGCCGCTGATGAAACACGACAGCCACCTCGTTTCTGCAGGCTACCTAGGCGAAGCAGGCATGATTGATATTCAAAAGCTGCGCGAGCAAGAGATCACGCTTCATACCCCTTCCGGCTGGTCAGCAGAACGGATGGCGGCTACGATTGCTGCCATTGAAGAAGGGTGGCTGACGTCGGAGCAGCTGATCACGCACCGGTTTCCCGCCACGGATGCCGCCGAAGCCTGGGAGCTGATTACAGCGCCGAAAAGTCCATGTTTAGGCGTCATATTGGACTGGCGCGAGGTATAGATTGACCTTAAGGGGCTGTCTCAAAAGTGCGCAAGTCAACTTTTGGGATGGCTCTTTTCTTCTTTGGATGCTCATAGAGGGGGCAATGGTGGAAACGTGTAAGCTAGCTGCGAGAGAGGAAGCAGTTACCGCACATTGTTGGGAGAGCGCAAAGTAGCTGGAAGAGAGAAACCTGCTACCGCACATTAGATTTGCTGTCCACTTCGGCACGGGATTCCTGCCAACTGGTGTTGTCACCAAATCTAGACATATCTAGCAAATGAGAAGCCCCCAGAGCAACACATGAGAAGTTAGTTGACGAATCTAGCAAAAGTGTAGCTCTCAGAGCAACACATGAGAAGTTAGTTGACGAATCTAGCAAATGAGTAGCTCTCAGAGCAACACATGAGAAGTTAGTTGATGAATCTAGCAAATAAGTAGCTCTCAGAGCAACACATCAGCGTCAAGCCACCCAATCTAGCAAATGTGTAGCTCTCAGAGCCACACATCAGCACAAATCTACCGCTTTATCCCTTGTGTTTGTCCTCCAAATTGGCTATTGCAAACGCTATCATTTTGACCTATACTGAGTCCATAATCAATCCGAAACGTTTCGAATAGAGGATGTGCAAGTGGTGACCACCATTAAAGACCTGGCAAAAGCAACAGGATTGTCGGTTACGACTGTATCCAGAGCGCTTAACGGATACAGCGACGTCAATGAGGAAACTCGCAAGAAAATCAAGCAGGCTGCCGAGGAATTGAATTATCGGCCCAGCGCTGCTGCCAGAAGTCTGGTGATGAAGAAATCGAGAACGATCGGCGTCATCATCTCGGATATTAACCGGGAAGGCGTCAAGGATGCGCTCGCATACGAAATATTGTGCGGCATCAATGACCGCTCGACGATGCTCGATTATGATATTTTGCTATTCAGCACGAGCTCCAAGAAACAGCTGAAGAAATCCTATTCGGATCTGTGCAGGGAGCGGGGCGTTGACGGCGCGATTGTGTTCGGCTTGCGGGTGAATGATCCGTACCTGGAGGAAATTGTGAGCAAAGCCGATTTCCCATGCGTACTGATCGACATTCCGGTCGAAAGCAAGAATACCGGCCACGTCACGACAGACAATGTGTACGGAGCAACGCTTGCGGTCAATCACCTGCTGGAGCTCGGGCACCGTAAGATCGCGATGATCAACGGACATAACGAAGCGGCCGTCAGCATCAGAAGGCTGCAGGGCTACAAGCAAGCCTTGGAGAAAGCCGGCATTCCTTACGATCCGGACCTCGTCTTCGACGGAAACTTCTCGGAAGACGGCGGCTGCGAGGCGATGTATCGCATCTTGCTCAACCATCCCGATGTAACGGCGGTGTTCTCAGCGAGTGACTTGATGGTACTCGGCGCGCTCCGCGCAATGGAGAAGCTGAAGCGACAAGTGCCGCAAACGCTGTCCATAGTCGGCTATGACGACATCCCGGTAGCCGCCTATTGTTCGCCGAAGCTGACAACGATCCGGCAAGATAAATATGAGATGGGGTATCAGGCTGCGCAGCTCGTCATCGATATGATGGAGAACCGCCAAATTGATCGAAAAATTGTATTGCAAAATGAATTAATTATCCGCGAGAGCACGAGAGCGATACCTTAGGAAGCTAATGAAAGCAGCGATTGAGGAGAGCAGCAGCGCTCTTTTTCAGAAAGGTATCCGAAACGTTTCGGAAAACCGAAAATAAGTTTAATTCCAACTATCTTGGAGGTGAACGACGAGTATGCACACAAACAAGAAATGGTGGACCAGATCCAGGCGCGAAGCATTGGATGGATATGTGTTTATGAGTCCTGCGATACTCGGCCTGTTATTCTTCATGCTGGGGCCGATCGCGGCATCTGCCTATTTCAGCTTTACGGACTACGATATTCTGAGCTCGCCCAAATGGGTCGGCCTGGACAATTATATTGAATTGTTCAAGGATTCGCTGTTCTGGCAATCGCTGAAGGTAACTATGATCTACTCCGTTGTAAGCGTTCCGCTCGGGCTAGTCGTTTCCTTAGCGCTGGCACTGCTGCTCAACAAGAACATTAAGGGGATCTTTTTCTTTCGAACGATATTTTACTTGCCTGCGGTCATGTCCGGCGTTGCGGTTGCGCTGCTGTGGAAGTGGATTTTCAATCCGGATTTCGGGTTAATCAACTGGGCCATCAGTTTTATCGGTTTCGAGGGACCAAAATGGTTTATCGATGAGCAGTGGGCGCTGCCGCCGATCATTATTATGGGACTCTGGGGCGTTGGCGGAAGCATGCTGGTTTATCTGGCGGGGCTGCAAGGCATTCCGACGGATCTGTACGAAGCTGCCGAGATTGACGGAGCGAACAAAAGCAAGCAATTCCGGCATATTACGCTTCCCATGCTCTCCCCGGTTATTTTCTTCAATCTGATTACGGGCATTATCGGAGCGCTCCAAGTGTTCACGGAAGGCTTCATCATGACGGCAGGCGGACCGAACAACGCTACGCTGTTCAGCGTGCTGTATTTATACCGCAACGCATTCGATTATTTACAAATGGGTTATGCGTCCGCGCTGGCTTGGGTGCTCTTCCTAATCATCCTTGCATTCACGTTAATCATCTTCAAATCATCGCCGATGTGGGTCTTCTACGAAGGGAACAGGAGGTCGGGAAAATAAATGAACACGATCACACAAAACGATGCGCCTGTCCGTAGAAAGCTCTCTCGCAGCCAAGCAGAGCTGATGTCCAAAATATTCAGCTATCTGCTGCTCTGCATCGGCTCCATCGTCATTCTGATTCCATTCGCTTGGATGCTGTCTACTTCATTGAAGCTCAAAGCGGATGTATACATCTTCCCGCCGCAGTGGATCCCGCAGCCGATGCAATGGCATAACTTCGTGGAAGCTTTTACGACATTTCCGTTTGGCTTATATACGCAGAACTCGGTCATTATTGTCGTATTCGTAATGATTGGAACGCTGTTCTCGTGCTCCTTCGCCGCCTATGGATTCTCACGGCTGCATGCACCCGGACGCAATTTCATCTTCCTCGTGCTGCTGGCAACCATGATGCTGCCTAGCGCCGTAACGATGGTACCGATTTATCTCTTCTTCAACAAGCTGGGCTGGGTAGATACATTCCTGCCGCTCATCGTTCCGGCTTGGTTTGGAAGCGCCTTCTTCATCTTCATGATGCGTCAGTTCTTCATGGGCATCCCGTATGAGCTCGAGGATTCGGCGCGGATCGACGGTTGCAACACATATGGCATATGGGCGAGGATCATGGTTCCGCTTAGCAAGCCGGTGCTTGTTACGGTAGGGGTGTTCACGTTTATGGGGACTTGGAACGATTTTATGGGGCCGCTCATTTATTTGACGGATGAGAATAAGCGTACTTTGGCGCTTGGTTTATCCTACTTCCAAGGTTCTGCCCGAAGCGCTCCTGATCTTCATCTCCTAATGGCCGCGTCGCTCTATGCGATCGCTCCATGCGTCATTCTGTACTTCCTTTGCCAGAAGATTTTCGTCAAGGGCATGGTATTTACCGGCGTTAAAGGTTGACAACCATAACGTAAAACAGAGAAAAGAGGGATCTGTATGTTTCGCAAACGTAAGCTGGCTTTCGTTATGACGCTCGTCATGGCATTGTCGACGGTCTTGTATGGCTGCGGCGGGAATGACAACGGCAACACGGGCAGCAAGGATGAGAAGGTAGAGCTGAATTTCATCCGTTGGTCGAACGGCCCCGCTTTAGATGAAGAAGAGAAAGATAAAGTGAAACGCTTTAACGATACACACCCGAACATTCAAGTGAAAATGACGCTCCTGCCATGGGACGAAACGTTCAAGAAAATTGAGCTGTCCCTTGCCTCGAACTCGCCAGTAGACTTGTTTTACTGGGATGTGCCTGCCTATGCTTGGTACAAAAAAGGACTCATGAAAAATCTTCAGCCTTACTTCGACCGCGATCTGAACATGGCCGACTACGACGAGAAGCTGTTCGAGCCGTTTAAATTTGATGGCAGCAACATGTACGTTGCGCCGGAAAACTATCAAACGCTCGTCATGTACTATAACAAAGACCTGTTCGACAAAGCGAATGTCGCGTACCCGAACGAGAACTGGAACTGGGACGATTACCTCGCAGCGGCCCAGAAACTGACGATCAAAGAAGGCGACAAAACGGTGCAGTTCGGCACAAGCATGTCCCTCGGCGCATGGTGGGGCTGGATGGCGCTAAGCCAAGAACAAGGAGGGGCACTGGCACCGAACATTCACGATCCGGAGAAGCTGTCGTTTAATACGCCGGAAACGAAGAATGCGCTGCAATACTTGCAGGATCTGATCTACAAGCATCACGTTGCGCCGGATGCGGCGCAATCGAGCGCCCTTGGCGGCGACTTCTTGACGGGCAAAATTGCCATGTATGTTGGCGGTGACTGGGATCTGGGCAATCTTAAAGAGAAGAAGGACCTGCACTGGGATATGGCGCCAATGCCGAAGTGGGATGACAAACGCGTTGTTCCTTACTGGATGGGCGGCTATGCCATGACGGAGAAGTCGAAGCATCCGGATCAAGCATGGGAATTCATCAAATGGACGATGACCGAGAACCAAGAAACGCTGGCGAAACAGCAATCGTGGATTCCGATCAACAAAACCGCTCTCTCGAAGGTGGAAACGCCGGCATGGGCACCGGAAGGCTACCAAACAGCTCGTTTCGACTGGATGAAATACGGCAACATCGGCGATATCTATCACCTCAGATGGCGCGAAGCGCAAGACAAAGCCATTTCGCCGCTGGTCGATCAAATTTTTGCAAACAAAATTCCGGTCGACGAAGCGCTGAAGAAAATGGATGAGCAGGTCAACGAAATTATTTCGAAGAAATAGGTAAGAGGAGGCTGTGCTTTAAAGTAGAATTTCTACTTTGAGGTGCGGCCTTTTGCCTGCCGTGCGATTTCGTTATCGATCGTGTGCACAGGTGCAATGACTTGATTAGGAGCGTGTGTGAATTGAATAGAGTAGAGCAAGCAATTAACGGGACGGAATTTGCGGTCTATGCGAATGGACTGAGGATTGATGAGCAAACAGAAGGTCTTCAATTAATAGGGATAGATGAGAGAGAGGCGGCAGATGGGGCTCAACACCATGCTTCTATCTATCATTACTGTGGTTCGTTCGATTTGGTCATAGAGAGTCATGTGATCGCTTACGAGGGAACATCTTTGGTAGAGCGATGGGTATCGGTGCGTAATGATGGAACGGAATCCGTGACAATTGAACGAGTGGACTCCTTCCGGCTGCAGCTTCCCGAGGATTCGTGGACGCTCATGCACTACAAGAGCGAGTGGGGAGCCGAGTTTGAGCCAGTACGCATTCAGCTGGTTCAAGAGGACGTAGTTCTGCAAACAAGGCAAGGGCGTTCGTCGAAGGATATGCATCCTTGGATGAGTCTCATAGGGAGCGAAGGTGACCTGTTAACGGTATCTCCGATGTGGTCCGGCAACTGGATACTGCGTTGTGAAAGAGCTGGGGAGATTGAAGCAAACGGACGAGGCTTGGGCCTAGAAGGCAGCAGCCATTTCGAAGTGAGCGGCGGGTTGAATGATTGGGAATTTGCCAAAGAGCTGCAGCCGGGGCAGACGATGGAAGGCATTCATGTAGCCATGGCGGCAGGAAGCGGCGGAGAGCTTAACAGTACTTCAATCCAGTTTGCTCGTGTGGGACGTAAGCATTGGTATGTGAGTAATGAGTTCTCCCGTTCGCTTCCGGCAGAGTGGAATCATTGGTGGAGCTACGAGGACAAGACGATTAACGAAGAGGTATTCCGTGCAAATGCGGTGGAAGCGGCGAAGCTCGGCATTGAGATTTGTACGCTGGATGCCGGTTGGTTCGGTCCATCCGAAGCGGCTTCAGAATGGTTCGAGCACCGCGGCGATTGGGAAATGGTGAATACGTTGCGCTTTCCAAGCGGTATTCGTGCATTGTCCGATTTCGTGCATGGCCTTGGCATGAAGTTTGGACTGTGGTGCGAGATCGAAGCGCTGGGAAAATCCGCGAATTTATCGAAGCGCCATCCGTCCTTCCCTGCGCGCAGAGATGGGGTACAGCTCGGATATCTCTGCTTTGGTAATCCTGAAGTGCAGGATTGGGCCTTCCGTACATTGGATGAGCTCATTACCGGCTATAACTGTCAGTGGATGAAGCTCGACTTTAACTTGGATCCGCAAGCAGGCTGTAATTGTACCGACCATGGACATGGCGCAGGCGATGGACTATTCGAGCATTACAACGGCTACTACCGCACGCTCGATCGCGTTTGCGCCAAACATCCGGAGGTGATATTGGAAAATTGCTCCTCTGGTGGACTGCGAATCGATCTCGGGATGATGAGTCACACCCATACGACCTTTCTAAGCGATCCGGACTGGCCGGAGCACAGCTTGCAAGTTTTCTGGGGAGCGACCACGATGCTGGCCGCGGATGTCTGCTTGCACTGGAGTTACTCTGAGTTTCTGTGGAATTATGAGAAACAGCAGTTTCATCCGAATTCACCGGACTTAAAGCCTCATCAATTCGATTACTATACCCGAGTCGCAATGCTTCGCGGCTTCGGCATTTCGCAGAAGCTTCCGCAGATGCCGGAGTGGATGCGAGAACGGTTGGCGCATCATATTGAGGTGTACCAGCAGAAGGTGAAACCTTTTGTACGCTCGGCGGATTTGTATCGATTGACCGGGCAGCCGGTGAGGGGCGGCCTCGGTGATTGCTGGTCTGCTTATCAATACAGCCAGCAAAGCGGCGAGGAGCATTTGCTGTTCGTATTCCGTCTGCCCGGTGCAGAAGCGTCTCGCTCGATTCGCCTGCAAGCTCTGGATAGGGGAGCTGCCTATCAAGTGGTGTTCTTACCCGGTGATCGCAGTGATCGCCAAGCGGAGTCGATTGTAGTAACAGGGCAGCAATTGATGGAAGAGGGAATACGTTTCAGCGAGCTGGCGATCGAAGAATCTGCTCTGCTGCTCATCAATAGGATTACAGCGTTGTAACATCGGATTCAATTTGATTTCCCATATTTTCCTCATTTGCTTTATTCTATCCATTCCACTTTGTTATAATGGAGCTACGTAAAGCCAAGAGGCAGGTAGAAGGGAGTCAAATCGGCATGCACCCATTCCTTATACGATTGGTCCTCGTCTCTTTGATTCTGATTGCGGGACTTGGTTCGGATTTTCGAGAGACTAATGCCCAGATGGCATCGAATAGCACAACGCTTCGGGAGCTGAAAGCAGACATTCTGCAGCAGCTGCTTGAACAGAAGCCGGAAATTTCGATCTCCTACGATGGAGATCGCACGGAGCTGTCCAAGCAGTTTCCGGTTCTTATACGGGATACCTTTGCTGCTAACGATTATATTGCCTACATTGTAGATTCGTATCTCTATACGATTCGGACATGGGGTTCATCTGCCAAGATTAAGCTGACGATTACGTACCGTGAAACAGCCGAGCAAACGAGCAAAGTGGATCAATTGATCGATCAAGCCTTGCCTTCCATTGCCTCCGATAACATGGAACCTATAGAAAAGGTCACCTTTATTCACGATTGGATCGTGAAGCATGTGGCTTACGATACAACGCTGCAGCGATATACGGCATTGGATGCGCTTGAAACAGGCAAGGCCGTCTGTCAAGGCTACTCGCTGCTGGCCTACCGCATGCTGAAGCATGCCGGCGTGGAGTCGAGAATCGTGGAAGGCAAGGTCGATTCCGGCAGTCATGTTTGGAATTTGGTACGCCTGAATGACGGCTGGCATCACATGGATGTAACTTGGGACGATCCGCTTCCGGATCGGCCCGGCCAAGTCAGTCACGAGTATTTCATGAAAAGCGACCGTTTCATGAGACAGGATCACAGCTGGGATAAGGCGTATCCGTTGACTTGGTAATGGACGAGAAGAAAAAGAAAATAATGCTGTAAAAAGAAAATAAACAACAATAAAGCCATCGATCATGCAAAATAAGGGCTTCCTAGCCGTAATCCGCTTATGCGAATTACAGTTAGGAAGCCCTTTCTGCTCTAGTCGTTGTTTGATTTGTTGCTTCTTTGCGCCGTCATCTGCTGCCAGACGGATCCGGCAGCTTCTTCGCCGCGCTCAATCCGTTCCAGGGCGATGCGCGCCTGCAGGCTGACCTCGAATTCCGGGTCAGCCGCGGCCGCTTGCAGCGCCTCTGCCGCGGAGTCGTCGCCGACCTCGTAGAGGAAGCGGGCGGCCCGCCAGCGGACGAGCTTGTTGCGGTCGCGCAGCGCTTCAATCATGGCCGGGATCGCGGCGGGGTCGCCAAGATCCGAGAGCGTGTCGCCGGCGGTGCGCCGCACGGACGCGGACGCGTCGCGGAGTGCCGCGATCAAGAGCGGCATCGCCTCCGGCAGGCGCAGCTCGCCGAGATAGACGACGGCCAGTCTCCGGATGGAGACGTTGTCGTCGGTTATGGCTTTGGCGAGCAGCGGGAGCATCGCCGGCTCCGGCGCCGTGCGCGAGAGCGCCTCGTAGCGCACGCTCCACTCCGGCGATGCGAGCCGCTCGGCGAGCTGCTCTGCCGTAAGCGGCGCAGGCCGCGCCGCCTGCGCCGCGGGGGCATCGCCCTGCGCGGCGCCGAGCGCGATCGCTGCCGCGACAAGTGCCTCCAGCCGCTCCTGCGGATAAGCGGCTTCAAGCTCTCTTACGAGCTCCGCTGCAATCTCATCGGGCTCGCCATAGCGGACCCCGAGCTCCTCCAGCATTCGCTCGCGAATCATCGATGAGGCGGCTGCCCGCGTCACCGCCTCCGTGAACTGCGCGGGCAGCGCCGCACGCGCTTCGCCGCCCGGCGTGCGCACGCGCACCTGCATCGGGATGCCCCGATACAGCTGCACGAACGCGTGCGCTTCGCCGAAGCTCTCTGCGCCGGGCACAGCTGCGCCAGTGCCCGCGCCAGAGCCTTCGGCCGAGCCGGCCTCATCGCCGCTCACGAGGATGCGCCGCGCCTCGGCCAGAATCCGCTCCCAGTCAGCCCCCGGCTTCCGGTCGAGCGCGATAAAATCCGTCGTGCGGAACAAGCCGCGCACGCCGTCAATGCGAAGCAGGCTGCGCAGCGGTTCAGCCGCGCTGTCCGCATCGCTAAGGGCCAGGCTGAAGCGCTGCCCGGCGGGCAACTTCTCATTCACATTTAATTTCATTGTATTTGGACTTGGCGTCGGTTCAATACCAAGTAATTTCATATGGTTTTCCCCCATTCCCGTTCATCGTTAGACTATATTGTAAACCATTTGGCAAGGGAACCACAATTAACATTCACGGGGGTGAACGCTGTTTGCTTAATCGATTTAAGCTTGGTATCTTTGAAAGAAAGAATGGTTGTATCATGCAGCCGATAGAGACAGGAAACCGACAACACGACGGGAGACGTGAGAACCATGCGCTTTGAAAATTTAAATCGGGAAGCGGTACCCAAAACGTTCAGGGAAGTCAGACAATGGCGACGAGAGCGTGCCGGCAAAATGAAGCTCAAAGATTATTCCTATACGGTTCCGACTGCAGACCCGGACTTGATTTATTTGCATTCCAACTCGGCTGAGCCATCGTTGACTTGGATTGGTCACTCGACCTTTCTCATCCAGCACGCCGGACTGAATATTATTACCGATCCGATTTGGGCCGAGAAGCTCGCGTTACAACGACGGTTGTCTCCACCGGGACTTGCGATTCAAGATGTACCGCCAATTGACGTCGTCTTGATATCCCATTCTCATTATGATCATCTTCATATGAAATCACTCGAACAGCTCAAGGGCAGTAAAACGTTGATCGTACCCGTTGGCCTTGCCGATAAATTACGTCGCAAAGGGTTCTCCTCCATAATCGAGCTGGAGTGGTGGCAATCCGCCATAATCAGCGGCATTACGTTTACCTTTGTACCTGCACAACACTGGACACGCCGCACCTTGACGGACACGAACAAATCGCATTGGGGCGGATTCATCATAGAATCAGAACTGGCACCAACGGTATATTTTGCCGGAGACAGCGGATATTTCGACGGATTCAAGGAAATTGGCAACCGCTTCGACATCGACGTTGCGCTGATGCCAATCGGGGCTTATGAGCCGGAATGGTTCATGGGACAGCAGCATGTGACGCCGGAGGAGGCGCTGCAAGCCTTCCTTGATGTGCGTGCCAAACGGTTCGTGCCGATGCATTACGGATCGTATAAATTAGCCGATGACACACCGCGCGAAGCGCTGGATCGACTGGAAGCCGAGAGCAAGCGGCTCTCGCTGGGGAGAGGGACCCTGATGATCCTTCCTCATGGAGAAACCGTGCGATTAAATGATAACAAATAGGCAATCATACGCGATTTTATGCTATAATGGTGTGATGAGTAGAACATTTAGTGAAGGACGGGATTGTTTAAAATGATTAGTACAAGCGGCATAACGCTTCGTTTCGGTAAGCGTGCGCTATTTGAAGATGTAAATATTAAATTTACGCCTGGCAACTGCTACGGCTTGATCGGTGCAAACGGCGCAGGCAAATCGACGTTTCTGAAGATTCTTTCCGGCGAAGTAGAGCAAACGAGCGGCGAGGTTCATATTACACCGGGTGAACGCTTTGCGGTCCTGAAACAGAACCATTATGAGTACGATGATTTCCTCGTACTCGAAACGGTTATTATGGGCCACAAGAAGCTCTATGAAGTCATGAAAGAGAAAGACGCGATCTACGCGAAAGCAGAATTCACCGATGAAGACGGCATGCGCGCAGGCGAATTGGAAGCGGAATTCGCAGACATGAACGGCTGGGAAGCGGAGTCCGAAGCAGCAGGCATGCTGAACGGTCTTGGCATCACGCCTGATCTTCACGACAAGAAAATGTCGGAGCTTTCCGGTAACGAGAAAGTTCGCGTACTCTTAGCGCAAGCATTGTTCGGTACACCGAACATTCTGCTGCTCGATGAGCCTACCAACCATCTCGACATGCAATCCATCGGCTGGCTTGAGGATTTCCTCTCCCGCTATGAAGGCACTGTTATCGTAGTATCCCATGACCGTCACTTCTTGAACCAAGTGTGTACGCATATCGCGGATATCGATTTCGGTAAGATCCAAATGTATGTCGGTAACTACGACTTCTGGTACGAGTCCAGCCAATTGGCGCTGACGCTCATGCGCGATAACAACAAGAAGAAGGAAGACAAAATCAAGGAGCTGCAAGCGTTTATTCAACGTTTCAGCGCGAACAAATCCAAATCCAAGCAAGCGACTTCCCGTAAGAAGCTTCTTGATAAGATTTCGCTTGATGACATTCGTCCATCCAGCCGTAAATATCCATTCATCAACTTCAAGCCTGAGCGTGAAGCCGGCAAGCAATTGCTGCTGACTGAAGGCTTGACGAAGACCGTTGACGGCGTGAACCTGATCGACAACCTGACGATCACGGTTAACAAAGGCGACAAGATCGCACTTGTTGGACCGAACACACTGCCGAAAACAATCTTGTTCCAATTGCTTACGGGAGAGATTGAACCGGATGCAGGTTCATTCCAATGGGGGATTACAACGACACAAGCGTATTTCCCTAAAGACAACTCGCAGTATTTCGACGGCGTAGAGATGAACCTTGTTGACTGGCTTCGCCAATATTCGAAGGATCAGGATGAGAGCTTCATCCGCGGCTTCCTTGGCCGTATGCTGTTCTCCGGTGACGAGGCGCTTAAGAAAGCAAGCGTATTGTCCGGGGGCGAGAAGGTTCGCTGCATGCTGTCCAAGATGATGCTGTCCAGCTCGAACGTATTGCTCATGGACGAACCGACGAACCATTTGGATCTCGAGTCCATTACGGCGCTTAACAACGGTTTGATTGACTTTGATGGCACGCTGATCTTCACATCGCATGACCATCAGTTCGTTCAAACGATTGCCAACCGCATTATCGAAATTACGCCTAACGGAGTAATCGATCGTATGATGTCATACGACGAGTACCTCGAGAGCGCTGAAATTAAAGCGATTCGCGAGCGTATGTACCCAGCGGAATAAGTTCATAACGATTCAACTCCATTAGCGGGCTTTTTCGAACAATGCGTTCGGTGAAGCCCGCTTTTTGCTGTGTAATGCGTGATTTGTTGTTCTTCCGCAATAGTCCGGCACATAAACTATAGCAATAGCCTGTGTAGTGTTATGTCGTATATTAGGTCTATGGATGTGCATGACCTGTCAGGGCGGTTTATGTTAAAATGACAATAGTAGATGAATAGTTGAAGGAGTCGATAGTTTATGTCCTTTTTCGATAAAGTTAAACAAGGTGCATCGGAAGCGGCGAAGAAAGCACAGCAAACGGTTGAAATCACTAAATTGAAAGCGCAAATCTCCGGCAAGGAGAGAGAAATCGATAAAGTATTTGCAACCATCGGAGCTGCGGTTTACCGTGCGCATCAAGCGCATGACATGTCATCAGCCGAGCATGAAGTCACTGGCTGCTGCATGCAGGTGGATGAACTTCATGTGGAAATCGGCCAGCTGGAAGAACGGATTAAGATGATTCGTTTCGAGAAAACTTGCAGCTGCGGCAAAGTAGTTGCGCTCGATACGAAGTTCTGCCCGGATTGCGGATCTGCGCTGGGAGATGAGCCTAAGAATGAAACGACTGTCGGTGAGATTGTCGTCATCTGCAACACTTGCAAAACCGAGAACGAATTGAACGCTAAGTTCTGCGTGTCCTGCGGCTCCGGCTTAGCAGCCTCAGGTTCCGGATACTAGTTTCCTATTCATGTAGTTAGAGCAGTCCCTACGCGCCTATTGGTGTATCGGGACTGCTTTTTTTTATGTACATGTGCCGTTACGTTACAAGGACATGCTCATAAACTAAGAGGAGAACAGTCAGGTTGAAGGAGGTAGAAGAGAGGTGGCATACGAAACAACGGATCGGGATTTCAATGCATTGCTTCATCAAAAGCTTACGAAAAGGGACAGTTTGCTCGATATCGGGAGCGGACCTTGCGTACTGCTGGACACATTCCCGTATAACCATATTGTTGCGCTCGAGATTCATCGGCCCTATTTGGTTAACCGGGCGACGAATGCGAGTCATATTATTCCTTTAAATGCCGATGCCAGGGAGATCAATAAGCTGTTTGTGCCCAAGTCGTTCTCAGCGGTGTCGTTCATCGATTCCATCGAGCATTTCACCAAGCATGATGCCCATTTGCTCCTGCAGAAAGCGGAGGTGATTGCCAAGCACCATGTTATCCTCTATACGCCACGAGGCTTCTTCCCGCAGGAGTATGTAGATCACTTTGGGCTGAACGGCGAGAAATTCCAAACCCATCGCAGTGGCTGGGAACCGGCTGAACTGGAGCAGCTGGGCTATGAGGTCACGATTATGAAAGGGATGCATGATCAGCGTAATCCGGCATTTGTTCATGCATTTGGCTTGGAGCACACGCCTATTGATGCGCTGCTGGCCATTAAGTATTTGTGATAAATAATATTTTGCATGGATAACGATTCACTTTAGTGCTGTTATGGTTACAATTTGGATATATATAGTAATGTCCTTGCGATATCCTACACTTGGGAGGCGTTGGCTATGCTCGTACCCGTGGAATCCAAACAAATCGCATTCTGTTCGTATAATGAGGACGAGGCATCTTTGTATTTATACTACCATACAGGGGATGTGGCCATTTTCTCGTCGATCGGGAAGCTTGACTATCAGTCCGTCATCGATTCTCCAAACCGTTATGACACCCTCATGCTCATTATGAAGAAAAGCCAGAGCGAATCGGAGCTTCATGCATTTTTCCCTGAAATGGAAGGGATTTAGCAGTAAATTCATACGAAGGCCGCATTGGTAGTATTTACATTATTGCAGAAGGCACAGACAATACTAGTACTTTAGGCTTTCATATAGGACCGAAGCACTTCGATGCGAAAGGAAGTGTACGCATAGGAAGTGCGGGGGGTTCGCGCGAAGACATCTCTAAACAGGAGGTGTCTTTTTTGCGTGTATAGGTTCGTGCGCTAGTGCTATTCGACTAGTAAGCGGGATGACAAATGAGTCATGTGGACGATATATGCATTTTACGTAGTTCCGTACAATTGGCATTAGGGCAAAACGCCTACAGCAAGACCAACATAAGGAGGATCAAAATGAAAAAGTTTACAGCATCACTGCTTGTCCTGATTCTGACTGCTCTGCTTGTCATGCCAGCAGTGATGGGCGCCTCACCGGCTCCAGCACCTGTCGTCGGCGAAATTCAATCCAGTGTAAGTTTCCGCAGCGCACCGTCTACCTCTTCAACCGTCTACAAATATTTGAAGGCGGGCGATAACGTTGTCATCTTGGAGAAAACGAACGCGAGTTGGTACAAAGTACAAGATGTTTATGGCACGATCGCTTATGTCTCTTCTTCCGATAAATATATTGAAATCATCTATAACGCATCGATCGTTTCATCCGTTTCGTTCCGTAAATCTCCTTCCACAGATGGCACGCGTCTGCGCTATCTCAGCAAAGGTGAGTCTGTTCTGATCACAGGTCAACCGAACAGCGCTTGGTATGCAGTAACCGATTCGAATGGCGTTAAAGGTTATGTCAGCACAAGCAATCAATACATATCGACTGGTGCAAGCTTCTCGCTGCCTAGCGGCACGAATCCTGGTTCAGGCACAGGCGGCGGCACTACACCGAACGCACCGCAATTGATCGAGAACACAATCGCAGCCGGCATGAAATATTGGGGAACCCCTTATGAGTTCGGTTCCGACCGTGACACAACTACAACATTCGATTGCTCCGATTTCGTACGTACTGCATTCCGCGAAGGCGCTAATTTGACGCTTCCGGCGGATTCGCGTAAGCAAGGCGACTACGTGAAAGCGAAAGGCGCTACGAAATCAGATTGGCGTTCACTGAAACGCGGCGACCTAATGTTCTTCATGGAATACAAAGGCTCGAAAGCTTCCAACTATGCAGGTGTCAACAAAGCGACTGAAACGATTACACACGTAGGTATCTACCTGGGTAATGGCCAAATCCTGCATACGTATTCGACTGAATCCGGCGGCGTTCGCACAAGCGACATCGCAGGCGGACAGTGGGAGAATCGCTTCTTGTTTGGCGGAAGCGTGCTGTAATGGTATTGAAAAACCGGAAGGGTCTTAGGACCTTTCCGGTTTTTTTGTGGTTCGGGGAAGGGAGATGCGTCCTGAACAGCAGGCAGAAAAAAACCGTCACTGCAGGAACTGCAGGACGGCGCGGGAGCATTCCATCGGATTGTATTGTTGGTTGCGTTTGTTTATAAGATCCAGCCGGTGTTGTCCGGAGGTATAAGGCTCTTGAATAAGGCCGAACCATTTATCGATCGTTTCGGAGGAAATCAGCATCTCGCCAAAACCGCTCGCGACGAAGTATTCGCAGTTCACTTCTTCTTGTCCCGGAATCGGTTCGTAGAACAGCATCGGGATGCTTTTGCTCAAGCCTTCTGTACATGTCATGCCGCCGGGCTTTGTAATCAGCAGGTCGGAGACGTCCATCAGCTTGTTAATTTCTTTGGTAAACCCGAGCACCTTGATGTTCGGATGTTGAAAATTAGGGTCAGCGAGCATTCGCTCACGTGCCTTCTCGTTGTTGCCGACACAATAGATCAACTGAATCTTATCGCGCCAACGGGTCATGTAGCTAAGCAAATCATCGCTGTACATAATCCCCCAACCGCCGCCCATAATAAGGACGGTTGGCAATGGTTTCAAATCAAACTGCGCCTGCAGCTCCGATTTGTCATGCGTTTGCCAGAAGTTCGGATGTACCGGGATACCGGTAACCTCGATTCGCCCAGGCGAGATGCCGCGGTCGGTCAGCTTGTTTTTAACTTCATTGGTAGACACAAGATATTTGGTCACCTCGGAGCTTGTCCAAGTGCCATGCGCATCGTAATCGGTAATGAGCGTATAGAGCGGGACTTGCAGCCCAAGTCTCTTCAGCCGTGAAACGACTGCATTAGGAACAGGGTGCGTGCATACGATCAAATCCGGCTTTAACTGGGCGATGACCTGCGATGTATGCGTATAGAAAATACGATGCAGCGCCAGCTGCGCGAATCGGTTAAGTGATTTTTTATATTGTCTGCGGTATAGCTTTCCGAGCAGTTTCGGTTGTTTAGTCACTGTTTTGCGATATGCGGATACAATCAGCGGGCCGATGACCGGGTTCAGAAAATTGCCCAGCTCAATGACGCGAGTCTGAATTGTAGAATCAAGTGAACGAAGACCGACCGCAAGGGCATAAGCCGCTTGGGTATGTCCGGAACCGAACCCTTCGGATAGGAGCAATACTCTTTTTTTTCGCACATTCTCACCTGCTTCTTCTACCGGTTCAGGAATCCCTAAGAACTCTCTTTCTCATATTACGCTGTTTTCCCTTTGAAGCACAAGATTGGAATTAAGACTTGCGTATGATTGCATCCTTATTTTATGCTAAAAATTAGGCGGTTCGCGGTAGTGGCGAATACTATGGACAAGAATGGAGTGGTTGTAAAATGCAGCAAAAAGAAAAATTTATTCCGGAACAAGGCTCTATCGTAACGTTTACCTATAAATCGGGCGATTATGCAGGGGAAGTAATGGAAACAGGCGGACCACGCGCATTGATTAAAGTGCTGGCGGTATTGAAGCACCCGGAGCAAGGCGATTTGCACAATCCCTATAATCCCGACGTGCCGATGTTTCATGAACGCAGAGCGCTGAGCTACACCGAGAAAACGAACGTACCTTACGGCGATATCAGCGGACTTTACCCGGGAGAAGTGCCATCGTATAAAGAGTCGCTTACACGAGCCGTTGCCGCCGAGATCGAAGCAATCGACCGTTTGAAGCGTTGGGCCGAGAGAGGTCTTGAGCAGCTGAAGCAGTTGGAGAAAGAGTATAAGTAGGTTGGACGAGTAGGGAAGCTTGGTCAACTGAGGAACGAGGAAGACAAGAGCAGCTGAGGCAGCACATTACAGCAGCTAATGGGTATGAAACAGGTTCGTTGGAGGGGGATGCGTTATGAATAGGAACGAATTGGCGAAGGGGATTTACAACAGCTCGCATTTGTCGGGAAGCTTTACGCTGCGTTCCGGTCAAGTTTCGGAGACGTATTTTGACAAGTATTTATTTGAAGCGAACCCTCGATTGCTTGGCGCCATTGCCTGCGAGCTGGCCTTATGTATTCCGATTGGTATCGATGTGCTTGCGGGTCTGGAGATGGGCGGCATCCCCGTTGCAACGGCGCTTTCGCTGGAAACGAATATCCCTGCGGCTTTCGTGCGGAAGCAGGCGAAGAGCTATGGGACATGCAAGCTTGCTGAAGGTGCGGAAGTACGCGGCCAGAAGGTGTGCATTGTGGAGGATGTCGTTACGACCGGCGGACAGATTCTGCTAAGCGTTGCAGAGCTGCGCGCAGCAGGCGCGATTGTTGAAGACGTCTTATGTGTCATCGAACGACACCCGGATGGCCGCAAGAAGCTCGAGGAAGCGGGACTGAAGCTGCATGCTTTGTTTACGATCGAGGAGCTGGAGGCTGCTGGCAGTAAGGACGATGTTGCGGTTACGGGTGAGGTTTGGAGTGATTGATATTGGGCGGTTGACTGAATGACTATATTGCGTTTTTGGTCAGTCGGTGCTATTATGACTAATATCATGTTGAAGAAGGAGGCTGCAGCGTAATGGAACAGAAGAAACCGGTCGATCGCAGAATGCAAATTGTTGAGGCGGCGGGAAAATCGTTTGCCATGTTTGGTTATAAGGCGACGACGATGGAGCTTGTTTCCAAAATCGCTGCAGTCGGCAAAGGAACGATTTATACGTTTTTTGCGACGAAGGAAGACCTCTTTAATGAAATCATCGGGCAGCTGGCTGCCGAGCTTCGCAGCTTGGCAGAGCGCACGATTGACCGCAAGCGGAATTTCTTCGATAATTTGGCTGCTGTCCTGCACGAGCTGCTGCTGTTTCGCGAGAAGCATGAGCTCATCGTGAAGCTGTCGCAGGAAATTCGCGATTTGGGTACGCCAATGGCGAAGGATGGAGTCGCAAGGCTCGAACAGGCTATTCATGCTTTTATTCAGCATGAGGTTGAGCTTGCCATTGAAAAGAATGAGCTGCGTGGCGTTGATCCGGCGCTGACTGCTTTTGTCATGCTGAAGCTCTATGTTGCAATCGGCGTCGAGTGGAGCAGAACTCTCCAGCTGACGCGGGAAGAGCTTGCGGCTTATTTTACAAGCTTGCTGCGTGAGGGTGTTGGCGTGAAGTAGGCGAGGCTAAGTTAGGGAGTGGCGGGAAGTTTATAGACCTGCTGTGTGAGGATTAGTTCCGGGGGCATCGGCTAGTTGGGGATGGACTAGTCCTTTTTTTTGAAATGAATTGACCAAAATACCAAAACGGTCATTTATTCATTGAAGTGTAAATGGAGGGAAAAACGCTATGCGAGGTTTATCATTGTTTGGCAGGGAGTTTAGCCGGATTGTCCGCAGTCCGAAGCTTCTTATCCCGATTGTGGGTGTGTTGTTTATTCCGATTATGTACAGCGGGATGTTGATTGGATCGTTTTGGGACCCTTACGGGAAGCTCAGCGAGCTGCCGGTGGCGGTTGTGAATGAGGATGCCGGCGCACAGTTTGAAGGAAAACCATTGGCGGTTGGGCAGGATTTGGTAAAAGAATTAAAGGCCAACAAAGAATTTGATTGGGCTTTTGTGAGCCGAGCTGCAGCTGAGGAAGGGGTTCAAGACGGTGATTACTATTATGTGATTGAAATTCCCGAGTCCTTCTCCAAGCAAGCCACTACGCTGCTCGATGAGAAACCGCAGCCTGCGGCCATCCGTTATGTATCCAACGATAGCGGCAACTACTTAGCGGCCAAAATCGGGCAAGCCGCAATCGAGAAACTCCAAACCGAAATTTCGCGGCAGGTGACGAAAGCTTATGCGGAGGCGGTATTCGACAGCATCGGCGATGCGTCAGACGGCATTGTAAAAGCGAGCGAAGGTGCAGGCAAGCTGAGCGACGGCGCTTCGAATGCGGAGGAAGGCGCCAAGCTGCTTCGCGATAATGTTGCGAAGCTGGCTTCCGGCTCGGAGCAGCTCGCCGGAGGCGTCAAGGCGCTTGGCAGCGGCGCCGGTCAATTGGCGGCTGGCACGGCTGCGGTTCGCGACGGCTCGGCGGCGCTCGCAGCCGGGCTCGGCAAGCTCGAGGCCGCCGGCGCGCAGCTCGGCGGCGGAGCTAAGCAAGCAGCCGAGGCCGGTGCGAAGCTGGCCGATGGGCTTGCCTCGGCGGAGCAAGGCGGTGCGCAGCTCGCCGGCGCAGCCGCGAAGCTGTCGGCGGCGCTTGAGGCGTACGCCGCCGCAGCTTCGCCGGATGCAGCGCAGGATCCCGCGCTGCAGGAGCTTCTCGGCGCAGCCCGCGCGGTATCCGCGGGCGCAGCCGAGCTCTCTGGCGGCAGCGCGAAGCTTGCCGCCGGCGGCGCGCAGCTGCAGCAGGGCCAGCTGCAGCTGCAGCAAGGGCTAGCGGCGCTGCACGCGCAGCTCGCAGCCGCGCAGCAAGGCGGCGCGAAGCTCGCCGCCGGCGCCGAGAGCGCCGCGGCCGGTGCCGCGAAGCTGGCGGATGGCGCAGCCGCCGCAGGCCGCGGTGCGGCCGAGCTTGCCGGGGGCTCCGGCAAGCTGGCTAGCGGCTCCGCCGCACTTGCGAGCGGTGCAGAGCAGCTCGCGGGCGGCACGGCCGAGCTGTCAGGCAAGCTCGGCGATGCCGCGAAGCAAACCGGGGGCATCACCGGAACCGATGCCCTGTACGACATGTTCGCGAATCCTGTCCATGTCGATGAGCAAAAACTGACCGACGTGCCGAACTACGGTACGGGCTTCACGCCGTACTTCTTGTCACTGGGTCTGTTTGTAGGCGCTTTGCTCTCCACGATGGTCCTGCCGATGCGCGAAACAGGGCTGAAGCCACGCTCCGGCTGGAGCTGGTTCGTCAGCAAAGTATTGCTCTTTATCGTAGTTGGCATTGTGCAAGCATTGATTGCAGATGCGATTCTGCTCTACGGAATCGGCCTCGAGGTTAAACACTTAGGCGCATTCATTGGCATGTCGATGCTGGCGAGTGTTACTTTCATGATGATTGTCCAGTTCCTTGTAACATTGCTCGATCAGCCTGGACGCTTCGTCTCCGTCATACTGCTCATTCTTCAATTGACGGGCAGCGCAGGGACGTATCCAGCTGAGCTTGTCCCATCATGGCTGCAGCATATCAGCGCATGGCTGCCGATGACATACACGATCAGCGCATTCCGTGAAATCGTGACAGGAAACGAATTGCTGACCGTAGGAAGCAAAGCGCTGCATACCGCAAGCTTCGCAGTCGTATTCGCAGCACTTTCACTAATCGTCTTCCTCATGCTGCATCGCAAAGCAAAAAGCGATACAGCAGAAACAGCAACTGTGTAGCTCCCAGAGCAACACAGCATCATATAATCATGGAATACGGCCAATGAGTAGCCCCCAGGGCACCACATTAGCCGAAATCCGCTGAATTTAGAGAAAGAGTAGCTCCCAGAGCTACTCTTTTCTTCAACTAAAGAGGTACCAGCTACCTCACATTGGTAAATCAACGTCTAAAATGACAAAAGAGCGGTACTGGTTACTCTACAGCGTTTGCCAAGTGTACGTCAGGAGATCCACATCGAGCAATTCCCAGCTTTCCTCCAAAGAAGCTCTCCAGGAGATCCACATGGAACGAATCCCGATCAGTTACTCCAAAGAAGCTCACCAGGAGATCCACATGGAGCGAATCCCGATCAGTTACTCCAAAGTAGCTCACGAGTAGATTCTCATGGAGCTAATCTCCATCATGTCCCCCAAAAGAAGCTCACCAGGAGATCCACATGGAGCGAATCCCGATGAGTTACTCCTAAAAAGCTCACCACCAGATCCCAATTGAGCAACTCCCCGAGCTGCCGATCCAGCCCTCGGCCAACCGGCCGATCCGCCAATCTCCAACCAGCGGCGAGACCGCAAAACGCCGCAACACAACAAAAAAAGCAGGAATTCACCACCCAGGTGAATTCATGCTTTTCAATTGCTTTCCAAATTAAGACTGAATAAACACAGTCGTGATCGGCTTGCGATAAACAACCTGGTAACCAAGACCTTTGGACAATGCCGCGAGCGGGAGGTAGGTCACCGAGGTGCTGCCGGACTGCTGCAGGTAGGCCCGTGTCTCAAGCGGTACGGTTTGGCCGTTCACTTTCATCGTATCGGCGCCAATGGTGAAGGCTACGACTTTGTCACCTGACTTAATCGTAGCGGTGCGTGTATTACCGTCCCAGGCGAGTGTTGCGTTTAATGCTGTTGTGACATCTCGCATCGGGAGGAACGTCGTGTTATTTTTCAAAACCGGCTTATTGCCGCCCTTCAACGATTTTCCGTTTACGATAACGCGAAGCGGTGTATCGGCTGCCAGCGCTTCAGGGTCGCGATAGTCGCGCCAGATCCCTTTGGCAAAAGCTCTTCCGATGACATCGTAACCGGATTGCTTCGGATGAATGTCACCTTTGAGGATGGAGGTATAGCTGAGCTCTTTGCCGCGGAACGGTGCCGACACATCGACGGTTCGCACATCGTAGCCTTCTTGCGTCAGCTTAGAGGCAATTGCCTCGGTTTGTGTTTTCAGCTTCGCCACGCCATCGGTTAATACCGCATATTGTTCTTGCGTAATGGTTTGATTAATCGTGGAAGGCTTCGGCGCAGGCAAGTACTGGTCGGCAAAAACAAGCGTAGCTTTCGGGTTCATTTTGAGAATCGTACGAAGCGATGCTTCTAATGAAGGATAATAACTATCCAATAAGGCATCCAACCGAGTTTGCAGTGCGGAAGCACTGATCTTCTCATCATTTAAGATGTCGTTAAAAATCGGTGTAAAATCATTGCCGCCGATCGTGAGTACGATCAGGTTCGCTTTCTTTAGATCCTCACCAAGCTGCGCGCTCTTCGCGACGGTGGCCTCAGCAAGCGGATAAGTCGATAAATTCGGCTGCAGCTGATCTGCCGTAATACGTGTTCCCGCAGCAGCTGCTTCCAGCAGTTTTTGCAATCCGGGCGATTTTAAACCAAGAATCCCGTAATTTTGCAGCTCGGCGCGGCCATGATAAAGCGCCTGCTCGTACAGGCGATCGACATAACCATAGGGAACGGAATTCTCCGTCATGCCCAGCTCATAACCGAGCGTCAATGAATCGCCAACTCCGACAATGCGAAGCGGTTGGTTAGCCTCGGCTTTCGGATCGGTGATCGCTGAAACCGCCATAATAGGAGTGGAATATGATGATCCTGCAAAAGCCCAAGCAGCGCCGCTTCCGACAACTCCAACTAACATAGCAGCAGCCGTGAACGTAATTGTCCATTTTGGCAATTTCCTAAAATTACTATACATATTCACCACATCCTTTTGCATAATTATGCGTTCTATTTGGTGGTATCAATTTTCAGTTAATTTTTTGAATTGCTGCTGTGTCGTGGTAAAGAACACTTATCACAATTATAAAAATATTAAATTGATATCGTAATGCACTGGTGTTAAAATAATATAATAACTTTTTTCAATGGATGCATTATTGGAACGCAACCTTTTTATTGAACTGCGTGTACACCTTCATTTTAAGCGATATCGCTTTCGAAATGAAGCCGGATTCCATGAATAAGAATCCATTCCATCCGTTTATTTAAAAATTTCTCATAGAAAGGTTGCATCCAAGTGAAAGAGAACCGTTTAGGATTGCCGCCGAAGCAAGGTCTATACGATCCGCAATTTGAGAAAGACGCCTGCGGAATGGGCTTTGTGGCTAACATCAAGGGAATTAAATCACACACAATTATTCAGCAGGCGCTGACGGTGCTCGAGAACATGGAGCATCGCGGCGGTCAAGGCAGCGAGCCTAACACAGGAGACGGAGCAGGGATACTTTTGCAAATCCCACATGGCTTCTTCTCTCGTGAACTCAGAGAGCTCGGTGTCGAACTGCCGGCAAGCGGCGAATATGCCGTAGGTATGCTGTTCCTGTCGCAAGACGAGAACATTCGCGTGAACCATGAGCGTGAGCTCGAAGCCATTATCCGTGAGGAAGGCCAGACGCTGCTTGGCTGGCGTACCGTTCCTACGAATGATGAGAAGCTGGGCCACTCGGCGAAATCGGTTAAACCGTATGTTCGTCAAGTGTTCATTGGCCGTAGTAGTGAGCTTCAAGATGAGCTGGCTTTCGAACGCAAAATCTATGTCATTCGCAAGCGCGCGGAAATCGCTATTCGCTACTCCGGCGCAGAAGGCGCAGACAGCTTCTACTTCTCCAGCATGTCCAGCAAGAAAATCGTGTACAAAGGGATGCTCACAACAGAGCAGGTTCGCTCGTTCTATGTTGAGCTTAACGACGAAGCGATGGAAACAGCTATCGCGCTTGTTCACTCCCGTTTCTCCACGAACACGTTCCCAAGCTGGGAGCGCGCGCATCCATACCGCTATCTGATTCATAACGGCGAGATCAACACGCTTCGCGGTAACGTGAACTGGATGCATGCTCGTCAAACGATGGTTGCTTCGGAGCTGTTCGGCGACGATTTGGACAAAATCAAACCGATTATCAATCCGGACGGATCGGATACGGCGATGTTCGACAACACGCTTGAATTCCTTTACCTTTCCGGTCGCTCCTTGCCGCACGCGGCGATGATGATGGTTCCTGAACCTTGGTCCAACCATGAAGGCATGAGTGATGAGAAGAAAGCCTTCTACGAATACCACAGTTGTCTGATGGAGCCGTGGGACGGCCCGGCAGCAATGGCATTTACGGATGGAACGCAAATCGGTGCCATTCTTGACCGAAATGGTCTTCGTCCTGCCCGTTATTATGTAACGAAGGATGACGTTATCATTCTTGGCTCCGAAGCCGGAACGGTTCCGGTCGATCCTGAGAATATTCTATATAAAGACCGTCTTCGCCCAGGCCGTATGCTGCTTGTCGATACCAAAGAAGGCCGCATCGTATCGGATGAAGAGGTTAAAGCTCAAATCGCAGCGGAGAACCCGTACCGCGAGTGGCTTGATGAACACCTTATCGGTCTTGATGAGCTTCCTGATGCTCCTGAGCTTCCGGAACCGGATCATGAAACCGTTGAGAAGCGTCAACAAGCATTCGGCTACACGTTCGAAGATCTGCGCAAAGTACTTGAGCCAATGGCGGGCAGCGGCGTAGAGCCGATTGCTTCCATGGGTTATGATGCGCCGCTTGCGATTCTGTCCGAGCGTCCGCAGCGTTTGTTCAATTACTTTAAACAAATGTTCGCGCAAGTTACGAATCCGCCGATCGATGCGATTCGCGAAGAAATTATTACAGCTACCGGCACAACACTGGGTCCAGAGCGCAACTTGCTCAATGCCGAGCCTGAAAGCTGCCGTCATATTAAATTAGCTTCACCGGTATTGTCGAACGAAGAGTTCGCGAAGCTGCGCCATGTGCGCCGTCCGGGTTTCAAATCCATTACGCTGCCGACGCTGTTTAATGCAGCGGAAGGAGAAGCTGGCCTGCGTTTTGCGATTAAGCAAATGTGCGAAGCGGCTGACCGCGTAATTGGCAAAGGCCATAATATTCTTATTCTGTCTGACCGCGGCGTAGACCGTGAGAATGCGGCAATCCCGTCGCTGCTCGCTGTTTCGTCTCTGCATCACCATTTGATCCGTGAAGGTACGCGTACGAGAGTCAGCATTTTGCTGGAATCCGGCGAGCCGCGCGAAGTGCATCACTTTGCCTTGCTGCTCGGTTATGGCGTTAGTGCCGTCAATCCATACCTTGCATTTGAAACGCTCGACGATATGATTCGTCAAGGGCTGCTCAGAGGCGTAACGCACGAGAAAGCCGTGAAAAACTTCATTAAAGCAGCTACGAAGGGCGTCGTTAAGATTCTATCCAAAATGGGTATCTCGACGATCCAATCGTACCGCGGCGCGCAAATTTTTGAAGCTGTCGGCTTGAAGGAAGAGCTCGTTGATGAGTACTTCACTTGGACGACTACACGTATCGGCGGTATCGGTCTTGACGTTATCGCAGATGAGACGCTGAAGCATCATAACCGTGCTTTCGCAGAGCAAGAAGGCCGCGTGAAAGAGCTTGATTCCGGCGGCGAATACCAATGGCGTAAAGACGGCGAAGATCACTTGTTCAGCCCGCAGACGATTCATACGCTGCAAATGGCTTCCCGTTCCAATGACTATAAACTCTACAAGAAGTTCTCCGCGCTTGTGCAAGGCGAAGACAAGAAACATCTGACACTGCGTTCGTTGCTTGATTTCAACTACGATGCTGCTCCGGTTTCCATTGATGAAGTGGAATCCGTTGAATCCATCGTGAAACGCTTCAAGACCGGCGCGATGTCCTATGGCTCGATCAGTAAAGAAGCGCATGAAGCATTAGCTATTGCGATGAACCGCATCGGCGGCAGATCCAATACAGGTGAGGGCGGCGAAGATCCGGCACGTTACATTCCGGATGCTAACGGCGATTCCCGCCGCAGTGCGATCAAGCAAGTGGCTTCCGGACGTTTTGGCGTAACGAGCAACTACTTGATTAATGCCGATGAAATTCAAATTAAAATGGCGCAAGGCGCGAAGCCGGGTGAAGGCGGCCAGCTTCCGGGACGCAAGGTTTATCCTTGGGTTGCTGAAGTTCGCGGTTCCACACCGGGCGTAGGACTAATCTCCCCGCCTCCGCATCACGATATTTATTCCATTGAGGATCTGGCTGAACTTATCCATGATTTGAAGAACGCCAACCCTCGTGCTCGTATCAACGTGAAGCTCGTGTCCGAAGCAGGCGTAGGAACGATTGCTGCCGGCGTTGCCAAAGGCCGCGCAGACGTTATCCTCGTCAGCGGTTACGATGGCGGAACAGGCGCTTCGCCGCTTGCATCGATCCGTCATGCAGGTATGCCGTGGGAGCTTGGACTTGCTGAAACGCATCAAACGCTGATGATCAATAACCTGCGTGACCGCGTAGTTGTTGAGACAGACGGCAAAATCATGAACGGCCGCGATCTCGCGATTGCAGCGCTTCTCGGCGCCGAAGAATACGGCTTCTCGACTGCACCGCTTGTCGTACTTGGCTGCATCATGATGCGTGTCTGCCAATTGGATACTTGTCCGGTTGGTGTAGCTACGCAAAACCCTGAGCTTCGTGCGAAGTTCATGGGCGATCCTAGCCACGTAGCGAACTACATGCTGTTCGTTGCACAAGAGCTGCGCGAGATTATGGCAGAGCTTGGCTTCCGCACGATTCAAGAAATGGTCGGCCGTGTAGATCGTTTGCAAACGAAGGATCTTATTGAGCACTACAAGCTCAAAGGCATCGACCTTAGACCGCTTCTGCATCAGATGGAAGTTCCGCAGGACTCGGCACGCTACTGCACGCAGGAGCAGGATCATAAACTCCATGAATCACTGGATATGCAGCAATTGCTGCCGCTCGCATTGCCTGCGATCGAAACCGGTGAACAAGTTCGCGCGACACTGCCGATCACGAACATCAACCGCGTAGTTGGTACGATCGTTGGTAGTGAAGTAACTCGTCGTTACGGTGCGAAGGGATTGCCTGAAGATACGATTTCGTTCCACTTTGTCGGCTCCGCCGGTCAAAGCTTCGGCGCATTCGTACCGAAAGGCATCACGCTTTCCTTGGAAGGCGACTCCAATGACTATGTCGGCAAAGGACTTTCCGGCGGTAAAGTAATTGTAGCTCCATCCAAGAAAGCAACGTTTAAGGCGGAAGAGAATGTCATTATCGGCAACACGGCTTTCTACGGCGCGACTAACGGTGAAGCTTACATCCGCGGTATCGCGGGCGAGCGCTTCGCAGTTCGTAACTCCGGCGTGAAGGTTGTCGTTGAAGGTGTTGGCGACCACGGCTGTGAGTACATGACAGGCGGCCGCGTCGTCATTCTCGGAGGCACAGGCCGTAACTTCGCAGCCGGTATGTCCGGCGGCGTCGCTTATGTCCTTGATGAAGCAGGCGACTTCTACAAGCACTGTAACATCGAGATGGTTCTACTGGAGCGCGTTGAGGATTCGCGTGATTCCGAGGAGCTGCAAGGCATGATCCAGCGCCATGTGGATTACACCGGCAGTGCGATCGGCGATCGTTTGCTCTCCGATTGGGAGACATCCAAGACGAAATTTGTCAAAATCATCCCGAAAGACTACAAACGGATGCTGGAGCAAATTGAGAAGATGGAGCAAACCGGCCTTGCCGGCGACGAAGCCCTTCTCGCTGCATTTGAAGCCAACATGAAAGAGCTTGCTCGCGTAGGCGGAAATTAATCGCTTAGACCAAAGACCGATAACGGGGAAATCCGTTATCGGTCTTTTTTTGTTGCTCCATTATTATGTCCACATGCTAAACTACAAACAGAGAGTGACCAGCCAAGCCATATCATTATGGATTCTAGTAAACGTTTTCGAAATGTTAATAATGCTGCCACCAGTTGGGCGAAATTACCATTAAACGACAAAATAACATATTAAATGTGAAAATAGGCCCAGTCATTTCGACATCCTTTTTGATAGCGATTGTTTATAATGAATGCAGACAAGTAAAACAGTTCAGAGAGAGATTATACTAAGGGAGCGGTTATTTTGAATGGAGTGATTGGCGAGAGAGCCTATGTTCGGCTAGAAAGCGTAAGGTTCATTATAAATAGAGGGAGTAGGAGCCTGGGTATGAAAAAAATTGAAGATCAGCACAAAGAAGCACAGACACCGCCAGCCGTAATAGAGCTCGATGTCCGCACCATAATGGAGCAGCTTGGAATTGATCTTGCGAAATGGCCTTCAGACTTACCCCCAATTCAACAATAGAGTTATCTATATAAGCCACAGTCGCTTGCGACTGTGGCTTTATTTATTTTTGTAAACGCTATTTCAACACTGACTTCATGCTCGCCGAAAACAATGAAACGACAAAATCCTCCCGATTGTCCCCGGTATCATACTACGACCATCTGCGCATATCCTACTTCCTATAAAATTCAAATCCCAAGATTATACAAATCCCTTACAAATACATTTCATAAGTAAAATACTTCCAATAAAGGTGTGAGTATTGAAAAAATCTTATTGACACGATACGTACCGTATCGTAAAGTAAGGCTATTGAAAGTTACAAAACGTATCATACTAAATACCCAAGATTGAATGTATTAAACCCGATTGGCTTTCTTTCCTGCTAATAGTCTTAAAAGATTTAAAGGAATTCTGTTAGTGAATAAAGATATTAGTCAATTAGTCCCTGTCGAACAATCGAAGGATTGTGGGCCAAATCGGCTAGTAATTGGCACCAAGCAAATATGTAAAATATTTCAATTGGAGGAGACAACTTGGAACTAAAACAGTACTGGGCGATTATTAGAAGGAATATTTGGATGATCTTACTATTGATCATTATCAGTGGAACAACGACCGGCCTTTATTCCTATTACGTGATGGATAAGAAATACGAAGCCTCTACGAAACTGATCGTGAACCAGAATATTGAAGAAGCCACGCTAAACAAGATTATGGACCTCAGTACAATCAACTCCAACATCCAACTGGTTAAAACCTACAAAGAAATTATTAAGACTCCGCGAATTATGAGCAAGGTTGTTGTGCAATTCCCCGCTATTAAGCTAACCGAGAAAGAGCTGATCAATAAGATTAGCGTTACTTCCGTAAATGATACGCAAGTGATGTCAGTTACTGCTACTGACTTGTCTTACAAAAAAGCGGCGGAAATCGTCAATGCGGTTGCCCAGGTTTTCCAGAAAGAAATCCCCACCCTTATGAAGGTAGATAATGTAAATATTCTAAACGAAGCCGATCCGAACGAGAATCCCGAACCGGTATCACCAAAGCCAAGCTTGAACATCGCAATTAGCATCATCCTATCGCTCATGATCGGACTTGGACTGGCCTTCTTAATCGACTACTTGGATGATACGGTGAAATCGGAAACGGATGTCGCTGACGTGCTTGGCATGTCTACATTAACGCTAATACCGCGAATGAAAGCAGCCGACAAAGCATCACTAAGGAAGAAACAAGCCAAAGTCACAATACGAGGTGAGAATAATGCCACGCTCGACGCATGAGTATCAATTAATTACGGAGAGTAATCCGAAGTCCCCGATCTCCGAGGCGTACAAAATTCTTCGTACCAATATTGAATTCTCGAATGTGGATGCGAAGCTGCAAACAATCATGGTGACATCCAGCAAGATGAGTGAAGGGAAGAGTACGACATCCTCAAATCTGGCCGTTACTTACGCGCAATCGAACAAAAAGGTGCTGCTCATCGATGCGGACTTAAGGAAGCCAACGCAGCATCATATTTTCAGGCTCTCGAATCGGTTTGGACTGACTTCCTTGTTAAGTCATCAGAACGAGCTAGAGGATGTTCTTCTACCTACAACTATTACGAACCTAAAGGTTCTTCCTTCCGGACCAATACCACCCAATCCTTCCGAAATGCTGGAATCTAAGCGTATGGGAGTACTGATGGAGGAATTGAAGCAGCAATTTGACATTATCATTATCGACACACCTCCTGTCCTCGCAGTAACCGATGCACAAATTGTCGCTGCACAATGCGATGGGGTCATCCTAGTTATCGATTCAGGGAAGGTCAAGAAGGAAGCAGCACTGAAAGCGAAAGCAAGTCTAGAAGTCGTGAAGGCAAGAATGCTGGGAGTCGTCTTAAATAACATCAACCGTAACAGCGCAGAAGGATATTACAACTATTACTACTACGGCGATCGAAAATAACTAGGGTTCTAAAGGTAATGTCTCCTGCACCTTTATCACTGGAGGCACTCGGTCATGCTGTGGGTTAGCTGCCTTAGACGTAAATCGTCAAGGGTGTGACGCGAGGATGGGTTCAATGCCCAATCTTGGACCAAGAGTCCAAGCTATGTCTTCTTACGGATGAAGATCTAGTAGGAGGACGCAGCTTGCACTTTTGACACCTGGATAAGAGAGAACAAAGGAAGATAGATTATCGAGGGATAGGTGATTGAGATGAGAAAAGTAACGAAAGCCATCATTCCGGCTGCCGGACTTGGAACACGATTCCTACCGGCAACCAAAGCGATGCCGAAAGAAATGCTTCCGATCGTAGATAAACCTACCATCCAGTACATAGTTGAGGAAGCGATTCAATCCGGTATTCAAGACATCATTATTGTAACCGGGAAGGGTAAGCGAGCTATTGAGGATCACTTTGATATTGCTTTTGAACTCGAACATACCCTCTTTGAGAAGGGCAAGCTTGAGATTCTCAAAGAAGTTCAGAAATCATCGAATATCAACATCCATTACATTCGTCAGAAGGAAGCCAAAGGGCTCGGACATGCTGTCTGGTGCGCCAGAAATTTTATCGGTGACGAACCATTTGCGGTATTGCTAGGTGACGATATCGTTCAAGCGGAAGTTCCGTGTACGAAACAGCTGATAGAGCAATATGAAAGGACAGAATGTCCGGTAATTGGCGTCCAAAAGGTTCCTTTCAGTGAAACGAGCCGATATGGGATTGTAGAGTCAATGGAATCGTCGTATGGACGATTAAGACAAGTGAGTAGGCTGGTCGAGAAGCCAGCGATTGGTCAGTCTCCCTCAAACCTAGCCATAATGGGTAGATATATTTTAACTCCTAATATTTTTAAACAATTAGAAGAACAAACAATTGGTACTGGAGGAGAAATTCAATTAACTGACGCGATTCAAAAAGTGAATATGTTTAATAATGTGTTTGCTTACGAATTTGAAGGTACACGTTACGATGTAGGTGAGAAACTGGGTTTTATCTTAACCACGATAGAATTTGCTTTAAGAAACAATGATTTGAGAACTCCCCTCCATGCTGCACTTGCACAAATTATGGAGAAATATAGATCAGACCAACTCGTTCGTTCAAGGAGCGAGATCATATGAGTGCAGACACTAATACAAGTTTTCAACTCGATAAAGAGGTAATTAATAAAGGCGGGCTAAGACATACTGATAAATCAAAGTCCATTAATGACATTATGTATGCGAGTACTAAGAGGATGATTGATATTATTGGATCAGCAATGGGTATTGTATTATTTTTGCCGGTGATTATAATAATTGTTTTTTTAATGAAAATAAAAGAACCTTCCGCAGGTGTTTTCTTTAAACAAATTAGAATTGGAAAAAATTATAAATTATTCAAAATTATTAAGTTTCGTTCCATGGTTATAAATGCTGAGGAGAAATTGAAGGCTGACCCACTGTTATACAAGAAATATATTGATAACAACTATAAACTGGAACAGAATGAAGATCCTAGAATTACAAAGCTAGGTTACTTTTTAAGAAAAAGCAGTCTGGATGAGATCCCCCAATTGATCAATGTGCTCAAAGGGGAGATGAGTCTGGTAGGGCCGCGACCAATTGTTAATGAGGAACTTCAAGAATACGGTAATAAGGCAACTGACTTTCTTGCGGTTAAGCCTGGATTAACTGGATACTGGCAGATATCAGGAAGAAGTGATGTGGGTTATCCGGAGCGTGTGGATTTAGAAATGTACTACATTTACAATCATTCTCTTTTATTGGATTTCTCTATACTGATTAAAACGGTAGGGATTGTACTTTTAAAAAGAGGTGCATATTAGAAAACTTAAAGTGAGGTATTATATGAAAATTGCCATCATACATGATTGGTTGGTTACATATGCGGGCTCAGAAAGGGTTTTGGAGGAATTAGTTAAAATTTATCCTGATGCTGATATTTATTCTATAGTCGATTATCTACCAGAAAATCAGAGGAAATTCCTCCAGGGCAAAAAGATCACAACTTCATTTATACAAAAACTACCTTTAAGCAGAAGTCAGTATAGATCCTACTTGCCTCTTATGCCACTTGCTGTTGAACAATTTGATCTCTCCAAATATGACTTAATAATATCAAGCACACATGCAGTTGCTAAAGGAGTATTGACTGGTCCAAATCAAATTCATGTTTCATATACCCACTCACCAATTCGTTATGCTTGGGATTTACAACATCAGTATCTTAAGGAATCTAATCTACAGTCCGGAATGAAGAGTTGGATTGTCAAATGGATGCTCGGAAATCTTAGAAAATGGGATTATCGAACCGCTAATGGAGTGGATTATTTTATCGCTAACTCTGAGTTTATTGCGAAGCGGATTTGGAAGATCTATCGGCGTGAAGCAACAGTTATCTATCCTCCTGTGGACATTCAGTTATTTGAAATGAAGGAAGAGAAAGAAAATTTTTATCTTACTGCCTCTCGAATGGTGCCTTATAAGAAGATTGATTTAATTGTCGAGGCATTTTCAAGAATGCCTGAAAAGCGATTAGTTGTTATTGGTGAGGGTCCGGATTTCAATAAGGTGAGGAGTAAGGCGGGGTCGAATGTATCCTTAATTGGTTATCAATCAGTTGAAGTTTTAAAAGATCATATGCAACGAGCAAAGGCCTTCGTTTTTGCAGCCGAAGAGGATTTTGGAATTACATCTGTAGAAGCCCAAGCTTGTGGAACCCCCGTGATTGCATATGGAAAAGGTGGAAGTTTGGAGACGATAAGAGATCTTAATTATGAGAAGCCTACTGGTGTACTTTTTGCGGAACAAAGTATTGATTCAATTATTGAAGCAATTAATCGATTTGAATCGAATTATTCCGCATTCGCTGCTAGGGACTGCAGAATTAATGCTTTACGATTTTCTAAAGGTAACTTTCATACAAAGTTTGTTCAGCAAATTGAGGAAATATTAAAGGCCAGTCAGGTTGAAGCTAATAAAGTAGAAGAGCGTCTAGAGGTTGTAGTCACTTCAAGTTATCTTAACAGCCAATAAATTAGCTTGAGGAGGTACAACTAAGGGGTGGATAAAACTTCTATAAAGAAGAACACAATTATAGTAATGTTGTTGACACTATTTAGTTCTATATTAGGTTTCGGTAGAGAATCATACATTGCATATGCATTTGGATCTACAAAATTAACGGATGCATACTATGTTGCATTTGTCGTTCCGGATATTATTGCTGGTTGGATTGGATATTCTTTAACGAATGCATTGATTCCTGTCTTGAAAAAAGAATATGGAACTTCAGAGCAACTGGGTAAACAAATAATTAATAATACCTTTTATATTGTAGTATTTGGGTCAGTGATTCTTACAATATCATCCTACTTATTAGGAGATCAAATAATCAGTGTATTAGCACCGACATTCGAGTCAGGTCAACATGAAGCTGCGGTAAAACTTCTGAAGATTATGGTGATTGCAATTTGCTTTTCCGCATTATCTGGTTTTTTTGGAGGAATAAATAATAGTTTTGAAAGTTACTCCTTTCCAGCACTAGTAGGTATTTTTTTTAATTTATTTTTTTTCATAGTTCTAGTAACACTTAAACAAACGCTTGGATATGAAGCATTAGCATACGGATTTATATCAGGTGTTATTGGCAGATTTCTTATTCAATTTATTCCGTTAATCATTCGGAAACAACTCCCACTAAAATTTAATAGCAGGTGGCATCCGAAAGTACCTAGAATTTTGTTTGCAATGTTACCTATATTTTTTAGTCAGGCAGTATCTCAAATTAATCAAATTGTTGATAGAATACTGGCTTCTGGATTACCGGAAGGACAAGTGAGTAATTTGAATTATGCATCAAAACTTGGCTTGTTGCCTATTGGTCTTATTGGAAGTTCTATTGCAGTAACCGCATACACAAGATTTGTAAAATATAACAACGAGCAAAAATTTCCCCAGTTAGAATGCTTACTGAATAAAGCTTTAACATGGATCGTGCTATCTGGTTTTGTTATTGGGGGAGGATTTGTTTTTTTTAGTAAATCACTGGTTTCTATTTTTTATTATCATGGTGCGTTCAGTCTTAATGATTTAAATCTAACATCAAGTATTCTGATAATTTATGGTGTGTTTTCGTTCTTTTACATGATGCTTCCATTAATTTCTCAATATTACTTTGCTCAAAAAGGTGGGAAATATCTTCTTATCTCATCTTCAGTTGCAGTCACTTTTAATATTGTTTGTGGGTATTTTTTAGTTCACATTTATGGAGCTCGAGGTCTTGCTGCTGCTAGTGGTTGCGCGCAATTAATCAATGTAAGTATTCTCTATGTTATGGCAATAAGGAAAATGAATTCGAAAGTACTAACAAATATTAAAAAAATCACTATAGCGATACTTCCTTATGGTTTTATAGCCGTCTTTTCTTTTTCCTTTATTTCAATGATTTGGAATTTACCTGCTATGCAAGATAAGATATTACTTCTAGTTCGTGGTAGTACAGCTCTTTTTTTGGCTATCTCAATCATAATTCTTTATATGTTTCTTACCAAGAAAAGCGAAATTAGTGAAGTTGTACTTAACTCATTAAGGGGTATATCGCGAAATAAGATGCAAGTAAGGAAGAAGGTGTGAAAAATGATTTCAAACATAAAAAGAGACAGAACGAAGAAATTGGTTATTTTAAGAGGGAGTTCCCAATATGTAAGCCCCAATAGTTATAATGTCCAAGAGATTGGGTTGGGAAAAGTCTTGGCTAATAAAAGTTGGGACGTGACGATACTTTCATCTGGTCCCAAAGAAGTGACTATGGAGTATGGAAGTCGTCTAAGGTGGATCGAGCTTACTCGCAGAGGCGGAAGATACGGATGGCTTGAGTCTAGTTTTTCAATAATAAATAGTAGTGATGCCGATATCATACAAATTCAAGATTTGACAAATTTATCTACATTAATTGGCCATATATCCTCGATAAGAAGAAAGATACCCTTAGTACTCTCGTTAGGTGAATACGAACCTAAAAGTAGAATTAAAAGCTGGGTTAACAATATATTTTCATTAAGTATAAAAAATAACATTAAAGGTGTGCTGTGTAAAACAATTAGTGCACGAGATTATGCAAACTCACTGAATTTTCCACAGATACATTATGCACCGATAGGTATAGATCGTACTGCATATAATACGGATGTGAATCTAGATGATGAAATAATGTTAAAAGTAAAGAAGATGCAAGAATCCGGAATGAAAATATTATGTCATATTGGAAGAGTGGATAAAGAAGATAACATAGATTTTATTTTCGCCGTACTTGATGCACTGGGCGATGATTACGGTCTGATATTAGTAGGAGAACCAAGGCAATATGCACATAAACACGAAAAGTTTAGTCGTCTATCCAAACGGATCATTATGACAGGTCAGATAAACAATCGTTTTATTGGGAGCGTACTTTCATTATCAGATCTATACATAGCTTGTTCTAATTATGAGATATTCGGTATGTCTGCTGCCGAGAGTATATTTTTTGGATGCCCGGTTATTGGTTATGCAACCGGCGGAATCAAGGAAATTGTACTCGATATGAAAAACGGAATATTAATGAGCAACCGGCTTCCAATGGAATGGGTCAGAAAGATACGCTTCATATTCAATTCGGAGCTAATAACACATCTCCAGATCGGTTGTAGAGAGACTGGGAGTGATTTGACTTGGGACCATAGAGTTGATAAATATGAAAAAGTTTATCGTGATGTGTTGAATGCAATAGGGAGATGATCTTGTGGCACTAAAAGTCATGTTTATTAATCAATCATCCAGGTTTGGAGGAGCTGAAAAGGTTTTATTCGAATATTTAAACAATATTGATCATGATAGAATAACTCCTATCTTAGTAGCTCCCCATGGAGATTTATCTATTTCGCTTCAAGAAAATGGAATTAAATGGATAGAGGTTAATGAGTTTAATGGCATGGAAACAACTAGAGGAGTACTAAAGATAAAAGATATATATTCAACATTTAAATTATTGAAACGAATACGTCAATTGATAAAAGTGATTAATCCAGACATCATTTTCACAAACTCAGTAAAAGCACATGTAATTGTTAATAGTTTTAGAAAAAAAATTCCAACATTTTTAAGGCTACATGACTATCCTCAATCTTTTCAAGGGATGTCGAGCAGATTAATGAATAATGCGGTTAAAAATGCAAAACATATTAGTTGTGTTTCAAAGAGTGTTGCCGATGAAGTGAAAAGCATTCTAGAGAACCAAAATCAGAAAGTTAGCTCGACATATAACGGTTTTCCAAAAAAAAGAGTTAATGATACGACGAATAAATTGCAAAACCATAATGGCAAAAAACAAATAGTTATTGCTGGTTGGATCTTAGAATGGAAAGGCTTTGACATATTTGTAGATGCTATTAATTTAATTGCCGATCAGATTCCTGCCTGGGGTTTTGTTATAGCTGGAGCCGTCGCTAAAGACGCTGTTGGTAGTTATGAGTATATGCAGAGATTAACAGAGAAAGTGAAAAAATCTCCATATTCAGATAGATTTATACTCCACGGGGGTTATACAGCTTTAAGCGAAGTTCTATGCTGTGCTGAGCATTGTATATTCATTCAACCATCTATAAAACCGGACCCTTTACCGACGGTTTTATTTGAAGCTGCATCCTTAGGAATCCCAATTATTTCATCCAAGCTCGGTGGTAGTACTGAAATCTTAATTGATTCAGTGTCTGGGTATCTTGTTTCTCCGAAACCAGAAGAAATTGCCGATAGGATATTATCGCTTGCTAACAACATGGATTTAAGAATGAGTTATGGCTATAAAGCAAAGAAGGATGTTGAAGAACACTTTACAATAGATAGATATGTAAATGATTTAACTGAGATTATGGAAAGATTGGTGAAATAGAACATGAATAATAAATCTGTTCTAATTATTAATTCAGGAAGTTTACCTATCCCCCCAATTTCAGGAGGGGCTGTTCAGCAGGTGCTATATAATATTGCAATGGGGTTAGCGGAGAGGGGCTGGAAAGTGGGAGTACTCTCCTCATTGTTAGATGCTTCTGAAGGTGTTTCATCATATAAACAATCTAGCTTAATTCATTGGTATAAGATTACGGGAAAGGTGAAATCAGGAGGGATAAAAGGGATTATTAATAGTAAGTTGCAAATAAGGAAAAGCCTAAAAAAGGTACCTAATAATGAATATCAAAATGTTATTATTTATGATCCATACATAGCATCTGATGTGAAGAGTTGGAACCCGCAATCTAATGTTATTTGGAGTGTTCACAATGTTAGAAACCGAACACAACCATTAATTATTTTATGGTCTAGACATATTAACGAAATAGTAAGTGTTAGCAGTTTTTTAAAAGAATCTATTAATAAATTATTAACCAAACAAAAAAGAGAGAAGCACACAGTCATTCATAACCCTCTTCCTGAGAAATGGTTTAATGAAGAGTCAAATAATCTTAGAGTACCAAATAGCATATTATTCTGTGGCAGAATAATACCACAGAAAGGATTGGATATTTTGATAAAAGCATTAGAACAACTTCCCATAGAGCTTAAGTTATCAATTAATTTAGGAATAGCTGGGGCAACCCATTTTCAAGGTTCAAATGAAAATCATTATTCAAAAATCGTATATAATTTATTAAAACAAAGTAATCTTAAATATAAATTTTTAGGGTATATAAATAATGCAGATTTGCATCATATATACGATGAATATGAATATGTAGTAATTCCGAGTAATTGGTCCGAGCCAGCAACATTAGTTGCTAGTGAAGCACAATCTAGAGGTTGTAAGGTGATTTCTAGTTCAGCTGGTGGACTTCCTGAGATGGTATCGAAGTTTTGGCATAAATATCAAGTGTCACCGGGATCTGTGAATGAGTTATCAGAGGCATTAGAACGAGCATTAAATTCAGAAAATGATAATTACTCAAAAGAGATTAATTTATGGTTGAAAAGTGAATTTGATATAAATGAGATAATAAGTAAGTGGGAAAAAACAATTCTAGCTCGGTGAGAGGGTACTGCTATGTCTACCTATATAGCTAGTCTAATTACAATGTTATTAAGCGTATGTCTACTTTTTTACATTGGCCGTAAGACAAGAAGTAAAAGTTTAATGAGTATTACATTAGTATTTTTAGCAATTGGAGAGATTTTCGGTGTCTTTGTGAGGGCTTTGATTATTATGACGCATGGGGATTTGGCATTTGGCCCAACGAGTGACTATATGCCAAGTAATAGTTTAATCAATCTTGCATTTTGGTGTATAACAATTTTCAATATATCATTTATTCTTGGAGTGCTAATTGTGTTTGTTGCTCAATTGGCAGTTGAAAAACGGCAATTTAATAAAAAGGAACAGTCTTTAAACGGAAGAGCGATAATCCATCAAAGTGGTTTACTAAAGGTGTTAATTGTTATATCCATTCCTGGAATTTTACTTTTGTTATCCTCAATATTATCAGGTGGTACTTTAGTAACTAATTCAAATCTTGAAGCATCAAGAATTGATGTTTCTGGTGATGGACCTATCATTTTATTAATGGAGATCCCACTGACGTCGTTATTTGTTTGGTTCGCATATAGAAAAGGTGAAATTGGACATTTATGGTTAGTGTTAATGTCTACGTACATAGGAGCAGTTTTACTGACTGGTAATCGTTCCAAGATGGTTACTGCAGTAATTATTTTGGTTGCACTATTTATATTACAAAAAGGGTATAAGGTTTTAATGAGAAAACTACCTCTATTAGTAATTGTCGGCACACTAGTTTTCTACTTGGGCTGGATTATCATTTATGTTAGAGGGAATTTATTGAAAGTGGGAGGAACATTTGGGAATACAGTAAAAGAGGCTATTAGGTTTAATCCTATCGATATATTCAACTTAATTTATAGAAGTTCATTTAATGGATTTGATGGGTTATTGTCAGTGATTAATAACGTTCCCAATAATATGGAATATCAACATGGAAGATTTTGGTATGAATCGTTGACGATAATAATACCACGTGCTATATGGGGTGAAAAATGGGATTTGCCAATGACAAACATATTTACAAACATAATATGGGGTTGGGGGAAAGGTGGAATGTTTGTTACTGGTCCTGGAGTGTTGTTCTTAGATAGTGGTTATATGGGCATTTTATTAAGTGCAATGTTAATAGGTATTATATTATCAATCTTTTTATTAGTTGTTCATCAAAAGGTATTAATTAATATTTGGTTTTCGAATCTTTGTGTAGCAAGTGTAGCATATTTTATGTGTAGATTTACTTTTGCAGGCGGGCCAAATGATGTGGTATTTGCACAAAGATTAATTGTTGAGGGGATACTCATATTGTTTCTAGTAGAAATAGCCCAAAAGAAAAGAAGCTATAGGACAAGGTATTCTTTAACAGAAGTATCTAAAAAAACATTAAAACAATAAGTTTCTAGTATTAGGTGGTTTTTGAACTTCGGAAGTTAAGAAAGATAGATACAAGGAGTTGCAAACCATGAAACTCGTCCTACTATCCGGCGGATCGGGCAAGCGCCTATGGCCATTGTCCAACGATTCAAGATCCAAACAGTTTCTTAAGGTGTTAGAAGGTCCAAGCGATGAATCGGAGTCCATGGTGCAGCGAGTGTGGAGACAACTTCAGTCTGCCGGCCTCGATCGGCATGCGTACATATCAACAAGCACACCACAGGTTGAAGTACTTCAAAGTCAACTGGGAACTCATGTCCCACTCATTGTTGAACCTGAGCGCCGAGATACATTTCCGGCGATCGCACTAGCCGCCACTTACCTGTACTCCGTTCAAGGGGCACGGCTAAGTGAGACGATTGCGGTATTGCCGGTTGATCCTTACGTGGAGTCGGATTTCTTCGTTAAGATCAAACAACTTGATGGAGTACTGGCAGAGTCCGATGCGGATCTTGCGCTGATCGGTGTGAAGCCAACGTATCCATCAGAGAAATATGGTTATATTATGCCAACGGAAACGACCGTTGATTATAGCAAAACAGCTTACCAGACGGTAAGCCGATTTCAAGAGAAACCCCGCGTTGAAGAAGCGGCAGCGATGATTGAACAGGCTGCGCTTTGGAACTGCGGGGTTTTTGCATTCCGGCTTGATTTCATCATTAACTTGCTCCTTGCGATGAATCTCCCGATCCAGTACGACGAAATGCTGAAGCGGTACAGTAAGCTGCCCAAGATCAGCTTCGATTATCAGGTCGTAGAGCGTGCGGCTAAGATCGTTGTTACACCGTATGATGGGGAATGGCGTGATCTCGGCACTTGGAACACGTTAACGGAAGAGATGAGCAGCACCATTGTTGGTAAAGGCATTGTTTCTTCAGACTCCATGAATACACACCTAATCAATGAGCTTGATATCCCTGTGACGATTATCGGACTCTCTAATATCGTTGTGGCCAGCAGCCCGGATGGCATTCTCGTAAGCGAGAAGGCAGCAAGCCCGAGAATTAAGGAAGTACTCGGCAATGATAAGCTGAGCAGGCCCATGTATGAAGAGCGCCGCTGGGGTCATTACCGTGTGGTGGATTATGTGAAATACGCGGAGTCTAATGAAGTACTCACTAAACGCATATGCATTACAGCAGGTCGTAATCTCAGCTACCAATACCACCTGAAGCGCAGTGAGGTATGGACGATCGTTCAAGGGGCAGGGGAGTTTATCCTCAATGAAGTCGCTCAGCTTGTACGTGCAGGCGATGTGCTTATAATTCCTCGCGGCAGCCGTCACAGCATCCGAGCAGCGACAGACCTTGAGCTTATTGAGGTACAGACCGGTTCAGAGCTCGTTGAAGAAGACAATATTCGAATCAGTCTTGTGTGGGAAGAAATTGTAGAGAAGTGTGTCTGAGAGAATTCGGTCTATAGAAGTGCTAATTTTTTTGATTGACATGATACAAATTGTAACGTAAAGTGATAACAAAACAGATACAATTTGTATCTTTTTTTGAATGGTTTTTCGCTTCTGATAAAGATATTTTCAATTAATTCCTACATTATGTATCCAATCAGGCTAGTCGAGATAACGCAAAGGAGTTCTGCGGCATGAAGCGTCCAATGAAACGTATAGTTGTTTGGTCAGGAGCTGTACTAGCGACGATCCTACTGCTTGTTGGTGGGTTCGTCTGGTATCTCTATCACTCTGCCGAGCAAACAGCAGCTAAGATGTACGAGGAGCTGGCACCTGTCAAACCGGTCTATATTAGTAAGGACGTGGAAGTGAAGAAGGTGAAGGTGCCGGAGCCTGTGAAAATGAAAAATCTAGATCCGTTCACGGTGCTCGTTTTAGGTGTCGATGAGCGGAAGAATGATCGCGGGCGCTCCGATACGATGATCTTACTTAGCGTCAATCCGGCGAAGCAGTCTATCCTCATGTTTAATATTCCACGCGATACGCGGACGGACATTGTCGGTCATCATACGGTGGACAAAATCAATCATGCTTACGCGTTCGGCGGCGTGGAAATGTCGATTCAATCCGTAGAGCAGTTCTTGGATTATCCGATCGATTATTATGTCAAAGTAAATATGGAAGGCTTCGCGCGTCTAATCGATCTTATCGGCGGCGTTGAGGTCGATAATCCGTTCGCCTTTGATTATCAAGGGCATAGCTTCCAGAAGGGGCACCTCTCCCTAAACGGGACAGATGCGCTGAAGTATTCCCGCATGCGGTATGATGACCCGCGAGGTGATTTTGGACGCAACACGCGCCAGCGTGACATCTTGCAGGAAGTGATGACGAACGCGATGAACATCTCGAACGTCAAGCATCTGCAGTCGCTGCTGGGCGAGCTTGGCGACAGTGTGAAGACGAACATTACATTCGCGGAAATGAAGACTTTCGTAACCGATTATCGGCCATTAATCCACAAGACGACTACGATCGAAATCAAAGGAAAAGGACAAACGATCAATAAGGTTTGGTATTATATCGTAGATGACCAGGAGCGTTCGCGGATTCATAATGAGCTTGTTGCACATATCAAAAAGGTGTCGTAATACGTCTTAACCCGGATGTCTGCACGCAGGCACCCGGGTTATTTTCTTATGAAAATACAAGAGTTGACAATGATACATTTAGTAACATATAATCGATTTAGTAAACAAAACGTATCATTATGAGGGGGAAAACTCTTGCTTACGAATCGAGTTAACACAGGTAAATCTAAGAAGCTTCGCCGTATCAGCTTTATCCTTTTTATTGTTTTAAGCTTGTTCTTCACACAAAATGCAGTCTTCGCCGGCAGCATCGTTCACCTGAAAATCAACAAAGGTAAAGTGACACTACACAAGGCCACATACACCGTAAATGAAGGACAGAAATTCGCAGCTGTGAGCATCGATCGGGTAGACGGCAAGTTCGGGCCAATATCCATCGATTACTGCCTGTGCGATATCACGGCAACCAAGGATAAGGATTTCTTAGGTCAGCTGGAGACGGTTACGTTCAAGAGCGGCGAAACTCATAAGCAAATTGAGTTAAAGATCGTGGATGACAAATTAGTCGAGGCCAGCGAGACATTCCGCATCCGTCTGAAGAACCCTAAAGGCGGCGTGAAAATCGGCGATATTGGCGAAGCGATTATTGAAATTAAAGATAATGATTAACCCCTGATGAGGGCGATCGCGCAACAGCAACGGCACAGTAGGACAGGCCTTCATTCAAGGATAGGGGAATGGAGGCTTGTCTTTATTTTGTTGAAAGATGCTACATTTTGTATATGAGGAAAGCAATAATATTTTGTGAAAATATACCTCGAATCAGGCGTCGAATTTAGAGATTCTTTAGATGGATATAGTTGTCTAAATCACTTGACATGATACATTTTGTATCGTAAATTAGTTTTATGAGTGATGTTACAAACTGTATACTTTCCGTCAAATTAAGTTAGGTGGTGTTTGTGATCGAAACAGTAAGGAGTTCTAGGGTGCTTGATCTGACAACTGACTTGTATCCTCCACGATCGCTTTCCGCGAAGGATTTGAACCAACTGGACCAGTTGGAGCTGGATGATCTGCCTGCGAAGCAAGAGCTAGGTCGAGCCAAACAAATCGGCTTCTACGAGAAGCTGATCTTCATGCTAAAGCTGTTGAAGAGATGGATCGTGCTGCTCATTCTCTTCCCTTTGCTTTGCGGAGGCGCAGGCTGGGGGTACAGCAACTATTTCGTCGTTCCTACTTATGCAGCAAAGTCCACTTTGCTAGTACAGCCACAAAATATGACCTCCCAGAATATGTACAACAGCATCATGAGTAACCAGCAGCTGATTAAGACCTATGAGGGACTCATTAAAACACGTACGATCGCCATTGACGTATCCCGTCGGCTGGACAATAGCGTGTCTCCAGAGAAGGTGCTCCAGAATTTAACGGTCAAAACATCGAACGTGACCTTTCTTATCACACTGACATTCACCGACACGAACCAGGAGCGGGCAGTCAGAGTCATCAATGAGGTTGCGCGATCGTTCTCCAAGAATGTGAGTGTATTCGTCAACCTAGACAACGTAATGATTGTAGATGAAGCGGTACCGGTTAAGAATGCCGCTCCAGTCAGCCCCAACATTGTATTGAACGTATTACTTGGCGGCGTTTTAGGCTTTCTTGTCTGCCTCGTCCTCATCGTCGCTGTAGAGGCGATCAAAGGGCTGATGAGACTACTGAAGGAAGCGGAACAAAAGATGAAGCTAGAGGAGCGGAGCAGGTAATGAAATCGATGCTGCCGATTACCGGCGAGTCTGAAACGCAGGGGAAATCGACACTATATGAAACGTATTTCAAAGTGGCCATGGATTACTTGATAGCTTCCCTATTGTTCCTGGCGCTGCTGCCTTTTCTGTGCATCATTTATATCTTCATTAAATGGACTTCGCCGGGGTCTCCGATCTTCAAGCAGCCTCGGGTCGGTAAAGACGGCAGGGAGTTCCAAATTTATAAATTTCGGACGATGCACAGCCATGTTCCGAAGGAAGGCTTCTCGCCAACGAGTGACTCCGATCCAAGGGTCACGCCAATCGGGAAGCTGCTGCGCAAGACGAGTTTGGATGAATTGCCGCAGCTGCTCAATATCCTGCGAGGCGAGATGAGCTTCATCGGCCCAAGACCGGAGCAGAAATCCATAGTCGATGCTTATTACACCGAGTATGAGAAGCAGCGATTTCTCGTGAAGCCGGGATTAACCGGACTTTGGCAAATCAGCGAGGATCGCAAGCAACCGATACATTTCAATTTGCATCATGACTTCAGGTATATCAATCAAGTGTCTGTCAAGCTGGATCTGTCGATCCTCTATCAAACCGTGCGAGTAATATTTCGCAGCAATACCCATTAACGGGGAGTAACAACTTTTAGGGAGATGTGGAATAGATGCAGAACCGCTTCCAGGACAGCCAATTGCTTCGGAATACATTATGGATGTTTGCTGGACAGGGTTTTCGAATCGTGCTGCAGGCGGCCTATTTCATTATCATTGCTCGCACACTGGGCGTAAACGGATACGGTATTTTCGTCGGAACCGTTTCACTTGTCGCCATATTGGCCCCTTTCTCAAGTTTAGGACGAGGCGAGCTGCTGGTTATGAATGTGGCTAGAGACCAGAAGGTGTTCCGCACCTACTTAGGCAACGCCATTATGATGACGATCATCTCAGGTGTACTGCTGACCTGCATCGTCTTTATTGCCGCTCGATATGTGCTGCCGGATTCCGTTAATCCGATGCTGATCTTCTGGATTGCGATATCGGATCTGATCATGTACAGGGTGCTTGATATTAGCGGGCAATCCTTTCAGGCGCATCAGAAGCTGAAGCGCACAGCACAAATTCAAGTTACACTTGGCGCATTAAGGTTACTCGGCGCGATTGCGCTCGTGGCTTGGGCACCGGCGAAGACGCCTGAAACATGGGGCTTTCTGTACTTTGTCAGTACGCTGCTCTGTATGCTAATCGCCATAATCATCGTCATTCGTGAACTGGGCGTTCCGAAGGTCGAATTTAGAAAGCTGATCACCGAACTTAAACAGGGCTTCTACTTCTCAATCAGCTTGTCCTCCGTTGTCATTTACAACGATATTAACAAGACGATGCTCGTGCGATTCGGAGATCTGCAGTCAGCCGGTATCTTCTCTGCAGCAAGCCGAATTATGGATGTTACGCTGACGCCGCTTCGTTCCTTGATGAGCGCAACCTATGCAAGGTTCTTTCGAGAAGGGGAGCAAGGAATATCCGGAAGCTTAGCGCTCACAAGGAAGCTGCTGCCCGTTGCCGTAAGCTACAGCGCACTTGCAGGCATTGGCGTTTATTTATTGGCACCTTATTTACCATGGATACTGGGGGACGATTACGTAATGGCGATTGACGCGATTAAGTGGCTCGCGATCATCCCACTATTAAAGAGCATTCAGAGTTTCGCAGCAGATACGCTTACTGGAGCCGGTTATCAAGGGATTCGCTCCAGCATACAGGCTTCGGCCGCTATCCTTAATGTCATCGCGAACCTGATCGTGATTCCGATCTTCCTCTGGCGAGGAACGGTAGTGGTCACGATTGCAACCGAGGTATCGCTCGCGATCTGCTATTGGACCGCGATCTATGTGCTCAATCAAAGAAGTCTGTCTCTAGGCAGCACGGTATCCAAATGAACAGGGGGATAGCGAAGTGAACCATTATGCAGTTCAACTTGGCTTACGGACGTTTGCGCAGCACAGAGCATTCATTACCGGAATGCTGAAAAAGCTGGAATATGGTTACATGATGTTCGCGATCCTCATGTTCACCCAATCCTTCTTCACGCTCCTTCAAGGAAGCGCTGGCGAAGCGATATCAGATGGCAATCCGCTAATTCAGAAGTTGTGGGCCGTGATTTACGCCTTCGCGTTTGTGCTTTGCTGTATAAGATGGAGAGTGCTCTTGGTCGTACTTCGCCAGGATAAGCTGCTCCTCATGCTGACATTCGTTGTCATAAGCTCAGTCGTATGGTCTGCAGCTCCGGATGTAACGCTTCGCAGAGCATTCGCGCTCATTGGAACGAACCTATTCGCGCTTTATATGGCGGTCAACTACAGCTTGAAGCAACAGTTCGTCATGATAAGCCGCGTATTTCTTATCGTCATTGCCTTCAGCTTCCTATTCGGAATCTTCCTTCCTCAATACGGCATCATGACCGATGATCGCGGGGCTGCCTGGCAAGGTGTTCTTGCCCACAAGAATCAGTTAGGAAGAATCATGTGCTTCAGTTCGGTGCTGTTCTTCATCTTTCTTCTTAACAAGGAGAGGAAGAAGATGTGGATCTGGGCCGGTCTAATCGGATCTCTTGGACTCATGCTGCTCTCCACATCCAAGACTGCATTGGTCATCATGCTGGTGCTGGTCATGCTCTTACCATTTCTGCAATCGTTTCGCTGGAATATAAACGTGGCAGTACTCTACTGGATGTTCGGACTCATGCTGGTTGGCGGGGCGGTCGCGCTGATTTTCAGCAATGCAGAGCTCATTCTAACCTTAATGGATCGAGATATTACACTAACCGGACGAACCGAGCTATGGGCGGCCGTATGGGAAATGATTACGAAGCGACCGCTGCTTGGCTATGGCTTCAATGGTTTCTGGCTTGGCCTAGACGGAGAATCAGCCTATGTGTGGCTCGTTACGAAGTGGGATCCGCCGCATTCGCATAATGGATTTCTCGATGTGTGGCTGGATATAGGGGTTATCGGACTGACCTTGGTCCTTCTACATATCATCGTCGGTTTCAAGAAAGCCGTGAGCTACATTCGGCATACCGGCACGATCATCAGCTTCTGCCCGCTTATTTACTTCATGTTCATGTTCTTATACAACCTAACGGAGAACACGATACTTCGGCCGAACAGTTTTTTCTGGGTCATCTATGTCTCAACCAGCCTATCGTTATCCATCGCGTTAAGACGGGTTAAGGCGAAGTGAAGCAGGGGGAGGATGCTTATGTTTGACGTAGCGATATGTATTCTGACTTACAAACGAAATGATGGATTAATGCGCCTCTTCCAGGGATTAAAGCGACAGCATTTCCATCAGGTCCCATTGCCGCAAATCAAAGTGGTCGTGGTGGACAATGATCCTGAGGGTGGGGGCATCGCTTATTTATCGAAGGAGCTAGTGGATTTCCCATGGCCGGTCATCCGTCACGTGGAAAGCGTAAAGGGGATCTCTTATGCCAGAAACACAGCCATGTCATTAGCTTTCGGCGACAGCAAATTTATCGCCTTTATCGATGACGATGAGATGCCGGAACCGGGCTGGCTTGATGAGCTGCTGCATGTGCAGCGGCGATTTCAAGCGGATGTAGTCGCAGGTCCGGTGTTGCCGGAGTTTCCGGCGAATGCACCCAAATGGAGCAAGGAAGGCGGGTTCTATGATCGGGAGCGATTCCCGACAGGACAGGAGCTTCCCTTCACCGCATCGGGTAATGTGCTGATCCGTTCGAGCATTTTGAGAAATCTGCCCCAGTGGTTTGACGGACGGTTCGCACTGACCGGCGGTGAAGATACCCATTTTTTCATGCGGCTGCGCAAAGCAGGTCATCGGATCGTATGGGCTGACGAGGCTGTTGCATATGAGCCGGTTTCCCCGAACAGACTTCAAATCAGCTGGCTCATGCGGCGATCCTATCGGACCGGTATTACATATGTGCAGTGCGAAAGGGAAATCATCGGCAGCCCTAAGGTTACGGTGCTTCGACTGTGCAAAGGGATTTTCCGGATTATGCAGGGCATCGTTCGAATACCGGCTGCACTCATTGGAGGCAGCATTGCGTTAACGAAATCCTTATTGCTCATCAGCCAAGGAGTCGGCATGCTGGCAGGAATGGGCGGTTTGCGATATCAGGAGTACAGATAGCTGGGGCAAATACAGCTAGGTGTAAATAAATATTTCGGAGGGGTTACGATGAATGTTGTTATTTCAGGCGCTGCCGGGTTTCTTGGCTCGCATTTAGCCAAGGAGCTGCTCGATAAAGGGAATCGGGTCATCGGTATTGATAACCTGTCGACAGGAAGAATGACGAACCTCAAGGCCTGCTTGCAATACGACGCATTCTCCTTCCTCGAAGTTGATGTAACGGATAACCAAATTGTAGAGCTGCTGGAGCGGGAAATCGAAGAGATTCATGCCATCTATCACCTGGCCTCGCCGGCTTCGCCAAAGTTCTATCAAAGCGCGCCTTTCGAGACTATCGATGTCAACACAATCGGGACGCGTCATATGCTGGAGCTTGCAAGACGCAAGTCAGCCAAGCTGGTTTATGCGAGCACAAGCGAGGCTTACGGCGACCCGGAGCAGCATCCGCAAAAAGAAACTTACAACGGCAATGTGAATACCTGGGGGCCAAGAGCTTGTTACGATGAAGCGAAGCGACTGGGTGAAGTCATGTGCTACGAATATTATTCGAGGTACGGTGTGGATGTGAAGGTAGCGCGGATTTTCAACACCTACTCTGCAGGGCTGCGCAACGATGATGGAAGGGTCATTTCGAATTTCGTCAATCAAGCGTTGACTGGCAGTGAAATTACGGTGTACGGCGATGGCTCGCAGACAAGATCGTTCTGCTATGTAGATGACAACATACGAGGACTGCAGCTCATGATGGAGCACGATGGGGCTACAGGGCAAATTATCAATATCGGCAATCCGGTTGAATATTCCATCCTCGAGGTAGCGCATCTTGTGAAGGAATTGACGGGATCGGAGAGCGTCATCGTTCACCATCCGCTGCCGGAGCATGATCCTAAAGTGCGCAGACCGGTCATCGATAAAGCGAATCAAATACTAGGCTGGCAACCGGCTGTCAGTCTGAAAGAAGGTCTACTTCGCACGATAGAAGTCTATCGCTCAAATCTCATCTTACAATAGAGAGGGAGAATGTAAATGAATATAGTATGTATCGGATCTGGATATGTAGGTAGTGTTACGGGAGCTGCATTCGCGGCTGTAGGCCACAAAACAACCGTTATCGATATCAATGAGCAGAAGGTAGCGATGATGAATGCAGGACAGAGCCCGATATACGAGCCGGGTTTAACAGATCTCCTTCATTACTGTGTCGGGAGAACTTTGGTTGCTACCACTTCCTATGAAGCGATCCGAACCGCGGATGTGATTTTCATAGGCGTTGGGACGCCATCTAAGCCGGATGGCAGCGTAGACCTCTCTTATATCAAGTCGGCTGCCTCGAATATAGGGAAGCAGCTGAACCGGGATCGCTTTAGCGTAATCGTCAATAAATCCACCGTTCCGGTTGGAACAGCTGACCTCGTCTCTTCGATAATTGCGCATGATTCGGGTCTGGTTGCCGAGCAGAACTTCACGGTCATCAGTAATCCGGAATTTCTAAGAGAAGGATATGCGCTTGAAGATGTGTTCTTCCCGGATCGCATCGTTATCGGCACGAATCATCCAGTGGCCAGAGAGCGAATGCGCCAGCTCTATCATTCCATTCTTACGAGAGAAAGCTATGACAAAATCAAGAGCCACTTTAGCTTCCACTATAAGCCAGATGCGCCTCGCGCGAAGTATTTTGAGACGGACACGAAGAGCGCAGAGATGATCAAATATGCAGCCAACGCCTTCCTCGCTGTGAAAATCAGCTACATCAACGAGGTTGCCCGCTTATGCGAGGCATTGGGAGCGAATGTACCGGATGTCTCCAAGGGAATGGGGATGGATACCCGGATCGGGGATCGGTTCCTGGAAGTATCCAGCGGATGGAGCGGCAGCTGCTTTCCGAAGGATACGGCAGAATTTCTACATACGAGCCAACAGTACGGCAGCGAGCTGAGCATCGTGAAGACGGCGATGCAGTCGAATGAGCGGATGCATACTTTTGTCGTCGAGAAGATTCAGCGCCAGCTCAAGACGCTTCACGGGAAAACAGTCTGTATTCTGGGACTTACCTTTAAACCGAATACAGATGATGCCCGCAAGACGCAAGCTTCCTTCATCATTGCGAGATTGATCGAGCTTGGCGCACATGTGAAGGTGCACGATCCGCAAGGGATGGAGATGTTCAAATCACTGAACAGCACATTATCGGTGGAATTCAGCCGCTCGGCATACGAAGCGGTGGAAGATACGGATATGGTCGTACTTCTGACGCATTGGGATGAATATCAAGCGCTTGATTGGACGAAAGTGGCGAAGCGCATGAGACAGCCGGTTATGCTCGATACCCGCAATGTGCTGAACCAAAGCGAGCTGCAGCGCATCGGCTTCCACTATGAAGGCTTAGGCTTGCTTAAGGAACAGGAAATGATCAATAAGGAACGCAAGAAGCTCATCATCTAATTTGGCAGTCATATAGGAGGGCAGTATGACAAACAAGAAATTCGATAAAGACCAACCTTATACGCGCAGAGATTTTATAAAATTAATGGCAGGTGTCGGAGGAGGTGCCCTCCTAGGCTTGACGGGATTGAACTATGTAATCGCCCATGCGAATAAATTTCTGGACGATGGCGGACCTTCAGCTCCCAAGCAAGCTCCTACTGAACCTGCTAACACCTTAATCAGTGAAGAGAATAAGAAGCCGGGCACCAGTGCCTGGAAATTCACGAAGGCTGCATTAGGCGAGATACAAGGGTATGTTTCGGCGACAAGCGTCGCCGCAGGAGAAACGATCGCTTACATGATCAGCACCAAGAAAGCCGGAACGCTCTATCAATTGCAGACGTTCAGGCTAGGGTATTACCAGGGCAAGGGAGGCCGGCTAGTTCATGAGGCCAAAGGGCTCAAAGGTATGGCACAGGGCTGGTGGTCCAGTAAGGCGGGAAGAAACGGACTGCCGGAGCCTCACGCGGTCACGAAACTGCTCGATTTGAATTGGAACGCTTCGTATCAATGGACCGTCCCAGCAGATGCAGTATCCGGCTACTATCTGACGAAGCTGACAGATGCCGCAGGCTTTGAAACCTATGTCCCTTTCATCGTTCGAGATGATAAGAAGGCGCATGATCTCATGGTGCAAGCATCTGTCTCAACGTGGCATGCCTACAGTGCCTGGGGCGGACACGGGTATTATGGACATTATGACAACGAGACGCATGAGTATAAGGATCATGATGTGGATCCGAAGAACAATGCGGTGTCGATCTCTTACAATCGGCCTTATGAACAGGATAACGGAGCCGGGGACTTATTCATCGAATTCCCGACGGTCTATTGGATGGAATCACAGGGGTATGACATTGGTTACGTAACGAACATCGATACCCATTTGTCGCGCGTGAAGTGGAAGCCGAAAGCTTTTCTGTCTATAGGGCATGACGAATATTACTCTAGACCCATGCGCGAATATTTGGAAGAATTTAGAGATAATGGTGTACATATGGCTTTTCTGGGGGCTAATTCGATTTACTGGCAAAGCAGGTACGAGGATTCTCCAAGTCTATTATCTACACAGGAGCCGCGGATTCAAACCTGCTATAAGTATCGTGCCAATGAAGACACGATCTCGAACCGTAAGCTGCTTACAACGACATGGGAGGCAGTGGATGAACCAGAGAACCTGATTATCGGGCAGAACTGGGGATCTGTGGTTAAAGAATCTCAGGATTGGGTCGTCAGTAATCCGGAGCATTGGCTGTTTAACGGCCTGCGGGTTAAGAAGGGCGATAAGGTACCTAAGCTGATTGGCTGGGAGTTCGATGGCGTCGCCGATCATTTGTTTACACCGCCAAACCTTGAAATTATATCTTCATCCAAAGTCGTAAATTTGATCGATAAGACGTACGAAGCCAACAGCACCATATATGAGCATTGGAGTAAGTCGATCATATTCAGCTCCGGAACGATTTACTGGGGATTCGGCTTAGCGAATCCAGCAAATGATCCAAGAGGGACTGTAAGTCCAATTGTGCAAGGTGTAACTAAGAATCTGCTGGATCGTTATGTCGGTTTATCAGTTTAATTCATTCAAGGGGGATAAGACGGTGGAGCAGCTTATGGAGGAACAATTATTATATCGCAGACAATTTATTATGGGCCCGCGGCCGGTAGTGCTTTCGGGATGGAAGTCTGTAGAGATCGATGGGGGCTGCTATGCATCCGTCCATCCGGATTTGCAATTTGAGCAGACGAAGCTGAAGAATGGCGTTCAGCTGACGCTGCTTGGTTACATAATTGATCCTTACCATCCAAATGAAACGAACAAGAGCATCTTGGCAAGGCTGCAAGAAAATCTTTCTTCCTTCGAAGAACTGACAAGGCGCAGTGAGCCTTACGGCGGCCGGTGGATTCTTATTCATAAAGATAACTGCGGTATCCGATTATTCCACGATCCGTGCGGATTAAGGCAGATCCATTACGTGGAGACGGAAGAAGGGCTCTGGTGCGCATCGCAAGCGAATCGCTTGGCGGAAATGCTGCAGATTCCGGAAGATACCTGTGATCAAATGAAGCAGTTCATGGATTCTCCTCAATTCGCGTCCGAGGAATGCGCATGGCCCGGCGAAGGTTCGCCTTACAAGGGCATTCGCCATCTGCTCCCTAACCATTATTTGGACCTAAACCGGGTAACGACGCATCGTTACTGGCCGTATCAAGCGCTTCAGCCGTTGTCGATTAAGGAAGCGGTAGCTGAAGCATCGGTGCTTCTCAGAGGTGCGATTGAAGGGATGGCCAAACGGAAGAAGATCATGATCCCCGTCACTGCCGGCTGGGAAAGCAGATCATTGCTCGCAGCCAGTAAGAACGTCAAGCAGTCGGTCTACTACTATATCGGCAAGCATTCGAATTTATCCGCAGAGAGCGTGGACGTCAAAGTGCCTTCCAGACTCTTGAAGAAGCTCGGCTTGGAGTATCATGTCGATGAGTGCACGGAAGAGATGGATGAGAACTTCAAGAGCATCTACAACAAGAATGTCACGATGGCGCGTCATCTGCCTAAATCCTTGATTATCTACCGCCATTACAAATACTTGCAGGATCGCATTAACATTTGCGGCATTTGCAGCGAGATCGCGAAGAAATGTGTGTACACCCATCATGCTGCCAAGAATGTGACACCTGAGTTGCTGGCAAAAGTATTCAAATTTAAGAAGCTGGAATACCCAACTGCCATCTATGCCAAGTGGCTGGAGCAATCTGAGGGTATTGCGAAGCGCTCCAAAATCGACATTTTCGATCTCTTTTATTGGGAAATGCGGATGGGAAATTGGGGGGCGATGTACGCGGCAGAGCAAGATATCGCTGTTGATGAATTTTGCCCCTTCAATAACCGCAAGCTGCTGACCGTGCTGCTCTCCGTGCCGGAGAAATATCGGGTTCCGCCTAACTTCAAGCTGTACCGCGAAATCGTGAAGTCACTGTGGGGGCAAGCGCTGCAAGAGCCGGTGAACCCGCCGACACTTCGCACCTACGTGCGCAGAATTTACCGCAGTGTCAGACGCAAAGCCCAGTATATGATGACGCTAAAGCTGAAGAAGCCTAATTATCGTGATGCGCAGTTGGCGATGCAAACAGCCGGAAGGAATGAAAGCTGATGCAAGACACCAAATATCAAGTTGCGATTGTATACAAGAATCTGCCGCAATACCGGCGCAAGTTCTTTGAACTGCTTAGGGAAAGGCTGATTCGTAACGGAGTCGAGCTGAATCTGATCTACGGTCAGCCCGGCAAGAAGGATGCGGCGAAGAAAGATACGGTTGAGCTGGCTTGGGCTCACAAGATTATGAACCGTATCATTCGTATCGGCGGCCGCGAGCTGTATTGGCAGCCTTGTGTGAAGCATTTGAGAAATGCGGACATGGTTATCGTAGAGCAAGCAAGTAAACTGCTCGTCAACTACTACTTGTTTGCGACACACGTCATGGGGAAGCGTAAGATGGCTTTCTGGGGACATGGTAAAAACTTTCAAGGCCATACCGCAAGCTCGTTTGGGGAGAAATTGAAGAAATTTCTCTCCAAGCGCGTGCACTGGTGGTTCTCCTACAACAGAACCAGCGCGGATGTCGTTCGTGATATCGGCTTTCCGAATGATCGGATAACCATTGTGCAAAATGCCATTGATACGAAGCAATTGACGGATGTCAATGCAACGCTAAAATATTCAGAGTTAGAACAGCTGAAGCGTGATATGGGCATCGCAAGCAATCAGATCTGCATCTATGCCGGCGGCATGTATGAAGAGAAGCGGCTTCCGTTTCTTATAGAAGCATGCCTGAATGTCCGCAAGCAAGTGCCCGATTTCCATATGATATTTATCGGAGCGGGTGCAGAAGATGGCCTGGTGAAGGAAGCAGCCAAGAAATACGAGTGGATCCATTATGTCGGGCCCAAGTTTGATGCGGATAAAGTACCGTACTTCGCGATCTCGAAGCTGTTCTTAATGCCGGGGCTCGTCGGACTCGCCGTCCTCGATACCTTCGCGCTAGGCGTACCGATTGTTACCACGGATTTGCCGTACCATAGTCCGGAAATTGAGTACTTGGTCGATGGCTACAACGGTATTATCTGTAAGGATTCCGAGAATGTCGCGGAGTACTCGGAGAAGGTTGTAGCACTGCTGCACAATGACAAGGCGTACACTTCGCTTGTAAAAGGCTGCTTAGAGACAGGCAATGTGTACACCGTTGAGGAAATGGCGGATCGGTTCGCAGAGGGAGTGCTGCAAGCGCTCGGCGAACGGACGGCAGAGGCTGCAGTATGTTAACCTTCCCCGGGAAAAAATGGATTCAGAAATGGTTGTTCCGTTATGCGGTACGCTCCGGCGTTGAACTCGGGAAGGATGTCCATATCGGTCTCGGTTCCACGCTCTGGGCACCTAATCGTCTTCGGATCGGAGACAACGTCTACATTGGCAAGCGATGCACGCTCGAGTGTGACGGCAGCATTGGACATAATGTCATGATCGCCAATCAAGTTGGCATCATCGGCCGATATGATCATGATTACGCCGTCGTCGGGCGTGCGATTAGGCAGGCGCCGTGGATTGGCGAGAAGGCATATGACGGGCCTGGAAAAGGCATTCAAATTACGATCGGCGATGATGTGTGGATTGGGTTCGGCGCGATTCTGCTCTCCGGCGTCGTGATCGGAAGAGGCGCGATCGTGGCAGCGGGATCCGTTGTGACGAAGGATGTTGAGCCTTACTCCATCGTAGCCGGCAATCCGGCACGGAAGATTACGCAGCGATTCTCTGAGGATGCAATCGCGAAGCACGAGCAAGTGCTGTACGGTCGGGAAGTCACATTTGCCGTAAACAAAGGCTAGCCAACTATAAGCAGGGAAGAGGTATTCCATATGTCCATAGTAGTGATTACAGGGTCTGCAGGTTTAATAGGCTCGGAAGCTGTTGAATTCTATGCAGGCCTCGGCTATAAGGTCGTCGGGATCGACAATAATATGAGGCAAACCTTCTTTGGTGAAGAAGGCTCTACGCACTGGAACCGTCAACGTCTGGAGCGCGCTTTCGGCAGCAAATACGAGCATCATGACATCGACATTCGGAGCTTTGATGCGGTCTGCAGCATTTTCAAGCAATACGGCTCTGACATCTCCCTCATTATCCATACAGCGGCACAGCCTTCCCACGATTGGGCTGCAAGGGATCCCCTTATGGATTTCGGCGTGAATGCGAACGGAACCTTGCATATGCTTGAAGCGATGCGTCAGCATTGCCCGGAAGCCGTATTTATCTTTACGTCCACCAATAAGGTATATGGCGACAGCCCTAATCGCCTGCCACTCGTCGAGAAGGAAACGCGCTACGAGATTGAGGACGGTCATGCCTATATAGATGGCATTGCAGAGGATCTGAGCGTCGATCAAAACATGCATTCGTTATTCGGTGCTTCCAAGCTGTCCGCGGATATTCTTGTTCAAGAATACGGTAGATATTTCAACTTCAAGACGGTATGTTTCCGTGGCGGAGTGCTTAGCGGACCTCGCCAATCCGGCGTACAGCTGCATGGCTTTATTAACTACTTGATGAAGTGCGCAATGACGGAGACGCCTTACACGATTTTTGGTTACAAAGGCAAACAAGTTCGCGATGTCATTCATTGCAATGATGTAATCGCGGCATTCCATACATTCTTCTCCAACCCTCGTAGAGGGGGAGAGGTATATAATCTGGGCGGAGGGCGTGCCTCCAATATTTCGATGCTGGAAGCCATTGCTCATGCAGAGCAGTTGACTGGGAATAAAATGAATGTTACCTATTCGGATGAATCCCGCGCAGGCGACCATATTTGGTATGTTAGCGGGCTAAACAAATTCCGGTCGCACTATCCGCAATGGGATATTCGTATTGACGTGAAAGCGATTATGGAAGAGATCGTGCTTGCGAATCAAGAGCGATGGAGTGTGGCGAAATGAAAGATTCGTCCATTAACGAAGGGAAACATTCAATCCTTGGCGTCAATATAGCAGCGGTTAATTATACCTTCGCCGTGCAAGAGATTGTGAAGCACGCTAAACTTGGCCGAGCATTCGGTGTATCTGCATTAGCGGTACACGGCGTTATGACCGGGTTTCTGGACAGAATGCATCTGCGCCGGCTCAACGGACTGGATCTGGTCGTTCCTGACGGCCAGCCTGTTCGATGGGGGCTAAGGCTGGCTCACGGCATCAAGCTGCCCGATCGAGTGTACGGCCCGGAGCTGACGCTGCGTACAGCGGAAGCAGCAGCCAAACATGGTTTGCCTATTTACTTGTATGGCAGCAAGCTTGAGACGATCAATCTGTTCGAAGAGGCGTTGAAGCGCAAGTATCCCGGCATCCGTATTGCAGGCAAAGAGCCTTCCAAATTTCGCCGGCTAACGTCTCAGGAGAAACAAGAGGTTACCCAGCGAATTCGGAATAGCGGCGCGAAGATGGTGTTTGTCGGTTTGGGCTGTCCTCGGCAAGAGGTATGGGTTTATGAATATAAGCAAGTACTCTCAATGCCGCTGCTCGCAGTTGGGGCCGCATTCGATTTCCATGCAGGCATTCTTCCACAAGCGCCTCCTTGGATGCAAAAGCGCGGATTGGAATGGGTATTCCGTCTTATCCAAGAGCCGAAGCGTCTTTGGAGAAGATATTTGTATTTGAATCCCCTGTACAGTATGAATTTGTTAGCGCAAGTTCTGCGCATTCGCAAAATGCCTGTTTTAATGCCGAATTTAAAAGAAAAAGAAGAATCATACGGTTGATGGTTACGCTTCGGAACACTTCTGCCATACAGAAAGACTACATTCTCCTCGAAGGAGAGCTTTGTAGCCTATTCTCAGGGAGGAGTTGTTTTCGTGGTTGTCAAGAATGAAGAAGGCCCGCTGGACCCCCCGGCGGGTCTTCTTCTGAAAGGTTGAGCGTACACCTAAGGAGGCGATTTCGAACTATGTTTGCATCTAAACTAATGAAAATAGCCATTATTATCGTCTCGATCAGTATCGCTATTCTAGTTTGGCCAAGACGCAGTGAAGAAGCGGTTTCCACGGATAGCAATAGTTCCGCTGCTCTGGAGCCGAAGGTCAGCTATGCCGCTGCCCCTGTGGATCGTTTCGAACAGCTTCGCGGCAAATGGCTGATACGTTTATTAGGCTCGGGGGAGTCTGGAACGAATGATCGAGAACTCAGAAGCTGGAATCAACAGCTTGTATCGCAAGTCAGCAATCGTTCGAAGAATGGGTATTTAGACCGAATGAATAGGAGTGCTTCTCCGCAATCCTTATGGCAAGATTTGACAAAGTGGACTTCGGACCCTCTTTTTTTCACGGATGTAAGTCAGGCCTATTCCAGATTGAGAACAATGGCCCTGGCGTATGCGTCTAAAGGCTCCTCTTTGTATCATGATGCTACACTCAAGAATAGTATTATAGGTGGATTGGATTGGCTGTACGACAATAGCTACAATGAGAATATCCAGCCAAATTCAAGAAGTAATTGGTGGGATTGGCAGATTGGTATACCTATGCTACTAAACGACACGGTAGTTCTGATGTATGACGACTTAAGCAGCACTCAAGTGGCGAAATATATGCGAGCGGTGGACAAGTTTGTTCCGGATCCTACGATTCAGTACAATTTCGAACAAGAGGAAACAGGCGCCAATCGTGTCGATAAGTCGCTTATCGTCATATTGAAGGGAATGCTGCAGCGGAATGCAAGCGAGATTGCTAGAGGCGCAGATGCGCTGAATCAAGTATTCGAGTATGTTTCATCCGGAGATGGCTTCTATAAGGATGGTTCATTCCTTCAGCATGTGAATGTCGCTTATACAGGCGGGTACGGCTACGTGCTACTGGATCATTTAGCGGATTCGATGTATGTGCTTTCTGGCTCGGAATGGGCAGTCAGCAGTCCAGATGCAGCGAATGTGTATCAATGGGCGATCAATGCATTTCTGCCTGTTATGTACAAAGGGACCATGATGGATATGGTCCGGGGTAGAAACATTGCCAGACAAGGCTGGCAGGACTATGTGATCGGAAGGGAGGTAACGCTGGCACTTCTGCGGCTTGCTGATTCTGCTCCGGCAGCGATGAAGAAGAAGCTCCAGCAAATCGTCAAAGACGACATCATAGAAAACAAGCGGTATTCCAATTATTATCAAGGGTTGGATGCCTTCCACATTAGCAAAGTCAAGCAGCTAATGAATAATGCGCTAATTGTACCTACTACTCCGAGCAATCAAAGCGTTGTATTCGCATCAATGGATAGAGCGGTTCATCATCGCAGCAGCTTCACCTTCGCCATCAGCATGACCTCCGAGCGAATCGCAAATTACGAGAAAATGAATAATGAGAATTTGCGAGGCTGGTATACGGGGGAAGGGATGACTTACCTCTATACGGACGATCTGACACAGTATAGCGATAAGTTTTGGCCAACGATTGATCCTTATCGGCTTCCTGGAACGACCACAGACGGCGGTACGCGAAATGCTGGGATCAAGAGCTCCGCAAGCTGGGTTGGCGGTACGACATTAAACGGCAATAGCGCTGTAGGGATGGAAGTCGACAGCGGCGGCATTTCGGGCTATAAATCATGGTTTATGTTCGATGATGAAATTGTCGCGCTCGGTGCCGGAATCAATGCGAATAATGGCCGTGAAGTCGAAACGATTGTCGATAACCGTAAGCTCGATAATGGCGGAACGAATTCATTGATAGTAGATGGAAGCCGCAAAGCCTCCACAATGAACGCAAGCAGTTTATTGAGAGGAGTGAGCTGGGCTCATCTGCAAGGGAACACAGCGTCTTCGGATATTGGTTACTATTTTCCAGATCAAGCAAATGTAGAAGTCAAAAGAGAGATGCGCTCCGGCTCTTGGAAGCAGCTAAGCAGCGGTGAGTCATCTCGTGTAGTTAACGCCCCTTATCTCAGCCTCTCTATTCCACATGGGGAATCACCTCGCAATGCTGCATACGCTTATGTCATGCTGCCTAATAAAACCGTTAATGCGGTAACAAATTACAGCCAAAGTCCGGATATTAAGATCATCGAGAACTCGCCTTCGCTTCAAGCGGTCCAAGAGACGACGCTGGATGTGACGGGATTGAACTTCTGGAAGCCAGGATCGTATTCAATCATTCGTACAGAATCGCCGGCATCTATCGTGCTTCAAGAGAGCGGCTCCAACATCATGTTATCCCTCTCTGATCCTACTCAGAAGCAAGAGAAGCTCGTCATTGAGCTTCAAGTGGACAATGCTGAAGTGCTTAGTAAAGATGGTGCGGTAACAATCGTACAAACGACGCCGACATTAAAGCTTGAGGTCAATACGGAGCAATCGCTTGGACGCAAGTATTTCATTAAAATTCGACAGTAACGCAAATGGGATCCGGCAGAGGGATATGCGGCATTATGTGTCGCAGTTCCTTTGCCGGGTCGCTTCCTGCGTTGTCGAGAGGAGAGACCATGTTGAAACAGCTAAGAAGATATTTCATCGCAGTGCTAGCATTCATTGTCATGTCCATTTCGTTTACGCCATCGCTTAAGAAGGTGGCTGCAGCAGATGATTTTGATACGCTGCGGATTAAATGGTCGCAGAAATTGACGGGCGGAACCTACAGCACGACAGATTCTGATATATTCTACTATTTGTCGAATTTAGCCGGTACAATCACGAATAAGAGTAAGACCGGCTTGTTGGACACCCTGAATAAGGCTGCCTCACGTACATACTTGTGGTCGGATTTGAATCGTCCTACTACCAATCCGTTATATTCCAATGATCTGTATTGGGATTATTCAAGGCTGAGATCAATGGCGCTGGCACTTAAATCGCCAGGCTCGAGCCTGTATTTGAATGCGTCACTAAAGGCTGAGATCATCAGTGCAATGGATTGGATGTATGCCAAACGGTACAACGAGAACGAGAAAGAATATAGTGGAACGAACTGGTGGGAATGGGAAATCGGAGTACCGCTGTTCCTACTAGACACCATGGTACTCATGTATGATGATTTATCCGCTGATCAAGTAGCCAAATATTTGCGCGCAGTCGACAGATTCTGCCCGACAGCCACGATGAAGTCGGATGGCCAATGGGTTGAAACGGGAGCGAATCGTGTAGATAAATCGCTGATCCTGACACTCCGGGGGCTTCTCGGAAAGAATACCAGCAAGATTCAACAAGGAAGAGATGCATTAAGTCTTGTGCTTGCAACCGTAACAAAGGGGGACGGATTCTATAAGGACGGTTCCTTTATTCAGCATGATAATGTCCCTTATACGGGCAGCTATGGTTATGTGCTCTTGGATCACTTAACAGACCTGCTCTATTTGACGAATGGTTCCGCCTGGGCTGTACAAGACCCCAATGTGGCGAATGTACAGAACTGGGTAAGCCGTTCCTTTGAGCCGTTTATTTACAAAGGTGCGATGATGGATTCCGTTCGCGGACGTTCCATCTCCAGAGAGGATCTGCGAGATTACAAGACTGGACGCGAATTAAGCATTATTATTTTGCGTTTAGCTCAGATTTCGTCGAATGATAAGGCTTTGGAGATGCGAAGAATGGTGAAATCTTGGATATTGGCAGAGAATCGCTACGAGAATTACTATTGGGGATTAACGATAAACGGCATGCTGCTTGTCAAAGCGGTGCTGAATAATTCGGCCATCACCCCAAGAGCTGATTTAGTGCGAAATATGCAGTATCCTTCTATGGATCGTATCGTTCATTTGAGGCCCAATTACGCATTCGGGCTTAGCATGTACTCGAATCGAACATCCAATTATGAGCTGATGAACAACGAGAACTTAAAGGGATGGTACACTAGCGAAGGAATGACGTACCTATATAACGGCGATCTCTCGCAGTACAGCGACAACTTCTGGCCGACCGTCAATTCCTACCGACTGGCGGGCGTGACGACAGACGGGGCTACGAGGAAAGCAGCCTACTTAAGCACGAAGAGCTGGGTCGGCGGTGCTTCTCTGCAAGATTTGTACGGAACGGCGGGGATGGATCTGGACCCGGACAATAGCACGCTTGAGGGCAAGAAGTCATGGTTTATGTTCGATGATGAAATTGTCGCTTTAGGTGCAGGTATAACGAGTCGAGATTCGCGAAAAGTCGAAACTATTGTCGAGAATCGGAAGCTTAATGACACCGGCAACAATCTGTTGACAATCAATAATGCGGCGAAGAGCTCCTCATTAGGCTGGACGGAAACGATGACGGGGGTTAAATGGGCTCATTTGCAGGGCTCAGCAGCGAATTCGAATATCGGTTACTATTTTCCGACGTCGCCGACTATTGATGGTTTGAGAGAACAACGTACAGGCTCTTGGAACCAGATTAATCAAACCGGTTCAACAACGCAGCTGAAGAAGAACTACTTAAGCTTAGCTATTAATCATGGCGTGAATCCTGTCGATTCTTCGTATTCGTATGTGCTGCTGCCGAATAAAACCGCCGCAGAAACGAAATCGTACAGCGAAGCACCGGATGTTCAGATTGTATCAAATACCAAACTAGTACAAGCAGTGAAGGAAACGAAGCTAGGCTTGCTCGCAGCTAATTTCTGGGGGACAGGCTCTGTTGATTATTTGACGGCCAGAACACCTGCGGCTGTTGTGGCTCAGCAAACGGGGGATGCGCTTGATCTTGCGATTTCGGATCCGACACAGCTGAGCGACAGCGTAGTCATTGAAATTGCCAAGACGGCTTCTTCTGTGGTTAGCAAAGATGCAACGATTACGGTCTTGCAGTCAACACCGACCACCATCATTAGTGTAAATACGAGTGGTTCTATGGGCGCATCTCATAAGATTAAGCTGCTCACGAAAGCTGCTGAATCGACACCGACGCCGATCGTGGTGGAGCTGACTCCAAGCGAGGATACTTTCGTTCGTGATGGATCCTATGCAAACACGAATTACGGAGCAGCGAATATGCTGGTGCTGGCAAACGGAGCCACCGACTATGCGAGACAATCGTTTCTGAAGTTTGACTTAAGCGCCATTAATGGGCAAATTCAATCGGCTTCATTAAAGGTGAATGGGGCTACGACCGATAGCAAAGGTGATGATTCAACCATTGCCGCCTATTCGGTAGCCAATGATAGTTGGACGGAGAATGCGATGACATGGAACAGCAAACCTCAGCAGCTTGCGATGCTGCAAGAGATCCGCTTTGCCGGTGCCCGTCAATGGCGAACCTATGATGTAACTTCGTTTGTCAAAGCAGAGCAGCAGGGCGACAAACGTACAAGCTTTGCCTTAATCCAGACAGGAAAGGCGCTATTCGCAGAGTTTAACAGTCGCGAGAGCGCAACAAATAAACCGACGCTGCAAATTGTATACACGCAATCCACTTCACCTACTCAGCCTCCGAGTGGAGGAACACCGGGAAGTGGAACAGGTGCCTTCTCAGCGGCGGCAGATACTTTTGTTCGAGATGGTCAATTTGCGGCAGTTAATTATGGGGCTGACAAATCCATCGTGGCGAAGACGTCAGCACAAATCGACTATACGCGCAAAGTAAATATTAAATTCGATTTGTCGCCGATTGCTTCGACAACGAGTAAGGCAATATTGCGAATTTTCCCTAACTATGCGGAGAAGACAAGTCCGGTTATCTCGATTCTTGGTTCCCCCGAGTCAACCTGGCAGGAGAGTCAACTCACTTGGAATTCGGCGCCTAACCTAACGAAGAGTGAGATTAAAACGGTTGCTGTTGCTTCTACCGGTGCTTATCTGGATGTGGATGTTACTTCCTACATTAAGAGTCAGAAAGCATCTGGCACCCAAAATGTAACGTTTACGATTCAAGTGGTGACAAACGAAGTTGGCGTGCTGTTTGATAGCAAAGAGAATGGGCATCCTCCATTATTGGTCATTCAATGATGTAACAACAAAAAAACTTGCTGCGGGAGATCCCGCAGCAAGTTTTTTTGTTGTTAGGGTTAGCTCATTGAGCGCTCTGCACGCACAAAAGCTATAAATCGACGAGCTTCTTCAATTGTAAGCTTGCGTCCGTCTATTGTGAAATCGAATTGACTGAGGAGCTCCTCATTAGCCAATTCGAGCTTGTCTACAAATTCACGGACCGGCTCATCGAGCTCGGCTTCCGGACTGCTCGTACGACCGATTAAATAATCGACAGTAACATGAAACAAATTGGCGAATTTCATCAAGGTTTCGGAATCCGGTTCTCTTCTGTTTTTCTCATAATGGGATAGTGCGGCGCGCGAAATGCCGAGCGATGAGGCTGTCTGCTCTTGCGTCCATTTCTGATCTTCTCTCAGTTTAGCAATTCGATTGCCAATATTCATCATGCTCCTCCTAACATTTTGTAGCGCTATATATCATCAGTTTATACCGAAATGGATAGTTTTGCATGAGATGCAACAAAATGTCGCAAACATAGAGGGACGAAATTTGAACTATTGACGTGTTACGGGATGTATCGTAAAGTGAGAGTATGAATTGATACAATTTGTATCTTTTGTTAGCACCTAGTATACCCTATAATTTGCCCGATTATACGTCTCTTTTGCATTGCATCATGAATTTCTTGCGTTGCTTCAAGTAAACAAGAGAAAAAGGATAGGTGAGGAAGATGAAAAAAGTAAGGAAAGCGATTATCCCTGCTGCTGGACTTGGTACACGGTTTCTGCCTGCAACGAAAGCGATGCCTAAAGAGATGCTTCCGATCGTGGATAAGCCAACTATCCAGTACATCGTGGAGGAAGCCATTCAGTCGGGCATTGAGGACATCATTATCGTAACAGGCAAAGGGAAGCGGGCGATTGAAGACCACTTCGACAATGCATTCGAGCTGGAACTGAACCTGATGGAGAAAGGGAAGCTCGACATTCTGGAGAAGGTCAGAAAATCCTCATCCGTGGATATCCACTATATTAGGCAGAAAGAACCGAAAGGTCTAGGTCATGCGGTTTGGTGCGCGAGAAACTTTATTGGTGACGAGCCGTTTGCTGTTCTGCTAGGCGACGACATCGTGCAAGCTGAAGTACCATGCACAAGGCAGTTAATTGACCAATATGAGAAATACAATAAATCCATAATCGGTGTCAAGGCGGTTTCCATTGAGGAAACGCATCGCTACGGAATCGTAGATCCGAGAAGCAACGATGGTCGTTTGTATAACATTAACCAGCTTGTAGAGAAGCCTAAGCGAGGTCACGCTCCATCCAATTTGGCCATTATGGGCCGTTACATTCTGTCTCCGGAAATATTCTCATTTCTGGAATGTCAGAAAGCCGGTGCCGGCGGCGAGATTCAATTAACGGATGCGCTGCAGGAGCTCAATCGTTTGATCGGCGTGCTTGCCTATGAGTTTGACGGAGTAAGATACGATGTCGGCGAGAAGTTGGGCTTTATTCTGACGACACTGGATTTTGCCATTCAGAATGAGGAATTGAAGTTTCCGCTGCTTCTTGCCATGGAGGAACTTCTCCAGAAGGAAAAAGCAGGGCGTTTGATCAGTCACTGGGAATAGTGTTTATCTAACCACCGGGCCATGTTAATTCTAAAGCTAAAGCTACATATTGGTATTTTCAAGGGCGAAGCATGGCCCCTTTTTTTATCCATTATTGATACATTTTGTATTATTTCATGGAGGGTGCTACATAATGGACGATCAAACGCAGATGGGGGGCAGGCATCAGGTTCGTATTGCGATCCGTGAAGGAATTGAGGCTGCAGTTACCATTTACGATGTACGCGGCAGCGAAGTGGATTTAGGAAAAGTGTCAATTATATTAAAAGATCTTAGTCTTGAAGGACTCAATTTTATGACGCATTTACGTTTTCCGGTGAACTCGGATTATCGTATTCGAATCTTTATTAAATTCAGGGAGTGGGAGTTTAGTTTAGTAGGCGAAATTATTTGGCGTAAGCGCGAGGAGAATTTGTTCGTATATGGGTGTCACTTCGTGGCCGATGAAGCTATAAGACAAGGTTTGGCGTTGGCAACTCTGCAGAATCTGCGGGCGATGCATCCGAATCAGCTTCGTATTCACCAGCTTTACCAGCGATTTACGGAGCGCGCACTAAGAAAGAAGGTTATGACATTTGATGAGACATATTAATTCAAATGTAAATCCTTTAATGAACGTGAAAAGAAAAAACGTGCTGCTTACAACTGCGGGCTGGATTGCACTTATTTTCGTTTTTTCATCCCAATCCTATCAGCAGCAAAGTATTATACCGTTTCTTCATAAATGGATTAGTCCTTCGACGGCAAGAGAGTGGCTTCCGACGTTCAACATCCATTATGACGGCAGGTACTACTCCAGAGATTTAAATCCCTACTTATATATGGAGTTTTTATTTCGTAAAGGAGCACATTTGTTTATGTACGGTTCCCTTACGGTCCTCATTGCCTTCTCTTTTCGTTTTGTGAATAAAGAATGGAAGCGTTGGATCTTGGCCCTTGGTACAGCGTTTATTGTCTCCGCTTTCGATGAGTTTAACCAACGATCATCGTTTGGAAGAACGCCAACCTTTCAAGATGTTATTATTGATGTAGCAGGCGGAATTATTTCATTATCCGTGCTGGCTGGCATCCGATATTGTAAATCGCGATATTTTAGAAAGATAGACTCTATAACGTGAATCGCGTTAACGAAAGTCTGAATCGAACTGTCAAATCCAACAGGATTTGACAGTTTTTTTGTTTTTATTCGATTAGTAAAGGAAACTATAGGACTCAACTATTGACAAGGATCGAAAACTGTCATAATCTATACTCATTGGATACAATACGTAACATATTTAAGGATAATGATACATATAGTATATAGAGATCAAAAGGAGGCGTATTTATAAATGGGTAGTAAAGAGCAATTTTGCTGTGTGGATTGTGGGCTTTTAAGGGGGGGACAAGACGCGAGGCTTGTTTTTCTTACAGGGTTTTACAAGATTATCTACCCCCTTGGTTATTGCAATGATTGTCATACCAAAAGCGGGCTTGCGATTAGTGCTTTCGAGCAAGACAATGTTCCTCACCTGAACCACAGCATGCCTGGGCCATCCTATCAGGCGGAACGAGCCTTCGTGTCGGTCGGATAAAGGATCAATCTCGCATAACTTCCAATCCCTTACATACTTCGGTATACTGATGGAGATGTGAAGCTTGAATGAGCGTCATTCAGCTTCCCTAAAGCAGGAGGGGATAGATGTGGATTATCGGACCGAGCAAGACGAGCAGCAGCCGATCGTTCGTCTTCAGCAGGTAACGAAAGTCATCGGAAGACGCACCATCATCGAGGATCTTACATTGGATTTACCGCGATCGGAGGTATTCGGATTTCTTGGGCCTAACGGGGCCGGGAAAACGACTACGATTCGGATGATGGTAGGTTTGATGAAGCTGACCAAAGGTGACGTCCTTATTGAAGGACACAGCATCCGGACGGATTACGAAAGTGCCATTCGTCATGTCGGAGCTATCGTAGAGAACCCTGAAATGTACAAATATTTAACAGGCTTTCAAAATCTGCTGCATTACTCGCGGATGGTGCCGGGAATTACGAAGCAGCGCATAGACGAGGTCGTCGAGCTTGTCGGGCTGAAGAGCCGCATTAACGACAAGGTGAAAACCTATTCGCTCGGTATGCGCCAACGGCTTGGCGTTGCACAGGCAATTATGCATAAACCATCGCTGCTTATATTGGACGAGCCTACGAACGGGCTTGATCCAGCCGGTATTCGCGAGCTGCGCGATTACTTGAGGAAGCTGGCCAAGGAAGAGGGCATCACCGTGTTCGTCTCGAGCCATTTGCTCAGTGAGATGGAGCTGATGTGCGATCGCGTTGCGATCATCCAAGCAGGCAAGCTCATCGATGTTCGCGGCATTCGTCCCGGTACATCGCTTGCGGACGAGACGAATCAAGTGCTCTTCGAGGTGGATCAGCCAGATGCCGCCGTGCAGCTGCTGGCGGAGCATGGTGCTTCTCGCGAGGCGGATGCGGCGCTCGTGCGGGCTGATCGAGAAACGATAGCGCGGCTCAATGCTGATCTTGTCCAAGCGGGTATTAAAGTGTACGGCATTCGTGTCCTGAACAAGTCGCTGGAAGATCAGTTCCTAGAGATGACAGGAGGTGAGCAGGTTGTTTGATTTCCTGCAGCTGGTACGCAATGAGAATATGAAGATCTACCGCCGGATTGGCACCTGGATCATGCTCGGCATTATTCTGCTGATCGTAATCGTTGTCAGCACGTTGTCGAAATTGTTCTCCGAACATGATACGATGTGGACGATTATCAACGGCATCGAACAGTTTACCTATTACCTCATTACCATCTTCACCGTCGTAGTCTCGGCGGAGTGCGTAGCCGGCGAGTTCTCGGCAGGCACGATCAAGCTGCTGCTGATCCGTCCGTGGAGCCGCTCGAAGATTTTGCTTTCCAAATACATAGCGCTGCTTTTGTTCGCTCTGACGCTCTCAGTCGTGATGCTGGTGTCATCCTATGTGCTCAACTTGATCTTGTTCGGCTATAACAGCAGTGCAACGGCAAATGAGGCACTTGGCGTGCTAAACAGCTCCCATCCGCTGTCCTACATGATTCAGGTGTACCTGCTCGATTACATTGGGCTTATCATGATCGTCACGTTTGCTTTCATGCTCTCGACGATCTTCCGCAGCGGCGGTCTGGCGATAGGCTTGTCGATGTTCATCTACTTCTTCGGTCTGATTGCAAGTGGTTTGCTCTTCAATCTCAAGTATGCCTGGGTTGAATATCTCCTGTTCCTTCACCTGGATTTGAAGCAATACCTGCAAAGCTCGGTCATCACGCATAATATACATGAATTGACCATGGGCTTCTCGCTAGCGGTATTAGCCGGTTACTATATTGTTTTCGTGAGCATCACATGGCTTATATTCAACAAACGTGATGTTGCCACTTAATTGAAGAGAGCCGCTGCACGGTCGCCATAACGGGACTGTGCGGCGGCTCTTTTATTGTTGCTCTACGGCGGGGAAATCGGCATTACAGCGGAGTGGTGGAAGCGACAACCACCTGCGCTAACCGGCCTGCCGGGCTTTATCCTTCGCTTGTGTTTCCTTCACCTGCTGCGGTTGTTGCGGCTGGATTGCAGGTTCGGCACCGTCCTGCTGATGCCGTGTCCGCTGCTCGACAGCACGCTCCATACGGCAGTTGCCGTTATAGATGCCTCCGTCTTGAATCAGCATCGTATGGGCAAGCACATTGCCGAATAGTTGGCCTGAAGCGGTGATCGTCAGCTTTCCTTTGGCTACAATATCGCCGAACACCTTGCCTGCGATCGTTAGGTCGCGCGCGATAATGCCAGACCTCGCCACACCGCATTCCCCGATAATGACATCGCCTTTGCAATCAATATCGCCCCGGTATTCGCCTTCGATCCGAATGCTGCTTTCACTAACTAACTTCCCTTCTACATGTGTGCCTAGTCCGATCAGAGTTTCGGCCGAACCGGACCGTTTGGACTCTTTGAACATCGCTGCGATCATCCTCCCTCTCTTACGGTAGGTCATATAGCTATTTATTCTTAGAAGCTTTAAAACATGCCAATAACCGATGTATACCCGCTAGGTGGGGGGTGAAAGCTAGTCTAAGAAGAAAAGGCTGTTATTGCATGCAAAAGGGGGGCTGGACTTGGGTTGGATAATCGCCGCACTGCTCATATTTATCTTTCAAATCGCTACAATTCTTGCACTCGAGTACCGCCGTCCTGCCAAAACCGTCGCTTGGCTGCTTATCTTGTTTGTGCTGCCGGTAATCGGATTTGTGATGTACTACTTTCTCGCGCAAGCTTTCAAGCGTCAGCAAGAATTTCGTATAAACAGCAGCTCCACCGAGGGTATGAGGCGCAAGGCGTTATCACAGTGCGAGCAGGTGCATCGTCCGAGTGACATGCATGGCGAAGAATTTGTCGAGCAGGAGAGACTCTATCACATGCTGCAGCGGCTGACCTTGTCGCCGATTACGAGCCGCAATGAATCTACTGTGCTGACGGATGCAGAGGCCGCGTATGGTGCTATTTTTCAAGCAATAGAGGAAGCCGGGCATCATATCCACATTGAATTTTATACCATCCGAGATGATCATATCGGGCAACGGCTCAAAGAGGCACTCATCCGCCAAGCGAAGGCGGGCATTGAAGTGAGGGTCATTTATGACGGGATTGGCAGCATGAGTTTAAGCAGGAGTTACATCAAGGAACTTGAGCAGGCTGGGGTTGAGATACGATGCTTCTTGCCACCTCGAATTGCGTTCTTTGATAAACGGATGAACTTTCGAAACCATCGCAAAATCGTCGTTGTAGACGGGCTGGTGGGCTATCTCGGCGGCATTAACATCGGTGATGAGTACCTTGGCGGCAATCCGAAGCTCGGTTTCTGGCGGGATACGCATTTGCAGCTTAGAGGCGATGCGGTTTATTTTCTGCAGGAAGTGTTTATGGAGGATTGGTGGTATACCTCGAAGGAGCGACTGGCAGATCCGAGCTATATGCCTGAGCATCCTTGCATAGGCAGTGAGCAGGTACAGATCGTAGCTAGCGGCCCGAACAGCAGAGACGAAGCCATTCTGGAATGTGTGTTTGCGGCGGTATCGGTTGCCAAATCGCGCATTTATATCGAAACCCCTTATTTCATTCCGGATCCAAGCCTGTTAATGGGACTTCGTACGGCCGCGCTGAGCGGCGTCGATGTGCGGATTATCATTCCTTATGTGCCGGACACGAAGCTGGTGCTGAGCGCTACTTTATCGTATGCGGAGGAACTGCTTGCTGCAGGTGTAAGGATTTATCGGTATCGCAAAGGCTTTATGCACGCCAAAGTGCTCATTGTCGATCATTTGATGGCGTCGGTTGGGACGGCAAATATGGACATGAGAAGTTTTTTCAGCAATTTCGAGATCAATGCGCTGTTGTTCGATGAGAAGGCAATCGATCGACTTGAGGCGGATTTCATGAAGGATATGGAGGACAGCGGCGAGGTAAGTCGCGAGGAATTTATGAAACGTCCGCTTCGGCAGAAGGCCGGAGAGGTTGTCGCACGCATGCTCTCGCCGCTGTTATAGCGCTGTTTATACGTTTTGGTTTTGCAGGGATGGTCGGTTCAGTGCCACGATGGAGGCAAGCGGGTGCTCGGATTGCGTAATCTTTGCATGCAGGAGGTTGGCTCCCATCATGCTGTAGACCGTCCCGTTCCCGCCATAGCCAAGACAATAATAAACACCGCTCCAATTCGGGTCTTCCCCGATGAAAGGCAAGTTGTCACAAGAGAGGCCAAAGGTAGCATTCCATTCATGTGCAATCGGTGCATCGAAGGAAGGATAAAAGGCTTGTACGCGAGTGAGCAGCAACTCAGCATGTTTGCTTCTCGCCTTTTTCTCTTCCAGCGGAACAGGAGATTCTTCATCGTAGCCACCTGCAATAACCCGGCCATCGTCGGTGATGCGCATATAGAAATAAGGGCGGGCGGTTTCCCAGATAAAATAGTCCCTGAACTGCCGCTGAAGATGCTCTTGCGGCTCGGTTACGATGACGTAGGTCCGGTCCAAATTCGATTTGATGAGCTTTCCATGCAGCTCCTCCGGTTCATAGCCGATCGCATAGATGACACGCTTGGCCCGAATAGCAGCCTGCGACGATGTGCGAAGCACATGAGTGCCGTCCGCTTCCGTTTCATGGCTGACCACATCGGTATGCTCATGAACGGCAAGCTGGTAGCGGTTCACCGCTGATTCGATTGCGGTATGCACGAATCGAAACGGATTCAGCTGCGCGTCCCCGCGAGCTACGATTGCGCCGGGCTTACGGAACGGGAATGCCGCAGCAATTTGATCCGGCTCCCAGTAGCTCACGTCGAAGCGATGACGCTTCAGCGTCTCGTATTCGCGCTTCAGCTTGGGCAGATCCTGCTCGGTGCTTGCTACGTATAAACTGCTTTTGGGAGCGAAACCAACATCTGCTTCCAGCTCGGCCGCGATTTCCCCCAGTTGAACGATTGCTTCGGTACAGCCTTTATAGAAGAGAACCGCATCCCGCTCGCCAATTTGGTCAATCAAATCGCACAGCATAATGTCATTGCAAAATTGCAGCAGTCCCGTATTAGCCATCGTACTGCCGCCTGCAACATCGCCTCGCTCGAGCAAAACGGTCTTCATGCCTTTCTTGGCGAGCATGTATGCGCATAATGAGCCTGACATCCCGCCTCCAATGATTGCAACTTCTGCTTCCTTATCCCCGTTCAGAGTAGGGTAGGTGGCTTGGTTTTGCAGCGTCTCCGGCCAATAGAGATGGCCTTTGTGTAGGACTTTCATCAATATCATACCTCCAGTAGCTACTATGCCCATTTTTGGACGAGAAAAAAGAGGGATCGTTCACGATCCCTCCTCTTATTTTGGATAAGCAAACATGCTATTCTTGAATCGGATCGGGAATGAGTCCCTCTTCCTGCAGCTGACTGTTCGTCTTCATATGTTTCATGTCGTGACCGAGTCGTTTCATGTCTTGGTAGTCTTGAACCATTGTACCGTTCTGAGCGTTCGCGACTGGTTTAGACTTGCTTCCGGCTTGCCCGCAGATTGGATTTTCCATGATCGATGGCTCCTTTGGTATACTGGATTAAGCAGTGCACAGCGTGCGCTCGCTTTAACCTTATATTCCTATAAGTGTATACTTGACTTCTATATACCCGCAGGCAGAAATATTTGAAACGTGAAACCGAAGATTGGGCTTTCGAATAGGCTGGTAGGGATTGAGGGAATGTAGGGGAAGGTACGGCGGAGGTTGGAGGGCTGAGAGGCTGGAGAGTGGAAGGCTGCAAGGCTGCAAGGCTGCAAGGCTGGATAGGCTGGAGAACAGTAAGGCCGCGGTGCAGCAAGGATCCAACTCGTATAGAGTAGAACAACAGGATATAGTTAGGTGTGGGAAAACATAATTGGGGAGTAGGATTGGAAAAATGCCAGGGGTGAGCACGATGATACAGACAGCAACAACAGCAGCGAGCGTGCTGGGAGTTCCGCTCGTTCAGACGACACGAGGCGAATGGGTCGAAAATGTTCACAGCGGTCACGCAGCAGTCGTGACATGGGATGGTGAACTCATTGCGCAGGTTGGAGACGCGTCGATATGGACCTATATGCGCTCTACTGCCAAACCCATTCAAGCCTTGCCATCCGTGCTTGGCGGCGTCGTTGAAACATACGGATTGACGGATGAGGCAATTGCGCTAATGTGCGCATCCCATCAAGGTACGCCGGCACATATTGCCGTGCTGGAACAAATGCTGAAGCAAACCGGCGTTCGAGAAGAGCAGCTGGTATTTGGTCCGATGCTTCCAGCCAATGCGGAAGCTCGGGATGAGCTGCTTCGTCAAGGCGGGAAACCGCGGAAGCTGTACCATGTTTGCGCAGGCAAGCACATCGGCATGCTTGCACTGTGCAAGCTGCGCGGTTGGCCGCTTGCGACGTATACGCAGCCGGAGCATCCGCTCCAGCAGGAGCTGCTGCGCACAGTCGCGACAATGGCGGAGCTCGCTCCGGAGGAGATCGGCAGCGCTATCGACGGCTGCGGCCTGCCGGTGTTTGCGATGCCAATGTGGCGGCTCGCACTGGTTTATGCGCGTTTTGCCGCTTGGGGCAGCGAAGCTGCGTCTCCTGTTGCGGCAGAGAACGCCGCCGTGCTGGCGAGTGAGTTTGAAGGTGAAGCCGGAGCGGCTTCAGCTTCCACTGTGGCGGTAGGAGGCGGCGAAGCACGTGGGGCCGCATTGAAAAAAGCGGAAGCCGGAGTGGCTGGGACGCCAGGGACCGGCGTTGCAGGCGGAGGCGAAGGATCAGCTACATTGGCTGCCATTGCAGCCGCTGCGAAGCGCATCACCGCAGCGATGATCAGCCACCCGACCCTAGTGGAGGGTCCGGACCGGTTAGCCAGCGTGATGCTGGGTGACGGAAACGTAGTCGCCAAGAGCGGCGCGCAAGGCGTCTTCGTTTTCGGCCTGCGCAAGGAGCGGCTGGCAGTCGTCATTAAGTTGGCCGATGGTGGAGAGTCACCATGGCCTGAAGCGGTTTGTGCCATCCTCGAGCAGCTGAAGCTCGGCGAGACACTCATCACGCGGATCCGCAGCCAAATCTCACCCGAGATCCGCAACGACGCCGGCCAGCTCGTCGGCCACCGAAAATCCTGCTTAACACTGAAGCTGAACGTATAATCGCTATCTTGTTTCCGCCAGGAGTAGCTCTCAGGGATACACATATGCGCTAAACTGCCGATTTCAGTGGAAGAGTGGCACTAGGAGCAACACAAAGGTGGGAAACCGTTAGTTAGTGGCTGAAGAGTGGCACTAGGAGCAACACATAGGCGCAGAACCATCGGATTCGGAGAAAGAGTAGCTCTGGGAGCAACACACTTGCCCCGAGATCTACATGGGAGCCGAATCAGCGAATATCGTGCAAGAAGCTCGCCCAGAGTAGTGCGAAGTTGGTTGAAGAGCGGCGAATGGAGTAACTTAGGGGGGTGTAAGAGACCGTACCCAATACCTCACATTCGGTGAAAAAACCTGAATTACTATAATGAGCGGTATTGGATACCTCTCATATTTCGAGTAACTTTTAAAGTAAGTGAAAACAGAGGGTTACCTCATTACATCCGGGAACGTGGATGATGAGGTAACCCTTGTTTGCGTTTCAAGTACGTACAGGCTGTTTAAAGCAGAGTAAGGCAAGGTGCTACACCAAACAAACCAATTAAACCGAAAGGGTGAGGAATGATGTTGGGATATGCACTTATGTTTTTTATCATTGCTATTATTGCTGGAGTACTCGGGTTTTTCACACTCGCGTCAGCAGCAGCCGGAATAGCGAAAGTGTTGTTCGTTGTGTTCCTGGTGCTGTTCGTGATCTCGTTTATTTTTGGCCGCAGACGCGTCTAGCGCTTCGGTCTAGCCTCTAACGACGCAAAGCTGCGCCACTCGCGGGTTCCGCACCGACGGACCCGCGGCTCCGCATGCGCCTAGATCATCCGCGGATCTAGCGCCACGGGCTTCACTCGCGCCTAGCTGCACCAGCAGCGCCACCCGCGCGCGTTTCCCCGCGATCCGCGCGCGCCGCCGGCACTAAAGCCGGCGCATCGCTTCGCGATATGCCGTCGGCGACTGCCCGTAGAAGCGGCGGAACTGCTTCGAGAAGTACAGCGCGTCCTGGAAGCCGACGGACGCCGCGATCTGCTCGATCGTGAGCTCGAGGCGCTCGCGCAGCAGCAAATGCGCTTTGTCGATACGCAGCTTCAGCAGAAACGTGACGGGTGTAATGCCCGTCTGCTGCTTGAAGATGCGCGACAAATAAGCGCGGTTGTAGCCGAGCGCGTCGGCCATGTGTTCGATCGAGATCGGCTCGGCGTATTGCGTCGACAGATACCGGATGACGTCGCCGGCAAGCGCCTCGCTGTCTTGCCCGCGCTGCGCCGCGCCGGAATCCGTATCGGGCCCAGCCGCGCCGAACTCCGCGAACAGCAAGTACAAATAACCGACTGCGCGCAGATGGGCCGCCCCACCGCCAAGGCGGAAGGTTCGCTGGATGCTGCGGAACAACACGGCAACGCGTGGATTGCCTCCCGTATCCACGATCGGCATCGCCGAATCGAGACCGGCGCCGGCCACAAGCGGCTCCGCGTGCCGGCCTTCAAAGGCGATCCAGCGGTACCGCCAAGGATCTCCTTTGCTGGAGGCGTAACTGATCAGCTGCCCGGGCGGAATGAGGAAGGTCTGCCCGGCCCGCAATTCATACTGTCCGCCGGCATAGGTGAAGGTGCCGGAGCCGGACAGAATATGATGCATCAAATAGAAATCATAGACTTTAGGCCCGATCAAATGATCGGGCTTTGTCTGACTTTCCCCTGAGAACAATACATATAAATCACCATGTTCGTTCGGAACCGGATTTGAGAGCACGGTATAGGTAGGCTGCAGCGACATCGTGCTGAAACACCTCCATTTTCCAAGTGATTAGCTTACAGGTATTATAACACAGCAGGCTCGTTAATACCGTTAACAGGTCACAAAATTCCATGTGAAGTTCACATCAAGCCATTTTGTTCCTCTCTCTATTCCGCTATACTAAACCTATAAAACAACAACTAAAATCCAAGAAAGCGGTGTAGCACAATGGCGAACATCCATGAATTGACTGAGCGGTTTCTGAACACATACGGCAGGGAGTCGGCAGAACAAATAGCAGTATTCCACGCACCGGGCCGCGTCAATTTGATCGGCGAACATACGGACTACAACGGCGGCTATGTTTTCCCGGCTGCACTGACCTTCGGTACTACACTGCTGATTCGCAAACGCGAGGATCAACAGCTGGGACTCGCTTCCACAAACTTTGATCTTCATAAACATATTCCGATTTCACCGATCGTGCATGACGAAGCAGATGACTGGATGAATTATCCGAAAGGCATCGTGAACGAGCTCGAGCAGCGGGGCATCACGTTCAGCCAAGGCTTCGATCTCTTGTTCCATGGCGAAATTCCAAACGGAGCGGGCTTGTCGTCCTCGGCCTCCATCGAAGTCGTAACGGCTTATGCACTTCTAACCATGACAGGTCATGCGACAGACACGGTCCAAATTGCACGTCTCGCACAGAAGTCCGAGAATGAATTCAATGGCGTGCAATGCGGCATCATGGATCAATTCGCAGTTGCAAACGGCAAGAAGGATCATGCGATTCTGCTCATGTGCGACACGCTTGAATACGAGCTGATCCCGTTTAATTCCGGCGATTACCAAATCGTCATCGGCAACACAAACAAACGCCGCGGACTAGTGGACTCCAAATACAACGAGCGCCGCAGCCAGTGCGATCAAGCGGTTCAGGATCTCAAAGCAGCATTCCCTGAGCTAACGCTGCTCGGTCAGCTTTCCTTGGCGCAATTCGAAGCCAACCAGCACCTCATTCAAGATGAAATCGTATTGAAGCGTGCGAAACATGTAGTTGAAGAAATCGACCGCGTGCTTCAATCCATGAAAGTGCTCAAAGAAAATGATCTGCAAGCATTCGGCCAATTGATGAATGCCTCTCACGATTCGCTTCGCGACCTGTACGAAGTAACAGGAGACGAACTGGATACCATGGTAGCTGCGGCACGCACCGTTGACGGCGTACTTGGCTCCCGCATGACAGGCGCAGGCTTCGGCGGCTGCACGGTATCGCTTGTTCATAAGGACAGCGTAGAGACATTCAAAGCAGAGGTTGGACGCATCTATACAGAAACAACCGGACTTGTACCAGATTTCTACGTGTGCACGATCGGCAATGGAGTCGAACAACAATAATAGTAATCAATCAGTACCCAGATATAGAGGAGGAGAAACCATATGGCAGTTCTAGTAACAGGAGGCGCAGGCTACATCGGGTCGCACGCAGTGGCGGCTTTGCATGAACGCGGCGAGGAAATTGTAATTATCGATAATTTACAGCAGGGTCATAAGGAAGCGGTGCTTGGCGGAAAGTTGTACGTAGGCGATTTAAGAGACGGCGATTTCCTAGACACGGTATTCGGAGAGAACGCGATCGATGCCGTCATCCATTTTGCAGCAAACTCGCTCGTCGGCGAGAGCATGAAGGATCCCGGCAAATATTATCATAACAATGTCTACGGCACACTTTGTTTGCTGGAGAAAATGAACCAATACGGCGTCAAACGAATCGTGTTCTCGTCAACCGCAGCTACCTACGGCGAACCGGAAAACATTCCGATTCACGAGGAAGATCGTACGTTGCCGACCAATACGTACGGCGAAACGAAGCTTTCGATGGAGAAGATGATGAAGTGGTACGACACCGCTTACGACATGAAATACGTGTCGCTGCGTTATTTCAACGCAGCAGGCGCGCATGCAAGCGGCCGAATCGGGGAAGATCATCATCCGGAGACGCACTTGGTGCCGCTCGTGCTCCAAACCGCGCTCGGTCAGCGCAGCCATATCTCGATATTCGGCGATGACTATGCGACCGAAGACGGAACCTGCGTACGCGACTACATTCACGTGAGCGATCTGGCAGACGCCCATGTCCTTGCCGTAGAGCGACTGCGTCAAGGCGGCGACAGCGCCATCTACAACCTGGGCAATGGAACAGGCTTCTCCGTGAAGCAGGTCATTGATATTGCTCGCCAAGTAACAGGCCGCGAAATTCCGGCTGTTACGGAGACACGCCGTGCCGGCGACCCGGCTGTGCTTGTAGCTTCTTCGGATCGGGCACGCCGAGAGCTTGGCTGGAATCCATCCCGCAATAAGCTGGAAGACATTATTGGGAGCGCATGGGCTTGGCATCAAGCAAATCCAAGCGGCTACAACAAAGACTAGCATGTACCCGTGCCGCGAGAGGAGTAAATGCAATGACTAACCACCAGATGCCACAAGCGAGCACGGACACCGTGCTCCTTCATATAGAACGGCTCGTGCAATTTGCGGTGCAGCGCGGAATGATTGAGCCTCCGCTGGATGTCTTTGCATCCCGGAATGCGCTGCTTGAATTATTCGGGTTAACCGAAGCCTACGAAGGTATTGTGCCGGAGGAGCGGCTTGAGAGCGCCGTACCTTTGCTTGATCCGCTGCTGGATTACGGGGCTTCGATCGGGTTGATTGCAGATAATACGACGACCTTCCGTGATCTGCTGGATGCGCGTATTATGGGACTGCTGATGCCGCGTCCTTCCGAGGCTGCTGCGAGGTTTCGCCGCACGTCGGAGAACGAAGGCGTGAGTAAAGCAACCGATGAGTTCTACCGACTGAGCATCGATTCCAACTACATTCGGATGGACCGAATTGCGAAGAATCAGTATTGGGAGCAACCGACGGCCTATGGCAACCTGGAGATTACCGTCAATCTCTCCAAGCCTGAGAAAGACCCTCGGGAGATTGCATTGCTGAAGTCGCTTGCACCAACGAACAGTAATTACCCCAAATGTCTGCTATGCGCCGACAATGTAGGCTATGCCGGCCGAGCGGACCATCCGGCTCGTCAAAATCTGCGAATCGTGCCGCTGGAGCTGCAGGGTGAGACGTGGTACTTCCAATACTCGCCGTATGTGTATTACAACGAGCACAGTATCGTATTCCACGGCAAGCATGTTCCCATGCGTATCTCGGCGCTTACGTTTGCAAGACTGCTGGATTTCGTAGAAGTCGTTCCGCATTACTTCATCGGCTCCAATGCGGATCTGCCGATTGTAGGCGGCTCCATTCTTAACCATGACCATTTCCAAGCCGGACGCCATGTCTTCCCCATGGAGACAGCCGCTGTCGAGCACGTGTTTGCTCATCCGCAAGGGGACGGCGTTACGTACAGCATTGTAGCTTGGCCGATGTCAGTCGTTCGTTTGAACGGAACGGATAAAGAAGCGGTACTGCGCGCTGCAGGCAGCATCCTCGATGCATGGCGTGCATACAGCGACGCGGAAGCGGATATCCTTGCGTTCTCCGAGAAGAATGGCGAGCGGATACCGCATAATACGATTACGCCGATCGCAAGACTGCGCGACAATGGCGAATACGAGCTCGATCTGGTGCTGCGCAACAACCGCACAAGCGAGGAGCATCCGGATGGGATTTTCCACCCGCATCAGCATCTGCACCATATTAAGAAAGAGAATATCGGGCTCATCGAGGTCATGGGACTCGCGGTTCTTCCGGGACGTCTCAAAGCCGAGCTGGAACAGATTTCAGTCATTCTAACCGGCGAGCAAGCGTTTGACAGAGCCTCCCTCACGGGCGGACCGCTCGACAAACACGCCGATTGGATTACATCCATTGTGGAGAAGCACGGATCGTCGCATACAACCGAGCAAGCTGAGGCGCTTCTTCGTGACGAAGTCGGACGCAAGTTCCTTGAAGTGCTGATGGACGCAGGCGTCTATAAGCGTACACCGCCAGGCGCAGAAGCTTTTGCGCGATTCCTTCTCTCACTTGGTTTAAACCGGGTCTAAACGACAAAAGCCCATCCCTTGTGACAGGAGGAGATGGGTTTTTCTATTCTCGAGAGCAAGAAAATAATTATTTTCGAACAAATAATTTATATAATTTGTAATAATTATAGAATTTGAAGAGGGATATCGGTTGTTATGGCGAAAAACATATAGAAATCGTATTTCAAAGTCGGGGGGATGTTTAATGCCGCTTCCAATTATTCCTATTGATGAATTTCTGGCGTTGTCGACAGATGATCAAGTCGAGAAGCTGAAGCAGTGGAAAATGGACTATACGCTCAAGGATATTCGTGAAGCCTGGGGGTTCAAGCACTCGGCTCAGTACTATATGCTGCTGAAGAAGCTGCGGATTTACGAGCGCGTCGTGAACAAATCAGACAAATTCTCGCCGGAGCAAATTTTAACCTCCAGATCAGGCCCGGAAGCCTATACGGCGGGTGTTTATACGTATACCGAACGTTCCGTTCCGGCTGATCAATTCGGCTATGAATTGAATGTAACCCTGAGCGGTCCGGAGCTTGCTGATAAGCTGGAACGTCTGGCTCATTTTCTGAAAGGCGAGCATAAGGCTGTATCCATAAAGCTGTCCATCTCTGCATCCAAGGCAATTCAAGCTGGCGAAGATGAAAGCGCAGACATCTAGTCTCGTACATAACGGAACAACAAAAAAACCGAGCGCGTCCCGACTCGGTTTTTCTATTATCCAATTATCTTATTTCTCGCGAAGCTGGCCAAGCTCGGAGACGATGGCTTCCACTTCACTGATGCTGAATTTATCTTTGCTTGCCACAATATCGTAGATGTCCTTCAGATCCTCGTATCGTTCTAAGCTAAAATTATTCGCTTGCATCGCAGCGCCCGAGGCCATGCGCAGCTTGTTCTTTATCGTATCAATCATAAACGCGACGTTGTCTTGGGTTGCTTCCGATAAATTGTTCATTGTTTGATAGCTCCTCTCCATACTTGTCTGTGCTCGTATTGTAACATGCCTCACATCGTACATGCTACGCCCAATAAGACGTTGTTAAAGAGTGGAGGATATGGATGAAGATACGTTTGCTGCATAAACAACTCGATTCGGAGCAATGTCCCCTATTATATGAAACGAGCTTTGAGCATGAACAGGAGCTGGACAACTGGCGAATTTGCAGCGGAGAGTGGTGGGTCGAGAACGGCTGGCTGCAGGGCAGAAATCCGCTGAATGCGCCTGGAGTGCTGCTGAGCAAGCAGGATTTTCAAGGCAATGTGCTGGTGGAATTTGAAGGCCGCACCGTTCTGCCGAGCACCCATGATATTAACCTGATGTGGAATACCAGCTGGGACGAGGAGAAAAACATGCGTGGCGCCGCTTACGTCGCCGGACTCCAAGGCTGGTGGGAGGGCAAAATCGGACTAGAGAAGTCTCCTGACTATGTGCTGAATGCCGCTACGCCGTTGTTTGATTTTGAGCCCGGCCGTATTTATCACATTCAAGCCGGCAGCATTGATGGTCACTGTTTTGTCTGTGTGGACGGGAAGCTGCTGCTTGAGCTAACCGATTACGATCCAATCGATTCGCAGCTCCATACGAAGGTTGGTTTCGAGGCCTATGCAAGTTTTATCCAAATCCGAAATGTAAAGGTAAGAGCCATCGAATGGCAGCCGCTCGTTCGTTCGTACCCCGCTGAATTTTAACCCTACATTCCAATCATACGGAGGCTTAACATAACTATGACTGCACCTAAACTGGGCTTAATCGGTATTATGCATGAAGAAATGAAAACCGATCTGTGGGGAACACTCCGCCGGATCGCGGAAGTTGGATACAAAGGGATCGAAGGCGCGGAGCTGCTGCTCCCGGGCGATACAGCTGAGAATGTACGCCGGTTTCACGATCTCGGACTGCATGCCATCACCCTAAGTGCCAGCCGTGAGACGCTGCGCGGCGAACTGGATACGATTATTGCGAATGCGAAAGCGGTACAATCCTCCCATGTAACGGTTTGGTGGGGGCCGTGCAGCTCCAAAGAAGAGCTGCTGCTGGATGCTGAGCTGTACAATGCGGCAGGCGCTAGGCTGGCTGAAGAAGGGATTAAGCTTTGCTACCACAATCATGAGCATGAATTCCTAACCTCTTTTAACGGCGTGTCCGCCATGGATATTCTCGTGGAATACACCGATCCGAAAGCGGTATTTTTCGAAATGGACGTTGCCTGGATCACAATGGGCAAAGCGGATCCGGTACAAGTACTGCGCAGGATGGCCGGACGTATCCCCTCCATTCATATCAAGGACGTATTCAGTACAAGTGAGAAGGGCCACTGGACCGCAGTCGGGACAGGCGTTGTCAACATCGGCGATTCCATTCGTGCAGCGAAAGAGATCGGCGTAGATTGGATGGTTGTAGAGCAGGACAATCTGCGCAATCTTACTCCGCTTGAAACGATCACGGCAAGCTATTTGAATTTGAAAGAAGCCGGTTTGATCTAAATATAGCGAATAGAGCGATTGCTTCGGGGAACTGAGGCAATCGTTTTCTTTTAAGAATCCAACATGTGGAGGCGGCTGAAGAGATGCCGATTAAAGTTGGTATTGTTGGCGCAAGAGGACTTAGTACCCTGCAAGGCTTTCGGTGCATCGAGGATACGGAGGTTGTGGCACTGTGTGATCTGGATGGCGATTATGTGAAGGAAGCAGCGGCGAAGAACGGTATTCCTCGGACCTATCGCGTATTCGAAGATATGCTGGAATCGGATATCGATTCGGTTGTCATTTCAACGCCTATGCAGCTGCATGTCCCGCAAACGATTGCTGCCATACAAGCAGGCAAGCATGTATTAAGTGAAGTGACGGCAGGCGTTACAATGGACGAATTATGGTGGCTGAAGGAAACGGTGGAGTCATCGGATAAGGTGTATATGATGGCGGAGAACTACTGCTACATCCCGCAAAATCAACAAATTTTGAATATGGTCAAGCAAGGGTTGTTCGGTGATGTGTATTTCGGCGAGGGTGAGTATCTGCATGACGTACGCAGTCTGGCTACACGGTTCAACCGTGAAGGGAGTGCTGGGGGCTCGAAGCCGACCTGGCGCAGCTACTGGCAATTAGGCAAACGCGGAGCCTTCTATCCAACGCATAGTCTTGGACCGGTGATGCAGTGGTTTCAGGGCGACCGGATTCGTTCCGTATCCTGCTTCGGAGCCGGCTGGCATACGGATAAACGTTTCCGCCAAGAGGATACCTCCGTCACGATGTGCCAGATGGAAAGCGGGAAGCTGATTAAACTGCGAATAGACTGCATTTCGAAGCGTCCGCACAATATGAGCTACTACACCCTCCAAGGGACAAAAGGCAGCTTCGAGGCGCCTCGCGGCCTAGGCGATACGCACAAAATTTGGCTGGAGAGCATGGGCGATCCCGAGGATCATGCCGTTTGGCGACCGCTCAGCGATTATAACGATTATTTGCCCGAGCGTTATAAGAACGTGACGGAAGAGCAGAAGGCAGCAGGCCACTGGGGCGGCGATTATTTTATCGTGGAGGACTTTGTTGAAGCGGTGAAAGGCAATCGCAAGCCTGCTATCGATGTCTATGATGCTTGCGAATGGACGGCAGTTGCGCTCTTATCGGAGTTATCGATCATGAACGGCGGACGGACGATCGACATGCCGAATTTCAAGACAAGCTCATCCTTTAAGGATCAGATTATTAAACTATAAAAGAGGAGCAACTATACCATGAGCGAACAGCAGCATTCATCCCAACTTTTTATGGTTCGAGAGCATATTTCCACATTGCCCGCGCTTTCACTTCCTGCCGGATATGGTGTACGCAGCTTGCAGCCGGGGGACGAGAAAGCTTGGGAGCATATCATTAATGACTCGTTCGGAGGGGAGCATCCTTTCGATAAGGAGATGGCCTCCGACGAGCCCTATAGGCCGGAGCGGGTATGGTTCATCACGGATGAACGGAATGTACCGATTGCTACGGCATCGGCGTGGTTTCGCCCTCAATACAATGAAACGACAGGCTACTTGCATATGGTAGGTCTCCTGCAATCGCATGAAGGCAAGAGACTGGGGCTATCTGTCAGCCTGGCAGCACTGCTGCATATGGTGCAGGAGGGCTGCACAAGAGCGGTGCTGAACACCGATGATTTCCGCATCCCTGCCGTCAAAACCTACCTGAATCTCGGATTTGTACCCGTATTTACGGACAGCGGCCATCAGGATCGCTGGCAAGCTCTGGCGAACAAATTGAAATACCGCATAGACGCCATTCAAACCGATGGTACGCCAATCGTAATAGAACCTAACGCTTAATCTCCGACTGATGCCTCTTATTGGGAGGTAGATTTGAAGAGCGAGCGGCATTTCGTTACAATGAAGTCAGCTAAGATCGAAGGAGTCGTTCATCATGGGGAGTCGGGCGAAAGCGCGCAGACACCGAAATGAAGACCCGGTTGCCCGGGAGCGAGCAGGCATCGAAGGCGCGGAAGCATTGCTGCGCGAAGCGGCAGTGCTCCAGCCTGTCCGATCGAAGATGCTCTTCGTATGTATCGGTACCGATTGCTCAACAGGCGATTCGTTCGGTCCTTGGGTAGGCACGATGCTGCAGGAGGCCGGCTGGCCGAATGTGATCGGAACCTTAAAGCATCCTTGCGATGCCGATCACTATGAAAGGCTCGTTGCCGACATCCCGCCATTCATGACGGTGGTTGCTATAGATGCTTGTCTGGGTAAGAAGAATGAGGAGCCTTGCTATATGATTGGCAGAGGCCCGCTGTTTCCGGCGCAAGCGGTTGGTAAACGACTGACGCCTATCGGCGATTATAGCATTGCCGGTATCGTAGCGCCGCACAGTGTGAAACCCTATTGGGTGCTGCAGCACGCTTCTTTATTCGAAGTGATGGGAATGGCTCGCACTCTCGCGGATACAATAAATGAAGTATGGACGAAGAGTTGAATGAGAAGGGAAGAAGCCGCATGACAAAGAAGCAGCTTTCTCTGGCGAATAACGCCTTTCAATTGCCGAACGGTCAAACGATTGCTTATTTTGATTCGGCACCACAAACCGGCGAGTCCTCGGCCGATACTGCAATCGTGCTCTTGCATGGATTTTGCGGAAGCTCGGCCTATTGGGTGGAAGTGGTATCCACACTCTCGACGCATGGGCGGGTACTAGCACCGGACCTTCGCGGTCATGGCGGAAGTACGGCTCCGGATCAGTCTCCCTATGAGATGGAACAGTTCGCAGAGGATCTCCTCCTGCTGCTGCGTGAGCTTGGTATCGAGCGCATCTGCTTATTCGGGCATTCGCTTGGCGGTTATGTGTCATTAGCTTTCGCAGAGCAGCATCCGGAGATGCTGAAGTCATTTGCGCTTGTGCACTCTACTGCGAAGCCTGATAGCGAGGAAGCCAAAGGAAACCGGGAAAAAGCGGCGAAAGCGCTGCTTGCCGATGGCATTGGTCCGTTTGTAGAAGGACTGGTTCCAAAGCTGTTTGCACCTGCGCATAAAGAAACGATGGCGGCGGCTATATCCGATATGATCGAGATTGGACGAGGGACTTCGGCGGCCGGAGCTGCGGCGGCGGCGCTTGGCATGAAGGCTCGTCCTGATCGGACCGGTGTGTTGGAACAGCTGAATATACCGCGTCTGCTCGTTGCAGGATCTGAGGATGGCGTCATCGCTCCGGCGAATACATTTACGGTAGATGGTCCGCATGTTACACAAGTGCTCCTTGAGGGTTCCGGTCATATGAGTATGATTGAGGCGTCGGAGCAGCTGGTTGGTGAGATGGTCGCGTTTTTGAAGTCGCTATAAGCGGCAAGCAAGCTGAGGAGAGGGGATGCGGCCTTTGTTTCAAAGGGATTATTTTATGCGGATGATTGAGCAGATGAGTGAAGTTGCCGGCCAGGTTATGGGTCTGAGACAGCAGCGTAAGCAGGAGGAAGCGCTGCTTGTCATTGACGAGCTGCTCGATCGGCAGTTTCGGATGAACGGGAAGCTGATCCGTCAATTGTCCGATGCGGATCTTGTTCGGATGATGACAACGAACGGAATCGTAGAAACCGCCAATTTGCATGCGGTGGCGCTGCTGATTAAGGAAGAAGGCGAGATTCTTACCGAGCTTGGCAGGCAGGAGCAGGGGTATCCCCTGCAGCTGAAAGCCTTTCATCTCTTCATGAGGCTCGCTATTCTGGATGCGCCGGCGCTTCTGCGCACGCCTTCGGAAGAAGCGGCAGAGCTTGAAACGAAGCTCGGCATTTATGAGCTCCCAAGAGAGACGAAGCTTCTAATGTGGGAGTGGCACGAAAGCGGCGGGCGTTATGATGAGGCTGAGAACGTCCTGCATGAGCTATCAGAGGATGGTGCAATAGAGGCGGAGGAAGCGGTTGAGTTTTATCGCAGGCTCTTGCTGCTGCCGGATGAGTCGCTCCTGCAAGGCGGCTTACCGCGCGATGAGGTTAAAGAAGGTTTGGAACGTGTGAAGCAACAATTGACGCAAGCTTAGGAGCTGAAGAGTAACAGATGGAAAGCAAGGAACAATGGCAATCGGATATTGAGCAGTGGGTAGGCAGTGGACAGCTGCGGCAGGCGACCTTTAGCCAGCTGCGCCGCAAGGACGGCCAAGTGCCTGCGAAAACAGTCATTCGTCCGATTGAGCTTAAGGGAACGCTGCATTATCAATTTCAATATTATATCGACAATAAAGTGACACATGAGAATGTGCCGCAAGCGGATGCCGCAGATCGGATCGCAGCTTGGCTGGAGCAGCATTACAGGCAGGCGTTGTTCAAAACAAACGATGCGGATGTACAGGTGCTGTTCTCGAAGAAGGGCAAAGCAGCGATCGTGACGAAGCCTGCTACGGCTAAAGCAGAGTCCGAATCTCTGGCCCATAATAGGCAGAAGCAGCGTGTCGTACAAGAAGGCGAGGCAGCGCCGTTCATGGTGGAGCTTGGCATTATGACCAAAGACGGCCAAGTGATTGCGAAGAAACAGGATAAGTTTCGTCAGATCAACCGCTTCTTGGAGATGGTTACGGATGTGCTTCCGCATCTGCCGGCTGATCGCGAAATTACAATTGTGGACTTCGGCTGCGGCAAGTCCTATTTGACGTTTGCCCTCTATCATTTGCTTGCCGTGAAGCAGCAGCGAAGCATCTCGGTTGTCGGACTGGATCTGAAGGCCGATGTTATTGCATTCTGTTCCGAGCTTGCACAGAAGCTCGGTTACGATAAATTAAAATTCCAAGTCGGAGATATTGCGCAGTATAAGGATCAATCCAAAGTGGACATGGTCGTTACCTTGCATGCTTGCGATACGGCAACGGATGCAGCTCTGGTTAAAGCGATCGAATGGGGAGCTTCAGTCATTCTGTCCGTACCTTGCTGCCAGCACGAGCTGTTTCGGCAAATTCAGAACGAAGCGATGGCGCCTCTTCTGTCGCACGGGCTTCTTAAGGAACGGTTCTCTGCGCTTGCTACGGACGCCATCCGCACGCAGCTCTTGGAAGTGCTGGGCTATCGCACGCAGCTTCTGGAGTTTATCGATCCGGAGCATACACCCAAGAATATGTTGATCCGAGCAGTCCGCACAGCAGGAGGAGGGGCTGATTCAGCGCGTAAATGGCAGGAGTATGTCGTCTTCCGCGACATGCTGCAGGTGAAACCTTACTTGGAACAGGCACTTGAGGAACGGTTAAAGTAGGCGACCAAATAATATTTCTTCCCCATGTCAATAAAGATAACAAGTTTATTGTCGAATAATTAAACTGTATGATAGAATATAGTTACTTGTAAGTAGATTGTCCCAGTTCTTTTATGCGTTTAACAATTTGATTGTGATTTGGGTGAAGCGAATGGGACTAATGACAGGGCTGGATTTGAGCCTATTTCTTTTTTTATTCACCATTTTCATCTATGTATTTGCATTTAATGTAATCACAACACAGCATAAGGTCTACCTGTTATTTCACTTCTTCATGATGATTTGGCCACTCGGTCAAGTCGGCGTCCACACAACGGATCAACCACACCTCCAGATTATATACATTAATATTTCCTTTGTTGGTTTATCGATGCTTGGCTTTGGGTGGCTCCTGTTTACGAAATTTCTGGTGAACGCCAGCTACAGGCCGAGTCGCGCCACGCTCGTTTATATGATGATGCCATCGGTGCTCATCTCGATCGGCGTCTTATGGAATCCGTGGAATGCCTTCGCGACTACGGTGGATAATACTTACGACGAGAGGGTCTATGGTCCTATTTTCTGGGCGATGGTAGGCTTGTTAGTTTCGTATTACGTCTATACGGTACGCATCTTGCTGAAGGCCTATCATTCACGTAAGCTGTCACAGGATCGGGTACGGATCGCCAACGCGCTCACAGGCATATTTATTATGATGGCGTTTCCATTAATGGATTTAGTGGTAAACGTCATTCTTGATCCTTGGCTGCCGGTTATTCCCGGCCTTACGTCGCTTGGCATCGTGCTGTCTGATCTGTATTTTGTATTCTCCTTGAAGAAGCATCGTTCGCTCGACTTGGTTAAGATTGCGCAGCAGGATGTAATGGATACGTTGTCTGTAGGCATTATCGTGCTGGATGAGCATGACAATGTCATCGAGATGAACCGGATTGTCAACCCGCGTCTTCAAATTGCCATCGGTGAAACGCTCAATATGGAGGAACTCCTTTCTTGGTGCAATATCGACAAAGTGAATGAAGATGAGTTTCTGTACACGTACAGGATGGACCCTTCTCAGCGAATCCAGACCGAAATCATGATTGAGCAGGGCAACTCGCACAAGCAGTACTTCTCTCTGCATGTCGGACCGATTATTGTGAATGAAGGCCGGATCGGGAAAGTCATCACGTTTCAAGAAATTTCGGAGCTGAAGTCTCTGATCTTCAAGTCGCAGGAGCAGTATGCCTCGATGCAAGAGCGCAATCGCGCGCTTATCTTTATGCAAGACGAGCTTTTTCAAGCGAATCGCAAACTGGAGCAGATGGCGATTACAGACAGCCTGACAGGCTGTTTCAACCGCAGGTTTCTGATGCAGCAGCTGGAGCATGAGGTATTGACGAATATCCGCTACAAGATCCCATTTGCTCTCTTATTGTTTGATATCGATTTGTTCAAACTCGTAAACGATACATACGGCCATGTGATCGGTGATGAAGTCATTCGGAGAACGGCCGATGCCGTTCGCGGGGCACTTCGAAGAACCGATATATTGGCTCGCTACGGCGGTGAAGAGTTTACAGTCTATTTGCCCCATACAAATAGAGAGCAGGCGGACATGCTCGCCCAGCGCATACGGGAGGTCGTTCAGAACAACGAGATTGCAATCGGCCGAGGACGTTCTCCGGTATCCGTAACAATTAGCATGGGAATGCTTGTGGTAGAAGAGCAGTCCGAACTTCAGATTGAAGACGTCAAAGGTTACATAAGAGACTTATTCTCGAAAGTGGATTCCGCATTGTACAGAGCTAAAGACAATGGTCGCAATCGGGTAGTGAATTTATAAGGAGGACTGCGAATGTCGCGTAACGGACGTCTTACAGCGTGTGTGGCATCTTGTGGAGCAACACTAGCTACAGCGGGATTATGCCTACTTGCAAGTAAGACACCTACGCCGCTCGCTGTTCTATTCGGCACTGCTGCATTCGCAGCGATTGCCCTGCCTATTGGCTATTTCTTAGGACTCAAGTACGATCGATTGAAGAAAGCTTCCATAGTAGACAGCTTAACAGGACTGTATAATCGCAGGTTCATCGAGACGAATTTCAAGAAGCTGGCGATTAAAGCAAAGCGTAAACGGAAGAAAATGACGGTCATGTTGCTGGATGTCAATGACTTCAAAGAAGTCAACGACCGTATGGGCCACAGCCAAGGGGATACCGCGCTTGCGCTGATTGCAAAAACACTTACGGAATGCGCAGTTTACGGTGAAATTATCGGCCGCTGGGGCGGCGATGAGTTCATCATTATTTGTCCCTATGCAGATGACAAAGGAATAGAGCGTTTCGTAAAGCTCATTCACGATCAGCTTTTTAGCATTTCATTGCGAACCGGATTGCGATTGTCAGTTTCGGTTGGACATGCTTCATTTCCAGAAAACGGTGTGGAGCTTGGCCAGTTGTTGCAGTCAGCGGACAAGCGGATGTACGCAGAGAAATATGTCCGTAAGACGCAGTTGACCGAACCGGCAGCTTTACAGGCTTAAACCGGGAGCAAGCGGTAAAGGCGGGAAGAAACACCGATGAGAAAAGTTCACATCAACTCCGTTCAGCCGGGAGAAAAGTTAGCTCGCCCTATTTTGCAGGAGAATGGGAACATATTGCTTGGCGCCGGTGTGGAGTTAAATCAACGATTTATCGACAGATTGGCTGGTTTAGGCATTGACATGCTTTTCATTGATGATCCCCTGACAGAGGGTTTAGAGCCGACTACGGCTATTCAAGACAGCACGCACAAAGCAGCATCGGATACGATTTACAAGACGATGAATACGCTCATGGACCAACAGGTTACGAAAGGGCGAACGATAGCCCCCGAGCTTGGCCGCACCTTCCGTAAAGTATTCGGCGATATTATGCAGGACCTCATTAGACGTGAAGATGTAATGGTTAGCTTAACTAACATTCACGTGGCAGACAGCTACTTGTTCCACCATTCCCTGAATGTCACGATTCTGGCAGGCATCATGGGATTGGCCAGAGGGTATAACCGTACGCAGCTCGAAGAGCTTGGCATGGGTGCGATGTTATTCGATATCGGAATGACACGGCTGCCCAAAGAGATTTTGACCAAGACGACGGCATTAACGCCAAGCGAGCGGATGCTCATGGAGAAACATACCGAGGATGGCTTCAACATCATTCGGGCGCAGCATGATATTAGTTTGCTTTCGGCTCATTGCGCGCTGCAGCATCACGAGCGCTATGATGGTTCGGGTTATCCGCGTAAGCTTAAGCGGGAGGCCATTCATGAATACGCTCAGATCGTAGCGATCGCGGATGTCTATGATGCGCTGACCTCTCCCAGGCCGCATCGGAAACGTTATACACCATCGGAAGCGATTGAGTTTTTGTTTGCTGCAGGAAACACCTATTTTGATCTGGATTTAATCAAGATTTTCTGTAAGCATATTTCCATTTATCCGGTCGCGACAACGGTACTGCTCAGCTCAGGGCAAGTTGCCGTCGTTGCTGTGAACGACCCGCTCGCGGTTCATCGTCCAACGGTTCGGATTATCCGAGAGCCTGACGGAACAGCGCCTGCTGCAGCCTATCAGATCGACCTCAAAGACCAACATAAATTAATGATCGTGAAAGAACTGTAGATAGGTTAGCATTCTGCTGACAACTGCATATCATCGATACTGGCAAACTTATCGAAAGGTAAGGACGCAAAGTTAAAGGGTCTAAATGTCCGCTCATCATTTTAGTAGCGAACGAATGACAGCCTGACTGCCGAAATGAACCCCCGAGTTATCTCGTGGTTAAGGAAGCGGCTCCAGTATTGCATGAGGAAGCGCTTTTTCTGTTTTTTAGCGCCGTACTGTCGTTGCGGGAGCGTTTCTTCATATGTGAAGGAGGAAAGTAAATGTCAGGCATGAATGAACGAATCGGATCAGGCAAACCAACCTTTGCCATGAAAGCACTGCTGCACAGCCGTACGATGGTTGAGAAAGACGGCTATGTTGCCACTGGCGTGCTTGCCCATGCAGAAGGCGAAATGATGGAGATCGAACTGACGGAATTCAAAAACTTCGAGCTCGGTGAACCGGTTAGTTTAACCGTCTATTCACCTGTCGGCATTCACCGGCTGCAATCGACGATTATTGCGAAGGCAGAAGGTTCTATCGCGGTTATTTTCCCGGCTCGCTCGCTTGCGGGACTTGAAGAGAAACGGGAATCGCCGCGTATTGATATTGAGGCGAGAGGAACGATATCGCGTACCTATTCGCAAGAGGTCGAAGGCTCCAAAGGGGATAAAATAACGATTGAAGCTACAGATAGCTTCGATATAGAGCTGCGTAATATAAGCGATACCGGCGTGGGCTTCTCACTAATGAGCCCTCCGACACTAGTAAAAGGCGATACCCTCATCGCGAGTTTATCGCTTGGCTTCAAGCTGGATTGTGAAGTTGAAATTATCCGCAAGGAAGATGGAAGTGAGTGGAAGTTTTATGGAGCTCGCTTTCTCGATTTGGACGAGCAGCAGCAGCGGGCGCTTCGAGCGTATTTACTGCGCATGCAAATAGAGGCCTATTTCAAGCTTAAACAGGAGAAAGCAACAGCTAAGAAGGGCAGATAAACGCGATTTCCGCGTTGCAAATATAAGAAGGCGTTTGAACGGATGATCGTGATCCGGCAGCGTCTTCTTTTTTATAGTCAGCCTATTAATTATGGTACAATTGGAAAAATAACGGAATTCATGCGTTGGGGTTCGAGTAAAAGGGGAAGTGGTTATGCGAAGTGGGTTGACGGGATTAGCCGCGCTGGCCGTGGCTATCGTGCTGGGGGGCTCGGCTTATCATTATGGGATGTTCTTTGATACGATCTTTTATCGGTGGGAATCGATCCTTATAGTCGTATGCGTGTTCGTTGTAGGAACGGCTCTAGTTGTTCATTCTCGGAATGAGAATACGCGGCGCTGGAAGAGCGTTCCCACTGCGTTCTATAGCCTGTTGGCGATTGCACTGCTATATGCTGTGGCGCTGCTTCATCGACCGGCCTCCATGTTAGGCAGCTTCGATGAGGCTTTGCGGTGGATGGCGTATGCTGCTTATGCAATCACATTGTACAGCTGGTTTTGTTCCAGCTCCGATATGGCGGTGCTGCAGCAGCGCCGGATGTGGCTATCTGCGGCGATTCAAGGCTCTGGCGCTTTCGTATTAGCAGGCGCGATTGCGGGATGGATGGGATGGATCGCTTTTCCCGAAATCATCATGACCACCGGCGATGTGAGGTTATCCGCTGTAGGTGCCCGTTTGTCTGGGTTCATGCAATATCCGAATTTTCTGGGTGCTGTAGCAGGTGCCTATCTATTGTTCTACTTACTCTTGCTATTACGAACAAGGACTGCTGTATTATCGTTTATCGGGGCTGCGGCGGGAGTAGTGCCTGCTGTCTTAGCATTGCTGCTGACAGAATCAAGAGGAGCCTGGCTCGTGACCGTTTTTGCATGGTTGTGCGGTCTCTTGCTCCTGCGGAGTAAGGAGCGTGTTACATGGCTTATCTATAGCGGCTGGGCATTGATTAGCGGAGGGGCTGCCTATCGAGCCGTCGTTCATGCAGGCTTGCGTAGCGGTGCCTCAAGTGATGCTTCGGGCGAGAAAGTCCAGCTAGTGCAGCATGGGGCGACTGCGCAAGAGACCGTGTTTCTGGTTCTAATCTGTGCGGCTGCGCTTGCGGGATTCATTGGTTTGAGGTGGGTGCTGGCAAGGGGAAGAGAGCGGCTGCTCAGCCGAATTGCGTGGGGATGCTGGCTTGCGGGTATATTTGGCATGGTCATGCTGCTTCCGTCAGTGATTCAAGGCCGATTAAGCGGCGGGTTTCAGACGGCCGGTGCGCGCGGGTTATTTTATCAGGATGCGTGGCTGCTCATGAAGGAAGCGTTGTTCTTCGGCCGTGGCGGCGACACCTGGCGGATGTTGTTTACTCAAGTGCAGACGGCCCCTTATGTTGGGAATGAAGTGCATAGCGGTTACATTGAAATCGCGCTTGATCTGGGTATTGTCGGGCTGTTGGTTTTTGCCTTGGTTCTGTTTGTTCTGCTGCGGCGCGTGTGGCGATCGCATCCGATCGGACTTCTGCCTGTTAGTGTACTGCTGCTGCATGCTGTGGTGGATTTTGATATGTCCTTCGGGTATTATTGGCTCTTGCTGCTCAGCTGGGTGGTCTACTACTCCGGAGAAAGCGAGAGCCCGGTGGGCGTAAAGCGCGCTAGGGATATGGCGCCGCTGCAACGACCGCTGCGGACCGCGCTGCTCGCCGCGGCCGCGGTAGGTCTAACCGCCGCCGCTGTGCTCAGCGTTCGGTTCGACCGTGCCGTGCAGTACCGCGAGGCGGCTGTATCAGCCGCCCGCAGTGCTGCTGCGCAAACGGCCGCGCTTCGCGCGGCGCTCGAGTTGAATCCGTATTGGACGCGTATTCGACTCGAGCTTGCAGCACTGGCACCGCCGCGGGAACGGGCGGTGCTGCTGGCGGCCGGACTGCGCTATGAGCCGCAGTCCGTGCCGCTCTTGTGGGCGCTCGGCGAGCTGGCGGCCGAGCAGAGCGATGTGCACGGCGCGGCGGCGTACTGGCGCCTCGCCTTGCACTATGATCGTTACGACCGCGACAAGCAGACGGACGCGGTCGTCACGATGGCGCAGCTCGCGGATGGCATGCGAGCTGCTTCGCGCCTCGCGGATGCAAGGCTGGCCGCGCAAACGGCCGTCTCCTTCTTCGAAGCGTACGAGGCGCAGAAGGACAACCCCGGCGTGAACGGCCGCAAATTTGCCGTCACGGCACAGTCGCAGGCAGCGGCGGATCAAAGCCGCCTGCTCCTCAAGCAGCTCGGCTCAGCAACGAGCTAGCCATTTTGTATAATATGCCTATTCCTAACATAGAGAGGAAAGTAACGAAGATGAATACAGCCGAATTTCAGCAATATGTGAAAGAATGGAGCGCGCTCAAAGGGTTTGATCAGAGCTCCATTGAACAGAGGATGTTGTATTTAATGACGGAAGTCGGTGAGCTGGCTAAAGAGGTGCTGTCCGTCTCGTACCATCCGGATGCGGAGCGTAAAGCGAATCTGGGCCATGAGATGTATGATGTGGTCTGGAATATTTTCGATTTGGCGAATATGCTGGGTATCGATCTGGAACGGGCCTTCAAAGAGAAGATGCAGATTAATAACACGCGGACCTGGGCTTAGTTTTCAAAACAGGCGCATCACCCGTGAGGTTTGTCCACTCTTCCCGGTCAGGCTCGGCATAAGCTGTAAGCAACCCCCGAAAGGAGTGATGCTTATGGCATTGTCACGCGTAAGACCCAAATATTACTTGCCAAGCTCCGGTAAAGTCATCCGTACATCTGTGCCCAAAACATTAAATGAAACCACAACCACAGGTCCTACTTTCAGTCGACTAACCGTTGTTTGGGTAGCTCAAAATGGCGTGCCATTCCTGACAACCGGCTTCTTCGCCCGTTTGTTCCGGAATAATCAGGTCGTCGCCACAGCTGCGTTCGACTCGTTCGGCGTAGTTCGCTTTAACAACATCGGTACATTAACGAATGTGACTTACACGATCCGCACCTTTAATGCAAACGGTGTTCTGTTTCGTACACGTACCATTCCGTCCGGTGTTCAAACCTATGCAATCATTGGTTAAGCTCGATCTTCCCCTTCGCAAAACTCTCATTCACGACAACAGCAGCACGGCTCTTCAGAGAGAGCTGTGCTGCTGTTTATGTTTCGGGACGTGCTGCTGCGACGTGCGAAGCAAGGGAGGGAGGGGCGATCATCATCCTCCGAAGGCATCGCGGAATGCCGTACATAGCTTAGGCTGATCCACTTCCCACAGCGTGGCTATATCTGCGCTGACGTTCTCGTCAAACCAGTCGGAAAGCACCTTCCGGTTGCTGGCATGCTCATGAATCCACTGCAGATTGAGAATCACCTTTTGGACGTAGAGCTTCTCGGCGAGCTCCATTTTATCTTTGGGAATGTACACGCCAAGCCGTTTCACCGTACGGTAAAGCTCATTCTCGCAAGCGCGTCTGATTTTGCGTGCAGAAGGGTACTCCGAGGCGTGCTTCTGGGTGGAAGGTTTCATCGTAACCGACTCCTCTCTACCCCCTATATATGCACAAGCGCACATACTGGTCACAGTCGACAGAGGTCGGTTACGGCCAGCGTTGAGCAGCTCTATGGAGTGCCTCCTCACGCGACTAGCGGCTCCTGATAATGCTGCCTTCCGCACCCTCCCGCGTCCTACTGCACCACAATATACCCTACCATCGGCCCGCCGCTCGCCAGCGATGTATGCGTCAGACATAGGATCGGGTATGTCCCGCGCTGATCTGCAGTGAAGCGCACCACGGTAGTTTGACCCTTATTCACTTCTCCTTTGATGCCAAGCTCTTGGATGACAAAAGGATGCGATTTCCCGTTAATGCCCGTGATCCGCAGCTCGACATGCTCGCCCTTATTCACGACGAGGGTGCCGGGATCGAAGCGGTACACCTCCAGCTCCTTACCGTCATCGGTTTTGGTTTTGAACTCACCGGTTACAAGCTGATAGACGCGCGACTCCTGCTGCAAGGCGCCTGCTGCTCTGGATTGGTTCCATCTCAGGCTCGCGGCTGCAATCACGATGATGAGCACCAGTAGGGTGAATAACCAGAGCTGCTTTCTGCTGACGACAAAAACATTCGACATATTTGCTCACCCAGCTTTCCTACAAAAGTTACAGCTAGTCTATGCGGAGGCTTGGCCATGAATGCCTGCGGTGGAGCAGGGGGATGGAAGTATGCTAGAATATCGTAAGAGAGGCTTCATTTCTGGCAAATTGAAATCGAAGAGTCCTCAATATAGGGAATGATAGGAGTTGACGGAGTGGCCTGGTTTCATGAGTTAGTTGATACATTGCTGCAATGGATAGAGGGATTGGGGTATTTTGGAATACTGATCGGCCTCATGATCGAAGTTATCCCGAGTGAAATTGTTCTTGGCTATGCCGGCTACCTGGTACATGAGGGCAAGATTTCCTTTATCGGTGCGGTCATATTTGGTACATTAGGCGCGGTAGCTCAGCAATGGATTCTATATGCAATCGGTCGCTATGCGGGTCGGCCATTCTTTGAAAAGTACGGCAAATTTATCAAAATCAAACCGAAACACCTCGACATCGCGGAACGTTGGTTTCTGCGCTACGGGTCAGGCATCGTATTTACCGCAAGGTTTGTTCCGGTGATGCGTCAGGTTATCTCCATTCCTGCCGGAATGGCGCGGATGTCCTTCTTGCGATTTACCGTGCTCACTGGACTGGCTTCCATTCCATGGTCGATCCTATTTGTTTACTTAGGACGCTCGCTAGGTGCGAACTGGCATAATATCGACGATAAAGCGGCTCCGTACGTGCAGCCTGCCATCCTCATTGCGCTTGCGCTGCTGATCGTATACGTGCTGTATAAAGTGATGAAACGCAAAGGCAAGACCATTTAGGACGAGACGGTTTGTGCGCAGCCAGAAACATTTGATACAATGTAATAGATGAATAAGATTCCAGGAGGAGGCAAATTCACATGGCCAAAAATGTAGCAAATAAGTTGAATAAAGGCATCAGCCCCCAGCAATTCGTAGATTCCATGCAGAAAAATAAAGAAGCGTTTCAAGATTGGGGAAGCCGCTTCGAATGGGCAAGCGAGGACGACCGCGAGTTCTTCGAATCCATCAACAACCGCGATGATCTGCGCTGCTTGATACTTATGGCGGAGTGGTGCGGCGATGTTGTTCGCAATGTACCGGTTATTTTCAAAGCCATGGAACTGACTGGCATGCCAATTGACGTCCTTATAATTGAAGAGCATATGGAAACAATGGATGAGTTTCTGACAATGGGCGGACGCGCGATACCGATCGTCATTATTGCAGACACCGGCGGCCATGTGCTTGGCCAATGGGGCCCTCGTTCTGCCTACGTGCAGGAGCCGATGACAGCGTTCAAATTGGCGAACCCAGACCGTGAAGCTGCCGATTACCAAGAGAAGATCGCCCTCGCGCGTCAAGAAATGGGCCGCCGCTATGGTGAAGGTACGGCGTATCAGCAAGACATCATTAAAGAGCTGCGCACGCTGCTAGCATCGGTCTAATATGTTCAAGATGGAGACATTTACACTGGGTCCTCTGCAAACGAACTGTTACCTTCTCACCGAGGAAACCGGTAAACGCGCTTTCGTCATTGATCCCGGCATGGTACCGAAGCGACTCATCGAGCGAATCCGCGAGCGCGGGCTTATTATTGAAGCAATTGTTTTGACGCACGCGCATTTTGACCATATGGCGGGTGTCGATGAGATGCGCCGTGCATTCAGCTGCCCGGTATATCTCCATGATGCCGAAGCCGATTGGCTGACGGATGCGCGGAAGAATGGCTCTGCCCGCTGGTCGGATGTGACGGAGCCGCTCACCACGGAACCTGCTGAATTCGGGCTGTCCGAGGGGCAGAAGCTGGAGCTGATCGGACATACCTTCAGCATCCTGCACACGCCGGGACATTCTCCGGGCAGCGTTAGCTTGCTTTGCGGCGAGCATCTGATCAGCGGCGATGTGCTCTTCAAGCAGTCCGTCGGTCGCAGCGACTTGCCAGGGGGCAAGGAACGCGATTTGTACGATTCCATCCGTTTGAAATTATACAAGCTGGACCCTGCGGTACGGGTATATCCCGGTCATGGTCCACAGACGACAATAGGTTATGAAATGGCAAACAACCCTTTTGTGCCGGCTTAAACAGCTGGCCTTAAGGGTTCTATTCCGTTAATTGATGGAGGAATTGAAGCGTGGCTGAAACGAAACAGAAGTTGAAGGATGAAGAGATCGAGGGGAGCTCTGCCGGCAAGATCGAGTTATCGCCCGAAGAGAAAGCAGCTGAACAAGAACGCATCGTCAAACGCGTCTCTGCAGAGTTAAACTTGCCGCTTACCAAAGTAAAGTCAGCCGTATCGCTGCTTGATGAAGGCAATACGATTCCTTTCATCGCGAGGTATCGGAAGGAAATGACGGGCGAGCTGGATGAGAATGAGCTGCGCGGCATCGAAGAGAAGCTGCAGTACATGCGCAACCTGGAGAGCCGCAAGCGCGAGGTTATCCGTCTGATCGAGGAGCAGGGCAAGCTGACGGAAGAGCTGCGCAGCTCCATTATTGCTTCTGTGAAGCTGCAGGAGATCGAAGATCTGTACCGTCCATACCGACAGAAGAGAAAAACCCGTGCAAGCGTAGCGAAGGAACGTGGTTTGGAGCCGCTGGCGCAGTGGCTGCTGTCACAGCCGCGTCAAGCGGATCCCGCACGCGAGGCTGCACGTTACATAGACGAAGGAAAAGGCGTTCCGACAGCCGAAGACGCGCTTCAAGGCGCAATGGACATCATTGCCGAGCAGCTTGCTGATGATGCCAAAATTCGCGCGTGGGTGCGTCGGTACACGTTTGATCAAGGGATTATGCGCACAGAAGCGAAGGATGCGAAGCAGGAGACGGTGTACGAGATGTATTATGCGTATCAAGAGCCGCTGAAGAAGCTGCCGCCGCATCGCACGCTTGCTATCAACCGCGCTGAGCGAGAAGAAGTTCTTCGTGTCACATTGGATCTGCAGTCGGATAAAGTCCATGACTATATCGATCGCCAAATAATCCGTCCGCAGACAGCACCTGCGATCCGTACGATCTTGATGCAAACAATAGAGGATGCATACAAAAGATTAATCGCTCCGTCGATCGAGCGCGAGGTGCGCGGCGAATTGACGGAGAAAGCGGAAGAGCATGCCATCAGCATCTTCTCGACAAACCTGCGCAATCTGCTGCTACAACCGCCGGTTCGCGGCAATGTCGTGCTAGGCGTTGACCCGGCCTTCCGGACAGGCTGTAAGCTCGCTGTCATTGATGAAACGGGCAAGCTGCTTGAAGTAGCCGTTTCTTATCCGACGGCGCCTCATAATAAAGTAGCCGAAGCTGAGAAGCTGATTGGCGGCCTGATCGACCAATACAAAGTCGAGCTTATTGTCATCGGCAACGGTACGGCTTCACGCGAAACGGAACAATTCGTCGCGGAGCTTATCGGTAAACGCAAGAAAGCCAAGCTTCCTGGGGCGGATGCACTCAAATATATTATCGTGAATGAAGCAGGAGCGAGCGTTTATTCGGCGTCCAAGCTTGCTGCAGAGGAGTTTCCGAAGCTGGATGTTGCCGAGCGAAGCGCAGTTTCGATTGCACGTCGTTTGCAGGATCCGCTTGCTGAGCTCGTGAAGATTGAGCCCAAAGCAATCGGTGTTGGTCAATACCAGCATGATGTCAGCCAGAAGCGGTTGGAAGAGACGCTTGGCGGAGTCGTGGAATCCGCGGTTAACCATGTCGGTGTCGATGTGAATACGGCATCTCCGTCCCTGCTGTCCTATGTAGCCGGAATCAACGCAACAACGGCGAAGAATATCGTGAAATACCGCGAGGAGAAAGGCAAGTTCAGCGATCGCAAGACGCTGCAAAGCGTGCCAAGACTCGGTGCCAAAACCTACGAGCAGTGCATCGGTTTCATCCGGATTCCGGAGAGCAGCAATCCACTGGATCGTACGCCGATTCATCCGGAATCCTATGCCGTCGTTGATAAGCTATGTGCAGCGATTGGCTTGAAGCTGGATCATTTAGGCTCAGAAGCGTTCAAAGCGGCAATCTCCGCTATTAACACGGAAGAAGTCGCACAAACGCTGGGTGTTGGCGTTCCGACGCTGAGAGATATCGTGGACAGCCTGCTGCGCCCGGGTAGAGATCCGCGCGAAGAGCTGCCGGCCCCGATTTTCCATACGGATGTGCTCAGCATCGAGGATTTGACGGCGGGTATGGAGCTTCACGGCACAGTTCGCAACGTGATCGACTTCGGCGCTTTCGTCGATATTGGCATTAAGAATGATGGGCTCGTCCACATCTCGCAGCTCAGCAATAAATTCGTGAAACATCCGATGGATGTTGTATCCGTCGGGGATACCGTTACGGTATGGGTGCTTAGCGTCGATCATAAGAAGGGCAGAGTCAGTTTGACAATGCGCAAACCGGATTAATCAGCAGCAACTCATGGCATGGCAAAAAGGGTGTTATCTTCGAGCAGTCACGACAACAAGCGTCACTGCAAAGAGATAGCACCCTTTTTCTACAAATCGCTTACAAGCTCGCAGAATCCTCATCAGGCCGTTGACTCGTACGGTAGAAATACCAGCAATCGTTCAATAGACGAATTTGCCTGTGGTCTTTCTTCAGAAAAGCGCGCATCAGTTGATTGCACAGCCATTGCGGCATAGCTTCGCCCTCCTTCCAGCCATCACTTGTTGTACTAATAAGTGTATGGAAGTGGGCGAATGTCCGTGCATGTCCAACTAGCGCGAATGTTCAAGTTTTTGCAAAAACACGCGATTCGAAAGCTTAAATGTCGAGTTCTTCCTCGTACCACTGCTCTAATTGAGCTTGCAAAGCGCGAATTTCGGTGAGCAGCGAGATGAGCGGATAGGATTTCTCTTCAACGGACGAGAACTCTTTCTCCAGCTGATTCATGTAGTCAAGCCCGGAGTGGATGACAACGGATTTGTCGTGAAGCTCTACATCTGCACATTCTGCAATCGCATAAGGCAGTACCGGCACTTCGGTAGCGGTGAGCTTGTCGATTTCTTTATGCAGGCGCAAATTAAGCGCGCTTAATTGATACGCATGCGAGGCAGGCATTTCTACGAACGAGACATCTTGTCCGTTTTTCATTATGATATAACGCATTTCTGGCATGACAGTTTCTCCCCCTAATTAAACCAATCATCTAGATGAATGCTGATTAGACAATGGTCTACTCAAACCAATCATTTAGATGAATGCTGATTAGACATTGGTCTACTCAAACCAATCATCTTTACTACTTGACAGTGTAGCGTATTCATCCTTTAAAATTCAAGTATTATGGGTTACAAAATCAAGGGAGCGCATCAGATGCAGGATAATCAGCTACAAGAATGGGTCGAACGGGTTTCCCTGCAATATTTCGGAATTCCTTTCAGGCACCAAGCAACCTTCAACGGCAGATTGAAGTCTACGGGAGGACGCTATTTTACGAAGTCGCACAATATCGAGATCAGCCCTCATCAATTGGCCAATTATGGCGAAGAGGAAACCGAGAAGATCATCAAACATGAGCTATGCCATTATCATTTGCATATATTGAAGCGGGGATACCAGCATCGAGATGCGGATTTCAAGCAGCTGCTCGCCAAAGTAGGCGGGACGCGATTCTGCAAATCTCTGCCGGAAGGGGTCAAACGCAAGCAGGAACCCTATCGATTTAAGCTTGTTTGCCGCAGCTGCGGGACGGAATATTTGCGCAAAAGAAAGACCGATCCGCGCCGCTATGCATGCGGAAAATGCCGCGGAATTTTGTTGCTTTATAGGCTTGACTTCAATTCTCAGACATGATACATTATTTCTTGTCACTCATTACTATTCCCTGATAGCTCAGTTGGTAGAGCACTCGACTGTTAATCGAGTTGTCACAGGTTCGAGTCCTGTTCGGGGAGCCATTTCTTTTGGAGAGATACCCAAGTGGCTCAAGGGGACCCTCTGCTAAGGGGTTAGACTGCGTAAGTGGTGCGAGGGTTCGAATCCCTCTCTCTCCGCCATTTTTTCTGAATGGAACGCACTTATTAGTGGACATTCAATTCTCCAATCTCGTTAGCAGCGAGAGGGAGCTTGCAACAAGAGGCCCGTTGGTCAAGTGGTTAAGACACCTCCCTTTCACGGAGGTAACAGGGGTTCGAGTCCCCTACGGGTCACCATCTTCATTCTCGATATGGACAACTACATATCACTTCGCGGTCGTGGTGGAACGGCAGACACACCATCTTGAGGGGGTGGCGCTCACAAGGCGTGAGGGTTCAAATCCCTCCGACCGCATTCCCTAGAAAAACCCTTGAATATTCAAGGGTTTTTCTTCTGTTTAAATAGCTCATTGCGATGAAGGAGAGTACGAGATGATTTATCATTTTATCCATAAGCATGAATGGAAGGCGGCCAGAGAGCTTAATACATATGAGCCGCAGACGATCGCTTCTGATGGATTTATACACTGCTGCACGCAGGCTCAAATCAATCTGCTGGCCGGCATGTTGTTTAAAGGTGAGGAGGATTTACTTCTACTTGAGATTGACGAAACGGTTGCAGAGGCCGAACTTATATATGAAGATTTATATGAAATGAATCAACTATTCCCGCATCTCTATGGCGCTTTAAATCTGGATGCAGTCACGGAAATCTATCATGTGCAATTCATTGAAGACGATGAGGTTATATTACAACCCATTAGTAAAGAATAAAGAGCGTTGCCCATTCTCGAAGTAGTCGCTTACGAGAATAGGCACGCTCTTGTTGTTTCGTTCTTATGCTTCCAAACGTGCAAGCTCTTTGCGAACGATTGGCGCTACTTTGGTGCCAAGCAGCTCGATCGCGTGAAGTGTTTCCTTATGCGGCATTGTTCCGACGTTCACATGAAGGAAGAAACGCGTCACGCCTAAGTTCTTGCGCAGCAGAATGATTTTCTCTGCGACATATTCGGGATCGCCTACGTAGAGAGCGCCGCGGAGGCTGCGCGCTGCATCGAAAGTGGCACGGCTGTAAGGCTGGGTCCAGCCGCGCTCACGCCCAATGACGTTCATTTGGGCTTGGGTCGGGAGGAAGAAAGCATCAGCGGCTTGTTCAGAGGTGTCGCTGACGAAGCCATGTGAATGAGTCGCGATTTGCAAGGTAGCCGGATCATGGCCTGCACGAGCTGCCGCTTCTTTATAGAGATTCACTAATGGAGCGAAGCTCTCGGGCATGCCGCCGATGATTGCAAATGCAATTGGCAAGCCGAGCATACCGGCCCTGACCGCGGATTCCGGATTACCGCCGCTGGCAATCCACACCGGCAGCGGTTCTTGAACCGAGCGAGGGTAGACGCCAAGGTTTTGGAAGGCCGGGCGATGGCCGCCGCGCCAGCTTACTTTCTCTGACGCGCGAATTGCGAGCAGCAGCTCCAGCTTCTCTTCGAATAACTCATTATAATCGTGCAGGTCGTATCCGAAGAGCGGGAACGATTCGATAAACGAACCGCGGCCGGCCATAATTTCGGCACGTCCGTTCGAGATACCGTCTAAGGTGGAGAAGGCTTGATAAACACGGACAGGATCGTCCGAGGATAGAACGGTCACGGCGCTTGTGAGACGGATGCGTTTGGTCATCGCAGCGGCAGCTGCAAGCACGATAGCCGGCGCGGAGCCTGCATAATCTGATCGATGATGCTCCCCGACCCCATAGACATCAAGTCCAACTTGATCGGCGAGAACGATTTCTTCAACCGCATGTCGCAGTCTCTCCGCATGGTTCACGGCTTTACCGGTTGTAAGATCATTTGTTGCTTCTAAGAACGTGCTAATTCCTATTTCCATATTTACAGTAGTGGTGGTCAATTTGTTTCTCCTCCTTTATTAGTACTAGTGTACTCAGATGTGCGAAAGAAAAACAAGCTAATATGGAATAGTTAGTAGAGTTTTAGGGGATCGTACCGATGCACAGCGCAATGCATGGTTTTGGGCATAATTGTAAAATATAATCAGTGAAATAAATTGAAAAATAATGCTTGCTATTGCTGAACGGTTTAGATATAATAACACTTGTCGTTTGAAAAGCATGTCGAAAAACGACGATAATTAGGCCCGTTGGTCAAGTGGTTAAGACACCTCCCTTTCACGGAGGTAACAGGGGTTCGAGTCCCCTACGGGTCACCATTTAAGAGCCATTAGCTCAGTTGGTAGAGCACCTGACTTTTAATCAGGGTGTCGTAGGTTCGAGTCCTACATGGCTCACTTTACCTCATTCGATATGGAAATTCACATATCACTTCGCGGTCGTGGTGGAACGGCAGACACACCATCTTGAGGGGGTGGCGCTCACAAGGCGTGAGGGTTCAAATCCCTCCGACCGCATCCCAAGAAAAACCCGTAATTCCTTGCAGCATAAGGAGTTACGGGTTTTTCTGTTTTTTCTGCTTAGATAGAATCTGTTACAATGGTTATTATTTCCTGTTGTAACCAAGGAGGCGTACTCGCTATGTCCATTAAGGCGGTATTATTTGATTTTGATGGAACGCTCGCCGATACATTGCCATTATCGTTTCGTGCTTTTAAAGCCGTGTTTAAACAGTACGATCATCGAGAGGTGACCAACGATGAGCTTGTTTCCATGTTTGGTCCGACAGAAGAGGGCATTATAGGCGGAAACTTTACAGACCAAGCTTCCGTTTCACAGGCTGTTGAGGATTATTACGTGTTATATGAGAAGGGGCATTATGATAACTTTCCGAAAGAGCAGGAACTCGTTGCTTTACTTCAATTTCTGAAGGAGCAAGGCGTGAAAATTGGCGTCATCACCGGAAAAAGCAGACGTGCGTTTGCGATCTCATCCGAGGCATTGCAATTGCAGCCGTTTTTTGACGTCGCAATTACGGGTGATGACGTCGATAAACCGAAACCGGACCCCGAAGGCATACATAAAGCGCTGTACCTATTGGGAATAGATAAATCCAGTGCCATATTTGTCGGGGATAGCAATGCGGATATTCTCGCAGGTAAGGCTGCAGGACTTCGTACATACGGAGTTCGCTGGTTATCGACTTACCAAAGCTCGGTATATGATGTTGTACCGGATGGCGTGCTTAATCGTGTAGCCGAATTTTATGAGCTTCTTGAAACCGAGCATAAAGGATAGCAGCTAGAACAAATAGGAGAAGTGACGTAATCGCGTTGCTTCCCCTTTTTTTGTAAATTCCACCATGCGAATAGGGTATCAAACATGGTATTATATAGGTGGTGATACGTTTCACCAAATGAATAAATGAAATGAGAGTGGGCTAACGTGAACAACTCAGCTGAAACGAGCAAATCTCTTTCCAAAATCTCATTGAGTGGGGGAGGCCTGCAGTTTACTTTTTTGAACAGCGGCGACCTCTACCAAGCTTCACACGGGGATGTACTTCTCAATCAAGTACTCTCGAATGCGATCGACGGATCGTTTAACAATTTATTTCTGAGGTTATTCGCCGAAGATGGATCGATTGCGGAGGTTCTTCCACTGCTCGGCGTACGATCCCAAAGCCGCTTTGCTTACTCCGAGCATGCTGCCGTTTGGGAAGGCTCGGCGAAGGGCGTATGCTACAAGGTCATTTTCCGGTTATCGGATCGCGGCATCTGGTTCTGGGATATTGCCTTATCCGGTGACGGCGTTCAAGCAGATCTTGTGTATGGACAAGATATCGGCATCGCCAACCGAGGCGCCGTTCGTTCTAATGAAGCTTACGTCTCACAGTATATCGGTCATTCCGTGTTCGAAGACACGAGCAAAGGCTACGTCATTTGCTCCAGACAGAACCAACCGCAGCAAGGGAAATTCCCTTATTTGCAGCAAGGGGCGCTGACAGGCGCGATTGGCTACTCGACGGATGGATTCCAGCTCTTCGGATTGTCTTACAAAGATAGCAACGAAGCGGCAGGACTGCTACAGCCATCATTGGCGAACGAAGTCTACCAATACGAGTTTGCCTATGCGGCACTGCAATCGGATCGGATACAATTGAACGGTTCTGCGCGAGTCGTGTTCTATGGTTTGTATAAAGACAATCATGCCGATGCGGTTGCCACACTCGAATATGGCGATGAGGTTGCAGAAGCTTGGGCGTGGGCTGATTCACAGTCGCCGCTGGAAACGGTTCAAGAGCTTGAGAAGGTATCACTTCAGTCGAATATCGGTCAACCGCTTAGATCCGCATCATTGACCACAGCCGAAATTGAGCAGCGTTATCCTACGCGTCAACAAGAAGAGTGGGACGGAGAGACACTGCTGTCCTTCTTTACACCTACTCACGAGCATGTGGTGCTTAAGGAAAAGGAACTTCGCGTAGAACGTCCGCATGGTCATATTATGATGACTGGCAATAACGATCGGATGAACGAGCGGGTTCTTGCAACGACTTCCTTCATGTACGGCATCTTCAATTCGCATATCGTCGTGGGCAATACGTCCTTTAACAAAATGATGTCCAACGCTCGAAACGCGCTCAATATGATGAAGACATCCGGTCAACGCATCTATGTCGAAGTCGAAGGAAGCTATCGTCTGCTGGCGCTGCCATCCGCCTACGAGACTGGATTCAACTATGCCAAGTGGGTTTATAAATTGCCTGAGGACCAGATCGTCGTGACGAGCTTTACGACGGTGGATACGCCGGAGGTTCAGCTGCAGGTCGTTTCCGAAAGCGGCAAATCGTATCGTTATTTGGTGACGAACCAAGTGACAATGGATAATAATGAATACGAAGTTCCGTTCCGTATGGAGCAAGAAGGCGATGTCCTTACTTTCCGCGCGGATGATCGATCATATAGCCGTTCCGTTTATCCTGAGCTATGCTACCGTATGAAGCTTGCAGGTGCTTCGATGAGTGTTGGCGATGAGTGGCTGCTGGCTGACAATGTTCAGGCCGGCGATGCATCACTCGTTGTGCTGCAAGTCGATGCTGCCGCCATTTGGAGCTTAACGATTCAAGGACTTTTGAATGGGGAAGAGCTGCCTTTTGTGAACCGCAATTCGGAAGAAGAAGCGGCTCGTTACCGTGATTTCTACTTTAAAGTCATGAACGGCTTCCACCTTTCCATAACGGATGAGACAGCGTCGAGCGAGCTCGGTAATGTGAACACGCTCGCTTGGTGGTATACCCACAACATGCTCGTCCATTTCTCTACGCCGCATGGTCTTGAGCAATATGGCGGGGCTGCTTGGGGCTCGCGTGACGTATGTCAGGGGCCGGTAGAATATTTCATGGCCACGCAGAAGTATGACGTCGTTCGGACGATTCTTCAAACGGTGTTCTCCCATCAATATGAGGATACGGGCAACTGGCCGCAGTGGTTTATGTACGACAAGTACACCAAAGTGCAATCGGAAGAAAGCCACGGCGACATTATTGTTTGGCCGCTGAAGGTGATAGGCGACTATTTGAACGTGACCAAAGACTACAGCATTCTTGAAGAGCAGATCCCGTATACGAATCGGCATACGTTTGAGTTTACGGAACAAACGGATACGCTGCTTGGGCATGTGCTCAAAGAAATCAATTATATTAAAGAGCACTTCCTGCATGGTACGAACTTGTCTTCTTATGGCGATGGCGATTGGGACGACACCTTGCAGCCGGCTAATGCCCAGCTGAAGAAATATCTGGTCAGCAGCTGGACCGTATCCTTGACCTATCAAGTGATGAAGCAATTAGCCGCGGCGCTCGCTGATTACAATAAGGAATTATCGGAAGAGCTTAGTGTGCTGGCATCGGGCATTCAAGCCGATTTTAACCGTTATATGCTGCCAACAGGCACGATTCCGGGCTTCTTATATATGGAGAATCCGGAACAAGTGAAGCTGATGATTCATCCGGATGAGAACGAGACAGGCATCCAGTACCGGCTGCTGCCGATGACCAGAAGTATGATCGGCGAGCTGCTCACCAAAGAGCAAGCTTATGCCCATTACGACATCATTAAGGAAAAGCTGTATTTCCCGGATGGCGTACGGCTGATGAACAAACCGGCTGCCTATACCGGCGGCGTTAGCACGCGCTTCAAGCGTGCAGAGCAGGCTTCCAACTTCGGTCGGGAAATCGGCTTGCAATATGTGCATGCGCATATTCGGTTTGTCGAGGCAATGGCTAAGCTTGGCTTCCAGGACGAAGCATGGAAGGGTCTGCAGATGATTAATCCGGTTGGTCTGCGCGACGTAGTGCCAAATGCGGAATTACGCCAAAGCAACGCCTACTTCAGCAGCTCCGACGGCAAATTTGGCGACCGCTACGAGGCGCAGGAGCGATTCGATGAGTTAAGACAAGGCAAGGTTCAAGTGAAGGGCGGATGGAGAGTGTACTCCAGCGGCCCGGGAATCTACATGAACCAGCTCATCTCGAACTGTCTGGGCATTCGCCAAGAGGGCGGCGATCTCGTCATCGATCCTGTGCTGCCGAAGCATCTGAACGGGCTGCAGTTTGAGTTCCGACTAATGGATCAGCCGATCCGATTCGTCTATCATCTGGATGGCAGCGCTGAACGCCGGGTAACGATTAACGGGACGGAGGCTTCTCTGCAACCGACAGCGAACCGTTACCGTCAAGGCGGTGTACGGATTAACCGGGAGACGCTGCTTGCGGGATTGCGTTCCGATCAGAATGTAATTGAAATTTATATGTAGATCCTTCTACTAACGAACAACGCGTATCGATACGTTATCGGTGCGCGTTGTTTTATTTTGTGAATTGGGACATTCTCATAGTAACTAATAGTAGAATTATCCTAAAAATTGTGATATATATGATAATACAATAGTTCTATTGGAATAGTGTGGAAGGCCTACCATTATAGTTGCGATGCGAGGGAGTCATTATGAGGGAGCATTCGCCCAGCGGCAGCAAGATCTTTATTCAGCAGGATGCTGCATCAACAGTCATGAATGAGGCATTAATTGATTTTTATCTGGATACCCGCAATTTTAAAGCGATAGCAAAGCTGCAGGAGCTTCAATCCCAAGCCTGCAGCACCTGTTGGATTAAAGCGAAGATCTGCGCTGAAGGTGAGTATTTTATCCCGGAGCGGGTGATGGAACAGATTCAATGCAAGATCAACGAAATTGCGGCATCCGGGACGGTTTACATTGCAGATCCGATCTATTTCATCGAGCAGATGAAGGGGCAGCTTGTGGCAGAGTATCTGGAATGCAAAGGGAATCCCTATTATTTTGTACCTGTTTAACATGCGCAGCCTCCGGAGATATTCGGGGCTGTTTTTTTTATGTTTGGAAGGAAATAACTTCTTCATGTCGAACTTTAGGAATTGCTGTATGTATACATTGGACAAAGGCAGAAGGGAATGAAAGATTGACATGCATAACATTGCACAGGTAACTTGGAAAGATGTTTCGTTGGAGGAAGGCTTCTGGGGCAAGTGGCAGCAAACCAATGCCCGTTCTACGGTTAATGCGGTGTATGACCGCTTCTACGAGACAGGCAGAATTAATGCCATGCGTCTGGATTGGCAAGAAGGAATGGACAATAAACCGCATATTTTCTGGGATTCCGATGTGGCCAAATGGATGGAAGGCGCGGCGTATATTTTGTATTACCATCCGGATGAAGAGATTAGCAAGAAGCTGGAAACGGTAATTGACTATATCGAGCAGGGACAAGACGAAGATGGTTATTTCAATTCGTATTTTTTGACATGTGAGCCGGTGAATCGTTTCAATGACCGGACCGCGCATGAGCTCTATACCGCAGGCCATATGATGGAAGCGGCCGTTGCTCATTTTTACTCAACGGGCAGTAAGCGCTTTCTAAACATTATGACACGTTTTGCGGATTTTATTGAAAAAGCGTTTAAGCTTGAAGGAACAGCTAAATATTCGGCACCGGGTCACCAAGAGATTGAATTGGCACTTGTTCGGTTGTGGCAGGCTACAGGAGAAGATCGTTATTTGGAGCTCTCGAAGCATTTCGTTGATATCCGCGGTACGCAGGCGCATGATCGCATTTTCTCCGTGAAGAACGGAACTTGGCCGGCTAGCCCGCCGCTTAACAGCCAATTATTATATAACGATACCTATGCGCAGGATGATGCGCCGGCGCGTCAACTCCCGGCAGCTGCAGGTCATGCGGTAAGAGCTATGTATTTCTACTCTTCGATGGCCGATCTTGCCAGGGAGTATAATGATCAAGAGTTGTACGAAGCGTGCTTGCGGCTGTGGGATGATGCTACACTTCGCAAAATGTACGTTACCGGCGGCGTGAGCGGGGAACGCTTCGGTGAGGCGATCGGTGCGGCTTATATTCTTCCAAACGCAGACTCCTACGCGGAGACATGCGCCTCGATCGCAATGGCGTTCTTTGCGCAGCGGTTGTTCTCGATCCACCCTGATGCACGCTATGCGGATATCATTGAACGCCAAATGTATAATGGTGCTCTGGCGGGGCTGTCGCTTGACGGAGGGGCTTTCTTCTATGATAATGCGCTGCAGTCTGCCCCGGCGCATAATGATTTTCTGAAAGGTATCCATGATACACGGAATCTGTTCCCGCATTATCGTCGCGAGCGTGTATTCGAATGCTCCTGCTGCCCGCCTAACATCTTCAGGTTCATCGCTTCACTTGGAGAGTACATCTATGCGACGGAGAAGGATACGCTGTACATTAGTCAATATGTGCAGAGCAAGGCTGATATCAAGCTGGCTTCCGGTACGATGCCGGTCACGCAAACGACAAACTATCCTTGGTCGGAAACGGTGGCTGTTCATGTGGATGCCGAGCAAACGCCCCATGCAATTATCGCATTCCGGATGCCTGGGTGGTGCACGAACCCGAGCGCCGCGATCAACGGGGATATAGTATTCGATACGAACACGCTGGCTTCGGGAATTGAATTGAAGCATGGCTACTTGTATATCCCGGCAAGCTTGATTGAGGGAGGCAGCGTAACGCTCACCTTCCCGATGCCGGTTGTCGAGCTGGAGGCGAACCCGCTAGTAGCGGAAGGTGCAGGCAAGGTTGCCTTAATGCGCGGACCCGTCGTGTACTGCTTGGAAGCGGCGGACAATGATTTTAATCTATTCGATATGACGATTCTGCGCGAGCCGCAGTACAAGTCCGAGCTGCGGGAGGTTAACGGTGTACCGGTTGTGATGCTGCAAGGGCAGGCTGCGGTCCGTTCTAACGAGGAATGGGATCAAACGCTATATCGCTCCGGCGGCTCCAAGTATACGAAGGTAAGCTTTACTGCCGTCCCATACTTTGCTTGGGCTAACCGTGAGGTTGGCGATATGGTCGTCTGGCTGCGCAAGGAATCAAATTTATTCGCTTAATGAGGTTTTAGGAGCAGCTTCTCAAGAAATGGAGAAGCTGCTTCTTTTTTGCTTAAATCTGTGGAAATTCGAGAATGTTTTCAATAATAATCTGTCGAAAGTGAGGGGGATTAACATATTTATTAATGAGAAACATGTCGATTCCCCCCATTTTAAGCATTGGCCGAGCGTAGTGAATAAACGCTTCATGAATTGGAATTGCCTGAAAAATTACGTGAAATAGTGGATGAATTTTACAGTTATCGGATGTTTTATTGCGTAATTCCCCCGATTTACTCGAACTAAGGCTCCTATTAGAATAGGGTTTACAATACATTTACGTTTAAATAGTTAGCGAAGGGAGACTCGCATCAGCTTCGTTGGACAAGCAGGCAGAGGAATATGTTCGGTAGGATTATGATTTATCGATTGTTTAAATACAAACAAAAATTCACAGAATGAGGGCTGATCTCCATGATTCAAGTAAGAAATAAAGTGATGCAGAGCTCTCTGGCAGCACTTCTGCTGTTAGGACCTGCAGTTGGATCGATTCCACAGCATGCGGCGGCAGCGGTTGTAGTGAATCCTTTGGCTGTTGTCACGGATGCAGATGCAGTTGCCGCGGATGCAGCGGCACTGGCGCTTCAATATGTTTCGAATGCTCCTATTGATATCACTGCCGTTACACAAAATCTACTGCTGCCGACGACGGGAACGTTGGGCTCAACGATCGTATGGACGACAGATAATCCTACTTATATAAAGATGTATGGCGCAAGTGATTTTAATAATCAGAATGGTAACGTCAACCGTCCTACATCAGTAGATCAAGTGGTGCATTTGACAGCATTGATTACGAAGAATGCCGTTTCGGAAACGAGAACCTTCGAGGTTACCGTGAAGGCAGCAAACTACAACGGTGTTCAGCAATATGGCTGGGGCGGGACTAGTCCGAATAATAAGTACTCGAGTGCCGCTGACGTAACTTTTGACGCGGCCGGAAACATGTATGTTGTCGATGTGGCGTCGGTTTTTGATTGGTTTACTGGCGCGGGAACTTCCAATACGGTTGTCAAGAAGTACGACGGCAATGGGAATTTCGTGAAGAGATATGCAATTAATGACATCGGCCTTAAAAATATTGTTGTTGTAGGCAACACACTATACGGCATTTATAAAGTAGCTAGCACAGAAGAATTCGGAGCAGCGACGAACTATGCGATGAAATATGACTTGCTTACTTCCGCAGCGATTGGCGATCCGGTTGACTTAGGCCTAGAAGATAGCGATCAAGCCGTTACGCAAGCTCTGGCAGTGGATGGAGCAGGTTTCTTTTATATCAATTTTGGAGGTACAAGCATTAAAAGGTTTCATCCGGATGGAACGCTTGATGCCGGATTTGCTTATGATGGCAGCGACTATTTAGGGGCTGGAACGACTTTAAGCAAAGTAAACGAGATTGCCGTTAATAACGGGAAACTTTATGTTACATCGGATAATGGTTATTTCTTAGTTTGCGACACTACTACCGGCCTAACGGACGGAACACTGACCGATGCAATGAAAGCGTCATTGCCGGTTGCCGGTCCATTCAAGATGCCGGTTGTTTCAAGCGATGCTTCAGGAAACGTCTATTTGATGGCGAATAATGCGGTTTATAAATTCGATCATCTTGGCGCGCTTGTAAGTAAGATCCCAACCAACCCTACCCTATCGAATAACGGAATGAAAACGGTACTTGGTTTGGATATACAGAGTCTGGATGGCGTATATACCAATGATTTCGGTACTGTACTCAACAAAGTCAGCGCAGCAGCAGTTAGTGATGCCTATGCGGTTGCTTTTGATAAGTTCAATTTATCAGTTGGCTACCGTACGGATGAGACGCCATTCGCAGTAAAGAGCAACCTATCGCTGCCTGCCAGCGGCGTTGATGGATCTGCAATTGCTTGGACATCCAGTGATCCAACGGTTATAGCTGCTAACGGCACGATAACTCGTCCAAAACCGTCTCAAGGCGACAAATCGGTTACCTTGACGGCAACGATCACTAGAGGCGCGGCAACTCCCGATTCCAAGACATTTAACCTGACCGTAGTGGCAAGAACGCTTGCGGAGATGGGGCCGGCGGATGCACCATCTGCAGCGCTATCGCAAGGTACCGCAGCCGGAACGACGAAGCTTAGCAGCGTAGATGCAACGATGAAGTACTCCGTTAACGGTGGAGCATATGAAAGCATTGCAGACGGTGTGACTTCAATCGATAACATTGCCGTTAAAGTCGGCGATACCATCAAGGTTTACGTAGATGCGACGGTAGATCACCTGGCATCAAGCGAGCAGACGTTGACTGTTGGGCTTGCGAATATTAAGCCGGTTGGTGCTCCTTCTACTACGTTATCGCCGGGCTCCACGGCAGGCACAACGAAGCTCAGCGGCATAAATGCGACGATGCAGTACGCTGTAGGAAATGGAGAATACCAAGCCATTGCTGAAGGCGTGACCTCAATCGACATTCCGGTCAATGTCGGCGATACGATCCAAGTCTACATACCTGCAACCGAAGAAGTGCCTGCTTCTCCGGTGCAAACGTTGACTGTGGCATTAGCGGATATTAAGGCCGCCGCAGCACCTGCAACAGGAGCTCTTCAACTAGGAACTACAGGTGGGACAACTACGCTGATCGGCGTAACGACTGGGATGGAGTACAAAGTAGGGAACGGCGGCACCTACACGCCAATCGAAGGAACAACTGTTGAGATTCCGGTTAACGCGGGCGATCATATTTTTGCGCGAATTGCTCAAACAAGTGGGCAGCCTGCATCGGATGCGCAAGACCTCGTAGTCGGATTGTCAAACATTAAGCCTGCAGCAGCACCGAATGCCACACTGGCAGTTGGGTCTACCAACGGCTCGACGAAGTTAAACGGCGTATCAAACGCAATGGAATATTCGTTGAATGACGGCACCTACACAGCCATTTCGGGAACTTCGGTTGAAATTACGGATGTTGCTGAAGGTGATGAAATTAAGGTTCGCGTTAAAGCAACAGCTTTGCAACCGGCATCCGACGAGCAAGTACTACCGGTAACGTTAGACTTGATCAAACAACCGGATCCAGTAATACCGCCTAGCGGTGGTGGTGGTGGATTTGTCGGCAACGGTGAAACCAAAGAGGTTGGGCGAGCCGGCGATGCGACAAATACTCGCACTACGCAACCGGACGGAACATTCAAGGACGAAGTCGTTCTATCCGCTGAAGATGCAGCGAAGGCATTAACTGCAGGTAAGAAATCCGTGGACATTACGCTAACGGATGAGAAAGACAAAGTGTCCAGCCAATCCGTAACGCTTCCAAGCGATGCAGTGAAGAAGCTGGCAGACGCCAAGGCTGATGTAGCGATCAATACGACTAAAGTCCAAGTGCAAATTCCAAGTACATCCTTGAACAGCACGAAGGCAGATGTACAATTCACGATTAATCCGATTCAAGATACGGCCGGATTCGAAAAAAACGCTGTTAAACAGGCAGTGGTACAACTAGTTGCAGGCGGCAATGAATTGAAAGTCATCGGCAAGCCTGTCGAAATTGCAACCAATCTTGAGGGACAGCCTGTAACTCTTGTTTTGCCGCTTGGAGATTTGAACGCGGATGATCTGAATGATATCGCCATCTATATTGAGCATGGTGATGGAACGAAAGAGCTCGTCCACGGTACGGTTGTCCAATACGACAAGTCCGGCCAGCAGGGTCTATCGTTCAAAGTAACTAAATTCAGTACATTCTCCATCGTGAAGATTCCGGGCGTAGACAACTACCTCGCCGAAGGAACCGTTCAGAAAGCTTTCGTGCATGGCTATGAAGACGGTACTTTCCGTCCGAATGCTCAAATCACGCGTGCCGAAGTAGCGACGATTATCGCGCAAATCGCTCCAGTCGAAGCAAAAGGTGCAGATATTGCGTACTCCGATGTTAATGGCAGCTATTGGGCGAAGAATGCGATCTCTACCGTCACGAAGATGGGCCTCATGAAAGGTTATAACGATGGCACCTTCCACGGTGGTCAAAACATTACACGCGCAGAAATGGCAGCGATTATAGCGAAGCTGCTAGGCTCGGCAGATACGTCGGCAGCAAGTACGTTCAAAGATATTACGACAAGCTGGGCACGTGCCTCCATCGAACTGGTCTATGCCAAAGGCATTATTAAGGGCTACGAGGATGGAACATTCCGTCCGCTGAACTCGCTCACTCGCGCAGAAGCAGTTACGATGATCAATCATTTCTTGGGTCGCAGTAAAGTAACCGGGGCAGTTGCAGCAACATGGTCTGACGTTCCGGCTAGTTTCTGGGCATTCGGTGAAATCGAAGCAGCTTCAAAGGATCTACCCCATAAAGCATAGTTGTATGTCGCTAGAGAGAAGACGTCAACATTGTCGTTGACTAAAAATTGACAGAGGATGGGTTGCAACAGATGAATTATTCTAAGTTACTCTCAAAAAGACTCACCAAGAGCATCGCCGTATTGTCCGTTTCAGCTCTTATGATGTCGAACATGGCAACTGCATTTGGCGATCGAGCCGTGCTTCCAAGCCCAGTTCCGGGACAGCAAGGATTGTTTCCGAATACGCCTGCTGAAGATGAACACAAGGGGATCTCCGTAAGTTATGCCAGCGATTCGTCGCTAACGCAATCGGAGCTTGATGCCTTCAAGCAGCAAGCTGCAGAAAGCCTCAATGCTGCTCGCGAGCGTTATGTGCAAAGTCAGTTGAAGGTTCAGCTAGTAGATGCTGACGGTAATCCGTATAAACCCGACGATATCGTTAATGTTATCGTACAGCTGGAAGGACAAACCGTTTCCCAACTGACGGCTGCCAACAGCGGTCCTCGTCCAACGCAGCAAGCTGTAACCAATGCAAGAAATAAAGTGCTTGAAGATATTCAGGCTACACAAGACCTCATTCAGAGCGGTCTATCGGGAAATGGCGCTATAAACCAATTAAGCGGAGGCGCGAAGACGGGAGCTCGTCAAGTTGTTTTCAAGCAAGAATATGAAAATGTTTTCAAAGGCTTCAGCGTGGATCATATCAAATTTAGCGATATCGACTATATTAAGTCGCTGCCAGGCGTGAAATCCGTTACGCTGCAGCGCACGTTCATGCCGGCTGAATCTACTTTGAACAAGCAGCACGAATTTACGCATATCGAGGATCTGTGGAGCGGTGCTGCAGTAGGGAAGCCTGTTGGTTACCAGGGTGAAGGCATGGTCGTTGCGATCGTCGATACGGGCGTGGATTATAACCACGAAGCGTTCCCGGATCCGACTCCTGGCGCTATGGCGAAAGCGAAATTCAAGACAGGGAAGTATAAGAGAAAAGACGGTTCGACTTCATTGAAAGTAGTCGCGGGCTACAACTGGGCGGATCAGAACGATGACATCATTCCGCGCGTTGAATTGCCAACTTCCAATACCAGCTCACACGGCGTTCACGTTGCCGGGATTGCCGCAGGAGCCGGACCTATCCTAGATGGCGTTGCGCCGGAAGCGCAGATCATCGCGGAGAAAGTGTTCTCCGATCATTTGCCGGGCGCACTGGAAGAGGACATCGTGAAGGGGATTGACCATGCGGCTTCCCTTGGTGCGGATGCCATCAATATGAGCTTGGGTTCCTCCTCCTCCTTCGATGAGAGAGATCCTCAAGATCCGATTGGCATTGCAATCCGCAATGCAACGGATGCCGGCCATATCGTTGTCGTTGCGGCAGGCAATGCTTCGAACGCCTATGATGGGCAGTCGAAGAATTTGAAATCAACGATTCGCTTAGGCGAAACGCCGGATTTGAATAAAATCGGTTCTCCCGGCGTGTATCCGGATTCGTTCACGGTAGCTGCCGCGAACAATTTGATTAACAAAAGAACGATCGGCTTCCAATTCATGGATGAGAACGAGCAGGACGTTGTCATTCATGGCGAGGGATTAGATAGCTTTGAATCGGATACTAACACGATCGTTTCCTTGGGTCCGGATAAAGTCGGCGTTCCGGCTGATTTTGCAGGCAGAACAGATATTGCAGGTAAAATCGTCCTTATTAAGCGCGGATCGCTGTCATTCAATGACAAGGTTGCAAATGCGAAGAATGCCGGTGCGAGTGGCGTTATCGTCTATAACAATAGCGACGAGAATCAAGCTCCGTCACCGCAAGGCATGATGCATGACACTCCGTTTTCGTTCATTAGCAATGCAGATGGTCTTGTATTGGAATCGGCCATCGCAATATTTAACGAGTACGACGGCGGCGGTAATGTCGGCATTGGTGGGGCGGTTGTTCAAACATTGGCAGCGGGAGCGAAGATCAAGAAATATGGAGCCATTCCAATTACGATCGTTTCGGATGTGGAAGGCTCGGCTTTCTCAGCTTCCAATCCGGGTCATCCTACTGACTTTACATCATGGGGTACGACAAGCGATTTGAACTTGAAGCCGGATATTATGGCTCCCGGGCATATTATCGTGTCATCCATCCGATCTTCGGATCCGGCAATTGCTAATGGTGCCGATAATGCCTACGAGCAGGAGAGCGGTACATCGATGGCAGCTCCATATGTAGCAGGCGCTGTTGTGGATGTGATGCAAGCTTTGATCGATACGAAAGGCTTTACGCCGGGTACGAGGGAATTTGCGCAAACCGTTAAGAACTTATTGATGAATACATCGATCCCGGCTGTACGTGATTATGTAACGGATGCCGATGCACCTGATTACATGACGCAATATCAACCGAGAAGACAAGGCTCCGGTATGATTCGTCCGGATCTGGCCGTGCAAACGCCTGTTGTCGTAGCAGGGGCGGATGGAACGGCAGGTATCAGCCTGAAAGAAATCGACGAAGAGACGACGTTCACCTTGACGGCTACGAATCTGACGAACCAGCCGGTTAAATACGATCTAAGCGGCACCGTTATGGAGGATATCCTGAACGTTGCGTCAGATTCAAGTTCAGACAACATCCGTAGTAAGTATAGGAAAGATTCCACTGTGGAATTTACTTCAAAGGGTCAAGATGTGACAACCATTACCGTTCCGGCTAATGGGAAGGCGAACATCGATGTTACATTGACGATTGATAACAGCTTCACAAGAAATACATTTGCCGAAGGTTATATCAAACTTCAGCCGGCTAATGCCAGCTTGCCTGCGCTAAGTGTGCCATATAACGGCTTCTACGGTAAATGGGATGAGCCAAGCATCATCGATACACCGATCATGCAAGACGATTCCGGCGTATGGGCGCATAATGAGCCAACGTCCATCGGCATAGCGACGCCAATTGGGACGTTCTTCCACCCGCTTCCGGAGACGGCTGAAGAGAAAGCATTGGGAGATAAATTCTATTCCTTTAGCTTCGATCGACGTATGGGAATCGCACCGGTTTCGCTTCTGGCTTTGCTGCGGAATGCACGTCATCTTAATGTAGACGTTGTGGATCAGACTCACACTCCGGTCACGCATTTAACGGATGATGAGTGGCAGCCTAAAGCGGATCCATATACATCCGGATCCTCCGCAATTATGACAGGTGACATGATCTGGGATGGCACGAATGAAGGCGTACCTGTCCCTGACGGTCAATATTATTTTGCGGTAACGGCAACGGCTGACTATCCGGGTGCTCGTCCGCAGCCAACCGTATATCTGCCTGTGTTCAAGGATACCACTGCACCTGCGGTGACGATTCTGAAGCACCAAGGCTATGAAGACTTCAATAGTCCGGAAGTGGCGGCTAGCGGCGGTTACACGCTGAAATTCACAGTGGCTGACGAGAGTATTACACCTAATAATTATGGGAATGTCGTTCTCGCACAGAATGGTATTGAACTGACGCCGGCTGAAATGCCGTTGATCACGAAAAATGAAGACGGCACCTATCAAATTGACTTATCCGGCAAGGATAATTACGGTGATCCGTGGCTGAAGAACGGCAAAAATGTGTTCAATCTCTATGTATTTGACCGTGCAGGCAATGCAAGCAATGATGAAACGGTCGTCATCGAGAATAACCAGAACGCCGTTACGATCGATCTCCACTCGGCATCCTACAATCATGGTGTCAGGAGCCTTTACTGGGATGCCAATGTAAAGCCGGGCGGCAATGTGAATCTAAGCATTGATGCCTATGGAGAAGAGCTCGAAAAAGTTCAAGCTGTCATCATGGGCGAGGCCGATGGTAGGTTCTCTGTACTGAAGACTACTCCGGTCGATGTTGCCTTTACGTCCACGACTTTGACGAATCATATCGAGAAGAAGTACTCGGTTGAAGCGGATATCGCAATTCCGAGCGACTTAGCGCCCGATATGTACAGAGTGGGCTATGTGTTCCTTAAGAATGGCGAAGTTTGGAACAGTCCGGGTGTTCCGTTCATCGGGATTGACACTTATGTAAGTAACGAAGCGCCGACGATCACATTGAACACGAGTCAAGCAGCTGATCAAACAGGTACGACGACTTCGAGAGCCTATGCCGTAACACCGGGCGAAGGGCCAGTATCCTTGATGCTGAATACGACCATTTCGGATAAGTATGTGTTATCAAGAGGCTACAAAGTAAGCGTACAAGTGGATAGCGGAGCTCCGGTAGTGATGGGCAGCATTATTCATACGGTCGCCGGTCCGGAAAATCTGCGTTATCCGGTGCAATTGGCCGAAGGCGCTCATACACTCGTATTCACAGTCGTTGACGCAGTAGGTGATTCCAGCACCGTTAGCTATAATGCCAATGTCAATGATACGACTGTTGATGTGATGAATGGCGGTACATTAATTGATAGTATCCCAATCAAAGCTGCCGGAACGCTATCGACAGATGAAGCAGTTGTAGACTTCGACGGAATGGATAGGGAAGTTCATTCGGAGTCCGATGATCCGTATCTTTCCGGAACTTTGACAACGCCAAATGGTAGTGATCCTTTAAATCCTAATCCTGATTTTGCACCGGTATTGTTAATGGGCGATCAGCAGGAGTCGGCTGTTCTCCATTATCTTTCCAAAGATTTTAGAGCTAGCCAAAACGGTCAGGAAATTTTTTATCCTGCGGGCACTTATCTCTTCGATCGCCAATTAACAGGTTATCGGGATGCAGGCGGATACGGTCAAGGATATAGTCAAATTCCGGTAACGGTCATTGACTATATGGGCAATAAATCGGTGTCTTACATCGATCTGTACAAAGACAATGTCGAGACACGGGTAGATCTGGACGGTGCTATGAAGGATCCGGCCAATACCGTATCCTACTACACCAATGACGACACATTCACCATTACAGGAACCGTAACGGATCCGGTGAGTGATATTTATGCACTCATGGTTGATTGGCATAAAGCCAGAGAATGGACGATTGAAACACCGATTGAAGTCAGAAATATGTACAGAAATTTGTTTGGTACTGAATGGATGCAAACATTTGGTTGGGATCTGCAGGCTGAAGGATTGGTTCAGAAGCTTGCGGATACGGCAGATATCGATGGTGATGGAAAGCCTGATGGCGTGCATACGTTCAGCTTTACCGCAACTGATCTTAAGCCCGGTCATAACATGTTCGAGATTGACGGCGGCAAAGTCATGCCGAACGCTAAAACATCGTTCACAGGTAATCATCCCTTGGTACTCAATATTGATGTATTCCGTTTCGCCGGATCAGAAGCTTCCGATGGAGGTCTCGTATCGGATGTTGCTAACGGATTGACGTGGGATCGCATCAAAGGCCAGAATCCGGATGGCGAGCTGAATAAGGCTTATACGAATCTGGCGTTGCCGACTTATGACAAAGCCACTCAAACGACGATCAGCTGGAGCAGTACGCCGAATATCATTTCGAATGAAGGTCTGGTAACCAGACAATCGGTTGATACGGACGTCACGCTGACTGCCACAGTTACAAGAGGAACGGAGTCCGTTACGGTGCCATTCACCGTGAAGGTTCCGGCACTTAACTCGGTTGACCCTGTTGATGAGGATCTCTCGTATCTGACATGGGATACGATTCGCGGTGCCAACCTCGATCCAACAGATATCAGAGAAGCGCTGACACTACCATTACATGGTGCTAACGGCACATCGATTAGTTGGAGCTCAGATACGACTCAGTATGTGACCAATGAAGGAATCGTTTATAAACCGGTATTTGGCGAACCGGATGCAGTTGTACATCTGACTGCGACTGTAACAGATGGCACTGTGACGAAGACGAATACATTCGATGTAACCGTTAAGGCAGATATGGACAATCAAATCGAGACGCAGATTCGCAGAGCCATTCAAGCACTCGATGTCAAGAAATTGCTCGGCAAGAACGTCTCTGAGATCGATGTCACGCAAGACTTGGTGCTGCCTGCAAGCTTCGATGGCGGAGGTGCGATTATTTGGGAATCGGATAACGGCTATGGTGTTGGAGATCCTTCTCCGTATCTCTCCGCAGCGGGTAAAGTAACCAGACCGACTGCAGAAGAAGGCAACCAAGGTGCCAGCCTCTATGCGAGATTTACGCTGAACGGCTACTACATGTGGGAAAGATACGACTTCTATATCAGAAGTGCGGATACGAATGACGGTGAATCCGTGCAAGCGGCACAGGCTGCAATCGTATGGAATTTGATTAAGCAGGATAACGCGGATCAACAAGCGGTAACAACCGACCTGAACCTGCCGACAGCAGGCAATTACGGAACGTCCGTCGCATGGACTTCGAGTAATCCATCTGTTATCGCAGCGAATGGAACAGTAGTAAGACCTTCTAAATCTCAGCCAGATGCAGAAGTCACGCTGACAGCAACAACAAGTAAGAATGGTGCAGATCCAATGCAGAAGTCCATTAAAGTTGTTGTATTGCATGACCCTGCCAAAGCAGATGCTCCATCGGGTGGCGGCATTGGCGGCGGCGCAATTGGCGGAGGAGACACAGGCACAGGCACTGGTACTGATAGCAAAGCAATCGACGCGCCAAGCAAAGTGACTGAAACAGTAGAAGCAGGCCGCACGATTGCTTCCGTTAAAGTAGACGATGCAGCACTTCAAGAAGCACTGAAGAATCGTGCAGCCGGTGTAATCGTCAACCTGAAATCGGAGAAAGCGAGCGATGTTGCTCAAGCCGTTCTAAGCGCGCAAACGGTACAAGAGCTTGTTAACAAGCAAGCGACGATCGTATTTACGGCTCCGGGCGCATCTTATACGCTCGATACGACTGAATTGGATCTGCATGCAGCATCGATCCTTCTCGGAAATGGCTTGGATTTGAACGATATTCAAATTTCGATTCAAATTGTGAAGCCTACTGCAGAAGAGCAGCAAACAATCGACAAATCCGCAGCAGCAAACAATACGACAATCGTTGGAGCACCGGTATCGTTTAACATGGTTGCTTCTTATGAAGGCAAAGAAGTTATCATGGATAAATTCAATGGTTATGTACAGCGCAGCATTGCGATTCCGTCCGGATCGAACAACGTTTCCACTGGTGTTGTAATCGACGAAGACGGCACGATGCGTCAAGTGCCGACATGGATCGAAGAGAAAGACGGCAAAACGGTTGTGACAATCAACAGCTTGACGAACAGCATGTACGCAGTTGTTAGCCAAAATGAGCAAGTTGCATTCCAAGATGTGAAGTCCGGCTGGGCAAAGTCTGCAATTGAAGACCTAGCTTCCAGAATGATCGTGAAGGGTCAATCCGCCGGTAAGTTTAATCCTAGCGGTAATATGACAAGAGCAGAGTTCGCAACGATTCTTGTGAAAGCGCTGGGTATCAAAGCAAGCAAAACTACGTCACAGTTCCAAGATGTAGCCGCAAACGTATGGTATGCGAAATCCGTTTCTGCAGCCTACGAATACGGCCTCATCTCAGGCGTGACGGAGAACAATTTTGCACCGAATAAATATGTAACTCGTCAAGAAGCCATGTCTATGCTGGCACGCGCAATGAAATGGGCAGGCTACGACACGACAATCCAAGCAAGCGGCATCGCCAGCGCTCTTGCAAGCTTTAAAGATCAAGGAACCGTTAGCGAATGGGCACGATCGGCAGTGGCTGTTAACGTGAAATTCGGAATCGTATCCGGAGATGCAACGCACTCCCTGCATCCGACTACCAACATCAGCCGTGCGGAAGTATCGGTCATCGTGGAGAAATTGCTGAAAAATGCAAAATTAATTAACTAGCACTTATAATCAGTAAAGGGCAGTGCGTGATTAACCTCACGCACTGCTTTTTTTGCTATTTGGGATCAGGGTATGGGGTATCGCATGTTCGCTTACACTGGTAAAATTGAACTTATTGAAGATTAAGAGAGGGAGAAGTCGGTTCATGCTGCGTGCAATCATTCGGAAAATGTCACCTGCAAGGCTCATCGTATCCGCTTATGTAATCGGGATTTTATTCATTACGCTGCTGCTCATGCTGCCTGTCAGCTGGAAGCCCGGCGTGCGTTTGTCATTCATTGATGCCTTATTCACGGCCGCCAGCGCAGTGAGTGTTACGGGACTTACGACAGTCAGCACAGGCGATTCGTTCAGCGTCTTCGGCGCGGCGGTGCTCATCTTTGCCTTCCAATTCGGCGGGATCGGCATCATGACGCTCGGCAGCTTCTATTGGTTCCTGCTGGGAGAGCGGGTCGGCCTGCTGGAGCGTAAGCTCATCATGATCGATCAGAATCGGAACCAGCTGTCAGGACTCATGCAGCTGATGAAGCTGGTGCTGCTGCTCACGCTCGCGATCGAGCTGCTGGGAACGATCCTATTCAGCGTGTATTTCTATACGAGCGGCGCTTCGGACACGCTATGGAGTGCCATGTTTAACGGGTTATTCCATGCCGTTTCAGCCTTTACAAATGCGGGTTTTGACTTGTTTGGGGATTCACTCATTCGTTACTCGGACGACTACTTCGTACAAAGCGTAACGATGGCGCTCATTGTGCTTGGGGCTGTCGGTTTTCCCGTTCTTGCTGAGCTGACGGAATGGGCAAGACATAAGAATAAACGGTTTCGGTTTTCCTTATTCACGAAGGTTACGATGGTCACGCACGCCGTGCTCATCCTGCTCGGCTTTGTCGTGATATGGCTGACGGAAGCGGGTCATTCCTTCGCGAATATGCCTATTCCCCAACAGCTGATGAATGCTTTGTTTACTTCCATCACATCGCGCAGCGCCGGCCTTACGATCATCGATATATCCTCGCTGCATCAGGCGTCACAGCTGCTCATCTCGGTACTGATGTTTATCGGGGCGAGTCCGTCAAGCGTTGGCGGAGGTATCCGAACGACGACGATCGCTATTATTGTGATCGTGATGATCAACTTTGCCAAAGGCGAGAAGGAGATTCGGCTGTTCAACCGCTCGATTAGCAAGGATGACGTCTATAAGAGCTTTGTGTTTTTTGCGATGTCCGTGCTGCTCGTCATTATAGGCATATTCGCTGTGCTCATGGCGGAAGCGCACCGTTATGATCTCTCGGCTGTGCTGTTCGAGGTCGCTTCCGCATTCGGTACATGCGGGCTGTCGACGGGCATAACGGGGTCGCTTCACATATCAGGCAAAATCACCCTCATTCTGCTCATGTTCATCGGTCGAATCGGGATGTTCTTGTTCTTCTCCTTATTCACGTCCGGTAAGAAGAAGCCGGATATTAAGTACCCCGAAGAGAAGCTGATTATTGGGTAATTTATCATTGGCATGGTTTGAATGTACGAGTAGGACTGGCTTATAATCGAATGGACAACGCGCAAAAGGGGATGGCGAAGAATGAGTGGATTGTATCATGTACTCGGAGCGAAGCAATTCGATCGAGGAGAGCTGGAGGAGCTGTTCGAATCAGCGAAAGAGATGGAGCAGGTGGCGCGGGAAGGCGGAAACCAGCGTTTCCCGAACAAAATAATGAGCACGCTCTTCTTCGAGGCGAGCACACGTACCCGCTTCTCCTTCGAATCGGCCATGCACCGACTGGGCGGCCGCGTAATCGGCACGGAGAATGCAAGCCAATTCTCGTCCACGATTAAAGGAGAAACGCTGGAAGATACGATTCGCATCATTTCGGGCTACAGCGATCTCATCGTCATGCGTCATACGGATATTGGCGCCGCGAAACGCGCCGCAGCGGTTTCGAATGTACCGGTTATCAATGCGGGGGACGGCTCCGGCGAGCATCCAACCCAGGCACTCCTTGATTTGTATACGATTCAGAAGGAATTCGGCCATATCGACGGGCTGCATATCGCGATGATCGGGGACCTGACTTATGGCAGGACCGTGCATTCCTTGAGCTATCTGCTCGCGAATTACAAGGATGTTCATTTGTCCTTTATCTCACCGGATAATGTTCGTATCCCTTCCTACGTGAAGCAGTACTTGGATGAGAAGGGCATATCCTACGAGGAAACAACCGATCTGTCCGGCATTGCCAAGACGGCGGATGTGTTCTACCAGACGCGGATTCAGAAGGAGCGATTCCCTTCGCCGGAGGAGTACAGCAAGGCGGAAGGGAAATATATAATCGATCGCAAGCTGCTAGATGAGATGAAGGGAAATGCGATGATTCTTCATCCGCTGCCGCGTGCCGGAGAAATTCATCCTGAGGTAGACAGCGACCCGAGGGCGGCCTACTTCAGACAAGCTCAGAATGGCTTGTATATCCGGATGGCGCTTGTGGAGAAATGCTTCTCGTAGAGGCACTCGCCGCACCATCAGCGAAATAGAAAAGGCTGTCTCCACCAATGCGCCGCAGCGCATTGGTGGAGACAGCCTTTTTACATCCTATTGTTTGGTAAGAATAATCGGACCTTCGTCCGTAATGGCGATGGTATGCTCATATTGAGCGGAGAGTCCGCCGTCCATCGTGCGGGCAGTCCATCCATCGGAATCGATTTTGCTTTGCCACACGCCTGTGTTCAGCATCGGCTCGATGGTCATGACCATGCCGGCTTTCAGCCTAATTCCGCGTCCCGGAGGACCATAATGCGGTACCTGCGGTTCTTCATGCATATCCTGCCCGATGCCATGACCGATAAATTCACGAACAACGGAGAAGCCTTCTGCTTCAGCATGCTTCTGGATCGCGTTCGACACATCGCCCATGCGGTTGCCCACAACGGCTTGCTCGATCCCCTTGTACATCGCTTCTTCAGTTACTTGTAGCAGTTTCTTCGCTTGTGCGGATACTTTGCCTACCGCGTATGACCAAGCGGAGTCAGCCAGCCAGCCATTCAAGTTGACGACCATGTCGATGGTGACGATATCGCCTTCCTTCAGCGGAGTTGCCGAAGGGAAGCCGTGACAAATGACGTCGTTGACGGAGGCGCAGGTCGCGTACGCGTAGCCCTTATAACCTTTCTGCTCCGGCTTCGCGCCGTGCTGCTCCATAAATTTCTCAGCAAACTGATCAATTTCATTGGTTGTGATGCCGGGTTTAATCATGTTCGCGATTTCGCGGTGGCAGGCTGCGAGAATTTCGCCTGCTTTGCGCATATGCTCGATTTCATCTTTTGTTTTAATTATGATCATGTCACACCTCTTTAATGGCTAATTATAATGAAAAAAACGGTCTTCGTAAAGAAACCGGCTTTACGGCACCGCGTGAAATTGATATAGCAGACTTACTTACAATTTGCCATAATAATAGGTAAGCGAAGTTTCCGTGCTAAAGGGGGAGCAACTGTGAAAGGCTTCGGTATATACAAGTCGAAAAAATATTTGCAGCGTGTTTTAATCTCCATTATGCTTTCCATGGTCATAGTGCTCATGGCATTAGCCGTAGCTAATACGTATGTGCTCGAAGACTCCGTCAGACGCAACCAAGAGCAGTCCAACCTCAAGGTATTATCGCAAATTCAATATAACCTCTCGTACATGAATGAAATTATCAATCATCTATCCAACTATGTGAATAAAGACAATCTGCTCGCTACACTTCTATTCGATGAGAAGCTGCCTAAGATGGATTTTATACGCGGCTATCAGCGGATGTCGAGCATTATGGAGAGCGCTTCCTTTCTTCATTCCATTGCAATTTATAATCACACGCAAAATGAAATTTACGGCACGACAAGCGCCTTCCTGCTGGACGGCGGCAAAACAAAAGCAAGCATCCGCGAGTGGCTCTTTAATCCTTCAAAGCCCCATCCTACGTCAAGACTTATTCCTGTCAGCCTGGAGAAGGCAGACGGAGGCATCGATGCTTTTGCTTTTCTCGTTACGAACTCACTTAAACCGTTCTCCAGGGCGGAATCGGCGATCATTCTGTACATCAAATCCGATTGGGTGTTCGAGAGCTTGAAGAGGATGGATGCGGTCAGCAATGACAAAGAGGGCAATGAAATTTACATTGCCGATCAAGACGGCCATCTCTATTCTTCGGATGATGCCGTAACCGATCAGGACAAGGCTAAGAGAGATCAAATCAAACAGCTGGTCCAGCGAGATAAAGCGATGAACCAGCAGCAATCCGGCTTTGTCGTTGGCAAGATCGACGGCAGCAAGCAGCTCGTATCCTATATGGATGACGGCGTTCGAAATTGGACGATCATCTATGTGCAGTCTTACGATTTAATGATGAAGGATGTTCGGTCAACGCGGACGAAATCATTCGCCATTACGGGTATTTTCCTGGTGCTGTCCATCGGCTTGTCGATTTGGCTGTCCTACAAGCTGTATACGCCGATTGAACGGATGCTGCGCCGTATTCGCCTGCAATCACCAAGAGGGGAGTCGAGTGCAGCGCCATTCGACGGCGATGAGCTGCATTTGATGAGCGACAATTATATGCGGCTCTCGCACAAGCTGCAGGAAATCAGCTCGGAGCAAATCGTGAGCAAATACTATTTGCGCAAGCTGCTGATGGACAGCAGTCTGTTTACGCATCATGATATGCTCGAAGTGATCGAGAAGCATGGACTTGGCATCTCGGTGAAGGAGGAGCTGCTCGTCTGCGTGCTGCGGATCGATGAATTTCAGGCGTTTGATCGCAATACGACAGGCGCTGCGAAGAAGCTCTACAGCTTTGCAATCGTCAACATTGCCAATGAAATCATGGCGAAACGGTATCTCTGCGAAGTGGTGGAGGTGCGAGGCGACCACGTGGTGCTGATTGTTTCTGGACAATCGCCTAATACAGACAAAGGTACTGCCGAAAGTGCACAAGAACAAGCAGCAATGCTGGCTGAGCAGGTTGTGCCGATTGTGCGAGAAATTCAGGAAACGATTCTTCATTTCTATGGCATATCGCTCTCCTGCGGAGTAAGCGATCCTATTCCACAATTTCCGTACATTTCGTCGGCCTATAATCAGGCGCTGCAAGTGTGTAATTACAAGATCATCTATGGCCATATGGCGGTGATAACCCCCGATCAAATCAAGGAGAATTTGTTCAACAAGCAATCCGCTATCCCGGATGTTATTGAACGCAAGCTCTCTGAGGCGCTGAAGAAAGGCCAAATGTCCGAGGCGGGAAGCGAGCTCGAGAAGGCATTTACATTGCTGGCGACGTTCGGGTATGACGATATGCTTAGAGCGGTCTCCAACTTGGCTTGGGTGGTGAAGAATACGGCAGCGGAGATCGCGAATAACCGGGTCATCAAATTTGATGTCGATTTGGAATACGCGACTCAAATTACGCAGGAGAAAGAAACGCTGGAGGAAATGTATATTGCGCTGCTGTCGCTTTGCGCGAGGATCTGCGAAGGTCAGCGTCCGGCAACGATGGAGCGCAACGATATGATTCTGGAGACGATCAAGGAATTGGTTGAACAGAAGTACGCTGACATTAATTTAAGTCAGCAGTCGATCGCGGCTACCGTTAAACTCTCGTCGGCATACATCGGCAAGATGTTTAAAGACAGCACCTCCATGTCCATTACGGAGTATATGAATGAGGTTCGACTAAAACATGCGCAGCTGCTGCTTGAAACCGATGATTATACAGTCATCGAAATTATGGAGAAATGCGGCTATTCGAATCCGAGCTATTTCTTCAGGCTATTCAAAGGGAAGTTCGGAAGCACGCCGAAGGAATACCGGATGAAGAAATCCATCTCATAACGGACTTGTCCTTTGACCGCCGTTCCCACAATGCCTCTTGAGGCAGTGGGAACGGCGGTTTTATTGTATCTGCAGGCATGTAAACTGCATAAATTCGAACATTTTACACGTGCCGGATACAGCTTTTCGAAAATCGTATTCTATATTTCGTGCTCTGGGCATGGCAACATGAAGGTCAGAAGGAGGAGGTCACAAGTCATGAGGAATTCGGGACAAAGCAGCAAAGGAAACTGGCTAGGCCGGGAATGGCGGCATTTGCGCAAGAACAGAGAGCTGCTGCTGCTCGCCGTGCCGGGCATTCTTTACAAATTAGTCATCAATTATTTCCCGATGGTCGGTTTGATTCTTGCGTTTAAGTTCTTTCGGTATGATCAAGGCATCTTCGGCAGCAGGTGGGTAGGCTTCGATAACTTTGAGTTTCTCATTAAGTCGCAGGATGCACTGCGTATCATTCGGAACACCTTGTTGTATAACTGCGTGTATATCGTGCTTGGCACGGTAACCGCGCTGCTCTTCGCACTGCTGCTTAATGAAGTATCAGGGCGAATGGTGAAAATTTACCAGACCGCGATGTTTCTGCCTTACTTTATATCGCTCGTCCTTGTCGGCTATATAGCCTACGCCTTTCTGGAGCATAAGAGCGGTTATTTGAACAATATTCTGCAGAACATCGGGATGGAGCCGCACAAATGGTATTTTGAGACAACGCCATGGCTCTTTATCCTTCCTTTGGTATCGATATGGAAGGGTGTCGGCTTCTCCACACTCGTCTACTACGCCGGCATTATGGGCATTAACAGCGAATATTACGAAGCGGCCCGACTCGACGGTGCTTCCAGAGTACAAATGATGACGCGAATCACGCTGCCGCTGCTGAAGCCGCTTATTATTATTTTGTTTATTCTCGGACTGGGCAATATTTTCCGCGGGGATTTCGGTTTGCACTACTTTGTACCTAATAACGTGGGACTTAACTTTGCGACGACAGACATTATTGATACTTACGTTTATCGTGCGCTTACGAAGCTGGGTGACATTAACTCAGGCGCAGCTGTCGGATTCCTGCAGTCTGTGGTCGGCTTGGTGACCATTGTATCAGCGAATTATTTGGTGCGTAGAGTCGATAAGGACAGCGCTTTATTCTAGGAGGAATTGGGATTATGTCGAATGCGAAATCCATGCAGCAATCCAATTGGTTCATCAATGCATTTTTCCTTATTGTCAGCGCGCTCATCGTGCTTCCGTTCTTGCTCGTCATCGCAGTATCGATTACCTCCGAGAACAGTCTCGTTCAGAACGGATACCGCTTCATTCCGAGTGAGTTTAGTTTGGAGGCATTTCGGATTGTGTTGAAGGAACCGACCATTATGCTCCGCGGCTATGGCGTCACGATTACGATTACGGTGATTGGTACCGTGATTGCGCTGCTGCTTACCGCGCTGACCGCGTACCCGATCTCTCGGCGAGATTTTCGATATAACCGCCCGCTTACTTTCTATGTGTTCTTCACCTTATTGTTCAATGGCGGATTAATCCCGTTCTATATGCTGATGACTCAATATTTGCATCTCAAAAACACGCTCGGCGCGCTTATCATCCCGCTGCTGCTCAGTCCCTACAATATTCTCATTATGAAGGGCTTCTTGGACAAGATCTCGCTTGAAATCATTGAATCTGCAAAAGTAGACGGTTCCAGCGAAACACGGATATTTGTCCAAATCATACTTCCCTTATCGACGCCTGCACTTGCGACGCTTGGACTGTTCATTTCTTTCGCCTACTGGAATGATTGGTTCACATCCTTGCTCTTTATTGATAACGATAAGTTTGTGCCGCTGCAGCTGCTGCTTGTTCGGATTTTGTCGCAGATCGAGTTTCTCGCCAATTCACCGCTGGCTGAAGCGGCAAGCAAGCTGCAATTTGCCAATTTCCCTACGCTGTCAGTTCGAATGGCGATGGCGATTCTGGCAGGTGGACCGATGCTCGTGATCTTCCCCTTCTTCCAGAAGTTTTTTGTGAAGGGCATCACAGTAGGATCCTTGAAAGGGTAACGGTATTTCTTGAGAGGGGGTGAGCAGGAAAGGGACTGTGAAGTTTGTTATTGCTTAAATACAAGGTATGGGGTTAACTAAAAACGGAGGTGTCTTTCAAGTGAAAATGAAATCATCGTCTACTGTGCTTAAATGGTGTTTACTACTTCTATGCTTCAGCATCATTGCAGCTTGCTCCAGCAATAACAACGGGAATAACAAGAACACGAATGCGAGTGAGAATACGGCTGCAACGGATACAACCAATACAACTACAGAACCGGCTGCGAACAATACGGCAGAAGAGCCGGCCAAAGAAGAGCTGCCGGAAGTTAAATTGACGTTCTACTATCCGAGTAACCCGCCAGGTCCGGATCAACAAGCCGTCAATGATGAAATCAATAAATATTTGAAAGAGAAAATTAACGCAACGGTTGATTTGAAGCCGCTTTCTTTCGATGAATACGATCCGAAGCTGAATACAATCATGGCTGCCGGAGAAGAATTCGATGTCGCATGGGGCTCCAAGTACTGGCTGCTCAGCTATCAAGCGAATATTGATAAAGGCGCATTGCTTGAGCTTACCGACGACATGATCAGTAAATATGCACCTGAAGCACGCGCCAATATTCCGGATAAATTCTGGCCGGATATGAAAGCCAATGACGGTAAAGTGTATGGCTTCCCGGTTTACCAGGTTGCAGCTAAAACGAAGAGTTTGGTCATTCAGAAACGTTTTGCCGACAAATACAACCTCGACGTGAGCACCATTCATACGTACAAAGACATCGAACCATTCCTGAAACAGATTAAAGAAGGCGAACCGGATGTTATTCCGTTCGGTATGGGCATGAACTCATGGGGCATCTATACAAGTCCTGACTGGGTTGGCACGGATGGATTGGCCGTTTCGTACAAGAAAGACGACCCGAACTATTCCATTTTGACAGGTGAAGAGCAAATCAATACGAAGAAAGAATACTACGAAACGATGCACAGATGGTATAAAGCAGGCTACATCAATGAGGATGCTCCGATTCTCAAAAACTTCGGGGATCTGGAGAAGAAAGGCAATGTCGCGGTCGGTATCGAATTTACAACTAAGCCGGGCGGCGAGATTGATGAAATGAACAATAATGGCGGCAATGAAGTCGTCTATGCTCCGATTTCCGACAGCTACTTCACGGGGATTGCCAGCGCTATGCAAGTCATCAGCAAAACAAGCAAAAACCCTGAACGCGCTTTGATGTTCATCAACCTGTTAAACACAGATAAATACCTGTACAACTTGATTTGCTACGGTATTGAAGGCAAACACTACACGAAGAAAGACGGCGACTACATCGAGCCGATCAAAGATTCCGGCTATGCGCCGAATGTAGACTGGGTATTCGGTAACCAGTTCAATGCTTACCTGAAAGCGCCGCAAACGCCTGATGTATGGCAAAAAACGATCGACCTGAACAACAGTGCCATGGTTGCGGCATCGTATGGCTTCTCCGTTAATCAAGATCCGATTAAATCAGAGCTTGCTAATACAAATGCGGTAAACAATGAATTTGCGCAAGCACTGGAAACCGGTGCTGTGGATCCTGCTGAAATTATGCCGAAATATATCGAGAAGCTGAAAGCGGCAGGTCAAGAGAAGATCGATCAGGAAATTCAGAAGCAATGGGATGAGTTCCTCGTGAAGCAAGGCTTAAAAAAATAATACGGATGATTAGTTAGTAAGAAGTAAAAAAGCCAAAGAGGCAGAGGGAGCAGTCGTGTACCTTTGCCTCTTTTTACATGGAACGGGAGGGCTATTCAGATGGAGTTGTTTGTTTCGGTTAAGAATGGCGCTGATGCCAACACGGGAGCGACTGCTGAGGCGGCTGTTCGAACAGTTGAACGTGCCAGAGAGCTGGTACGGATGAAGCTGGCTGAAGGCTATAACCAGGACGTTACCGTTTGGATTGGCGGAGGGCGGTACGAATTGACGGAACCGCTGCGTTTGGATGAACGAGACGCTGCCTCGGATGGCTGCACGGTGACTTATCGGAGTGCAGCGGGAGAGGAGGGGGCCACGATTAGTGGCGGTAGCGCGATCACGGACTGGGAGCCTTATGAAGGCAATATCTATCGTGCCCGGATTGGTGCCGGAAGCGCAATTCATACGCTCTATGAGAACGGTGAACGCGCATTGGCAGCCAGAAGTCCGAAGCAAGGCTACCATGTCGTAGCAGGCAAAGGAGAAGGCGATTCGAGAAGCGGTTTCCGATTTCATACGGATGAGATTCCGAGATTCAATGATGTTCCAGGCGATGCTCAGGTTCATATTTGGCCCGGGGAAGGCGAGTGGAATTGGTTCACCGAAACGAAAACGATCGACCGAATTCGCTGGGAGGAAGGTCTGGTTTCGTTTAAAGAGCCGGCACCATGGGGGATCGACCAGGGCTCGCGGTACAGGTTTCAAGGCGCTTTGTCACTCTTGACGGAGCCGGGAGAATATTACTTCGATTCGTCTAACGGTGAATTATATTATTACCCGAGGCAGCTGCCAATCGATGAGCAGCTAATTGTCGCTCCGGCCGTGAAGCGGGTAATCGAGCTGGTTGGAAGCTCGCCCGGCCACCCGGTGAAAGGCATTGTGCTGGAAGGTTTAACGGTGGAGTGCTCCGATTATGCACAGGAGTATCGCATGCCGGATAGCAACTGCGAGCATACGGAGAGCAGGCATGGACTCATTTATCTAGAAAATGCTTGCGGCATTTCAATACGGGGCTGCCGGCTTCGGAACAGCGGCTTCAGCGGCATCGTGCTGAACGGGTATTGTGAGAGAAATCAAATCACGGGCAATCTGATCGAGCACACCGGCTACAACGGAATTTATGTGATCGGCATCGCTCCCGGGGAAGGCGACTATGCTAGCGCTGAGCAGGCTAATGTGAGCAAAGGGAATCTGATTTCGAATAATTTGATCCGGTTTGGCGGTGAGCTGGTAGGTCACAGCTCCGGCATACAGCTCTATCAAAGCGGAAGCAATGAAGTGTCACATAACGAAATTCATGGTATGCCGAGGTACGGCATTTCACTGAAAGGCTTAAGGCAGGGAGCGATGGCTTCATCCTATTACGGAACGGAGGTTACGTGGGAGAATCATTGGCGTTTCACGCATACGCGGGATAATCTGATTACCCGCAATAACATTTGGGATGTGATGAAGGACAGTCAGGATGGCGGGATGCTGGAATCTTGGGGAGCGGGAACCGGCAACCGCATTATTGCCAATCGGTTTCATCACAGCGGTATCTATTTCTCCTTCGGCTTCTGTATTTATTTGGACGATGCTTCGGATTACTTCCATGTTTCGCACAACGTCGTCCATGATTTGTACAGCGCCGGCAGCGGCGTGCTGTGGTTCGTCATTTTCTCCAAAGGCATTGGCAACCGGATCGAAAATAATCTGCTCGTGCACAATGATGCGCGGGCTGCTTTCGGCACGCAAGAGATGGCAGGCGAGGAGAATCGAGAGATTACGATCTTGCGTAATCTTGCAGTGAACTCGGGCGATCAGCTGTACCATTTCGTCAATTGGAAGGATGATCGACTGCAGGAAGCGGACTTCAATCTCTATGATAATGGGGCAAAGGAGCTTACGGTAAGCGGAATCTACGGAGATGATAAAAGAGGGCTGGTACCTATTCCATGGGAAGCATGGCGCAATGTACTCGATGGGAAATTTGATGCGCATACCTTGAACGCGGATCCGATGCTGATCGCGGAAGGGGAAGGCGGCAATGTGCAATTTACGCTGGATCCCGCGTCGCCTGCCTATGGCCTTGGCTGGGAAGCGATCGATATGAGCAGCATTGGTTTAAAGGCGAGTTTTCCGCTTGCGCGGGATTGAGGCGGGCGTGGGGAGGACGAGAGTGCTAAGCCATGAGGCGGCGGGGAGTGGAGCTCGCCGTCCTTCGCCACGCTCAAGGTAACTTTTCGCCCGGCCTCACCGCACGAACGCTAACCTCACACCCGACCCTCACCACGCTAACGAATCGTGGGGGTCTTATTTTGGAGAAATAGGCACTTTCATTAATCTAACGAATAACAGAGGTCTTATTTGGACCGAAACAGGTAGAAATGCATGATTTTCGAGCGAATTAGACCTGTAGGATTCGTTAGAATTTCAAATCGATGTTTTTGGATCAAATAAGGCTCCTACGATTCGTTAGCGTGGAGATATCTAACATTGTGCTACCGAACAACTATCGACGACCGGAAATTGCCAAAAACCAGCGCTAGCCAACCACCATCGAAAAACATTGCACCAAGCAATTTACTGCGGTTACGGTTTCTTCTTATTCTTCAGATCGCTCATAATCTTTCGGCCTGTTGGGGTCTGAGCTAAGCCGCCTCCGGCTGTTTCGCGGTGGATCTCCGGCATGGCAGAGCCGACTTCGAGCATAACTTGAATGACTTCGTCAGATGGAATCACGCTGCGGACACCGGCAAGCGCCATATCCGCGGCAGCCAATGCCGTAACGGCGCCGAAGCCGTTGCGCACGATGCACGGGATTTCAACGAGCCCCCCGACGGGGTCGCAAATTAACCCGAGCGTATTCTTCAGCGCCAGGCCTACGGCATGAATCGCTTGCGCGGGTGTGCCGCCCCTAAGCTCCACAAGCGCGCCGGCCGCCATGCCGATGGCGGAGCCTACCTCCGCTTGGCAGCCGCCTTCGGCGCCGGAGACGAAGGAATTGTTGGCGATGACATAGCCAATGGCGCCGGCGGCGAATAAGGCATTGACCATTTCTTCGTCAGCCAGGCCAAAGCGCTCCTGGGTGCTGACGAAGACGCCGGGGATGATGCCGCAGGAGCCCGCCGTTGGCGTTGCGATGATGCGGCCCATGGAGGCGTTAACTTCAGAAACCGCGAGCGCATAGGCCATCGCATCGCTGGCTGATCCGCCGAGGCTCGGCTCGAGCTCTTGCCGCTTCGCCAGCACGCGCTGCGCATCAAGGCCGGTCAACCCGCTGCGCGAAGTGGTATTCTCATGCAGGCCGCGGCGAACGGCTTCTTTCATGACGCCGTAGTAGGCGTTCATTTTGGCGAACTCGTCCTTAGTCGACTTGCCAGACTCAGCGCTTTGCTCCTCCAGCATCAGTCTGCCAATGGAAAGTCCGCGCTGCGCGCACAGCTCGCCAAGCTCCGATAACGTCCGAAAATTCATGATGTACCCGTCCCCTCTGTTTGACTAAGATCTACGGTATAAATGGTTTGCACATGGTTGATTTGTTTGATTGTCTCCAGCAGCGGAGCGGGCAGAGCCGCATCCAGCTCAATGACCGTCAGTGCATCGCCGCTTCGGCCTTTGCGATCAACGGACATATGACCGATGTTGACGCTTTCCGATTTCAACAAGGAAGTCAGATCGGCGATAACCCCAGGGCGGTCAGCATGCCGGATAACGAGCGTCGGATAGTTACCGGTAAGCTTAACGGAAAACTCATTTAATTCGACGATTTCGATATTACCGCCTCCAATGGAGGTTCCTATCAACGATAGCTGCTGCGGGACAGGCTGATCGACGGATAAAACCAGTTTGACCGTATTGGGATGGGAGAAGAGTCCTTTTCCCTGTTCGAACGAAATAGCAACGCCTCGATCACTCGCGATATCGAGCGCCTGTGGAATGCGATAATCATCCGTGGCGAATCCAAGCAATCCGCTGACAATCGCTACATCCGTACCGTGCCCTTGATAGGTAGCGGCAAAGGAGCCATAGAAAATAATTTCTGCCTGATCCGGAACGCCGCCCAGAAGCTGACTGGCAACAAGTCCGATTCGGACTGCGCCAGCGGTATGAGAGCTGGAAGGTCCCACCATGGAGGGGCCGATAATGGAGAATACGTCTTTGAATCGCATGCGGGCAGCGACCTCCCGAGTAGTATGAATAAGGTGTAAACAGGCTGTTCGGACATAGGCTTACGCTATTGTTTCCAAGTAGAGCCCAGCGAACTCATTTCCAATTTAGTCCCGGGCGGTTAGCTCAGCCGATAGGCTGCGGGGGACACGCCGTACTTCTGACGGAACACGCGATAAAAATAAGAATAACTGCCGAAACCGCAAGTGACCGCGATTTGCTCCAAGGTCATGGTACTGTATTTGATGCGGTCGATGGACATGGATAATCGAACATTTTGGGTATACTGAATGATGGTCATGCCATAGCATTCCTTGAACAGATGGACGGTGCGCGATACGCTGAGGCGAGCACAGTCGGCAACCTCGGCAATCGTAAAGGATCGTGCGGCGTTCTCGTCGATGAAGTTTTTCATGCGTGTGGCGACGAAGGATTTCCCTTGAAACACCGACTGCGTTGTAATCGCGCGGTCAATGCAGAGGCAGAGCGAGCGCAGCAAGTAATCGGCCAGCTCGCGATCCTCTGCTTCAAAGCGCCGTTTCTCTAAGATAAGGGCCTGCCAGACCGACAGCCAGCGCTCATCCGGTACAACCTTTACCCGCTGAGGGCGATCCTTGCGGCTCCACCACTCGTCGAGCCAGCTCCCTCGGCAGATGACGTAGTAATCGCCGCTGGAGATCTCGGTTTGCGCTTCCGCTTCATCTTGCGTATGACTTGGCGCAATATTCAGCTGATAGTAATCACCGGGCTTGAAAAGCAGCAGATCACCGGCTTCAATCCGCTGCATATGTCCGTCGACGAGCGCTTCACAGCTGCCATCCACCTGCAATCGAAACACATAGGCGCGTAGTCCGTCCCGATTGATGATTTGAAAGGGCTGTGAATGATAGGAGTAATTGCAGCTCATAATTTCGGTAATCAAATGTCTCTCCCCATTTTGCAGCAAAATTGTACATGTCACTGTTATATAATACATCTACGAACGCCTCTATATCCACTATAATGATTGTCAGATTGGTCAACTAACCGGGCTTGACGCCGACCAGGCGTTCATCCGTCATCATGAAAGGAAGATCACTAGTGAAAATCGGATTACAATTGTTTACACTGCGTGACGATACAGCTAAAGATTTCAGAGGCACGCTTCGCCAAGTAGCGGCAATGGGCTATGAAGGTGTTGAATTTGCAGGCTACGGCGATATTCCGGCTGAAGAAATGCGCGACCTTCTGCAAGAGCTTGGCCTTGAAGCTTTCGGCAGCCATGTCGGCTTGCAGCAGCTAGAAGAGAACTTGGAAGAACAAATCCAATATCTTAAAACAGTCGGCGCACGTTATGTGATCTGCCCATGGTTATCCCCTGAGCAATTGGCTGGCGGAGAAGCGTTCTGGCGCGAGCTGATCGCGAAATTCGCAACTTTCGGCGCTCGTCTGCGCGAAGAAGGCCTGCAATTCTGCTACCACAACCATGACTTCGAATTTGCTGCGGAAATCGACGGCGAATATATTTTCGATGCGATGTACACGAAAGTGGATGCAGATCTGCTTAAAGTGGAAATGGACATCGGTTGGGTGCAATATTCCAATCAAGACCCGCTAGCTTATATTGCAAAATATGCTGGCCGTCTGCCTTTGCTTCATTTGAAAGACTTCCGCAAAGAAACTTCTGTAAACCATATCGATACGGTTGAGCTTGGCAATGGCGACCTTGCGCTTAACGATATTATCGACGCGGCTAACAAAGCAGGCGTGGAATGGCTGGTTGTTGAACAAGACAGCTGTGCAAACCCGCCGCTTGAATCGGTACAAACGAGCATGAACTGGCTGAAAGCAAACGGCCATAAAGCATAATTATGGATCAAAGGGAGAGTTACTCAACATGAAGAAAATTAAAGTAGCCGTTGTAGGCTGCGGTGCGATCGCTCAGCGCCGTCATATTCCGGAATACGCTGCTAACCCGAACGTAGAGTTCGTGGCATTCGTAGACCCCGTTATCGAACGTGCAGAAGAATTTGCAGAGAAATACAATGCGAAAGCATTCACAAGCTACGAAGAAATGCTTAGCGTAATTAAGCCGGAAGCAGTCAGCGTTTGTACACCAAACTATCTGCATGCTCCGGTTACAATTGCTGCGGCAAACGCAGGCGCTCACGTGCTTGTTGAGAAGCCGATGGCTTCCACAGACGAAGAAGCGGCTGCAATGATCGAAGCAGCCAGCAAGAACGGCGTTTACCTGATGGTTGGCCACAACCAACGCTTGATGCCTCCGCACGTGAAAGCGAAGCAGCTTCTTCAAAGCGGCGCGCTTGGCCGCGTGTTGACGTTCCGCACTTCCTTCGGCCATCCCGGTCCTGAAGGCTGGAGCGTAGACGGCAAAGGCAGCTGGTTCTTCCGTAAAGAAGAAGCGATTATGGGCGCTATGGGCGACCTTGGCGTACACAAATCCGACTTGATCCGTTACCTGCTTGACGATGAAGTTGCACAAGTAACCGGTTATATCGGTACGCTTGATAAAGAAGGTACGGATGTCGACGATAACGCAACTTGCTTGCTTCGCATGAAGAGCGGCGCAATCGGCACGCTTGTAGCAAGCTGGACGTACTACAAAGGCGAAGACAACTCCACTGTATTCTGGTGCGAGAACGGCGTGATGAAGATCGGTACCGATCCGAAGGATCAAATCATCGTGGAGCTTCGCAACGGCACAGTTGAACGCTATAACGTGGGTGCAATCAGCACAAACGATAAGCAAGAAACAAGCGGCGTTGTAGATGCGTTCATCGATTCGCTTCTGACGAACACCAAACCAAGCATCTCCGGCGAAGAAGGTCGCAAATCGCTTGCAGTTATTCTGGCTGCATTCGAATCCCAAGCGACTGGCCGCGTAATTTCTCTCTAAATTAGCACTTACACCCACGATGACCCGCAGGCAGCACACTTGAACATCAAAGTGACTGCTTGCGGGTCATTTTTTCGTCGGAACACGCTAAGATTACCTCATCATAGTTTAATAATTCCTAATTGTAGGCTTGGACTTGGAGCGCTATGCTAGGCTTGTGCCGTTTGTGTGCTGATTTCTTCATTTTTCTTCAAATCCATTTCAGAGAGGAAAGGAATTGAAAATGAACGAAACGAGAATTAGACGACTGATCGGACCGGAGCCGCACTCTTATTGGGATGACCTCGAAAATAGCGGCCGCAACGAATGGAATGACCGTATTCTCTCGCAGCTGGTATTCGCGCAGGAGCTGTCGAAGGTGAATGCATTAAAGTATGATGCGGTGATTGCAAGTACGCTTGATTACATAGAACAGCGCATCGCGGAGGATGGAGCCATCGTGAAGCAAGCAGCGCTTGAGGCGGAGCGTATGCTGGAAAGCTTAGCTGCCGATGCGAAAAGCTACGATGTGATCGCAGTGTCCCATGCGCATATTGATATGAACTGGATGTGGGGCTGGGATGAAACGGTTTCCGTTACCATTGACACGTTCCGGACGATGCTCAATCTAATGGAGGAGTACCCGGAGTTTACGTTCTCCCAATCCCAAGCCTCGATTTATCGGATTGTGGAGCAATACGCGCCTTCAATGCTGGAGGAGATTAAACGCCGAGTGAAGGAAGGCCGCTGGGAAATTACGGCGTCGCACTGGGTGGAAGCGGATAAGAACATGCCAAGCGGCGAGAGCTTAGCACGGCATATCCTCTATACGAAACGCTACCTTAGCCGCTTATTTGATATTGCGCCGGATAGCTTGAATTTGGATTTTGAGCCGGACACGTTCGGACATAGCCTGCAGGTACCGGAAATACTGGCGAATGGCGGTGTGAAATATTACTACCATTGCCGCGGTGCTGAAGGAGACCCGCTGACACGCTGGGAAGGTCCTTCCGGCAAATCGGTCATCGTCTACCGCGAACTGACTTGGTATAACGATTTTGTTCGTCCGGTCTTCACCTCTTACGTACCGGACATTTGCCGGAAAACCGGCTTGAATTCCTATTTGTATGTCTATGGGGTAGGCGATCATGGCGGCGGGCCGACTAGACGCGACTTGAATCGTCTGCGGGCGATGCAGGAATGGCCGATCTGCCCGACGATACGGTTTGGCGGTTATGCGGATTATTTCAAAGAGGTGGAGCGTGTTGCGGATCAACTGCCTGTCGTGAAAGGCGAGATGAATGTCGTCTTTACGGGCTGTTACACATCCCAGACACGTATTAAGAATGCCAATCGGGTATCGGAGGCTACGCTTAACGAAGCCGAATTGTTCAGCTCGGTAGCGGCGTCAGCACATGGGTCGGTTTACCCGGGAGCCGCATTCGAGGAAGCATGGCGCGGTGTCTTGTTTAATCAGTTCCATGATATCCTGCCGGGGTCCGGTGTTATCGAAACGCGCGAGCATGCACTGGGGTTGTTTCAGAATACGATGGCGATTGCCGGAACGAACCGAAAGCTCGCCTTGGAGCGAATCGCAGCCGATATCGATACATCGGAGATTGAAATCGGCCATACGGCCTCGAATACGGCGCAAGGCGCAGGTGTCGGCTTCGGGACGCGCGATTTTAAAATTACGCAGGTAGAACGCGGGGCCGGAAGTACGCGTATCGTCCATCTCTTTAATTCCTCGCTTCAAGCGAGAGAGGAAACGGTCGAGATTTTGCTGTGGGATTGGAAGAGCCCAATTAAGGCGATCGTCGTGAAAACCGCTGCGGGCGAGATCGTGCCAAGCCAGGTGCTGGATAGCGGCCGAAATGCCTATTGGTCGCATGATTACTTACGTTTGCTTGTGCGTGTGCAGGTTTCGGCATGCGGCTACAGTACATTGATCGTTGCTGAAGGCGAGGGCTACTCTTCGCAAATTGTTATCGCGGATCCGAGGGTCGACCGAGATGAGGATTATGTGCTCGAGAATGAGTTTGTTCGCGCTGTTTTTGATTCGAAAGACGCTTCAGTCATTTCCTTAATCGACAAACGCTCCGGCGAGGACTTGATCGATCCTGCCAGACCGGCAGGGTTATTCCGACTTATTCAAGAGGATCCGAGCAAAGGAATGGCGGCATGGTGGGTCGGCCGGTTTATGCAAATCGACAGCATTCATGAGCGGGTACTATTGAAAAAGACGGTATCCGGCGATCTGCGGCAAACGATCAGTTACGAAATGAAGTTCAAAGCCTCGTCGCTTCATGTTAGCGTTTCCCTTGATGCAGGCAGTACAAGCCTTGATTTCCATGTAGAATGCGACTGGCAGGAAGCGGGCAGCAGAGAGGCTGGTATTCCGCAGCTGCAGTTCCATTTCCCGATAGGTTATTCGAGCGATGCTTACAAGTATGATGTGCCGTTTGGGACGATTGTACGTGAAGCCAGAGATATGGAATTGCCGGGCAATAGCTTCGTGCAAGCACTGCGTAGCGATAATGAGCGCAAACCAACGCTGTTTATCGTGACGAGTAACAAATATGGTTTCCGTGGAACGGATAATTCGATGTCCGTCTCGCTTATTCGCGGATCTTACGAACCGGATCCCTATCCGGAGCTTGGCAATCATCATCGCATCAACCTGTCGGTCTGTATCGCGGAAGCATCGGCGTCAAGCCGCGATGTGATCGAGCAGGCTTACCGGCGCAACCATCCGATGAATGTGCTGTCAGGTACGAAACGACTGGGTTCAAAGCCGGCGGATGCGGGGTATGTGGAGCAGTTGGATGACGCAGTTGCGGTGTCAGCAATTAAAGTTCCGGAAGGAAACAGCGGGGCAAGCTGGATTATTCGCATGTATGAAGCAGATGGGAAACGCGCAACGGCTTCATTTAAGCTCTTTACAGGAGCGGTAAGGGCTTATGCGGTTGATGTAAACGAAAACCTGATTCCGGACGATAACGCTGTGACGCTTGCGGGCGATCGACTGAACGTGGAAGTAGCGCCATATTCGCTTGCTGCGGTACGCATCGATTTCTAAACGAACTCATAACTAAAGGCTAGCCCCGCAGCATCGAGATGATGCTTGAGGGCTAGCCTTTTCATTTATTTCTTATACACAAGCGGATTGAGCGGGGATACGGCAGGCTCACCTGCTTTGACGCCCGGGAACCACGACTTCAAATCGGATTCGCGTGCACTGCTGTCGGGATTTGCCATCGTATTCACGCCGTCAGCCACATAGATGATTGTCATGACTTCGCGCATTGTATTCGTTGGATTGCCCGGTGCGGAATGCAGTGTCCAGCCGGCATGGAAGGTTGCATCGCCTGCAGACATGGCGCCGTAGTTGGTCTTCGGAAGACCTTTGCCTTCAATATAAGAGCCGAGCGTCTTATGCGATTCGTCGGAAATCGCTTGACGGCTCATGTAGCCGGAAGTATGCGATCCATCGACGAAGGTCATTGAGCCGACTTCCTCGGAAATCGGTACAAGCGGCATCCACAATGTAATCGTGTTCGGCGTATCAAGCGGCCAATAAACTTGGTCCTGATGCCATGGCGTATGACCGCCGCCCGGTTCTTTGAACAACGCTTGATCGTGATAGATCCGAACGCCGTCGACACCCATAAGCTCAGCCGCGATTTTAGCGAAACGGCGTGCCATAACGAAACGTTTAATGCCTTCATTCATTTCCCATAGGTTGCAAATTTGAATGAATGCTTTGCCGTACGTATCGCGCTCTTCAACCGGTTTCGTATTGTAATTGTGCTGACGCACGGTTTGTTCGATAAGCGGCTCATAGAAGCTCATTTCATCGGGCGTCACAATGCCTTTTAGCAGGATATGCCCGTTCTTCTGATAAGAAGCGGCTTGCTCCGGCGTCAACGTATAATCGCTCTCAAGCTGCGGAAGCTCGGCGAGGTTGGATGGATTCGTAGTGGTCATCGTCAATTCTCCTTAGTACTGCTAAGATGCTTCTATTATAAAGCACTTCTTTAGCCGCTGACTTTGTTTCGATCTCTCAATTCTTTTGTCAAAAACAACTGCGTCTCGTATATAATATAAGCAAATCATACCCGATTGCGGTCAAGGAGCTGAGAGAAATGTACCTGTCCGAATTGATGGAAAAGCAGCCGATTGTTCCCTATATCCGTGAGAGCGATTATGCCGTACGGAAGCCGTGGTTATCCGCGGAACGGAAATTGCTTGATTATTTGCTCGTTTATTTTCAAGAAGGGGAGTGCGTCTTTCAAGTAGAAGGTGTCCCTTATGAGTTTCGCAGGGGAGATTTTTGTCTGATCCAACCGAACTGCTTGAACGTGCTGGAGGGGAAAACGAATACGATTACGCCGTTTGCCCATATGGACTTTTTTTACGATTCTCAACGCGAGGACCGATTTCCGACGCGAAGCGGTCAGATCGACCTGGAGCCGTATAGCCATCTCATTCAGCCGAGGCTGAACGACTTTCATGGCGTTTCAATCCCGGTCAGGCTGCGGCCGAAACATCCTATAGCGCTGCGGGACAAGTTTCTCGCGATGGTGGAGTGCTGGCAGCATCGCGATCCGCTTATGCAGCTTCGGGCACAATCATTAGGGACAGAAGTGATCCTTACCATTCTGGAGGATCATACGGACTTGAAGCAAACGGAGAAAGCAGCGCCTCAGCGAATGAACTGGATTACATCTTTCTTATCCTTGAATTTGGCGGAGCCGCTCACGGTCAGTGAGATGGCTGCGAGAGCGAATTTGTCGCCTTCGCGTTTCAGCGCGAAGTTCAAGGAGCAGCTCGGCGTTGCGCCGCACCGCTACTTGCTCCAGCTGCGCATTCACCATGCGCAGGAGCTGTTGACCGGATCGGACAACACCATTGAAGAGATTGCGGCGTACTGCGGCTTTGCCGATGTGCACCATTTTACGAAAGCGTTCAAGAAAGAAGTAGGGGAAGCGCCGGGCCATTATCGCAGCAATCGCAAGCCATTCAGCAGAGGGGAGCAACAAAAACAAGTGAATCACCGTTATGTTGATTCCAACCTGCGATAGAAGTAATAACAAACTAATTTAAAAACGCGAATCCTTCGTGTCGAAGGATTCGCGTTACTTGCTTTATATTGCTTAAGAACTTATGGCTTAATAAACTGCTGCGTCCAATACGGACTCATGCTGCCGCCGGGAGCATAACCGACGCCCAGTTGGGTGAAGTTCGCACTTAGGATGTTGGCGCGGTGACCCGGGCTGTTCATCCAAGCGGTCATAACCGCTTGTACGCCTTGCTGCCCGGCTGCGATGTTCTCACCGGCATAAGAGTAGTTAATGCCGAATTGTTTCATCATATCGAACGGACTGCCGTAGGTTGGCGAATTGTGATCAAAATAACCTTTGTCGCGCATATCATTGGACTTAGCTTGCGCGACTTTGGAAAGTGAAGCATTCAGCGACAGCGGCTGCAGGCCGGCTTTCGCACGCTCTGCATTGACCAGCTGCAGGATTTGCTGCTGGATGGAGGAGCTGTCCGCCGAGTTAGAACCGCCGGCATTACCTGTGTTACCAGCATTACCAGTGTTGCCGGTATTTCCTGTATTGCCGGTATTTCCTGTGTTACCAGTGTTTCCTGTGCCGGGTTTATAGCCGCCGGGATAGGTTACATTCGGATAGCCGGTACCCGGATTCGCCGCGCCGCCGCCGCCTGGATTCCAAGTACCGCCATAATAAAGCTGGTACCACGGAATATTGCCAAACTGATTGTTTTGGGCTCTCATCGTGCCCGGCTGAGTCGTCCGCAGCATTCTGTGACCTGTGTTCAGCGGCAGCAGGTCATCATTGGATTTGATGCTCAATCGCTGATGATTCAGGTCCGTTCTGCTTGCGGAGTGGTAAGTGTTGTTCGGAGTAACGTTGCGATCCGATACCCCATTGTAGATAAGAGCGCCAATGCCAAAAGCTAATACAATACCGAATAACGTACCAAAAAATCTTCTCATATGAGTATCAAGCTCCTTTCACACCAACTAATATGTTCAGCGGGGAAAGGAGCTATTCGATCTGCAAGCTAGGCAATATCAAGCAAATTGCTCAAGGATAAGGACATCGCGGCCATTAATGACAGCTTGCCCAGCGAATGTGTTTCCGGTAATGAGGTCGGTGCCGGACTCCGTACCAAGCTCGATCGTGACGGACTCCGAGTTGTGGTTTAAGACGAACAGATAGGCCCGATTATCGATCACCCTGCGAGTCACTTCAACACCCGGTTTCTTGCCAGGCAATGGAGCAATACCGTGCCGTTTGCACAATTCATCAGCGAAACCTTGCAGGAATTGCCCATCCGGACTGGAAGCGACATACCAGGCTTCTCCGCTGCCAAAAGTATTGCGAGTCAGCACAGGCATGCCCGCATAGAAATCATCGCCATATTCGGCGATAACTTCTGCGCCTTCGCTGTGGATGAGATCGCACAGCAATGTGCAGCGATACGTGCCTTGCAGTGAACCAAGCTTGTCTTTCATGATAATGGAGTTGCTGCTGTTCGGAAGCAGTGCATCGATCTCCTCGGCCCAAATGCCAAGAAGCTGGCGCAGCTCTCCCGGATATCCGCCTAACGTTACGATATCGTTCTCGTTCACGATTCCGCTGAAGAATGTCGTCACGAACGTCCCGCCGCTGCTGACAAAAGCTTCAATTCGCGAAGCCATGCCCGGTTTGACCATGTACATAACCGGAGCGATAACGATGTCATACGCGTAGAGATCGTCCTCGAAAGACACGATGTCCACTTGGTAGCCGCCATCGTAGAAGGCACGGTAATACTTATGAATTTCATCCACGTATTTCAGCTCAACGGTCGGACCGCTTGAATACTCGATTGCCCAGCGGTTTTCCCAATCAAACATAATGGCGACGCGGCTTGGCAGTCTTGACCCGAGCAGCTTCGTACCCATAGCGGACATCTCAGCTCCAAGCTGTGCGCATTCGCGGAATACGCGAGTATGTTCATGACCAACATGCTCAATGAGTGCGCCGTGGTATTTCTCACAAGCCCCGACAGAGCGGCGCAGTTGGAAGAACATGACGCTGTCCGATCCATGAGCGACGGCTTGATAGCTCCAGAGGCGCATGATTCCGGGACGCTTCAGCGTATTGTACGCTTGCCAGTTCTGCTGGCTCGGCGTTTGCTCCATCAATAGAAACGGTGCCCCGCCTTTGAGACCGCGCATCAGATCATGCGTCATCGCAACATAGCTGGATGGGGTATTCATGGACGGGTAATTATCCCAGGCAATGATGTCCATATGCTTGGCCCATTTGAAATAATCGATTTGCTTATAGGTTCCCATTAAGTTCGTTGTTACGGGAATATCCGGCGTATATGCTTTAATGGCATCATACTCCAGCTTATAGCACTCGAGCATGCTGTCCGAATTGAAACGGCTAAAGTCGAGCGAAATGCCTTGGAAACAGGTTTTGTCGTACGACCATTGCTCGGTGAGCGCGCTTGGCAGCACGATTTCGTCCCACTCGTAGAAGGTATGTCCCCAGAAACGAGTGTTCCATTGTTCATTTAGTTTGTCCAAAGTTCCGTATTTCTTCTGAAGCCAGCCGCGGAAAGCCACTTCACATTGGTCGCAGTAACATTCGCCGCCATATTCATTGGATACATGCCAAAGCAGCACAGCCGGATGATGCTGATATCGCTCCGCAAGCTTCGCGGCAAGTCGAGTGGAGTAAGTACGGTAAACTTCGCTGTTCGGGCAGGAGTTATGGCGTCCTCCGAATTTATGTTTCCGACCTTCGAAATCAGTACGAAGAATTTCGGGGTGCCGCTTAGCCATCCAAGCCGGATGAGCGCCTGTGCTCGTTGCCAAACAGGCATAAATACCGTTCGCGTGAAGCATGTCCATAATGCGGTCAAGGGTTTCAAAGTCATACGTATCTTCGCTTGGCTGGAGCATCGCCCAGGAGAAAACATTTACGGTAGCGATGTTCATGCCGGCAAGCTCCAGCATGCGCATATCCTCCGGCCAGATGCTGGAATCCCACTGTTCGGGATTATAATCGCCGCCATATAACATTTTGGGCAGTTTTGAAGTATCCATATTCGCAAATTCCTCCAATGAAGTGAATGATAACAGCTTTATTTTATGGTAAGATGCGGATAAGAGATATATAAAAAAGAATAGGCAGGATATGATAATATGGAACAGATCATCGAGCGGAATAAAGGGTTCATTGACGGTCAACAGCGCAGCCGGTATATGTTCACGCTGGGTGAGTACGAGCTGCCGCTTTATGTAGATAGTATTGGAATCAATCCTGACCAAGAGGCTGTGGACCGGACAAAGGGCTATCCGTGCTTTCATTGGCTGCAAACGATAGAGGGTGAAGGTGAATTTGAGCTGAACGGAATCAAGTATTCGCTTCCGCCAGGCAACGGTTCCCTGTTATTCCCGGGAGTACCTCATTTCTATGCGGCGAAACCGGGCAAGAAGTGGTCGACGATGTATGTGACGTTCGGCGGTGTGCTGGCAGCATCGATGCTGGCGTCCCTAGGGATCCGGCAAACGGAATGGCTGAATTGGAATGAAGACGCACCGATTACGTCACAATTAGAGATTATGATTGAACAAGCGCAGCATGACGAAGATCGGACAGGTCTGAATGCTTCCGCGCAGCTCTACCGGTTTCTCACGATGATCAAAATATATGGGCAAAAGGGCGGACGTTCCTCCGTATTCCAGCATCTCGAGAAGCTGGATCCGCTGCTGCATTGGCTGGATTTCCATTACGGCGATCCGGACATTAGCCTTACCGATATGGCGGAGCAGCTCGGAATCAGCTCCCGCTATTTAAATTCGCTATTTCGGCAAGCGTTTGGCATTACGGCTTACGCTTACTTGATTCGACTGCGGATGATTAAATCCAAGGAAATGATGAGCCTCGGCGACAAAAGATCAATTAAAGAAATAGCGCAATTGTCCGGCTATCGCGATCCCAGCCACTTTATTGCCGCGTTCGGCAAAGCGGAAGGGATTACACCGGAGCAATTTCGTAAGCTGCACGGCTTGACGACGACCTGATAAGGAAACGGAGCGGACGTGATTGAAATGGATATGAAGCCATGCACGGCATGCAAAATAGAGAAGCCGCTTACAGCGTTCACGAAACGCGCGGGCAGCAGCGGCAGGCGCGGGATTTGCCGAACTTGTCTGCGCAAGAGAAAGCGGCAGAATGCTGTAGGAGATGCAGCGTTTGACAGCATGGAAGAGGCTGTTCAATTTCTGCAATACGAAGACGAGGATGAACATGAAGAAGAGCAGGTATCGGAGCCTTACCTAACAGCCGAGGAAGATACTCCTGCTAAGCCGGCAAGGAAGCGCAAACGCCGCCGCAAGAAACGCAGTTCGGCGTCCAAGCTGCAAGCTCCAGCTAGTGTCCAGGACGGACAAGCTGCCTCAGCAGCTGCAGGAAACGATACCGGGCGAGAGCTGACTGATTCAGCTGCAGCACAACAACAACCTGTCGCTGCTGCTGTTGTCTCTGTCGAAGCCGCACCAACTGCAACGAAGCGGAAGCGCAAACGCCGCCACAAACGATCCAAAGCGGCGAAGATCAAAAGCCTGAAAGCGGAAATCAGCGCTGTTGAACAGGTTGCGGTGCGCCCGCCGGATCGGAACATCCATCCGATCAAAGGTGCTTTCTCCTACAAAACTTCGCTGCTGAATGATCGAGGTCGAGGACATATTCGGCTGCGCGGACACCGTGAAACAGGGAAACGCTGGTCGACCGATATTCCGACGGAAATGGCTGTTCGGATGGTGGAGGAAGGTGCCGCCGGCATTATCAATCCGGGCTTGATTCATAAGCTCTATACGAAGACGGATTTCCGGCTGCTGGTGCTGCAGCGCGACGATTATATTTGCAAGTATTGCGGTCGTTACGGGGACACGATCGACCATGTGCTGCCGAAGTCAAAGGGAGGTCTTTCTTCCCCTGCAAACTGCGTCTGTGCATGCGCGGCCTGCAACCTGAAAAAGGCCGATAAATTGGACTTTGTTTTCGATGATTTTTAACGTGCAAACGAACGGTTTCCATATTTTATGAGGTGTTTTTGCTATTTCCCCGTGTTAACATGAGTGGCGTCGAAAGGTCGGCACACACGATAACCATAACAAGGAGGAAATATTCATGAAGATGCAACCATTTCGTATAGGTGTAGCTAGCGTACTCGCAGCCGGTTTGATCGTAGCTGGAGGAGGAGCAGCCCTGCAGAAGGCAGAAGCAGCCACAGTGAACAGTTCCGTCTCGTATAAGGTTACGAGCAGCGACACGATGTACAAAATCGCAACGAAATACGGAGTCAGCCTAAGCAAGCTAATTGCGGCTAATCCAACGATCGCTAACCCGAATATCATTTGGGCGGGCATGACGATTAAGGTTCCGGTAACAACTACAACAGGTACTTCGAACAGTGGATCATCGAACACGAATACCAATACAGGGACAAGCACTACTGATAAGAGCACATTTGCCGCTCAAGTCGTTACGCTTGTGAACAAAGAACGTGCCAATGCAGGTTTGGGTACGCTGAAATCCGACACGCTCTTGACGAAAGTCGCTTTGGACAAGGCGAAGGATATGTATGCGAACAATTATTTTGATCATAATTCGCCAACTTACGGCTCGCCGTTTGATATGATGCGTGCTTATGGCGTTTCTTACTCTTATGCAGGTGAGAATATCGCGAAGGGTCAGCGTACGCCGGCAGAAGTCATGCAGGCATGGATGAACAGCCCGGGCCATAAAGCGAACATCCTCAGCAAGAATTTCAATAAAATCGGCGTGGCGTATTATAACGGCGAATGGGTACAAGAATTTACGTCCTAATATTATTATTTAGCAGTATAGCTAAGAGCAGCCGATCATCGGCTGCTCTTTTTTTGCATTAAAGTTGACGTTAGTATAACCATCGGTTATTCTGTGACCAATGGTTATCAAGCTAATCGAAACTAGAACATGAGGTGTTCCTCCTATGACTACAAGAAGACAACAATTAACGGAAGAGATGAAAGCCGCGATTCGTGCATCCGCGGCCGCTTTATTTGCAGAGAAGGGCTATTCCGCTGTCACGATGCGCGAAATTGCCAAAGCAGCAGGCTGCTCGCATACCGCCATTTATTTATATTTCAAGAATAAAGAAGAGCTGCTGCAGCAGATTGCGATTCCTTCGCTGCTCACGCTCGAACAGACGCTGCTGGATGAAATCGGGAAACCGGGCACAGCAGCCTTAGATAAACTGCTCGCCGTATGCAGCGAATATATTTTATTCAGCCTGACGAGCGGCAGTCTGCAGACGGTCCTGTTTATGTCCGCCTCGGTACGCGTAGACGAACTGCAGCCCGAGCTTGAAGTTAACGTCATTCGCAACCGGCTGTTCGCGCACATTATGAAGGTGCTGCGTATTACGGTCTCTGAAGGGTCTGAGGAGCCGAATCAAGAGGCAGCATTGAACAATGGACGGATCTTGTTTTATTATCTGCAGGGCTTTATAAGCACTTACAGCAACCATTCAGAACCTACAGATCAGCTCCTTGAGCGGACGCTGCCGATATTTAAGCAGGGGATTCAAACGCTGATTCGCGGAATGAAACAACATTAAAACTTTCTAACTGTGCAGGGTTTGCAAGAATTAGAGGCGAAATTCTTATGTAGACTTCATCACCCGGAGGGTATGAGACATGAGGCGTAAAGCCGTATATTGTAACAAGCCGCTTGCTGTGAAAGTGAAGCGTAAGCTCGGTAAAAGCAATCCATGTGTGGACGATGTCGATGCCAGATCCGACATGCACAATTACCAACGATTGATCAAATATTTGCCGGAACCGATTTTTGTACATGACGGGAACGACATTCTATTCGCCAATCAAGCAGGTCTTAAATTGCTGAATATTTCGGAAAGCGATTTCTCCACTGGACATATGAGCTTTCGTTACATACATCCCGATTACAGGGAGCGGTCCGCAGCGCGTGTGAAGGCGATTATGGAAACGGATGAGCCCAACGAGTTCTTGGAATGCCAGCTGATTGCAGAGGGCGGCGAGATTATCGACGTCGAGGTGTCCAGCACGCGTATTCGCAATTACTTGGATAAGGGCACTGTCGTGCAAAGCGTGTTCCGCGATATGCGTGAACGGAAGAAGGAAGAAGAAGCGCTGATTCAGTCGGAGAAGCTGTCGGTTGCCGGTCAAATGGCCGCGGGTATCGCACACGAAATTCGCAATCCGCTAACGTCGCTGATCGGCTTTTCGAAGTTTCTGAAGACGAAGATCGACAAGTATCATGAATACTTCGATATTATGCTGGTCGAACTGGACCGGATCAACTCCATCGTGCAGGAATTCATGGCGCTTGCCAAGCCGCAGGCGAACCAATTCCGTAAGCATGACTTGGTCAAAATCATTCAAAGCGTACTGACGCTGCTTGAAACACAGGCGATTCTGCGCGATGTACAGATCGTTTCGCGTGCGGACGCCATTTCAGCGGAACTGCTCTGCGACGAGAATCAGCTGAAGCAGGTGTTCGTCAATGTGCTCAAGAATGCGATCGAGGCCATGCCAAGCGGCGGTGTGATTACGATCGATATGAAGCTGCATCAGCAGAGCGAGCTGATCGTCGAAATCATCGATCAGGGGATCGGCATTCCGCAGGATCAGCTGCCTAAACTAGGCGGGCCGTTCTTTACTACGAAAGACAGCGGAACGGGTCTGGGACTCATGATCTGTTATCGGATTATCGAAGGCCATCATGGACGGATGGACATTACAAGCATTCCTCAGAAGGGGACAACGGTAAGCATCTTTCTTCCGCGAAATGTCTAGATCGTGGTAATTTTGAAAGCTGTTCCTGTATTTACCGGTAGGATTCGCCTTGCCGGATATGGTATTCTATTACGCGAGCCGAAACGTAACGTACGGGGGATCTTTTAGGGAGTGGCATCACTGCCCTCCGGCCTGACATTCCGCTGGATTGGAATGCAGTGCTGAACGCGCATCTGGCGCTGGGGTGAATCGCTTATTTCACGAAGCGTAGGGTTGAACTCCTCAATCCGAATCCGACAACTAACCTCGCAGGCCGCATGCGATAAGGAAGATTATGACACGCTGTTAAGCTGTGTGTCCTTCATCGCGATGACGGAATAAATCCGCACATGCAGTTCTGTGGATGATAGCCGTAAATCAAAAGGAGGCAATACAACTTGATGAAACAAGTATGGAAGAAAAGCGTTGTAATCGCAGCGCTCAGCTTTGCTGTTCTCACACACTCAGCAAGCGCAGCATCGACGTACAGTGCGAAAGACGGCGACACGTTCTGGGAGCTTTCCAAGCAATTCGGTATTTCCTTGCAGCAAATGCTGAAAGCTAATCCGATGATTGATCCCAACAACATCTATGCAGGGCTTAGCATCGTTATTCCGACTTCGCAAGTTGTGAAGACGACGACTGCGAAGGCAGCACCGATTGAGAAGGCAGCGAAAGCGAAAGCTGCACCTAAGGCAAAAGCAGCAGCTAAAGCAGCTCCGAAAGCGAAGGCTGCGCCGAAAGCGAAAGCCGCGCCAAAAGCTGTAAAAGCAGCATCTAAAGCAGCGGTAGGCAAATCGATGAAAATGACTTCTCTGGACAGAGAAGATGAAATCATCACGATCGGCAACAGCAATTATAACTATTCGGAAGTTGTACAAGCAAAAGCAAGCGCGTATACAGCGGCTGCATCGGAGAACGGCTCATGGGGCGCGGTAGACTACTTCGGTAACCCGCTTAAGCTTGGAACAATTGCAGTTGACCCGAACGTTATCCCGCTTGGCAGCAAGGTCTATGTTACAGGCTATGACCATGGCGGACTTCCGGCTGGCGGCATGATGGCTATTGCAGCAGATGCTGGCAGTGCCATCAAAGGCGATCGTATTGATATTTTCGTACCGCAATCGCAACAGCAAGCCAGCACATTTGGCTTTCAATACGTGAAAGTATTCATTCTTGAATAGTATATAGTGAAACGAAACGGCAGCCCGGTGGGGCTGCCGTTTTGTTATTATCGAGACCGGACACTCCGGGCTTCAGGTTTATTCAGCAGCTCAGGCAGCGTTACGATCTGATACCCTTTGCTGTGCAGCAGCCGGATGAGCCTTGGGAGTGCAGCGATTGTGCCCGATAAATCCTGGCCTTCCCCGCCGCCGGCATGCTGCAATATAATCGATCCGGGCTGCAGGGTTCTTTTGATATTGATCAGGATGCTGTTGCTGTCGAGACTTTTCCAGTCGACGGAATCCACATCCCAATTGACGACAATGTAGCCTCTGCGGCGCAGCCAGTCGACCTGCTGCGGAGTAATCTCGCCGTAGGGCGGTCGTATGAATTTGGGACTGTATCCGGCAAGGGGACGCAGGATCCCATCGGTTTGCCAAATTTGCTGCTCGAAGGCATAACGGGAAATGCGCGAGAACACTGCATGATCATACGAATGATTGCCTATAATATGGCCTTCTTTACGCATGCGCCGTACAAGAGCCGGGTGTTTCGCCGCGCGGTTGCCGACGACAAAGAAGGTGGCTCTTACTTTATAACGGGCAAGAATCTCCAGCACCTGTGGCGTGTAACGCGGATCAGGCACGTCATCGAAAGTCAGTGCTACACGACGTGATCCTCGCGGTCCCCAGACAACGAAAGAACCGGGAAATTGCTGCTGCAGCTTTACCCATGACATGGCGCTGCTGCGCTTCTTCCTGCGTCTCTGCTCGCTGTTGAAAGAAGGCTCTGCGTGTTTGGTACCGGTAGTAATCCCGTGTCCTTCATGTTCAGTTGCAGGCAAGGGGTCACTGACACCGCTGACGCGCGGGAAGTCGGCAGATGAGGAGTTGGCATCGTCAGCAAGCGACGAAGAGCCTACTAATGCGGTCCAGGCAAGCAGCAGCACTAACACCCGCTTTGTTACAGGCATCCCGAACATGTTCTTCGTCCCTCCGCTCCAAGCGAAAATGTACTGATATAACCGTGCAGTAACCTGTCGCTCTCATTTTGCCCTGCCATCCTTTGATCATGCATGAAAGATCCCTCTTTACACGGTTAGTCTCGAACACGTAACATGTAAGGGAATAAGTTGAAAAGGGGATAGAACATGCCAGCCATTGATATGCCGTTACATGAATTGAAAACGTATTCAGGAATCAATCCAAAACCTGCCGACTTCGATGCATACTGGGATCGCGCTTTAGCGGAGATGCACAAGACCGATGCTGCCGTAGAACTTATTCCCAGTGATTTCCAAACGCCGCAGGCGGAATGTTTCGATCTTTACTTTACCGGCGTCAAAGGTGCGCGTGTTCATGCGCAATACGCGCGTCCTCGGAACGCGGCAGCGCCACACCCCGCAGTGGTTCAATTTCACGGCTATACCGGCCATTCCGGCGATTGGACCGAGCGTCTTGCTTATATATCGCTCGGCTATTCCGTGTTCGCGATGGATTGCCGCGGTCAAGGCGGTAAGTCAGAAGACACCGGCAGCGTAAAAGGCAACACCCATCATGGCCACATCATCCGCGGACTTGACGATGAACCGGATCAGCTGCTATTCCGCCACATCTTCCTCGACACGGCTCAGCTTGCGGGCATCGCGCTGAATATGCCTGAGGTCGATCCAAGCCGAGTTTATGCCATGGGAGGCTCGCAAGGCGGCGCCTTGACGATCGCGTGTGCAGCGCTTGAGCCGAGAGTAGCCAAGCTTGCGCCCGTATTCCCATTCCTCAGCGACTATAGACGCGTATGGGAAATGGATCTGGCGAAGGACGCGTATCATGAGCTGCGTACTTACTTCCGTCATTTCGATCCGCAGCATGAGCACGAGGATGAAATTTTCACGAAGCTGGGTTACATAGACATTCAGCATTTAGCAAACCGGATTCAAGGCGAGGTGCTGATGGGCGTGGGCCTGATGGACACGATCTGCCCGCCTTCCACGCAATTTGCGGCCTATAACAAGATTACATCGAAGAAGCGTCTTGAAATTTTCCCGGACTTTGGCCATGAAGGGCTGCCGGGCTTGAATGATAAAATTATGCAGTTTTTCTTAGCGGAATAGGGGAGGTTGACGATCATGTTGTTAGAAGTGAAAGATAAGCTTGTTATGATCGGAGATTCCATCACGGATTGCGGCCGTGCGCGGCCTGTTGGAGAAGGGCTGTTCGATGCCATTGGCAAAGGATACGTCGGCCTTGTCGATGCCTTGTTGACAGCAGCTTATCCGGAGCGCGGTATTCGCGTTGTGAACGTCGGAACAAGCGGCAATACCGTGCTTGATTTGAAGGCGCGCTGGCAGACGGATGTGCTGGATCAGAAGCCGGATTGGCTCTCGATCATGATCGGCACCAACGATGTATGGCGTCAATTTGATACGCCTCTTATTACAGAGTCTCATGTGTACCCGGAAGAGTATGCGGCAACGCTGGAGGAACTCGTCATTCAGACAAGGCCGAAGCTGAAAGGGCTTGTTCTGATGACGCCTTTCTACCTTGAACCGAATCCAAACGATGCGATGAGAGCTCAGATGGATCGTTACGGCGCAATCGTACGCGAAATTGCAGCTAAACATGATGCACTATTCGTGGATACGCAAGCTGCCTTCAACCGGGTGATGGAGCACATCTACCCGGCTACAATCGCATGGGATCGCGTTCATCCGAGTCAAGCAGGCCATGCCGTGCTAGCAAGAGCTTTCCTGCAAGCAGTCGGTTTCGATTACTCGCAAGGGCTATAATCCTGTTATTACAACAAAAAAAACCTCCCGATCTACCAGCGAACGCTGGAGCGGGAGGTCTTTTATTATGTTCATATAGCTATGTATCGCATTAGATTTTGAAAATCGACATCGTACGCTGCAGCTGCATGACCGTCTGCTGCATCTTCTCGGTTTCCGTAACAACGGCTTGCACGGAGCCGATTTGATCATTCATCGAAGCCGAGACTTGCTCTGTGCCGGCTGCGGATTGCTGCGTGATTGCCGAGATGCTTTGGATGGCGCTTGAAATTTTGCGGGCGCTCTCCATCATTTGATCACTCTCGCCGGAGAACTGCGCAATTTGCTCGGTAATAAATTCAACGCTCGTTACGAGCTCCGTGAATATCACTTCAGAATCGCGAAGCATCTTCATTTGGAGCTGAACAACTTCTTCGTTAACTTTAATGTTCTGGATGGCCTGTTTAACGCCGGTATCAATGCTGCGAACCAGGTTAAACACTTCCTTCGTCGAAGATGTGGATTCTTCGGCGAGCTTACGGACTTCCTGCGCAACGACTGCGAATCCGCGGCCATGCTCACCGGCGCGTGCCGCCTCAATGGAGGCATTCAGCGACAACAGGTTCGTTTGTTCCGCCAAGTCGGAGATGGTGCGGGTAATAGCCGAGATACCGGCCGCTTTGCGTGCCAGCTCTTCGATCGCTTCAGAAACCTGCGAGGTTGCCTCAACGTTGCGGGACATCCCGGTCGACTGGCTTTCGACAGCTTGCCGTCCGCGTTCAACCAGCGATAACGTCTGCTCAGAGCGTTCGTTCATCACCTTGGTGGAGTGAGCGTAAGAGGACACCTTGTCTTCAATCTCGCGGATGGAGTCAGCCATGTCGCCGACATCCTCGGAAATTTGATTCGCCCCGGTTGCAAGCTCTCCGGCAGAAGCGGCTACTTGCTCCATGACTTTCTTCAAATCAATATTTTTATCAAAAATGCTGCGGCTTGTATCGTTGACGATTCGTGAAATAGTCGAGGTTTCTTTCAAAATATCGCGGAGCTTGTCCACCATACTGTTGAAGGAATGGCCGAGCTCACCCAAAGACGCGGAGGAGGATACATCGACCTTCTGCGTGAAATCGCCTTTCGCGATACCGAATGCGATCGAGGTCATTTCATCGATCGATGATGTAAGCGCTGTCTCGATAACCCTGACAAGAGGGAACGTAGCAGCTGCGGCAAGTACAATGATGACTAATCCTAGTATGAGACTTCCGCCAGTAAGTGCAAGGCCAAGCAATAGCGCGATGGAAAATGTGGCAACAATCGTGTAACAGCCGACAAGGAGCTTGTTTCGGATAGATAAGGAATGGAACCATTGCATCGTGGAAGCTCTCCTTTATATGGAATAGTTATATTATAGCACCACAGTACTTTTTGTCTATATTCGTCTATACCGGTATGAATATGTCGAAAGAACGAGATCCATTTGTAAGGTAGATGTCGAAAGAACTAAAATTTTGTAATGTTTTTGTATAATTATTATTGTGCGAACGAATATCTTGTCATATAATGGGCCTATTGGATGACTTGGAAAAATCATCTAAATAAGGATCGCGGAGGCGGAAACCTATGAATTTGGATACAATGCCTTTAACTCGTCAAGTGGACTTCGTCTTTAAGCAATTGGAAGAGGAGCTTCTTCACGCTCAAGCAGGAACTGTAATCATTCAAATTCGAAATAACGTGGTCGGTAAATATGGCATTCGTCATCATCCGATTGAAAGCCGAAACGGCCACATCGGTCAGTCAGAGCAGGGTATGACGCATGAACAGGTACAAGCCTTCAGGCAGATGGCGATCGATTCCATCAAACTGAAGCGGAACTGGACCCATGGCGAAATTATGTATGATTTCTCGGTACGCTCGGGCTCCTCTAATGCATGGTCAGCCAGCATCATGTTCGAGAGTAATTACAACATGGCGAGCAGCATGTTCCGGTATACGCCTAAATTTGCTCAGCATGCTTTCCGGGATTCTCCTTCATAGCACACAGCAAAAAGCTGCCTCGGCACTCTGGGGCAGCTTTTTATTTGCCTAAATTCGGCGATTTAACGATTAACGCGAAGATCTGCCAGCAAGTTGCATTTCTGCAATTTCAACAAGTTTGCGAGTAATGTTTCCGCCGATATAACCAGCATCACGAGTTAACATGTCGCCATAGTATCCGTCTTGCGCAAAAGAAATGCCAAGACTTCTTGCTACTTCATATTTCATTTGATCAAGCGCTGCGCTAGCCCCAGGTACGACCAACGAACCACTGCTGCGGTTGGAAGCCATCGTAATCACCTCCTTTGTGTACCCTTAGTATGGATTCGCTGGAAGCTTTTATACGAAAAGTTTGGCATTATTTAGAATGTAATTTTTTCCAATTTACAGGATGAAGCCAAGCGCAAGCGGAAGCAAGAACAAACCATAATAGAAGATATTTGCGAGCGTAGAGGAAGAAGGATCATGGTTGCAGTCACATGCGGCTGCATCAACGCCGCTCCAGCTGTCCCATGCGGAATGAAGCTGGAAGATGGCCGTTGCGAAGAGACCCATCGCAGCAAGCTTCACATAGAGGCTAAGGGCAGGCTCCACATATTGAAGCAGGCTTCCTGTTCGAACCAAGAAGATAATGAATATACCGAAGCAAGTCAGAATGCAGCATCTGACCAGGTGGTGGACGACGGCTCTGCGCTGCGCGGTTGATAACATTTTCTACGCCTCCTTATTATCGGAATATCAGTTTCTCCGTCACGATGGATAAGAACCATATTGCAGCTACCAAGTATAAACTGATCGCGATAATCACCTTGCTGCGGAATGCTGAGAAGAGCATCAGCAAGCTCTTCACATCGACCATCGGACCGAACACCAGAAACCCGAGAAGCGCGCCGGGACCCAAGATGCCATGAAACGACGAGGCGACAAAAGCATCCGAGGTGGAGCAAAGCGACAATGCGAATGCGGCGCCCATCATGAAGATATTCGCTGCAGCCGGGTGCTCGCTGAACGAGAGCAGTACGCTCTGATCAACTGTCGATTGCACAATGGCCGTTAGGAAAGCGCCGATAATCAAAAATTTGCCGATATCAAAGAACTCATCGGAGGCATGGTTGAAGGTAGCGTGAATACGTTCTCGGAAGCCGCTGTTCAAGCTGCCGTAATTGTAATTATGGCCGTAGGCGGACTCACCGGAGCGGCCTCCTGTAAACGAATGCATACCGAGCTTAAGCGGATTGCGCTTCATGAAACGAACCATGAGCAGTCCTAGCAGCATGCACACCACGAAAGCAAGTCCAATCCGAGAGTAGGCCATGGATGGCTGGGAGCGGAAGGCGCTCAGCGTCGAAGCAAACACGATGGGGTTAATGATTGGACCGGCGAAAATAAAGACCATTCCGATATAAGGAGGCATTCCTTTGCGAATCAGCCGCCTCACCACGGGAATCATGCCGCATTCGCACAAGGGGAGCAGCAATCCGAGCAAGCAGCCGAATAAGACGCCAACAAGCGGATGGCGCGGCGTCATTCGCGCAATCATCGCGTCCGAGACAAACACCTGCAGGAGCGCGGAGAAGAATACGCCAAGCAGAATGAAGGGGAAGGCTTCTATAATGATGCTGATGAATATATGCTGGAAATCATGCATGGCAATTCGAGGTCTCCTTTCGGGCGAGGAATAGGCCAGGCTATTCCCTACGTTACAAGGTATGCTTGAAGTGAGCCAAGCAGGACAGCCGCCCGGAGACATTTTTAACAATGAACAAATGGGCGCAGAGCGCTCTTGACTTTTCATCCGGAGGGAGTATAATTCACGTAAATGCAATGATGGGAAGAAGTAAGCGGGAATTGATGCTTCAGAGAGCCGGTGGGTGGTGCGAACCGGTGCATGCGTCCGACTGCCGAATGGATCCTTGAGCAGAGATGAGGAAAGCGGTTCGAATGGACCTGCCGTATGCGTCTTCGTTTCGCTTCGCGTTAGGAAGCTTGAGGTTTACAGAGCAGAGCGCACTTGACGTACGCAAACGCTGCTTGTAAACAAATTAGGGTGGCACCACGGTCCTCGTCCCTTGCGGCGGAGGGCTTTTTTTGCGTTCAATTTTGTCGATTCAACGAGGGTCACAACAAAGTGATTTCAACCAAACCAATCCAACATAAGGGAGGAACCGACTATGCCACGCGTATTATCCGGCATTCAGCCAAGCGGTCAATTGACACTCGGCAACTACATCGGTGCGATTCAAAACTTTGTTAAACTGCAGGAAACCCATGAATGTTACTTCATGGTCGTAGACTTGCATGCGATTACGGTGCCTCAGGAGCCGGCGGCGCTCAGAGAGCAGACGGAATCGGTTGCGGCGCTGTTCATCGCAGCAGGCATTGATCCGGCTAAGGCGAGCGTATTCGCGCAATCTCATGTATCTGCGCATGCGGAGCTGGGCTGGTTGTTTACGACGCTTGCCTATATGGGTGAGCTGGAGCGGATGACGCAATTCAAAGACAAATCAACAGGCAAGGACTCCGTCGGTGCCGGTCTATTCGTTTATCCGACGCTGATGGCTGCCGACATTCTCATGTACAATGCGGACCTCGTACCGGTTGGCGACGATCAGAAGCAGCATCTGGAGCTTACGCGCGACCTGGCGCAGCGCTTTAATCAACGTTACGGCGAGATGTTCACCATTCCGGAGCCGTACATTCCGAAAGTTGGCGCACGCATCATGTCGCTCGATGACGGCACGAAGAAGATGAGCAAAAGCAATCCGAACCCGGCCAGCTACATCGCGCTGCTGGATCCGCCTGATGTGATCCGCAAGAAAATCAGCCGTGCAACAACCGATTCCGGACGCGAGGTAAAGTTCAATCCAGCCGAGAAGCCGGAAGTCAGCAACCTGATGAGCATCTACTCGCATTGTGCGGGGCTTACACTTGATGAAATCGAAGCGCGCTACGAGGGGCAAGGATACGGGGCATTCAAGAAGGATCTGGCAGAGCATGTTGTTGCGAAGCTTGAGCCGCTGCAGCAGCGTTATGCGGAAATCCGCAGCTCCGGTGAAATTCATGAAATTCTGAAACAAGGCGCAGAGCGCGTGTCGGTCATTGCCGATAAGACGCTTCGCGATGCGAAAGAGAGAATGGGCTTCCTTCTGCCTCGTTCTTAAGTTTCCTATATTGTAAGAAGCAAAACGCCGCAGGCAAGGGACTTTACCCTTGATTGCGGCGTTTCATTTTGGCATTTACGACAAATCCGGCACCGATACTGCAGATGGTTAATATGAACATCAGCACGGCAAGCCATCCATTATAGCTAATGGAAATAGCTGTCGCGCTCATGAGCAATACCGAAAAAATCGCGAAAAACAAGGCCATTGGCTTCGACATTCGAGCACTCTCCTTAACCTTATAAAATTGTTTATAAACTTTAGCATATTCTTCTCGCAAACGAATCATAATAAGTTTGCAACACACCATCGTAAGAGATGAAAGGAGAAATTCCACATGGCAGGACAACAATCTCGTAGCAGCAATACGCTGGTCGTACCGCAAGCAACCGCAGCGCTTCAACAAATGAAGTTTGAGGCAGCGCAAGAGTTGGGTATTCAAATTCCTTCAGACGGCTACTATGGCAACGTCTCGACTCGAGACGCAGGTTCATTGGGCGGATACATCACTCGTAAACTCGTCCAAATTGCGGAACAGCAACTATCGGGTCAATCCAACTTCCGCTAGAACGCTGCTAAGCAACAAATAATTACCGAAGAGTAACAGTCAGAAGCTCAAGGGCAGCCTTGAGCTTCTGCTTTGTGTGTCTGCGCGACCGAACGTACTTATTGTTTCTTTCGAATAAGCTTCTTAAACTAAACAAACATGCGAAAAGCCTCTTCTATTGTGCAAGAAGAGGCTTCTCTAAGTCAATACGTATTCATTCTCAGCCGCTTCTGCAGCCGATCCTCGCTTAACCACCCGACATAAGAGCCTAACGTCTTAAATTCGGTATCCATCAGCAGCACCCCGACAAAAGGATATTGCTTGCGATGACGATAGCGTACATCCGACCAGCGCACCTCATAGCCCCAAGGATGCTCCTGCACCTCGGCGCAGGCGAAGGAGGTGAAGTAGAGAAAAGCACGAATGGAATGATCGTTCTTGGACTTCTCCACTGCCGGATGGTCAGAACATTTCGCCCGGTCCATCCAGCGCAGCTTGCCGTTCCGGTAGTCACCGATTAAGAAGGAGTCGTCGGGGCGGCGTTTCACGACATTCCAATCATATAAGGATATGGTTGGAATCAGAATATAACGGTCTCCGGCTTCATGCACGGTATCGATGCGCACGAGCTGTTTCTGCAGTGCGTGATGGGCTGCCGTACGCCAGCAATAATAGACAATCAAGAAGGCGTAGAGCAGCGGGAATACAATTTGCGGATTACCGATCTTAAGCCCCCACATCACAATCGCAATGAGATGAGCCAAGAAGATAACCGGGTCGAAAATATGGATAATGTTCCAGGAAATCCATTTCTGATTAAATGGCCGCATGGCCTGCGTACCGTACGTATTGAACAAGTCTACGAATACATGGACGACGACCGCGAGCAGTACCCAGCCGCCGAGATGAAGCCATGGAAGCTGAAAGCGAAAGATCGTTTGCAGCAGCAGTGTGATCAGCGCGGCCCAAATGCCAATGGCCGGCAGGGAATGTGATGCGCCGCGATGGTTTCGAATGTAAGCCGCATTGCTCTTGAATCGAAGCAATCCGTCGAGATCGGGAGCTTGCGAGCCAAGCACTGTGCCGATCAGAACGGCGGCATAGAGCGTTTGGTCGGAGGCGACGACCGGATCGACAGAGGCGAGCCCCGCGAGTCCAAGTCCCATGACCAAATGCGTTCCGCTATCCATACAGGGAACCTCCTCGTGTTAGCATATGCCTTGGTGTGGAAATGCACAATTTGTGTCAATATAAGAAAGTATAAGTGTCTCACCTTATACTAACCTTATATCTCACCGGAATGAAACACGTTGCACCTCCAAGAGGACGGCGGCAGCCGTTTCACTTCGATACTTTTATATGTACGCTTAAGTATTTTCCGAATCGTGGGCGATTATAACTAAATATTTGTTAACGCCGAAATGGGCCGCATTACGCTAACTAAATTTACTGTCGAAGGGAATAACAGTACATGTATATCTGTTTTGTAGAATATCATATCGCACCTGAAAATGAAGCCTTGTACCGACGCTGGATATCGGACAAGCCCGGCAACGGCGAGGCGTTCAAGCTGTATGAAGGCACGGATCAGCCGCTGCTCTTCGTCGAAGTATGGGAAGCGGCGAGCGAAGAGGAAGCGCTGCACATCAAAAAAGAACGCTGCGGGGAGCGTTCTTCTTGGCATGAGATGTCGCAGTGGGTGCCGGGCGGCAGCCCTAAAGTCCACGCATGGACCTTTAAACCGATTAGCGGCCTGTCGGCACCGGCGCCACCGGCGTCGTATTTGTAATGGTTTGGCCGTTAAACGTGTACTCGTAGTTGATCGGGCCATCGAATGTAACGTAATCGAGATTAAGCGTAAGCAGTAAGTAACGCATTCCTGTCGACGGATCGCTGATGATGATATGATCGCGTCCGGCGGCTTCGATGATACCGCGGAATACTTTGGCGTTCCATTCCCGGTTGTTCTCGTACGTCATATAAAAGGTAGCCATTTTACCGCGGTTCATCCGCAGAATATTCTCTACATAAGACTCTTCACTCGCCGGGATTGTAACGACATTACCGCCGGCCGGTGTAACGAATGAACCGCTTGGTACCATTGGCGGAGCCATAGAAGCACCTGCTACGAAAGGCGTTGGCACCGGTGTAGGCATTGGTGTCGCTGTCGGATGCTGGTAGTAGCCGTAGCCATACCCTCCTCCCGGAAACCCTCCCGTATTTGCTGGACTAACCGCTGTATTGTACCCATAACCGTTTGACATAAGAATTAATTCCTCACTTTCGCTTTATCAACTTTAAAGGGATCATTAATAAACTGCCGGACACTCGCTCTGTTTCGGAGAATAGAAGCAATGTGCCTTGAATTTACCAACGAGCCTCTGATCCCACCATGTTGGAGGGCAGCTGCCGGCCGGACGGAAGTACCATAATGAGTTCGTTGAAGGCCACAGGCGTTCACCGTTTATGACGCGCTTGGCCAGCGCGATCTCATTGTCTCTGGCAGCTTGATAGAAATAGCCTTTCTGCGTTGCTTCGAATCCCCCGGGGCTTTGGTATACCATCTGTTGAATGGTGCGAATGTTTTTGAAGTCGATACAGTTACCCAGCACACGGTTGACACCAACATTACCTACCATCAACATGCCCTGGTTGCCTTCGCCTTCAGCTTCAGCGCGGAGGAGCCTTGCAAGCAGTTTGACTTCTTCGGAGTTGGATTTAATAGCTGCCATATCGCCTGGATTCCACTTCCTTTCGATCAACTATAAGCAAGTATTCGTACTCGCCATACCTTGCTTATATTGCTGAGGGAAGAAACTTGCATCGCCACAAGAATGGCGAAAAGCCGTTTCTTCTTGCGGTGGGCCATTGACCACATTGATAGTGTATTGAGAAATGGGCAAAATGGTTCCATAAGGTGTCAAATTCATGAACAAGAACCGCGAACATTGTCAACAGCTTGTTTTTTCGGTATGATAAAGAACGATTTTAAAACAAAAAAGATGGGTTAATTTTCACTCATAGGCATTGGAAGCGGGGAGACTGGCTGTGTTTAAAGAATATGTGGCCCTGACAAAACCGAACCTAGTACGATTGAATGCTTTCGCGGGGTTTGGCGGGTTTTGGGTCGCTTCCAAATGGGATATTGATTGGTTGCTGCTGCTCTACATGCTGATAGGATCGGTACTCACGATGGCTTCGGCATGTGTCATTAATAATTACTGGGATCGTGAGCTGGACAAGAAGATGGAACGCACGAAGAATCGCGCGCTTCCGACCAATCGACTGAGTCCGACCAACGTTTTGGTGTATGGTATCGTACTTGGGATTGCAGGCGTTACCGTGCTGTTCACCTTGGTGAACCCGATTAGCGGCTGGCTTGGATTGCTTGGGTTTTTCGTGTACGTCGTTATTTACACCATGTGGCTGAAACGCACTTCGACTTGGAGCACGTCCATTGGCGGCGTTTCAGGCGCGATGCCTCCGGTAATCGGCTATTGCGCTGTAACCGGCGTTGTAGATGAAGGCGCATGGCTGTTGTTCGCATTGCTGTTTCTGTGGCAGCCGGCTCATTTCTGGTCGCTTGCGATTAGACGGGTGGAAGAATATCGTGCGGCAGGTTTTCCTTTGCTGCCGGTCGTCAAAGGCGTTCATCGCACGAAGCTGCAAATGAACCCATACATTCTGCTGTTGATTCCGACAGGAATTTTGTTCTTCACTTATGGCTACGTTGGTTATGCGTTTCTCATCATTTCGCTTCTTGGCGGGGTGCTCTGGCTGGTACATACCTTGATCGGACTGAAGGCACAGGATAACAACAAGTGGGCGAAAACGAATTTCATTATTTCCATTAACTATTTGATGATTGTATTTCTAGTCATGATCGTCGATACGAACGGCATCGGTTAGGAGGGCGATTCATGCCTATTGTACGCAAATACGGATTTACGATTGCTGTGCTGGCGCTATGTTTGGTCATGGGACTTTACTTATATCTCTCGTCAACGAAGGAAGCAAGGCCGAATTTAGACCAGAATTTGAAGGCGCCGAACTTTCAACTGACGGATTTGGATGGCAAGCAAGTAACGCTTGATGATTCGGACGGCAAAGTACGCGTCATCTATTTCTTCTATGCGAACTGTCCGGACATCTGCCCGCCGACGACTTATCTGATGACGCAGGTGCAGGATAAGCTCAAGGAGAGCGGATCATTCGGCAAAGACGTAGAATTCATGTCGATTACCTTCGATCCGAAGCGTGATACGGCAGAGGCGATGCGGAAATTCGCCGGGAAGTTTGACATCGATACGAGCGGCTGGAAGTTCCTCCGCGAAGACAGCGAGGAACAGACGAAGCAGCTGATGAAGGACTTCGGACTCGGACTTATCAAGGATGAGGCAACAAACTTATTCACGCATACGGACACGATCACGTTCGTGGACCGCAAAGGCGTTGTGCGTAAATATTTAACGGGCTCGATCGACGAAACGCAAAGTCCGGAGAAGATTGTTAAAGTCATAGATGCATTGGTTGAAGAGTAGCATGGTCATATTCTTATCGATATTATGGAACAACATCATCCCGTTGTCAGTCATGATTGCTATAGGCATCACGCTGCATCGGGTTTTTTCTTTGGACATCAAAACCTTATCCAAGCTGAACTTTTACTTATTTTCGCCGGCTATTATTTTTAAATTATTGTATACGACGGAAGTAACATTGAAATCGGCGATGACCGTCCTGCTGTTCTTCGTCGTCTTTATGGGGCTTATGTATGCTTCTGTGGAAGCGGTCATTCGGCTGAAGGGAATTGCCGGGGGACGGCGCGGGGCGATGCGAAACAGCGTGCTGTTCTATAACAGCGCGAACTACGGCATACCGCTTAATGAGCTTGTGTTCGCTTCTAATCCATACACGCTCTCGATCCAAGTGCTGATCATGATGCTGCAGGCGCTGCTGCCGAACACGTACGGCATCTACAGCGTCAATGCGCATCGAATCAGCGGCAAGGAGATAATACGGACGATTCTCAAGCAGCCGGTCATCTATGCGATCCCGCTCGGGTTTCTGATGCGAGGCTTTCATATTCCGATCCCGCATGCTTTATCCGTACCGCTTGATTATTCGGCTAATGCGTTTATCGGCACGGCGCTTGTTACCCTTGGCGTACAGCTGGGGAGCATGAAGTTTTCCGTTCACAGCTTCATGGTGAAGGAAGTGCTGATCTCATGCAGCATGCGGCTCTTGCTCGGACCGCTATTGGCCTTTGTCGTGGTGTGGCTGCTTGGACTGGAAGGGCTGATGGCACAGGCGCTCATTGTATCCTCAAGTGTCCCGACCTCACTGTCCAGTGTTCTGCTCGCAGTGGAATTCGACAACGAGCAGGAATTTGCTTCGCAGGCCGTGCTTGCCTCTACCGTACTAAGTATCGTAACTGTTACGCTTGTGATCTTCGTATTGAACGTTTAGCTTCTTGCAATTATAGAATTCGATTACCTTAGAACTTAGTAGAACTTAGAATCCATCTTCTTTACTCCATATGGCGGTGCCTTGAGCAGGATACACGATGTATTCCTCGAGGCCCGCTTTTTCTAATTGTTCGATTAAGTACTCCTCTGGCGTCTTCTCCACGCCGGGAAATCCGCGCCGCGTATGGATATGGTCCGCATCCGGGAATGCATCCCGCAGCATGCCTCTGATTCGTCTGCCGGAAGCATCATTATCGGTGAAAATGTACGCGTGACGGTCACCGACCTGTCTGCGCAGCTTCTCGATTTGATTGACACCTGGGGTGCCCATCGTGCAGAAAATCGGAGTCTCCTCCGCAAGCACCCGGCGCAGCCGGCTTCTGTCGTTCTTGCCCTCTACAATGATGGCGATATCATCCATCGCAGTCCTCACCTCTTTCCACCATCTTATAATATTGTATACCAACTTGAAAAACGAAAAACGGCTTGCCGATTGGCAAGCCGTTATGTCCGTGATCTAGGAGGTGTGGATTAATACCAACCGCCACAGCCGCAAATTACAATGACCAGCAGGATGAAAAGCACCAGGATGGAACCAGCTGAGGTAAATGCGCCATGATGGCCATGTCCTCCGCGTTCAGCATCTACGAATTGAGACATTGTGAATGTCACCCCTCTTTCGCATGATGTCTAACAGGGCGTTTGGGGCTCTGCTTCACTGAGTAAAGCATTCTAGCCTCTTGCCACACTGTAATGTATGCCCCTGAGTGATAACAGCCCTGTGCAACTACCCAGTTCCGGAAAAATGGGCGCTGGAGCTTGATCCACCGGCTTTCGTAGGCGAAGCATAGAACGGGAGCACGCAAACGGCGATCATGAGGCTGAGGAATGCGATATAGTAGGGCGAGATAAATTCGCGCAGCTGCCCGGCAAGCATCGGACCCATGAAGGCGCCAATGGAGAAGGCGATGGATAAGATCGAGAACATGCGGCCATATCGGGTTCCGCCGCTTCGTTCGATGAGGAGCGAGGATAGCGCCGGGAATATGACGCCCTTGGCCATGCCGACGAATAGCAGCAGAACCATGAACGGGAGCGGGACACCGGCTGCGATGGCAAAATAAGTGAGCGCCAGCATGAAGGCTCCCCACAGCGAGCGTAGAAATGGCGATAGCTTGTTGAGAAACAACATGCTGAGCGTGAACAAGGCGCCGAGGCTGACAATGGAGAACAGCAGCCCTGTCGTCATCATTCCTTCCTTCGTGGTCGACATGAGCGGCAGCTCGAAGGAAAGGATGCCCTGTGCGCAGCTCATCGCAATCGGCAGAATGAAGATTAGCCATGGTATGGGAGGCGGCGCCTCCTCTTTCCCTCCCCGCATGCCAAGCGCCTCGGCATTCGTTTGCGCTGCCAGCGCTTTGGACTCCGGCGTTGTTGCTTTCAGAGGCGCTAATTCGCGGATGAAGAACAGTGCGCATACTGCCGTTACAATAAGAATCCAGCCGAGCACGTTGAAAGCCGTCGTGAAGCCGATCTGCGCAACGAGATAAGCGCCGACCGCTGGCGAGATGACCGATGCGACGGTGTGCACCAGGCCATTGCCGGCCATGAGCTTGCGCTGCCGGATTTGGCTTGTGGCAATGCGCGCGAGCAGCGACATGCAGGCTGGGGATAGAAAGGCGAGCACGAAGCCGCTGATCGAACGGAGGACCAGCAGCTGCCAAGGATTCGTCACCATGGCTTGCAGCAGCAGGATGCCGCCTGCCGCGGCAAGGCTGAAGACGATAAACAATCGGCTGCCGTAGCGATCGACTCCATAGCCGGCTATGAGATTGCCCGGCAGATGGGTGATGGAGTAAAGTCCCATCATCAGTCCGATGAAGGACGGCGCTGCGCCGATCGACACGGCAAATGGGGTTAAGATGGGATACTGGGCATGTAAATCAAAGAACGCCACAAACAGAAACAAATAAAGCCAAATCGCAGTTTTCACGGGAATCCTCCTTCGGATTTGCATAAACGCGCAGCGATATCCATGTGGACAGTATGTTACTACTTGTACGCTTGGCCGGGCTGTGATATGTCTCGGAGGCCCACTTGGTTTACGCTTGTAGGGTCATGGGTTATAATGTTTTGTATGTAGACTTTTTGGCGGGTATAATGGAGGAGACCAATCGATGGGCTTGGATTTTAACTATGATTTGGACACGTATGTACAATTCTTCAAGGACAAATGGCTGTTTCTGGTTATAGCGCTTGTTGTGCTGTTCATCGTCGTTCGTATTGTAAAGACGGTCGTGAAATGGCTGATCGTTGTGGCTATTCTTGCCGGCGTCGTATTTTATAGCGGACATTCGCTTGAAGAATTGAAGAATCTCGGATCCGAGCTCGGTACGAAGGTAGCGGACAGCGTGAAGCAAGAGGCGATCTCGGCGATGGCCGGCGAAGCGCAGGATGCTACGTTTACGACGAACAGTGACGGAACGTTTACGGTGAAGACGAAGAACCTGGAGCTTAACGGCACGCCGGGCGAGAAAGAAGTGAAAGTGGCCTTCCGCGGTACGTCGCTTGGCACTTGGAAGATCGATGCGACAATTCAATCCTTAATTGATCAAGCAAAGAAGAACGTCTAGACAAGGGCTGATTGAAGGACAAGCCTGATTGCGTTTAGGCGAAAGGAAGGAGGCTTCATCATGAATGCTTGGGTCGCTCCCTTATTGAAACCGGAACCGGTCGCGCTCATGGTGCTGATTATCCTGCTTGGCTCATTCATTCAAGGCATGAGAAGAGGTGCGTCGGGATCCGCGAAGCACCTTTTCTTTTTTATTTGGCAAGCCGTTTCGGTCGTAATTGCACTTGTGCTTGCCGGTAGAGGTGCTTCGCGGCTATCTCCGGTAGTCCGTGATTGGCTGGAGGCCAGACACATTATCGTGCCGAAGGAAGAGCTCAGTGCAGTGAAAGAGTTATGGTACACGGTAGTAACCAGCTTGCGAGATTTTGAGCTGCTGCGGTTCGGTGTGCTGTTTCTGGTGCTTTATTCGCTTGTCCGCTATTTGCTTCGCCTGCTTGAGCCGCTATGCTACATGCTCTATGATGCGCTGATACAGCCGGCGAACCATGCGGATCGGGTGAGTCGGAGCAGCAGGACTTCCGCTTACGGCAAGCTCTCGGGAACAGCGAGTAGGACAACCGGGGCATTGATCGGCGCTCTGCTTGGCGGCGGACGAGCGTTTCTTGTCATTGCCGTGTTGTTTGTGTATGTCACGCTTGCTCCTCATGCATTAGGAGCGGACGCGATTCGGGCTTCGGCAATTTACAATAAGACAGCTGCGGAGCTGCTGGACCCGGTGGCCGGCGATGTGTTGAAGCGCGGACCGGTTATTACCGATGCGGTTCAAGCTGAGTTTCGCCGTGTGCTGCAGCGCAAATATGAGGTCATCGATGCAGCGGTTCCTGCCAACATTGAGGCAGCCGCGGCAGAAGTGACGAAGCATTCGAATAATGACGAGGCGAAAGCGCGGGCACTCTATGACTGGATTGGCTCGCGGATTGCATATGACTGGGATAAAGCCAATAATTATGTAGAGCAAGGGGTTTGGAAAGAACAAACGCCAACTGAAACTTTTGATACCCGAAAAGGCGTCTGTATAGATGTGGCTAGATTATATGCTGTGATGGCGCGTTCGGTGGGGCTTGATGTGCGGGTAGTTACAGGACTCGGCGCAACGGGTAACGGTAGTTATGGACCCCATGCTTGGAATGAGGTGCGTTTGGCAAGCAGCGGCGCTTGGATACCGCTAGACGCAACATGGGCCTCCTCAGGCGATTGGTTTAACCCGGCAGGGTTCTCGAGCACGCATATAAGGGAAACTTGACCGTGTAGAAAGGAGATTTATAGTGGTGCAGGATGATCCGCAGAAGCGGGAGATTGTGAACCGGCGAAATTTTTCGTTCCGGTTGAACTTATTCTTTTTTGCTACGTTTTTTGTGTTCAGTGTACTTATTGTTCGGTTAGCTATTTTGCAGTTTGTAGAAGGGCCCTCTCTGCGTGAGGAAGAAGAGAAGCGGGGCTCGAAGGATGTCCTAATCCCGCCGATTCGCGGCAATATTTATGATTCGGGCGGTGCGCCGATTGCTTATTCCACGTCAACGCAGTCGCTCCACTACAGCATTGAGCCGGGAACGAAGAAAGCAGATTCTATCGCGATGGCCCAGAAGCTGTTTGAAGTTTTTCAGAAATACGGCAATGCGAAGACCGCGGTGACATTAGAACAAATTATTAAAAATATGGACTTGGATTACAAGAAAAATACGGTTACCGTCCCTAGGCGCATCAAGAGCGGGCTGACTCAGCAAGAGATCGCCTATTTCATGGAGAACCGCGACTTGTATCCGGGGATCGATATCGTTGAGGAAAGCATTCGTCATTACGATACGAGCAAGTTTGCCGTCCAATTGGTCGGCTACTTGAAGAAATTCGGCGGCGGGGCAGAGAACAATCTGTATAAGGACCGTGCCAAAACCGACGATCCTCGCCTGAAATATTTGCAGCAGGAGGATGTCGGCTACGACGGACTCGAGTATATGTTCCAGGATGTGCTGCGGGGCAAGAACGGATTGAAGACTTATCCGGTTAATGCTGCAAGCCGTGTTATTGGACCACCGGTCATTACGAAGCCGGATAAAGGCGACAACGTGTATCTGACCATTAACCGCCACGTTCAGGAAGTAACGGAACAAGCGATTATGGATCAGCTTCATTTTCTGCAGACTACGCCGGATCGTGAGCGGCATGAAGATAATGCGAAAACCGGTTATGCGGTAGCGATGGAAGTGAAGACCGGTAAAATCATTGCGATGGCCAGTATGCCGGATTACGATCCGAATATCTGGGAAGGCGGCACGATCAGCAAGGATGATTATGACAGCATCCAGTACGTGCTGCAGAACGGGACAATCAGTTCGGTCATCGGCCCTTACAGTGATCCGAAGGAGCAGCGCAAGCATCCGTCTTCGGTTGTCTTCTTAGGCTCGACGCAGAAACCGCTGTCGGTTCTGATCGGTTTGAATGAGAAGCTGTTTACGACGACTACATCTTATACGGATACAGGCTCCTTCTACTACGGAAGAGCAGGCTCGACGCGTCGGCGGATCGGGAATGCCAAAGGGCATGTGTACGGAAGATTGGATCCGGCATCGGCGATTTCCCATTCCTCTAACCCCTTCATGGCTCAAATGGTCGGGGACGCCCTCTACCGCAAGAATCCGAAGGACGGCGTAGAAATCTGGGATTCCTATGTGAAGCAATTCGGTCTTGGCGTAGATACGGAGAGCGGGCTCCACAACGAGAGCAGAGGCGTTATCGGTTACTTCCATGAGAAGGAGGCTGCCAGCGTCCAGTCCGCGCTTATTCTGGCTTCCTTTGGCCAGATGGGGCGTTATACGACGCTGCAGCTCGCACAGTACGCAGCAACGCTTGCGAGCCACGGCAAACGGATGAAACCCCAGTTTGTAAAAGAAATCCGCGATGCCGACGGCAAGGTTGTCCAGAGCTTCCAGCCTGAAGTGCTCAATACGATCAATTTCCCCGACAAATACTGGGATGAAATTGAGACGGGGATGCTGAATGTTAGCGTGACCGAGTTCAACAACGCGCCGTACAAGGTGCTCCGCAAAACAGGAACATCCCAGCAGCAGGTAAGCGGAGCGACGGTGGAGAACTCCGTGTTTATCGCGTCTGCTCCTGCAGAAGATCCGGTCATTGCGGTAGCCGTTGTAATTCCGGAAGGCGGCTTCGGTGCATTCGGAGCGGCTCCGGTTGCGCGTAAGATGCTCGATGCTTACGACGATGCGATCGGCCTGAACGGTGTGCCGAAGAAGCCGAAGGTGCCGGCGGCGCCACCGACGACGGGGACTACCGGAACTACAGGTACCGCCGGGACTCCGGCTGGCACGACTGCGCAGAACGGCAAGACGAATACTACTCCATAATGTTGCTGTTCCATACGAATATAAGGGGTTGTCCCGAAGTCAATTTGGCTTCCGGGGCAGCCCTTTTTATGTGGTCCGCAAGTTGCACGAGAGAAACATTTTTGCATAAGATAAAACATGAAAGGATGCCATCCATTACCGCAAGGGGGGATCCATATGCGCCGTTCCAAGAAGCACGCCGCCATTCGCCGCCTGCTTTATGCTATTTTATTGCTAACCGGTACACTTCTGGGGATTTAACAGCAAGATGGAACACAAATAGCACAAGATTGTATAACGCGTTTACGTGCAGGACTCACTATAATTAGAAAAGGTTCCAAATGCGATTGCCGCCGCCTACAGGGCAGGTTTGGATTCTGTTCAGAATGTGCTAAAATTGGTACATTGATCGCTTGCAGCAGCTGCAGTTCGTTTTATAGGGAGGGCTTCATGGGAACAATCAAGCTAGTCGCACTCGATATGGATGGAACATTGCTTAACGATCGGCAAGAGATTAGCGGTGAGAATGCGAAATGGATTCACAAAGCGCTGGATGCCGGCGTTACCGTTTGTTTTGCGACCGGACGAGGCTTTCCGAGCGCGCTGCCTTATGCAGAGCAGCTGAACCTGGAAACACCGATGATTACGGTGAACGGTGGGGAAATTTGGAAACGTCCGCATGTGCTTCATAAACGTACCTTGATGTCGGCATCTACGTTGAAGCGGCTTCATCAGGAAGCATTGAAGTATCCGGAATGCTGGTATTGGGCCTATTCCACAATGGGCATCTACAATAAGGAACAGTGGATCGACCCTGCCGGCGATTATGAGAATCATCATTGGCTGAAATTCGGTTATCATACCGAGGACGCGACGACGCGCGAAGCCATTCTGAGAGAGACTTCAAGCTGGGGCGGGCTGGAGATTACGAATTCCTCGCCGTGGAATCTGGAGATGAATCCGGAAGGGGTATCGAAGGCTTCTGCCATTCGTGAACTGTGCACGCTGCTTGGCATCGACATGTCGCAAGTAGCGGCGATGGGCGACAGCTTAAACGATATCGCAATGATACGCGCAGTCGGCTTAGGTGTTGCGATGGGCAATGCGCAGGATGAGGTCAAGGCGGCGGCGGATATCGTAACGGTGCATCACAATGAGGATGCGGTTGCGCGCGTGATTCAGGACTATGTGCTGAGGGGATGAGTACAGCATGGAGATAGCCGGTTGGATCTTAGTTATCATCTTGTTTGTGATTGGTATGGCCGGAGCCATTTATCCGATTCTGCCGGGTGCGCTTGCGATCTACGCGGCATTCTTCGTTTATGGCTTCTTTATCTCGTTCTCTCCGTTTGGGTTCTGGTTCTGGACGATCCAGTCGTTGATTGTCATTGCGCTGTTCATAGCGGATTATGCCGTCAGTGCTTGGGGCGTCAAGAAGTATGGGGGCTCCAGAGCCTCGGTTATTGGCAGTACAATCGGACTGATCGTCGGTCCGTTCGTCATTCCGGCCTTTGGTATCATTCTTGGACCGCTGCTCGGCGCAGTAATCGGTGAGCTGTTTACCGGCGCGAAAGTGGACAAGGCTCTCAAAGCGGGACTTGGTGCGGTAGTTGGGTTGTTTTCCAGCATGGTCGCCAAATTTATTATGCAAGCGGCTATGATTATTATTTTTTTCATTTGGATCTAATTAGAGGAGGCAGACGAAGTTGATTAAAGTTACAGTATGGAACGAGTTTATGCATGAGAAAACGAATGAGGCCGTTATTAAGGTTTATCCGGATGGGATTCACCAAGCTATTAAAGCAGGTATCGGCACGGACGGTTTCGAAGTAGCGACAGCTACATTGGAACAGCCAGAGCACGGTTTGACTGAAGAAGTGCTTGCGAATACAGACGTTCTGATCTGGTGGGGCCACATGGCTCACGATAAAGTGGAAGACGAGATCGTTGAGCGTGTACATAAACGCGTTATGAATGGCATGGGGCTGATCGTGCTTCACTCCGGTCACTTCTCCAAGATCTTCAAGAAGCTTATGGGTACAGGCTGCGACCTGAAATGGCGCGAAGCGGATGAGAAAGAACGCATCTGGACGGTTAACCCGGCTCACCCGATCGCAGCAGGCCTTCCGGAGTATTTCGAAATGGAGCGCGAAGAAATGTACGGCGAGCACTTCGACATTCCGCAGCCGGATGATCTGGTATTCGTCAGCTGGTTCGAAGGCGGCGAAGTATTCCGCAGCGGCTGCACATGGCACCGCGGCCAAGGTAAAGTGTTCTACTTCCGTCCCGGTCACGAGACGTACCCGACTTACTACAACGAAAATGTTCTTCAAGTCATCAAGAACGGAATCCGCTGGGCAGCGCCATCGCATGCCGGAGCGCCGGTTCGTGGTCACCATCAACCGCTTGAAGTTATCAAAGCGAAATAATGTTTGCGGTCAGGAGAACAAATGGTTAAAAAAGATTCTTTAATCAAAGGGACTATCATCCTCGCAGCGGCAGCGCTGGTCGCCCGGTTTCTCGGGATCTTCCAGCGCATTCCGCTGGATTATATGACAGACAGTCAAGGCGGCGGTTACTTTACCGTCGCTAATAATATTTATTTAATGCTTCTTATAGTAGCAACCGGAGGCATCCCAAGCGCAATCAGCAAAATGGTCTCGGAGCGTTACGCGCAAGGCCGCCCGGATGAGGCGAAGCGGATTTACAAAGCTGCGCTTTTATTCGGTTCGATTACCGGTGTAGTGATCACGGTGCTGCTTATTGTGTTTGCGCCGTTCTATGCGACGCATATCGCTGAGAATCCGGGGGCCGATCTGGCTGTTCGCGCCATCGCACCTGCACTGCTGTTCTTCCCGATCATTGCGATGATGAGAGGTTACTTCCAAGGCCGTCAGCTTATGGCAGCCGGGGGCATCTCTCAAATCATAGAGCAGGTTCTTCGTGTTATTACGGGGATCGGACTAGCTTATATCGTTCTGGCATGGGGCTGGGGACAGAGCTGGGTTGCCGCTGCAGTGACATTCGGCAGCGTTTTCGGTAGTTTGGGCGCTTTCTGCGTGATGCTGTATTACGCAAGGAAGCTGCGCAGACATGATGCGCTTGAGAAAGCTGCGGCTCCTGCGACTGGGTCGAGTTCGGCTGCTCAGCCGGGTCGTACATCGCTTTCATTCAAGAAGATCTATAAGGAAATGTTCCGAATATCAGTGCCGATCGTCATTACCTCGATGACTGTGCAGTTTATTTATGCCTTCGACTCCTCGTTATTCATGAAGCTGACGCACGGCTATTACAACGTCGCCGACGCGCGTCAAACGCTGGATTGGCTTGGGTTAAAGGCGCAGGCACTGGCAGGCATTCCGCCGATTCTGGCGATAGCGCTAAGCCAATCGATGATTCCGGTCATATCCGCCGCGTATTCGGTGCGTAATATGACGGAGGTGGAGCGTCAGGCATCTCTCGTTATGCGTATCGTAGTCTTTACAGGCGTGCCGGTTGCGCTCATTATGACTATCGCCGCTACGTCAATTAACGGCTTGCTCTTTGCTAGTACGGGCGGTAGCTTGGCCATTGCGGCTCTGACGGCAGGCACGATTTTTCAAATTACGATGATGACGAGCAATACCATTCTAACGAGCATGAACAAGCCGCACATGCCGATGCGTCATGCCTTAATCGGTATCGTCGTGAAGGTTGTGACGAGCCTGGCTCTGGCGCCGTTCATGGGTGTTTACGGTTTGATCCTGTCATCCACGATCTGCTTTATGACAATCGCCTCGCTCAATTTCCGCGCGATCCGCAAGGAAATTACGCTCTCTATTCTTGGGCAGCGTTGGACTGGCTACGCCATTACGATTGTTGCGGCATCAGGGATAGGCTGGCTCATCGATTATTTATGCAGGCACTATATCAGCGGCATTCCCGCTAAACTGACCTTTCTGATTTCCTGTATCGCTGCAGGAGGCATTTCGTTCGGACTTTATGTCGCGCTGCTTGTGCTGCTTCGTGTCGTGAAGGCCGAAGATGTAAGGCAGTTCCCGGGTCCGCTGCGCAAGCTGTTAAACCCGCTGATGCGAGTAGCTTCGCGTTCCTAGGCCGCTGGATTGTTATTCCCACAACTTCCTCTTCATGGTAAAATTGACTTTAGTCTTTTTTACCTTGGAGAGGAGTTTTTTTATTGAAGAAGTGGCCTAGGTTGTGGAGAAATTCATGCTTGCTGCTATTATCGCTTCTCGTATTGGTTATGGCCGGATGCCAGGCTCTAGGCGGCGTGGATTTCAATGCCATGCTGAAGCAGTCTTTGAAGGTTACCTCGTATGAAGGCAGTCAGACGGTAGAGTTCAAGCTGCTGTTGAAGGAAAATGCGCTGGAGGATGCTGCGGGCGAAGAGAAGGCCGTGCTTGACTTGCTGTCTTCGATCAAGCTGCAGCTTGATCATGTGATGATGGTACAGGCCGGTGCCATGTCCGTTACAGGTAAGTTGTCGCTAGGGGAGAAATCCATTGCATTTAACGCTCAGATGGATGACAAGCTAACGGTGATTGACCTTGAAGGGGCAAAACATCCGATTGTATTACATATGGCTAACCTTACTACTCCGGCTGTTCCGGCGGACAAAGCTGAACTTGATCTTGATACTGGTACGGAAGCGCAGCTGACGGAAACCGTTAAGCAGATGATGGATGTCGCAGGCGACTACGCCATTCACAATTTGCCGAATCCGAAGCATCTATCCGTCAATGTCGGGCAAGAGCAGGTCGCCGGCGAAACCGTGAGCGGCATGAACATTCATGCGGAGCTGACAGGTCTAGAGCTGTGGGATTGGGCCAAATCCTACGTTGAGGCGCTCCTTAGTGACAAAGCAGGGCTGAAAGAAATGCTCACCCAATTGCTTGAGCTCGTTCAAAGTCAAAGTGAAGCCCTGAAATCTACCGGTGCAGAGAGCGTATTCGGTTCGCTGCCTGAAGAAGAGATCGATGGGGAGAGCGTTCAGGAAGCGACCGACAGTGTAGTGGAAATGCTCACAGAGCTGAAGGATGAAATCGCAAAGACGGAGTTGAACGAACATGAGCAGCTCAATCAGATCTTTACCAAAGACACGTATGTGAAAGGCGATCTGTTTATAGACAGAAAGCTCGATATTCGCAAGTCGGTGATCGAGGCATCGATTAAACCGGATCTTGCAGCATTAGAAGCGGCTGATCAGGCAGATCGGGAAGCCGCAGAGTCAGCAGTCGGAGCTGCTGACGGGGAGGAAATGTTTGCAGACGTTAATATTGGAGAACTGGAAGAGTCCACTCCAATAGAAGGCATATGGCTCAAAGTGACATCGGATCGCTGGAATGTGAACGGCAGCGTGACGCCGGTTAAGCCGGTTGCACCTCGGCTTTCGATCGATGGCGAGCGACTGATGGAGATGGAGGGTTACGAGGTGCTGCGCACACTCGAGCCGGATTCCGTCTTATACAGCCTCCTCCGCGACCAAGGGCATATGAATAAACAAACAATCAAGATGTATGCCGAGTACAGTGCGAATCCGCCGATTATTACGCCTGACGGCATAACGCTGATTCCGCTTCGCCAAACCGTTAATGGATTGCATGCAAGTATTCGGAAGGAAGCAGGCACACTAGTTGTATACGATGATGCCACCGGATCAACGCTAGGGATGAAAACGGGCAGCGGTAGTGTTACAGTAAACGGAAAGAACGTAACTTGGAGCTTTCCGCCAACGGTCATCAATGGCGTCACCTATGTGCCGGCACGCGATTTCGCGAAGGCACTTGGTGGAACGCTGCAATGGAGTTCAGACGAATATGAAGATGACTATCTAATCATTTCGCGCGAGCTATAACGGTTAGTTTGCAGTTTGCTTGAAGTTTCGAAGGCGATGAGTAATTAAGGCTTTCACTTTGAAAGGAGTACGGAATGACTATGCAGATGATTACAACGGAACAAGCTTTTCGAGATGCCGTAATCCGCGAAGATCTCGTAACGGTTGCGGTTTTCAAGACGACCTGGTGCAAGGATTGCCATTATATTGAGCCATTTATGCCTGATATCGAGAGCAGCTATGGGGACCGCATTCAATTTCTGCAAATTGACCGCGATGATTTGCCGGATCTTTGCAGCGAACTGAACATTCTCGGCATTCCAAGCTTTATCGCGTTCAAGAAAGGGCAGGAGCTAGTTCGTTTCGTGAGCAAGCTTCGCAAGTCTCGAGAGGAAATCGAGCAGTTCCTGGATCGTGCCGTACAAGTGGCCGAGGCGCTTCCAAGTTCATAACGAAACCCCGGGTCCGGGAAGCCCGCAATGTGTCCAAATCGGCGCAGAGCGGGCTTTTCTGCCTTGGAGTGAGGGCTGCCTGTGTTCACAGTTTGAACATGGTATTTGCCATCATAGTTCGTTATAATTGGAGGTGATTCTTTCCGGAAGTTAGGTGGATATGTTGAATTCTAACCGATATCGTGCACTTGCTATTGTAACGTGCATAGGGATGTTTTTGGTGTTGATCGCCGGCGCGCTTGTGACGAATACAGACTCCGGTCGCGGTTGTGGAACGGATTGGCCGCTTTGTAACGGCAAATTTATACCGGCGTATACGATCGAATCGTTAATCGAATATTCGCATCGATTGATTAGCGGCGGCATCGGCTTGCTTGTGCTTGCAACGTTCATTGCAACGCTGAAGTGGTACCGCAAATACAAAGAGCCGATTATTTATGCGTCAGGCTCGGGTTTTTTCACCCTGTTGCAGGCTTTGCTCGGCGCTGCTGCGGTCGTATGGCCGACGACGCCTGCCGTTCTGGCTCTTCACTTCGGGTTCTCCATTATGGCGTTTATGTTTACGATGCTTCTCCTCTTATGGACAGGGAGGATGAAGAGAGGCGAGCTGACGGACAAGCCTGCCGCTCGTGTACCGCAATCCGTGTTTTACTTGTCATTGGCTATACTGATTTACAGCTATTTCGTTATTTACCTTGGTGCCTTCATTAGGCATACGGATTCAGCAGGCGGCTGTATTGGATGGCCGCTTTGCAACGGCGACCTTGTTCCTGATATGGAAGGTGCCACACGGTACGTCTTCATTCACCGCGTTGCTGCTGCATTGCTGTTTGTTTTGATTACCTGGTTAATGGTTCATGTGAAGCGGGTCGCAAGCAGCAACCAAGCGCTTCGTAGTACAGCCGTGCTTGCATTCGTGCTTGTCGTCAGCCAAGTATTGAGCGGTGCGTTGCTTACGGAGACGATCGGCAATGAAGATTGGTTTGTGTTCACAAGCATACTGCACAATATCATCATATCGATCTTGTTCGGGATACTGTGCGACTTTATGATTCGTGCGTGGAAGTGGCGCGAAGGACGGGGTTAATGCATTTCTAAGAAGACAAGTTGTAACTTCGGGAGGACTGCCTAATGCTTAGAATGCTGTTTGGTGAACCGCCGCGTGTCTTGGATGGAAAGATGCTTGAAACCGTGCAGGCGATGGAGCAGTACGCTGCAGCGCTTCATAAGCTGATTGAGCAGAGTCATGATGAGAATCACAAACTTCGCAAATACGAAATTTACACGCTTGGTCTTATTTCTTCGCTGGATGAGCTTGAGCAAAGTCAATATGCAGCCCGCAAATTCAGCGCCATGATTACATCCGCTTCCTATTCGGATATGTCGCCGGAAGAGCAGTTAAACTATCACCGCTACGTGTACTTTGACAAGAATGCCTTCATCCGGCTGTTCTCGCTGCTTGATAAGCTGGGGACGCTGATGAACGACTATCTGGGCTTGCAAACGGAACGCGTTAAGCCTCATTTCTCCTATTTCACTGTCTTGCGTACGATGGTGCAGCGGAACGCTTATTCAGAGCTCGCGCTGCCTCTTTACGAGCTCAAAGAGCTAACGAAGCCGACGATGAACCGAATCCGCAAACGGCGGAATACGGAGATCCATTTCATGAATTCGGAAATGCAGGATGATTTAAGACAAAGCCATGATTCATATTCGTACCCGCACCAACTGGAGAATATTACTCAGCAAATGGGTGATCTGGATGAAATGATGGATATGGTGCTGGACACACTTAAGCTGACCTTTCACCATGCTTATCGTCAGATGAGAAAATGATCGGAACTTGGGAGGGTGCCCATGGAGCTGAAAGGACGAACGGCTTTAATTACAGGCAGTGCAAAGGGTTTAGGCAAAATGACAGCCATCTCGCTCGCTCAAATGGGCTGCGACATCGTGCTGAACTATAAATCAAGCGAGCAGGAGGCGCTCCAGCTCGCAGAGGAAATTACGCAGCAATTCAGCGTCCGTGCAACCGCTATCGGTGCTGACATCGCCGTTCAAGACGACGTAGCGCGCTTGGCGGCAGAAGCGCAGGCTTGGTCGCAAACCGGGAGCATTGATATTCTGATCAATAACGCCGGCCCATTCATTCGAGAGCGACGCTTGTTCGCGGATTATACCGCAGAAGAAGTGATTGGCTTAGTCAACGGCAATTTACTTGGCGTGATGCTGCTCGATCACCACTTGCTCGCAGGGATGCGTAACCGGCAGTGGGGACGTATCATTCACTTTGGCTTCGGTCATGCCGGAGAAGGCCGGGCATGGCCTCACAGAGCCGTCTACGCGTCGGCTAAGACGGGTCTCGTGTCTTTCACAAAGACGCTCGCTGTCGAAGAGGCAGGCAATGGCATTACGGTTCACATGGTTTGCCCGGGCGATATACGCGGCGTGAACAAGGAGCGGACAATCGCAGAGGTTGCCGGGGAGCAAGATGACGAGTCGCCGAGAGGGCGTCCCGGAAGCGGAGAGGATGTCGCCCGCGTCATTACGTTCTTATGTTTACCGCAATCGGATTATTTGACAGGCAACATCGTCGATGTCACCGGCGGCTTTGATCCAATCAAAACCTCCATTAAAACTTCATCCAATTAAAACAAAAGAGTCTTGCCATAACCGCCTAACAGGCCGGATACTGGCAAGACTCTTTATTGTAAATAATGGGTGAAGAGGTTAAGAGATTAGAATACTTGCATAACCTCTTGTACGCCTTCGACTTCTTCAAGCAGAGCGCGTTCAATCCCTGCTTTAAGTGTAATTGTCGAGCTTGGGCAGCTGCCGCAAGCACCCACCAAACGAAGTTTTACGATGCCGTCCTCTACGTCGACGAGTTCAACGTCGCCGCCGTCGCGCTGCAAGAACGGGCGCAGCTTGTCAAGAACATCCAAAACTTCATCGTACATTGTGCTTTGTGCATTTTCACTCATTGCAATCCACTCCTTTCTCCCCTATTATAGTACAAAGCAGAGCAATTGAAAATGGATATCAACCACTCAAGGCTAGGTGAACGAATAAAAATGTTAAAAACTATGATTGAATTTTGTGCTAGCAATATGCACCATGGCACCGACCGACTCATGAAAAAGCTAGAGGAAAATCCGGATTATGATGTCATCGAGTACGGATGCCTGGGCAATTGCGGTGAATGTTATTTGGCTCCATTTGGTCTCGTGAATGGGGAGATCATCGCCGGCGAAACCATTGAAGAGCTGGAAGAGCTAATGATGAAGGCCATTGTCAAGCAACAAGCTGACCGTGAAGCATTAGATCGGCTTATCGATGATATGTAACCCATACTATTAGTTAGGTTCCATATCTTACTAGTTTAGCCGAAATGATGCTTCGACATCCATAAGACACCGCTCTTTAAAACACGCGGTACGCGGCCCATCAGCGGCGTACGGCCCATGAGACCGAAGCCGGCTTTCTTACCAAGCGAGCCAAGAACGCCTTTAAGCTTGATTTTGCCTAGCTTAGGTGTCTTGCCGCTCCAGATCGCCTGCATGACTTCTGCGACTTGCTTGCCTTGTCCTTCAGCGGCTTGTGCGCTTGGGGAGAACGGCAGGGAGGCGCAGTCGCCGACGATGAATACATCGTTGTAATCCGGCAGCTGGTGGTGCTCGTTAATGATAAGACGACCTTGGGCGTCTTTAGGCAGGTTCATGCGCTGAACAAGCGCTACGGGTTGAATACCCGCTGTCCAAACCGTTACATCGGATAGAATAGGGCTTGGATTGTTCTGATCATACAAGCAGCCTTCTTCAAGCTTATGCAAGGATACATGTCCCCGCATTTCCACTTCATGCTCGATAAACCACGAAGAAACATATTCCTGCAGCTTACCAGGGAATGCTGACAGGATGCTCGGTCCGCGATCGATAATGCGGATGTTGAGGTCAGGACGACCTTCGCGCAGCTCGGATGCAACTTCTACGCCGCTCAAGCCACCGCCAACAATCGTTACTTGTCCATATGGCTTCACATCGTTAAGAGCCAAATACGTCTTACGCGACCCGGAGAACGTCTGAATACTGTTGGAATACAGCTCCGCGCCATCAATGCCATGATATTTGTCCGTACAACCAAGTGCTACTACGAGCCACTCGTATTCAAGCGGATCTTGACCGGCAAGCTGGATATGCTTCGCATCCAGATCGATATCGGTTACTTCGCCGTAAGTGACGATTAGACGTGGATCCGAAGGGAAGGCAACGCGCAGATCAATATCTGCAGCCGTTCCCGCAACTAAAGAATAATACTCCGTTTTCAACCCTTGAAACGGCATACGGTCAATAAGAACGACGATGGTGTCGTCCGGAAGTTCACCCTCCAGCAAGGAATGGGCGACTGTAAGACCTCCATAACCGCCGCCAAGAATGACAAAACGCTTCATCAAAATCCCAACTTTCTTTGTGTGCATAAAATCTTCTGCATTTCGTAGTTTTTTGCGGCGCCGGAAGCCGGCGTCCGCTGTTTGCTCTTACCCGTAGTATACGCCTCTGCGACTTAAGCCATCAGTGCTTGTCTTATCCAAAGCTATGGCAATACCTGCTTATTCGAAAACCTTCACTTCGTTGTAGAACGTATCGCGTTCAACCGGAATACGACCGGCACCCTTAATGAGCCAGATCAAATCTTCGCGTGTAATGCCTTCAGGCGTAAGCGCGCCTGCCGCATGGCTGATCCGTTCTTTCACCATTGTACCGTGCACGTCGGATGCGCCCATTGTAAGCGCAACTTGCGTCAGCTGTGTGCCGATGTTGATGAAATACGCTTTAATATGCTGGAAATTATCAAGCAGCAGACGGCTGATCGCAATAGCCTTCAAATCGTCAAAGGCGGAGTTGCGGCGGCGGATACTCGCTTTCGGGCTGATCGGCTGCATGGAGAGCGGGATGAACACTTGGAAACCCTTCGTTTCATCTTGAAGCTCACGAATTTGAAGCATATGGTTGACGCGATCTTCGGTTTTCTCGACAGATCCGTAGAGCATCGTTGTGTGCGTGCGCAGTCCAAGGTTATGTGCAGTGCGGTGTACCTCAAGGTATTGGGAAACATCAGCCTTGTCTACGCGCATTTTTTTGCGGTATTCATCAGACAGAATCTCCGCGCCGCCGCCGGTTAAGCTCTGAAGGCCGGCTTTCATCAGCTCTTGAATAACTTCTTTATAGCTCAGGCCGCTAATCCGCGAGAAAAAGTCGATTTCCGCAGCGGTATACGCTTTGAGCGCAACATTCGGGAAACGATCATGCAACGCTTGAAGCGAATCAACGTAGTATTGGAAAGGCACATGCGGATTGTGGCCGCCGACGATATGGAATTCACGTACATCGGGATGAATATGCTTCTCCACATATTCGATCATTTGTGCGCCGGTAAGCGTGTAAGCACCTTCTTGTCCTTCATCTTTGCGGAAGTTGCAGAACGCACAATGAGCTTCACAAACATTTGTGAAGTACAGGCTCATATTTTCGATAAAATAAACTTTCCGTCCGTTTTTCTTCAAGTTGACTTCGTTCGCCATTTGACCGATGGTGAGCAAATCGTCGGAACGATATAGAAATTCTCCATCTTCCCGAGTGAGACGTTCGCCAGCACGAACTTTCTCGACTATGGCTTGCATTCGTGTAGCATCTGTAGGTATTACGACATTCATAAGAGTATCCTCCCAGTCCGCCGGGCACTCATTTACAGGTCCGGTGTATAATGTATAAATTGAAAAAAAACAACATTGTGAAAAAAATTACTTACCCTAACTCCAAAAACCCCACACAAATAACTTCCCTTATTATAAACCTCATCATGAAGAGCGGCAACTATTAAGTCATGCCAGAGGACCTAATGGATGGAAGCAAGCGGAGGCGGTTTCCTTTTGATGTCGTGTAATATGGGTTACAATAGGGAGCAACGAGCAAAACAGTTCAATCAGAATGAGGTGGTTTCATGGCGAATACATACACGTATTCACGTAGGGAAGAAGTGGCCAACGCAATCACGCATGGCTTAGGTGCTGTATTAAGCGTGGCAGCGCTGGTGCTGCTAATCGTGTTTGCCGCAATTAAAGGAAATGCTTCGCATGTGGTCAGCTTTACGATTTATGGCTCTATGATGCTGCTGCTGTATATTTCGTCTACACTCGTCCATAGCTTTCCGGAAGGGAAAGCGAAGAACGTTTTTGAAATTATGGATCATTCCTGCATTTATTTGTTTATAGCCGGAACGTACACGCCGATCGTGCTTCATATCGTGCAAGGCGCAGCAGGTTGGACGCTATTCGGCATCGTATGGGGACTCGCATTGTGCGGCGTAGTGTTCAAGGCATTTTATGCTTCCAAGTTTCTGTTCACGTCTACGCTGCTCTATATTGGTATGGGTTGGATTATCGTATTTGCTTGGGGGCCGCTTAAAGCGCATCTGGCGCCGGGCGGTTTGCAACTTCTCATTATCGGCGGCGTGCTGTATACGGTAGGCACATTGTTCTATGTTTGGCGGAGCTTCAAATATCATCATGCGGTATGGCATCTGTTTGTACTCGGCGGCTCGGTGCTGCATTTCTTCGCGATTCTGCTGTATGTGCTGCCTGCTTGAGCCTGCTCCAACGCATGACAATAGGGTTGTACGCGTATTGAGTCCTTCGGCAAAGTGGAGTATACTATAAAATATATAGTGAGTTAATTGCAATATTACAGGAGGGATACCATGATTAATATAAGCGAGACTGCAAACGAGAAAATCAAGGAAATGCTGGAGGCTGAAGAGTCACCTGAGCTGTTCCTGCGCATTGGCGTTAAGGAAGGCGGATGCAGCGGTTTCTCTTACGGCATGGGCTTTGACGATGAGCTTAATGAAACAGACAAAACGATGGAGTTCAGCGGTTTGAAGGTTGTCGTGGACGGCGACAGCATGAAATACCTGAACGGCCTTGAAATTGACTATAAAGAGTCCGCAATGGGCGGCGGCTTCACGATTAACAATCCGAATGCATCAGCAACATGCGGATGCGGTTCGTCGTTCCGTACAGCAACGGATGCAGGTAAACCGGCTGAAGCCGGCGAGTGCTAATCGTTCTGATGAAAAGTAGAAACCTCCCGGGGATTGGATCTCCGGGAGGTTTCTTCGTGTTCACATAGCATAGCGATAGCTAACCTACTGCAATAGCCCGAATCTCCGCCATGACTGCCTCATCAAGCTCGACATCAATGGCCGGAAGGACGCTGAGAATATGGCTCGGCTTACGTACGCCGACTAAAGCGCTTGTGAGCGCAGGGTGCGCGAGATCATAAGCGACGGCAAGCTGCGGCAGCGTAATGTCGTAGCGCGCCGCGATCATTTTGAGCTTCTCGGCTCTGTCCACGTTGCTGCGGAGGCCCTCACCTGTATGCGCTTTGTTGCGCGAACGCCAATCGTCTTCGCCGAATTTGGTGTCATACGTATAGTTGCCGGACAGCAAGCCGGAAGTCAGTGGGCTGTATGCGACTACGCCGATGCCATTGGCTAAGCAGAATGGAAGCAGCTCTTGCTCGGCAGCCGGTCGCAAGATCGAATAGGGAGGCTGCAGCGAATCAACATGTCTAACCGTGAGCGAGCGTTCCAGCTGCTCCACATTGTAGTTGCTGACGCCGACATATCTGACTTTGCCATCCTGAACAAGCTTGTCCATCGCGCGCATCGTTTCTTCGGCTGTTACTTCGCTATCCGGCCAATGCATCTGATACAGATCAATATAATCCGTACCGAGCCGCTTCAGAGAGGCTTCCGCTTCCCGGATGACGGAATCGTATGCACCGCTCTTCGTAATTGTGCCGGACTCATCCCAAACTAAGCCGCATTTTGTCGCGATAACCACTTTATCACGATCGCCGCGGAGCGCTTCGCCGAGTACGACCTCCGAGTGTCCAAGCCCATAAACGGCTGCCGTATCATAGAAATTAATGCCTGCGTCAAGTGCCGCGCGGATGCTTTCCACGGATTGCGCATCATCTTGATTGCCCCAAGCGCTCGCCCAGCCGGCGCCTCCGATTGCCCATGAGCCAAAACCGATTACGGAGATCTCAGGACCATTCTTGCCTAACTTACGATACTTCATCGTGGATTCACTCCTTCATTTGGGTTACGTTCCCATTATAATGAACCGGAAGCCAAGAAGAAAGAAATCATCCGGATAGTGATTTTGCAGAAGAAGCTTCTCTGCTATACTAGTAGAAATTAGAAGTAAGAGACCAACCAGACCTACATCGCATGTAACCCCTGCCCGAGAGGAACGTGAAGATGCTTCAGAAAACAGCCGCATCACTGCACGCCAAAATGACCGCGAGCGGGGCGGTAGCGCCGTCCATCCCTGTCATCGTTTATGCGCTTGAAATTATGTTAAACACCGTCTCCATTGCATCACTGGTACTCATTATTGGACTTGTGAGCGGTGAGCCGCTCAAGACAGCCGGGCTGTTAGTTGTCTTTGCCACCATTCGTTTTATATCCGGCGGGTACCATCTGCCTACGAATGTCAGCTGCATTGTAGCTTCCACAATCGTACTGGCCGTAATCCCGCATGTCGCGATTCCGGAGATATGGATGTATGGACTTACAGCTGTTTCACTCGTGATGATGGCCGTGTTTGCGCCAGCAAACTACGACAAATACGCGACAATATCGCCCAAATATTATCCGCTTATGAAGGGGATCGCTTGTCTGATTGTGGCATCGAATTTCTGGTTCGGTTCAGAGATGCTGGCTCTCGCATTTGCGGTGCAATCCTGTTTCCTACCATTTAAAAGCAAGCAGCTGGAAGAATAGTCCTAAGCGGCTTTCCATAAAGAACTGCAGTCAAACACCCGGTAAGACGTGCTTATAACGTCAATACCGGGTGTTTTTCGTGCGGCAAATGTCTCCCCATTCATTGCCCGGGCAATACTGGGCGCGATTTCTGCTCTATCAGCCTATTAAATAAGGCGAGTTGACCCTAACAATCATCCAAGAGATAGATGTCTGCGAGGCATATGCTGTCAACTATAGAACAGATGTAAGAAAGGATGGGATTAGTGAATGGTAACGGAACAGGGCAGACAGTTGGCGAGCAAATGGGCGAAAACGGAGGCGTTGTTGTCGCATAGTCGTATTGCGCCGCATATTCCTCCAACACGCATGTTCTCGAAGGTGAACTTAAACAGCATGCTGCAATCTCATGGCATGGTCGTTATCAAGCCGGTATGCGGAGCAGGCGGCAACGGCGTTATTAAAGTGTCCAAAGAAGCGGGTACCTACAAGTATACCTACTATTCCAAAACAAGCCGTTTCAGCACATTCAATGGTATGTATCAGTCTTTGCTTTCGAAGAAGAGCTCCCGCCGCTATTTGATTCAGAAAGGAATTAGTCTGGCTACCATCAGCGGCAGACCGATCGATTACCGTGTCAAATACGTGAAGCAGGCAACAGGGCAATGGGCGATTACGGCCATCGTAGGGCGCTTAGCCAAACCTGGCTTATTCGTGACGAATATATGCCGAGGCGGTACTTTACTCAGCGGTTCTGAGGGAATCAGAAGATCATTCTCCAGCGGCGCGGTTGTTTCCAAGAAGCGTGAAATGCGGCTGCTCACTCAACTTTCCACGGAGGTGCTCGAAGGCCGGTTTCCGGGGATTGGGCAGCTAGGCTTCGATTTCGGCATTGATCGAAACGGGAAAATCTGGATTTTCGAAGTGAATACGAGGCCTCAATAGTAGTTAACCGGATTTAATATAATAGATTAATAGGTTGATAGAGTATCATTAAAGTTTTTTATCAAAAGTGGTTTTTGTCGGGCTGTGTATAACCGTATCCACAATATCCTCATCGGTATTTCCTCATTATTCGACGATTACCCACATCTTACCAACACGCTGTCCACATGTGTTTGTGGATAATCGGAACGCTTGTTCCTTCCTATTTGGACATGCTAAGATGAATTTGGAATAAAGAGGGAAGGAGTGGAGGATATGGATCAGCTGTCAGACGACCTTTTGCTCGATGCCTACAACGCAGCACACAAGTTCGAATTGGATCCGGAATTTATTCTTTTGCTGAGCGCGGAGCTGAAACGCAGACAACTTAATCCGGAAAATTACCGCAATACTGCCTAGAACTCGTCCCCGATTCAGTGCCACTTAGAAACAAAAACTTCAAACGTCTTCACACAGTTTGAGCAATATACGATATGTCCGCAGCTCTGTTCCGATTGTGACAATGAAGGAATCGTCTCGTTATTTGTATACGTGTCAGGCTGATAAGGTGCGTAGGGACCGGCAAAGTCTTCTAGCCGACCATAATCATCAGTTTGTAGGGAGCAAACCGGACAGATAGCCGTAAGCTGCTCCAAGCCATTGCAGATGGGACATAACATAGATAAGGGTACCCTCCTTTGCCATTGCGACGTAAATCAGCATGTCAGGCTAAAGACTAGGATACCCTTTTTTGATTTGTAATACGTGTTGAAATTCGAGGTTACAGCTTCATATTGCTGCTGTGTCCAGGTGAGAGTTTAGCGGAAGGATCTACATAAACCTTGGCATTGTTAATGGCTGTCGGCGCTTCGCCGAAACCAACGGCAATCAGCTTCAGTTTCCCCGGATACGTAGTGACGTCGCCTGCGGCGAATACGCCGGGGATACTCGTTTCCATGCGCGAGTCGACAATGATGGAGCCGTTATCGATTTCAAGTCCCCATTCGGCAATCGGGCCAAGGGAAGAGACGAATCCGTAATTCACGATGAGAGCATCAACAACGGCTAGTTCTGTGATTTCGGAAGTTTTGACATGCTGCAATGTCATGCGGTCGATGTGGTGTGTGCCATGCAGGGAGGTAATTTCATATGGTGTTAATACGCGGACAGTGGAGTGCAATAAATTCTCGACGCTGTGCTCATGAGCTCTGAATTTATCTCTGCGATGCACAAGCGTAACACTTGCAGCAATCGGCTCTAGCATCAGCGACCAATCGACGGCCGAATCGCCGCCGCCGGTGACGACTACATGCTTGCCTTGAAATTGGTTCAAATTGCTGATGAAATAATGCAAATTTTTCTTCTCATATTGGGCTGCTTGCTCTAATTCCAGTCTGCGGGGCTCGAATGCGCCGACGCCGGCAGTAATAATAACGGCTTTGGCAAAATGCGAGGTTTTGTCCGTCACGATCTCGAAAGAGCGTTCATCATGCTTGATCACGTTGACGACTTTCTCTTCCAGGTGAATGTCCGGCTTGAACAGTTCCATCTGTTTCTTCAATTGCTCGACAAGCTCGCCTGCGGTTACTTTCGGAAATCCAGCCACATCATATATATGCTTCTCCGGGTATAGCGCGGCTAGTTGGCCTCCCAATTGAGGCATGCTTTCGATAATCTTAACTGAGGCCTGGCGCATACCGCCATAGAACGAAGCAAACATACCGGTAGGACCGCCGCCGATAATCGCGATATCGACATGCGGGGGATTAGCTGAGTTGGACACAGTTGACACCTCCAAAAAGGTAACAAAATGAACGAGCGCATGCTGCCTTACACTTGGATGAATCTTCTTGTACATTATATCTGTTCGACAAGCTATGAGGAAATAAGAAAATTGGGAAATTGGATGTTATTCTAAATATTTTCGTATAAATTACCCTTGAACTTTAGTGAAAAAGTTTGTAATATGTGAGGTATTAGTATTCGATTTGTCGAAAATAGACACGGACTATTCATAAAAGTAGGCTAAGGGTCACACACTAACATTATTCATTGTCTGTGTTTGTGTAATTTTTCACAAAGTCTGTAAAGAAAAAGAAAATACGAATGGATGGGATCCTGCGATGAGCAACATACCGAAAATTGTTATTCTTGGTGCCGGTTACGGCGGTATCTTGACAGCACTGCGTCTTCAAAAAGAACTGAACTACAATGAAGCCGATGTTACGCTTGTAAACAAGCATGACTACCACTACTTCACAACACATTTGCACATGCCTGCAGCGGGTACGGACAAAACCGAAAACGCGCGCGTGAGCATCTCCAAGCTGATTGACGAATTCAAAATCGATTTCGTTAAATCGACTGTTGTTCAAATCCGCACCCAAGACAAGAAGGTAATTCTTGAAGACGGTACGCTCTCCTACGATTACCTTGTAATCGGCCTTGGCGGCGAGCCGGAAACGTTCGGAATTCCAGGTATGCTTGAGCATGCAATGAATATTCGCAGCATTAACTCCGTTCGTCTAATCCGCGAACACATTGAGTACCAATTTGCACGTTACAAACGCGAACCACACCGCACAGATTACCTTACTTTTGTTGTTGGCGGCGCCGGCTTCACAGGTATCGAGTTTGTGGGCGAGCTTGCTGATCGTCTTCCGGAGCTTTGCAAGCAAAACGACGTGGATCCTTCGCTTGTTAAACTATATAACATTGAAGCTGCTCCAACTGCGCTTCCAGGTTTCGATCCGGAGCTCGTTGAGTACGCTATGCAAGTATTGACGAAGAAAGGCGTTACATTCCGCATCGGAACAGCGATCAAAGAATGTACTCCTGAGGGCGTAATCGTTGGCGACAACGAAGAAATCAAAGCAGCAACTGTCATTTGGGCAGCCGGCGTGCGCGGTAACCGCTTGATCGAAGAAGCAGGCATTGAAACGATGCGCGGACGCGTTAAAGTGGATGAGTCGCTTCGCGTACCGGGCCACGAGAACATCTACGTTGTTGGTGACAACTCCCTGATGTTCAACCCAGAAGGCCGTCCGTTCCCGCCAACTGCACAAATCGCTATGCAACAAGGCGTAACTTGCGCACACAACCTGGTGGCTTCGATTCGTAACCAACCGCTTAAGAAATTCGAGTTCAAGAACAAAGGTACAGTTGCATCCCTTGGTAAAGGCGAAGCAGTTGGTCTTGCATTCGGCAAGAAATACAAAGGCGGCGTAGCTGCATTGCTTAAGAAAGCAATTGATGTTCGTTACCTATACATTATCGGTGGCATTCCACTGGTACTTCGCAAAGGTAAATTCCTGTAATGCGACACTGCAGCGTGCAGGTTCGTGGTTTGCTGACGCGCGATGAACTGGATCGGTACAACGCGCTGATGGAAGTCGGCTCCTTCTTGGAGTCGCAGAACCGTTACGACTTGGCATATACGGTGCAGAAGGAAGTCGATATTCTCATTTTGCCGGGGATTGAGCGGCTTAAGGAGAAGGGCAGGGAGCGCGACCGTCAGACGGAAGCATATCTCGAAGCAAAGCGTCTCCTCGAAGAAGACGACGAAGACTAAACAAATAAAGCGGATGAGGCGTCCTGAGACGTTTCATCCGCTTTTTGTAATTTAAATGGCGAACAGCTCTTGCAGCTTCTCGTCTGTCATTCGGTTGCCGACATAGAAGTCGCCGAAATCACCGAAGCGCGCGCTAACTTCATCGAAGCGCATTTCATAAACGAGCTTCTTAAACTGCAGGGCATCTTCCGCGAACAGCGTAACACCCCACTCCCAGTTGTCGAAACCGACGGAACCGGTAATGATTTGTTTGACTTTGCCTGCATAGGTGCGTCCGATCATCCCGTGGCTGCGCATCATCGTGCGGCGCTCGTCCATGCTGAGCATGTACCAGTTGTCGTTGCCTTCGCGGCGTTTGTTCATCGGGTAGAAGCAGATATGGTTCCATTTTGGCAGAATCGGTTTCAGTCTAGCCAGAATTTCCGGATTTTGCATGGGGTCTGTGCCTGCAGGTGCCATATAGTTGCTCAGTTCCACAACGCTGACATAAGAATGAGCCGGAACCGTGAATTGCGCAAAGGTTGTTTTATTGAATGCATTCTCAATGGCGTTGAGCTCTTCCAGCGTTTCGCGCAGATGCATCATGACCAAATCCGCTTTCTGGCCGACGATGGAATAGAATGCCGTGCTGCCTTGTTTATTATCTTCAATCGTTTGCCATTCGCTAAGGAAGGATTGAAGCTCGTCCAGTGCAATGGCACGTTCGCCTTCATCCGCAAGCTTCCATGCTGTCCAATCTATCGAGCGAAAATCGTGCAAGGCGTACCAGCCTTCAAGCGTTTGTGCTGCTTCACTCATTATGATCTCTCCCTGTCATTTATCTTTGTCGTTTACATTGTATCGTAACGCAGCAAAAGAGAGCAAATGACGGACTTGTGACAACACGCCCGAATGAATTGACTTCGGATGTGCCATCTACTACACTATTCGTAGCGAAAGGGGCAGACGACTCGGATGAACGGTGACGTTAATATTTTACAGCTGGTAATTGCAACAGTATTGTTTTTTGTCATGATGTTTGGAATCGGATTTATTCTGAATATGCTGCTTAAAACAACATTTTTCCCGATCTACTTATTTATTCTCGTACTCGTTCCTATTTTTATTTGGCAAACATGGGACGATGCGAAGAGCGTATCAGGCAATTTCACATCGTTTACTTTTGTAGATATTTTGCCCGCGATCGGTGCGCTGATCGGCGCTTATGTAAGTGGTGCGACCATCCGTGCGCTGCGCAAAGGCGGATACAAAATGTTCTAACATGAAACATCAAACGGCATGGCCATACTAAGGAAAATTCGCAATCAGCATGTACCTATCTATGCTGACAACGAAAGCCGAGGTGTTGCGCTATGCCGTTTTTGAATATTGGCGATACCGCACTGCATTATCATCAAGACGGTTCCGGGCAAACGCCTGTCTTATGCCTGCATCCGCCATGCCTGACCAGCCGGCTGTTTACAACTGTGCAGGAGAAATTAACGTCGAGTACCAACCTAATCCGCTTCGATATTCGCGGTCATGGATACAGCGAGGCGGGAAGCGGGAAGCTAACGTTGGCATTAATAGCAGAAGATATGAGAAGGCTGCTCGATAAACTTGGCGTGAAGCAAGCTTATGTGTGCTCTTATGGAGCAGGCTCGTTCCCGGCTCTGACGGCTTTGCTCGCTTATCCTGATCGATTCTTGGGCGGTATAATCGTGTCCGGCGCTTCCGCCTATACGGATATTGTTACGCGTTCTAAGCTGCAGGCTGCCTTTATCTCCAGCATTCTGACTCCGAAGGGACCGATTGCCTTCAAAGCAGCTTGGTCGGAAGCGGGGACCAAGTCCTCTTTCGAAGAGCTGCATGCAGAAGCAAAGCTCGGTGACTCCACGAAGTGGCGGGAATATACGGCGGCTTGTTTGGACAGTTCCTTACAGAAGAGGCTATCTCAGCTTAAGCAGCCCGTTCTGGTTTTGTATGGCACAAGCGACAAGACGGGGCAGAATTATGCTGCCGAGCTTCAGCGCAGATTGCCAAACAGCGAGCTGTACGGCATCATCGGGGCAGGTAGGCAGCTGATAATGAAGGAGCCTGTTACGACAGCGTTTGTCATGACACAGTGGCTGGCGAAACAGGAGCATCCTGAAATCGCCGATACGTTCGAAGAGCGAGAAGCCTTGCTGGATGAGCTGATTAGCAAAGGTGTCCAAGAAGGGACAGCCAATACGACCACACATCATTAGATTTGCGAAAGTTCCCTCAAGCGGGGGAATTTTCTTTTTTCTGTGCCTCAAATGCAGGCCTCTTTTATGGTAAACTAGTAGGAAGAATAAAAGGCGGATGGAGTCAAATGAGATGCGGATCGGCAATTTGCACCACTTTACAGAGCATCATCGATGCTACATCTTTCGCGATTTTTCATTAAGTGCTGTTGATCGGAAAATGGTCGGATTGATCTATCAATCTATGATCGGCGCGTTCGCGGCAGGTTTCTATCAATTTCTGTATCAGCAGGTGCCTGACGATCGGGTCGGTTATTCTCCGCTAGAACCGCAGCGCAAACTGCTGCTGGGGCTTGGGCTTGAAATGAATGAACGCGGCAGGCAGGATCTTGTTAATCAAGCATCTAAGCTGGAAGCGGTCGGCCTTCTGCAGGTGTCGAGACTTGGTGTACCGGACAATGACGACGTCGTTTACGAATATGAGTTAGTGAAGCCATTATCGCCGGATGAATTTTTCGGAAGTCCCCATTTGACATTATTGCTTCGCGATAAAGTTGGTAAGCATTCCGTTATAGCCTTGAGGGAATCCTTCTATGCGAAGGAATCGGATGAGCTTGCCAGCGTGGAGCTGCAGCGCGATAATATAACCGTACCTTTCTATGAGCTGTTCCGATTGAATACGCAGGGCATTGACTTGGAGCTTGAACAGGCACTGACAGAGGTTGCACCGGCAAGACAGCCTGCACCGAAGCAGCAGCTGGAAACAGCAGGTATCGGGTACGGCGATATCATCATGCGGTTCCCGCGCAATGCGGCGAACAGACATCATGTCGAGCGGCTGCGCGGTGATCATGAAACGGTTGCCCAGTTGAATTATGTAGCGTATAAATACAATCTAACCGTCGTTGATTTGGTACGGCTGCTTGATGAAGACAATGTATTCTCCAGCAAAGGCGAGCTGCTTATCGATGAGCTTCAGCTGCGGGCGAATCAGATGTACCGTCAAGATCGGAAACGCACCGATGAGCGGCAGCGTTTATATGGACGAGTTGCTGCTGCGAAAGCGGAGAACAGCTCGGAAGACAACGGAGATGAACCGCCGGATGAAGTGGCCGTACAGGCGGAGCACTATATGGAGGTTCCAACGCAGCTGGCTGGACGCTGCGATATTCATCAGTACAATATGCTGATGCGGAATGAGCCGCATACGCGCTTTATATCACGTTTTTTCCCGGGTGCTGTCCCGGAATGGCTAATTCGAGAATTTGAGAAAATTGATCTTAATTATCGTCTTCAAGGCTCTGTTATTAACGTACTCATTCATTATGTACTTGGTCTTAACGATGCGCAGCGAGTTACGAAAACTTATATCGACGCCGTTGCGTCCAACATGCTTGTTAAAGGGATCGATTCGTTCGAGAAAGCGGTCGGCTATGTACGTGAGCAGGTGAAGCTCGAGAGCGAGAAGGAACGCCGCCGCGACGGCGTGCAGCAGGCTCCGAGAGGGAATACGGGGGGCGGCACCGGCGCACCGCGCGGACGCCGTAAACCGGCAATTCCAATCATGCCCGAAGCGCCAAGCGGAGCGCCGCTCTCAGCGGAGGAGATGGAGGAAATCCGGCGAATGGCTCGCAAGCTGGATGGGAAAACGACGTAATTGAGGTGAAGGTTTATGGCGATGGAATCGCTGGGCGATTTGCTCAAGCAGATGCCGGGAGGCGGAAGCGCACTGAGGCAAGCGGATAAGTTAATGGAAGAGCTGCTTGCTGATCCACTCGTCGGCAAGCTGCGATCCAAGTATCCGGAGCTGGATAACGATACGATCCGGCTGAATTTAAATAAAATTTATCAATGCACCAAAGAATTTCGGATTTGCAGCAACTGTCCGGGCCTTGATCAATGTCCGAATGATTTTGAAGGACACTATACAGAGCTAAGCTGCGAAACCATCGGCGGCCGCGTTCAATTGAACGACCGTAAAGTGACCTGCAAGAAGCTGATTGCCAAACAAAGCGAGAACAAGATTCGCAGCCGTATACGCAGCTTCTACGTGGATGACCGTGCATTATTGGAAGGTTACTCCGCCGATGAGATTGTATCGAAAGATATCGAACGGATGAAAGCTGTCGGTCAGATTATCAAGTATATTAACATAACCAAGGAAAGCGGACTCCAGAAAGAAGGGCTCTATTTAACCGGGTCGTTCGGTACGGGGAAAACATTCCTCATGTGTTATATGCTCCATGAGCTGGCTAAGGCAGGCTTCACAGGCGCGATCGTGTACATGCCGGAGTTTGTGGAAGACTTGAAGTCATTGATGCTGGAGCAGGGGAAGCTGAAGGAAACGGTCGATCTCATGAAGGAAACGGATCTTCTGATCTTCGATGATATCGGAGCGGAGAACTTGAATCCGTGGGTGCGGGATCATGTTCTGGGTGCCATTCTGAATTACAGAATGAACCGCAAGCCGACGTTCTACACGTCCAATTATGGGCTTGATGCCATTGAACAGCATTTCAGCTTTACGAACAAAGATGGCGACGAGCTGCACAAAGGGCAGCGGCTGATGGATCGGATTCGTCCGTACGTCCAGCCGGTCCATGTGACAGGCCACAATAAACGCGGTCTTCGTTGATCGCCGCATATACAGAAGAAGAGCCTGCCGTCATAGACGGCAGGCTCTTTGTATTACGCGCGGAACAATAAGTTGTAGAGCACTTGTGCCGATTCTGCTCGTGTTGTATTGCTGCGTGGGGAGAAGCGTTGATCACTGCCAACCATAAGCCCGGCATGCACGGCGGCTTGAACCGCATCTTTCGCCCAGCTGCTGATTGTATTCTTGTCTTTGAATGCATCGATATCCGTGGCGCTGCCACTGGCTTGGCCGTGCTGTTTCTCATAGACGCGAGTAATCATGAGGGCCATTTCTTCGCGGGTGATCGGCTTGTTCGGTTCAAACTTCCCAGCGCTGGTGCCGGATGTGATGTCGTTCTCGTAAGCCGCAGCAGTCGCATCAGCATACCAGCTGTCCGCTTTGATGTCGCTAAACGGCGCTGCGCCTGTCGCTTTCAGACCAAGAGCACGAACGAGCATCGTAACAAATTCGGCACGCGTTACTTTGGCTTTAGGTCCGAAGCTGTCTGCGGATATTCCTTGCACGATATGCTTCGCAGTCAGTTCCTCGATCACATCGGCTGCCCAATGAGTCGTAGGCATGTCGGCAAACTTCTTCGTGTACGAGAACACGCCGTATTTGCTGAAATGGCCGATTTCGGCAGTCAGTGTGTTTCCTTTGAGCGTGCCGCCGATATATTCGATCGTACCGAGATCCGAGAGATAATAAATCCCTGTGAGACGGGCATCCGCGCCTTCAGTGAGCTGTAGCTGAAGCGTGACCGGTTTCGTGAAGCTGCTTAGTTTTTTCGTCAAACCATCCTTGAATACGACACCAAGGTTCAGTTCAATGACTTGCCCTTGCGGCGTAAGGCCGGTTCCGGCTTTACCGATCTTATCAACGGCGGAAGCGGCTTCACTGCTTGTCAGCTTGCTGAATTGAAGCGAGAGACTGGCATCCTTATCGGAACCGGCTAGTGCGGAGAGTGCACTTAGCACTTCCTTCGGCAGCGTAACGGCGCCATTCGGGAGGAGAATACGGAAGCTGTTATCGCCGATGGTTTGAATAACCGAAGCAGGAATTTGGATGTCCGATTTGGCGGAATTAACCTTGCTGGCATCCAACGTGGCGATGCCGTTAGCAGCGGAGGAGACATCGGACAGCTCGAAATGTACGGATGTAACGCCATCAGGTACTGTCGGCAGGTCGGTATCCCCGGGTGTGGGAATACTGCTGCCATTTGAGGCTATCGTAAATGTCTTAGTGGAGACATCAGAGCCTTGTCCGGCGATGATCTGAAAGTTGCTGCCGGCAGCCACATCACCGGACAGTTGAAATGTAGTGGAGTAACGGCCATCGGCTGCTTTCACGATATCAAAGAAAAGGATGGTGCCATCCGGACTTAAGACCTTTACGATGACATCAGCAGCATTAGTTGTGCCACTGATCGATACGGAACTACCGGCAAAGACATTGGTTACTGCGTCAATTGTCGTGCCGGCAGCTAGTGGGGCTGAACTGTCAGCATAAGCAGCTAATGGAGCTGCGACAGGCACAGCTAACGCCAATGACAATGACAGTGCCGTTAAGATGAATGCTGTTCTCTTCAACTTGATGCTCCTTTCTAATGTGGTGACCCGGACGGAGCAGATGATTCAGCTGAGTCCGGGCTCACCGCCGTTTAACCTGATTTATGGGGTCGTATTGATATTCGTGATGCGGCCCTTCACAGCCGCTGTAATCGTACCGTGATTGAACGTGTTCAGAACATAGTAGTAGAATGCATCGATATCGGTGGGACCGGCTGTTGGATTTTTACCCTGTGTCAGAACGGTATAGTTGTCGCCGCCGGCTGCCATGAAGTTATTGACTACCGCTGTGTATTCAGCCGTGTCGGAAATGGCTGTTCCGTCTTCTTTCGTTAAGGAGACGACACGCTCTGCAATTGGTTTGCTGAAATCAGCCGTATAACGAAGTCCGGAGATTTGCAGTGTTTTCGTACTAGCTGCTGTTTCTCCCCATTGCTGTTGAAGCAGCGTCTTAATTTGCGCACCGGTCAGTGTCATCTTAACCAGCTGGTTCCCAAACGGTTGAATACGGAACAGATCGGAATAGAGCACGTTGCCAAGCGGCAAATCGGCTCGGATACCGCCTGGATTCATGAATGCAAAGTCAGACTGCATGGCATCTTTCATGGCATCGGCGATCAAGCTGCCAAGCGCGATTTCTTGCGAATAGGCATTTGCTTTCAGATAAGCAACCTCAGTGGAGCCGACCGGCAGCGAAAGCTCGGGATGTCTGCCCAGGGAGGCTTGTACCAGAGCATTAACTTCAGCATCCGGTGTTTTGCCGGCTTGATTGACGTCCACAATGGTCGCTTCCTTCTTCACGATATCATGCGTTAGCGGGTCGATCTCAAGATCCACATCGGCAAATGCAGTACCGTAGGAGTAGGCTTGGAAGATGAGCTTGTTGTCGACAATTCCGTTCACTTTCGCATGGTTGTCGCCGGCGAAAATAACGTCAATCTCATCGCTTACGGCGTTAGCGAGATCAGCTGCCTCGCCGGTAATTGTCGTACCGCTCTGTGAAGCAGGATCATGAGCAAGAACGACGATGGCTTTGACCCCTTGCGCGGTTAAGGCATCAACAGCTGCATTGACAACCGGAGCTTGATCCACAATATTTACCGGTGCAAGCGCGGAAGGAGAAACTTTGCTAGGCGTCAGCATCGTAACAACCCCGATGAAACCGATTTTTTCTCCGCCGACTTCTTCAATGGCATACGGCGCGATGATAGGCTCGCCTGTCACTTTGTCGAGCACATTGGCATTTACATAATCGATTGTCGTCTTTGAATGCGTGATGCTCGTATTGATTGGATCTTGACCGCCATTTAATTGAGCCATAAGGGCAGGTACACCTTGATCAAACTCGTGATTGCCGAGCGTCCCAACTTTGAATCCGAGAAGTTCCATGAAATCGAGTGTAGGTTTATCTCGCTCAAGCGATGAAACCGGAGAGCTTGCACCTACCGCATCTCCATTGTGAACGAGCAAGGTGTTTGCCGGATTTGTTGCTTTGTATTGCTTGAGATAAGTTGCCAAGTAGGCAGCTCCGCCCAGAACATTGTCGCCGACAGTGGTGGAGTAGTCCAACTGACCGTGGAAATCATTGATACCTAGCAGCTGGACTTTCACATTCTCACCCGGCTGTGTTGTATTCCCGTGAAGATCAAGCTTGTAGATGCCGAATCCTTTCTCATCTGTCCGCTCAAGTGAAGTGATCTTCGGATTCGCGTTCAAGTAGGTTTTCGCAGCCGGTGAAGTTGTAAATGTAACGTTAACATCACCTTCAACAGGTGCAATCGACCAGTTGTTGTCAGCGGCCGGATCGATCGTCCCCTGCTCCGTGATGTAGTCCATAAGAACTTGACGATTCTCGCTGGCGGAATCCAGTACGAGCGGAGAACCTTTCACACCCGGGAAGTTGCCTCCGCCGTTAACGCGGTAGTTGTTGCTGATCACGATGAAGTCTTGATCAGGATCAACCGGTTGATTGTGATAGTTCAGGTTAACAATCCGGCTGGACGCAGCATCGTTAATGGTACCGTCTTTGGTGTACTTAGCCGGCTTAGTGACATCTACCTGATAAGTGACGCCATCAATGACATCGAAGTTGAATACCGGGAAGGACGGGTTTAGCAACGATTGCTCTTCGGTCTTGCCTGGATCGATCTGATTGAACATACCGGCAGACATTTCAAGCCATTCCTTCACGACGGAGCCTTTCACTTTAATGGCCTTCAGCGTGTTGTCGTAGAGATACAAATCGCTGGCGCTCTTAATTGCAAGATCGCCTGCTTTAATATCCGTATATTCGCTTGGACCATTGCGGCCAGCCTTGAACGGAGCGCCTACAGACAGAATCGGAAGATCCTTGTCCGGCGAATTCTTCGTATTCAATTCCTGCTGTACGAACCATTTCTGAGCTTGCGTGACGATTTGAACGGATGGGTCGTCCTGTACAAGCGCGAAGTAACTGTAAATTGGAGCAGATGTTTGACCGATCGCTTGGTTGGTATAGGCGATTGTCGCTTCATGCTCGGTTTTAATTGCATTTACGATAGCAGGGTCTGCATCAACGAGAGGCAGCTTAGTAACGCTGTCATAAATATATTTGTTGGAGGATTGCGAATTTGTAACTTTCCATTTGCCGTTGGTTTTGTTCAGCGTCAGGTCGATGATACCGAGATTGCCGCCGCCGAAGCCGGCTTGTACAGCAGCAACGCCATTGATAGTACCTTTCGTATTATCGACGCCCAGAAGAGGGTTGCCGCTCGCATCCTTGAAGAGCGGATCAAGCGCGCTCACGCTGGCTGCCGGGAATACCTTATGGGTATGCGAGAACGTAATGGCATCGATGCCTGCAACTTTACTCAGCGGGTAAACCGCATCTTCCGCACCTGCGCCGGCCACAGCATTACCATTAAAGCCGGAGTGAGTGAGGGCAACGACGACTTCCGCGCCTTCCGCGCGCATTTGAGGAACGAATTTCTGGGCTGTCGCTACAATATCCTTCGTAATGACTTTACCGTCCAGATTCCCTTTATCCCAATCCATGATTTGCGGCGTAACGAATCCGATGAAGCCTACTTTTACGGTCTGTGTTTGACCATTCTCATCCTTGAACGTTTTGTCCATAATGACGTACGGTTTGTACATATTGACGTCGTTACTTTGATCGGCATCATGATCGTCCACATAAACGTTTGCATTGACGTATGGGAATTTAGCATCATCAGTGGCTTCATTCAAATAATCAAGACCATAATTGAACTCGTGATTGCCGAACGTTGCAATATCGTAGCCCATCAGGTTCATCGCTTTATAGGCCGGATGTACGTCGCCGTCTTTGAGCGGCGCTACTTTAGCCATATACGTGCCGAGCGGCGTGCCTTGGAGCAAATCGCCGTTATCGACTAGCAGCGAATTCTTCACTTCTGAGCGTGCTTGCTTGACCAATGTGGCTGTTTTGACAAGTCCGACATTCTCTGCGGGAGCATCCTTGAAGTAATCGTAGTTCATGAAATTGGTGTGGACATCCGTCGTTTCCATGATGCGCAGCTTCAAGGTCGAACCGATTGTAATCGGATCAGCCAGACTATTGCCCACCTCTGTGAGCGATCCGCTGTAGGAGTCAACGACAAATACTTTGACGGAAAGGCTGCTTCCTGACTTATTGAAATGAGCCGTCATTTTCTCGCTGCCCACAATATCCTTCGTCAGAGCTGCAATTCCGATGGGTACAGCGCCATCGAACAGTTCAAATATAACCGTTTCTTCGCCGGCATGTCCTACAGAAGAAGGCGTCACAACGGCACTTGCCAGAACACCGCCGGAAGTATCCATGACTGCGTTTGTAATTGTAAATGGCCGATCATCGGCAACGTTCACCTCATTCACTGAGGCTTCAAGGGCGGCTTGTGCGTGTACAGGGGTCGGAAGATAAGATGATGTCAGAAAGCCTGTGAGAAGGGAAGCGGCGATAGCAGCCCGCGACATTCTCTTGCGAAAAGGAACCATTTTCTAGTTACTCCACCTTTCAATTGGTATAAGAATATTGTAGCAACCGAGGTATTAAATTGGGTTAAAGATTATGTTCTATTCTTGTAAATCAGGGAATGTATAGAAAAAAACCGTACATCGGTTAGGATGTACGGTTTTTTTTGTTGAGATGCTATTAAGGTTTGTAAATATCGTCGAACACGCCGCCATCGTTAAAGAACTTCGTTTGCGCTTTGTTCCAGCCGCCAAAATCACGGATGTTCGAAAGCTCGACGTTTTTGAAGTTTTTCGTGAATTCCGCAGCGATTTTCGTATTTGTCGGACGGTAGAAGTTTTGAGCAACGATACGCTGGCCGGCATTGGTGTAGAGATAGTCGAGATAAGCTTTGGCTACTTCGCGTGTACCGTGTTTCTCAGCGTTCTTCGTGACGACAGCAACCGGAGGCTCCGCAAGGATACTATAGGAAGGCGTTACGATTTCAAAATCCTTACCATGCTCTTTCAGCGCCAAGTAAGCTTCATTCTCCCAGGCTAGCAGTACATCGCCGATTCCGCGTTCAACAAAAGTTGTAGTCGAACCGCGGGCGCCGGAATCCAGCACCGGCACGTTCTTGAACAGCTTCGTTACGAATTCTGTTGCTTTCGCTTCACTGTTATTGTTGTGTTTCAAAGCATAACCCCATGCAGCAAGGAAGTTCCAGCGGGCGCCGCCGCTTGTTTTCGGATTCGGCGTAATAACGGACACTTTATCCTTAACCAGGTCGTTCCAATCTTTAATCTTCTTCGGGTTCCCTTTGCGTACTAGGAAGACGATTGTAGATGTGTATGGCGAGCTGTTTTTAGCAAAACGCGATTCCCAGCCGTCATTGATCAGCCCGGCTTTCTGAATAGCGTCAATATCATAAGCGAGTGCAAGTGTGACAACATCCGCTTGCAGGCCATCGATAACGGAACGAGCTTGTGCGCCGGAGCCGCCATGCGATTGCTTAATGGTAACCTTCTGCCCGGTTCTAGCTTTCCAATAAGAGGCGAATGCTTTATTGTACTGCACGTAAAGCTCGCGAGTCGGATCGTACGAGACGTTCAACAGCTCGATATCCGGTTTAGCCGGTTTCGTTACGGCTGCAAAGCTGGTTGAGGATAAGGATAGAATTAATGCCAGTACGGTGATCGTGAGTAGCAGTTTTCTCTTCATTTTACAACTCTCCCTTTATTATAGTGCTCCATCCCGATCTGACTGATTGGACAAAAAAAGGAGGCCCAGGCAGAATGCACCCGTGAAGTGAAACTTCAGGCTGCTGTTACTTTGCCGGGGACTCCGGTGGACCGGTGGGCTCGATGGATTTATCATAAGCTGACAATTCCTACCTGTCAACTGTGAATTGAAAAGATTTCTAAATTAAGCAAAACTAATCCCTTTCATAAATAATGTTAAAAAAATGATTGACAGGACAGCTTATCCATTGCTATCATCATCCCATAACCAACTAAACAGGTAGGATTAATTCTATTTCAACTACCGGTCAACGCGGAGTGGGAAAGCGTTAGTTATCTGAAATAAGATGATGAGAGGTGCTTTTACATGACAAACATGAAAAAGAAGAATGCCAAGTTTACGCTCCACACGCTGTTGATCTTTATTGTATTCGCCCTTGCGCTGACCGGCTGCGGCTGGGATTCAAATTCTCCAGCAAACACAAACCAAACAAATGCCAATGCAGGTACAGCTAATGATACCAACGCAGGTGCAACCAATACTACTACCAATGCAGAGGGTACGGAGCCAGCAGCCGATAATACGGCAACCTCGGAATCGACTGAACCGATCGAGCTGCTGAATGTTTCTTACGACCCGACGCGTGAATTATATGAAGCTTACAATAAACTGTTCGCCGATTATTGGGAGAAAGAGCATAACCAGAAAGTAACGATTAAACAATCCCATGCCGGCTCCGGCGCTCAATCACGAGCGGTCATTGATGGACTTAAAGCCGATGTTGTCACCCTCGCACTCGGCTATGATATCGACGCAATTGCTGAGAAGGGCCTAATCGATAAGGATTGGCAGCAGCAGTTCGAGAACAACAGCGCTCCATATACTTCAACAATCGTGTTCCTGGTCCGTAAAGGCAACCCGAAGCAAATCAAAGACTGGAACGACTTAGTGAAGCCAGGCGTGCAAGTTATCACGCCAAACCCGAAGACAAGCGGCGGCGCACGCTGGAATTATCTCGCAGCATGGGGCTACGCGCTTAAACAGAACAATGACGATGAAGCGAAGGCACAAGAATTCGTTTCCGCGCTCTATAAGAACGTACCGGTACTCGATTCCGGCGCACGCGGTTCCACAACGACCTTCGTAGAGAAGGGCATCGGCGATGTGCTGCTTGCTTGGGAGAATGAAGCTCTTCTTTCCGTGAAAGAGCTTGGTCCGGATAAATTCGATATCGTTTATCCTTCCATCAGTATTCTTGCAGAACCGCCGGTAGCCGTTGTCGATAAGAACGTTGATAAGAAAGGCTCACGCACCGTTGCGGAAGCTTACCTGGATTACCTGTATACCGAAGAAGCACAGAAGCTTGTTGCACAGAATTTCTACCGCCCGCAGCTGGCATCGGTAGCGGAGCAGTTCGCAGACCAATTCCCAGAGATGAACCTGCTGACGATCGACGGTGATTTCGGCGGCTGGGCTGTTGCACAGAAGAAACATTTTGCAGACGGCGGCGTATTTGATCAAATCTACGCACCCGGCTCATAAGCGAATCGATAGGAGCTGACTCTTCTCATGAAAAGTTCCATCTCAAGCAAAGCGAAGCCGCGCAGCATATTGCCGGGTTTCGGACTTTCCCTTGGATTCACGATCTTCTACTTAAGCGTACTGGTCATTATCCCGTTAGCCGGTATCTTCGTGAAAACCTCCGGATTAACGCCGGCTCAGTTCTGGCATACGGTGGCTAACGCACGAGTAATCGCATCCTACAAAATCAGCTTCTTCACCTCTTTCTATGCTGCACTAATCAATCTCGTATTCGGACTCGTCATCGCCTGGGTGCTGGTTCGCTACAAATTTCCGGGGAAAAAGCTGGTCGACAGCCTAATTGATTTGCCCTTTGCACTGCCAACCGCTGTAGCCGGCATTGCATTGACCGCAATCTACGCACCAAACGGCTGGATCGGTTCTTTGCTTGAACCGCTCGGTATTAAAGTGGCCTTCACGCCGCTTGGCATTACGTTAGCTCTCATTTTTATCGGCTTGCCCTTCGTAGTACGCACCGTGCAGCCAGTGCTGCAGGATCTGGATAATGAAGTAGAGGAAGCGGCCGTTATGCTCGGCGCATTCCGCTGGCGGACGTTCCGCCGGGTCATTCTGCCGGAGCTGATTCCGCCGCTGCTTACCGGATTTGCGCTTGCTTTTGCCAGAGGGATTGGGGAATACGGTTCCGTCGTCTTCATCTCCGGCAACATGCCGATGAAGACCGAAATCGCGCCGCTGCTCATTATGACGAAGCTTGAGCAATACGACTACAAGGGAGCGACAGCTATTGCGATGGTCATGTTAGTCGCATCGTTCCTGCTTCTTCTGTTAATCAACTACTTGCAGTGGCGGAGCAATCGCCGCGTTATTGCGGAATAGGAGCGTGTAAACTATGGCTGGTGCAGTTACGGTTCATCTAACCGAGAAGTCCGCGCAGCGTCCGAAACATATTAACGAGTCTGCCGGCATTCGAATAGTACTCATCTCCGTCGCGCTGCTGTTCCTGGTGCTTGTGGTGCTGCTGCCGCTGCTGTCGGTTTTTATTGAAGCTTTCAAACGCGGAACAGAGGTCTATGTAGCCGCGTTGAAGGATCCCGATGCCTGGTCGGCACTAAGGCTGACTTTATTGACAGCAGTTATTGCCGTACCGCTAAACACAGTATTCGGCGTTGCCGCTGCTTGGGCGATCAGTAAGTTTCGGTTTCGGGGCAAAAACGTACTTATTACATTGATTGATTTACCTTTTGCCGTGTCCCCGGTCATATCGGGATTGGTCTTCGTGTTATTGTTCGGTGCACAAGGCTTCCTCGGACCGTGGCTGTCGGATCATAATATTCAAATCATCTTCGCATTACCCGGTATCGTACTTGCGACAACATTCGTTACGTTCCCGTTCGTTGCCCGCGAACTCATCCCGCTGATGCAGGCGCAAGGCGTGCAAGAAGAGGAAGCAGCCGCAAGCCTTGGCGCGAAAGGCTGGCAAATCTTCTGGCGCGTAACGCTTCCTAATATTAAATGGGGATTGCTCTACGGCATCATTCTCTGTAATGCGAGAGCGATGGGGGAGTTCGGCGCCGTGTCGGTCGTATCCGGCCACATCCGCGGCGAGACGAACACGCTGCCGCTGCACATTGAGATCCTGTATAACGAATATCAATTCTCTGCATCGTTTGCGGTGGCTTCCTTGCTGGTTATGCTGGCACTGGTGACGCTGGTCGTGAAGAGCTTCATCGAATGGAAAACCGCTCAGAAAACCCCGAAAGAGGAGGGCTAAAGGATGCATATCGAGGTTCGCAACATCAATAAATCCTTTCATGGCCACCAAGCCGTCCATGATGTCAGCTTCTCGATTGAACGCGGCAAGCTGATCGGTCTGCTGGGACCGAGCGGCGGCGGCAAATCAACGCTGCTGCGCATATTAGCGGGACTTGAGACACCGGATTCCGGCGATATCTTCATTAACGGGAAACGAGTCAACGATGTTCAGCCGCAGCTCAGAGGAATCGGATTTGTTTTCCAAAACTACGCCTTGTTTAAACATATGACCGTATTCGACAATATCGCTTTTGGACTGACGATTCGCAAGGCGAGTAAAGCCGAGATTAAGGCACGTGTCGGCGAGCTGCTTGACTTGACGGGACTGCGTGGCTTCGAGCATCGTTACCCGCATCAGCTCTCAGGCGGACAACGGCAGCGGGTGGCTTTCGCAAGAGCGCTTGCGCCTAAGCCGGATCTGCTGCTGCTCGACGAACCCTTCGCCGCTATTGACGCGAAAGTGCGCAAGGAGCTTCGCACCTGGCTGAAGCAGCTGATCAGCACGCTTGGCATCACATCCATCTTCGTTACGCATGACCAAGATGAAGCGGTCGAGGTAGCGGATGAAATGCTGATCGTTCAGCAAGGAAAGCTGGAGCAGCAAGGCTCGCCGGTGCATATTTACACCGATCCGCAAACTGCTTTTGTGGCCGGGTTTATCGGTCATTCCAGCGTGGTGGAGCAGCCTAGCGACCTTCGCGGCTTCGGTAATTCCTCACTGGCGGAAGGCGCTAAAGCGATCATCCGTCCCGAGTTTGTTGAGGTAGGACGCGAGCGGGAAATTCCATTCCCTTCCGCTTCTGAGAAAGGCAAGGTACGTCATATTTTCTTCCGAGGCGCTCATTTGGAGCTTGATGTGCAAGTGGGCAACAACCGATTGTCGGCGCATCGTTCCTTGGATCAAGAACCGCTTCAGCCGGGTGATGAAGTATCCGTCCTTATTCACCGTTTATACGTTATTACTGACAAGTCGGCGACGATCGTGGAGAATCCACTGAAGATCGATCCGCTGCCAGTTCATATTTAATTAGTCCGGGAGGGATTTATGATGGCAAAACCAATCGTGCTGGATCAAGAATGGTTAGAGCGCATAGCAACACAGGTAAATGGGCTTGAATATGGTTCGGTTCTCATTACGGTTCATGACGGCAGAGTAGTCCAAATCGACCGTACAGAACGGAAGAGGTTCGATGCGGCGACTGCCAAAACCGGGCAAGCTGGGCAAGCTGGGCAACAACGACAGGACGCAAACAGCACCGATAAATTGAAGGCTGTTAACGGATAGCATTAGCTAGTATAGAAGAAGCGCCGGACCGCTCGTGGATGACGAGTGACCCGGCGCTTTTTGCTGATTTCTGAGGTAGGCGTCTGGTTTCGTTTAGTTGCTTGTGAGTGTCGATTGTCCGGATTTCGAAGCGGAAGCGGGCCAGAAGGCTGCACGACCGCAAAGTACCGTAATCGCGGGAACTAGGAACGGCCTCACGATAAACGTATCGAGCAGGACGCCGATGGCTGTTACCGTACCGAATTGCACAAGCACTTGAATCGGCAAGGTCGCCAGCACTGCGAATGTACCTGCGAGAATCAGTCCTGCCGAGGTGATGACGGATCCGGTCTGGGAGACGCCTTCCTTCACCGCTTGGCGCAGCGGCATATGACGAGCCTTCTTCCAAATGCTCGAAATCATGAAGATGTTGTAATCCTCGCCGAGCGCAACGATAAAGACAAAGGAATAGAGCGGGATAAGTCCTTGAATCGCTTCTGTGCCGAACAAGTAGTGAAGCACGACCCAGCCAAGCCCGAGCGCGCTGTAATAGGATAACAGGACGGTTGCAATTAGGTAGAGCATCGCGACGAAGGATCGCAGGTAGGCGAGCAATAGTAGTGAAATAAGGATCAGGATGACCGGAATGATGAGCTTCGCGTCATTGCCGGTTGTTTGTTTGGTGTCGTACTGCTCTGCGGTTTGGCCGCCGATCCATACCTGTTGCTTGGCATCGTCGGTATCGGTTATGGTAGAGCCGGCGCTTGGCACAGTGAGTGCTTCTTCCGCCGCTTTCCGCAGTTGAGGAATATAGTCGATTGCCTCAATGGAATAAGGATTCACGGCAAGCTCGACCTCAAAGCGGAGCAGATCCGTATTCGTTGCGCCTTTGACCGGATCGGTAACTTTCTTTACAAAAGGAAGCGAAGCTAATGCTGCTTTGACCGCTTCGCCTTGCTCTGCTGATAGGGTCTCTGCAATCACTTGTACAGGCGCGAGCTCGCCTGCATTGAAATGATCCGCAAGGAGAGTAAAGCCTTCTCGCGAAGGAGAATCCGCCGGGAACGAAGAGAGCGTGTCGAAAGTGTATTTGATCTGCGTGGCGAAAATAACACAGATCACCAGGATAACTGTCGTGATAACGGCAATCCGCTTCGGCTTGCGCACAACGACCTCGCCAAGTCGATCGCCAAGGGTTGCACGGGTTTGTAGAGCCGGCGCCGGTTTACCTTTCTTCTTCGCGCGAGCGGCAGCCATTTCTTGCGTTCTTGGAATGAACGGGTAGAAGGAAGCTCTGCCCAGCAGACCTAGAAAGGCTGGCACTAGCGTCAAGCTCGCGATCATCATGATTAGAATGGCTAAGCTGAACGGAACCGCGAAACGTTGAATGCTGCCGAACTCAGCCATAAGCAGCACGAGCAGGGAGAGAACAACGGTCAGGCCGCTCATGGCAATCGCACCTGAAGAACCGCTGAATGCACGTTTTAACGCTGTGAAAGTATCGCGTTCTTCCTTCAATTCGCTGCGGAATCTGGCAATTAAGAAGAGGCAGTAATCCGTTCCGGCGCCGAACAGCAGCACGGTCATGATCGATAAGCTCTGCGAATCATAGGCAATCCAGCCTTGATCAGCCATCCACCCTAACAGCGGTGTGATTGCTCCGTATGCGAAGCCGACCGCGATGAGCGGAATGAGAGCGAGTACCGGCGAACGGTAGATAAGCAGCAGAAATAGGAGGACGAGAAAAACAGTAGACAGCAGCAAAGAGACATCGGCGCTCTTGAATAAGCCTGTTGCGTCGACTGCGATGCCGACAGGTCCCGATGCTCGAACGGCAAGGCCGCTGCCGGACTCTAGTTTGGTTTGGAACGGGTTTGTTCCATCCTTGAAGATAAGTGCTGTTTCTTCTTCGATCTGGGTCAGACCTTCTTTGAGTCCATCGCTTCCCGCTGCCTGATCAAACAGAACAGGCTGAACCAGCGTTGTACCGTCTTCAGAAACTTGCTGCTTTAGAGCAGGAAGAGGCAGCTTATCGAGCGGAACAACACTTACTTGGTGAGGGACAGGGTTTGCTGCAAGCTGTTTCGCGAGCTGCTGAATACTGGCCATATCCTCATCCGTAAGTCCGTTCGCGCGATACCAGGTTAAGAGCGCGGGGATACCGGTTTCGGACGGGAACTGCTCCGCGATCAGCTTCTCGGTCTGAACGGACGGCTTGCTTGCATCGAAGTTGGCCAGCGTATCGTCTTTCAACTCTGAGGAACTTGGCAGCGTCACATTGAGCAGAGCGACAATAACGATCCAAGCGGCAAGCGTTAACCATCTGCCGCGTTTGCCTCCGACTGCTTGCGTGAATGTTTCGAGCCATCTAACTACCATGCGGAAGTCTCATCTCCTTTGTTTTGGCTTATCAAGTGATAAGTGATGATTAGAAAAAAAGGGCTATTTAGGCCGCCTTACACCGAAGGTGGTGCGGTGGCCGATAGTCCGAATAACAATACGTTGACGAGCATTTGGGCTTGTTCATCCCAATCTTTCTTTGTGGCAGCGTCTGCTGCGTTCGTGAATGTAGAGGCTGAGGCTAGTGTTTGGTTAATGAGCCCCATCAACAGCCGGGCTGATTTCTCAGCATCCATGCCAAACTGCGCGGAACTGCGCAATTCCCCGCTCAGCTGCCCGGCTTCGAATATCGTGAGCAGTGGAGCAAGGTACGCGCCGCGCCATAGCTCATAGATAATTCGCTGCGACTCCGGCGCAAGCTCATGCCGGATATCGTGAAACATCCGGCTGAGATCCTCGGGGTGACTCGCTAGCATATAAGCCGTGACATGGTATAGGCGTTGCCTTACATCTGTTTCTCTGCGAATGATACGGTCGAGCGCGCTTCGGGTGCCTTCGCACACCGATCGCATGACATCTACGTAAAGCGCCTGTTTATCCTTGAAGTGGTGATATAACGCAGGCTGGGTTAAACCGCAGGCATCGGCGATTTGCCGCGTGGATACGGAACGATATCCGAGCTCCATAAACAGCTCCTTCGCCGTTCTAATAATCATGGCGCGTGTTTCTTGCGATTGATTCGATTTGTTGGCTGCCATTGCTGAGAAGATTCCTTTCCTGCTAAATCAGCTTATCACTTGATAAGATCATACAACTCAGCGCAACGCTAGTCAATTTCAATCAGTCGATGTCCAGCTTGTGCTTGACGTAGCTTGTGCGCGCTTCGATCCGTTTATCGGCACTTTTCTTCTGGCGTTTGCTGACGGACTGCTCTTTGCGCGCTTGATGCGCCAGCTCGCGTCCGGTTTTCTTATAGCTCTCGTAGCGGCGCTCATCGAGCGTGCCGCTGCGCAGCGCTGCCTTCACGGCGCAGCCCTGCTCCGCCTGATGACGGCAATCGCGGAACCGGCAGGTCTCGGCGATCGCTTCAATATCGGAGAACGCTTCCTGCCGGCCGTCATCGGCTTCCCACAGCTGCAGCTCGCGCATCCCCGGCGTATCCATCATGATGACGCCGCCCGGAAGCGGGAACAGCTCGCGGTGCGTGGTCGTATGGCGGCCGCGCGCGTCATCCTCGCGGATGCCCTGCACGCGCTGCAGGTCGCCGCCGGCCAGCCAGTTCAGCAGCGTCGATTTGCCGACGCCGGATGAGCCGGTTACGGCAATGGTGCGGCCTTGGAGCATATATGGCGAGAGCGAGTCGCGGCCTTCGTTCTCCAAGGCGCTGACCGCATGAACAGGGACACCGGGCGCTGCCGCTTCAACTTCGGCGACTCTGCGCTCGGTATCGGTGCAGAGATCGGCTTTCGTCAGCAGGACGACAGGCGTGGCGCCGCTTTCCCAAGCTGCGATGAGGTAGCGTTCGATTTTGCGGACATTGTAATCGCCATTGAGCGCATTAACGATGAATAGAGTGTCAATGTTCGTGCCGATGACCTGTTCTTCCGGCACGCTGCCGGCTGCTCTGCGGATCATCGCCGAGCGGCGAGGCAGGATGCTGTGAATGATGGCACGCTGCTCACCGGGCAGCGATTGTACCGCGACCCAGTCGCCGACGGCAGGGAATTCGCTGCGCGATGCAGCCAGGAACTGGAATTTGCCGCTGACCTCAGCGGCGTACTCGCCGGCGGCGGTCATGATGCGGTAACGATTCGTAAACTGGGCAACGACACGTGCCGGCTCTAGGCTGACACCTGTGCTGCCGGTGCCGGACACACGGGTAAAAGCGTTCTCCCAGTATTCATTCCAGCCGTAGTCTTCCAGCCCGTTAGTGGTCGAGCTTACTTGCAAAGGATGGTTCATGTTCAAAATTGGTGTACCCCTTTTTAGTTGGATTGGTTGAATGGATAACAAAAAAACCGCAGGAAATAAACTCCTGCGGTCTTCGCTTTTGATACGTTTGCACGTATCGAAACGGACACAAAAAAACCGCAAGAAACCGAATTTCGGTCTCTTGCGGCGGCGATGGGCGATTGCAAATAAGCTAGGGCTGTATCCTTAGCTTACTGCGTAATTCCCGTACTTGATCCGTCTGAGACCGATGCATATGCAACTACCGCAACATCTTGAACGTTCATGACATTAGCTACCATTTGACATCAGCCTCCTTAGTTATCGTTAGTTGTCATTCTATGCGCATTGCAGCGCCTTGTCAACTCATTCCATTAAAATGGCCTTGCACCCGGAGTCCGAGGCAAGGCCACATTATTACGAAATGATGAATTTGATAATCACCGCAGCGGCGAAAATAACGAACAGCAGTCCAAAGAATCCGCCAAAGCCAAGTGCAACGTCGAATAGATCGTCGCGCGGTTCCTCGTTCAAATGCTCACGTGGGTCTCTTACATTTTCCATCGTTTTAACTTCCTCCTTAGACAACAACGATTGCTCCCCCTAGTATACCCAACTTCCAGAATAATTGTAAAGTCGGAGGTCGTGACAATTGTGAGGCGAATTTGTGCCGAATGCCGCTGACAAGTGCGCCGAGTTCTGCCGCAAAATAAGGCTGCATTGTGGTACAATAAACGGTAGCCATGTGCCGGGAGGAGGACGACAATGGAGGATCAACCGAGAACGGAATCAGCTGCAGACAGGCGCCTTGCCGAGGAGCGAATCCGCAGCAAGCTGGCTTTGCTGCCGGATCAGTCGGGCTGCTACTTGATGAAGGATGCCGAGGGCACCATCATTTATGTCGGCAAAGCAAAGGTGCTGAAGAACCGGGTACGTTCGTATTTTAACGGCAGTCATAACGGAAAGACATTGCGGCTTGTATCTTTGATCCGCGATTTCGAATACATTGTCACATCGAGCAATATGGAAGCGTTGATACTGGAGTGTAACTTGATTAAACAGTATCATCCCCGTTATAACGTCCTTTTAAAGGACGACAAGACCTTTCCGTATATCAAAATTACGAATGAAACGCATCCGAAGCTTGAGGTTACGCGCCGGATCGTGAAAGATAAAGGCAAATATTTCGGACCGTATCCGAATGCATTCGCGGCTACGCAAACGAAGAAGCTGCTGGACCGGTTATATCCGCTGCGCAAATGCGGCACGCTGCCGGACAAGGTATGTTTGTACTATCATATCGGGCAATGTGTAGCGCCATGTGAATTCGACATTGCGCCTGGCACGTACGAGAACATGGTGCAAGAGATCACCCGTTTCTTAAACGGCGGCCATGATGAAGTGAAGAAGACGCTTCAGGCCAAAATGGAATCAGCGGCGGAGCTGATGGAATTCGAGCGTGCAAAGGAATACCGTGACCAGCTCATTGCCATTGATGCTGTCATGGAAAAGCAGAAAATTACGCTCAACGATGCGATGGACCGCGACGTCTTCGGTTATGCGATCGAGAAAGGCTGGATGTGCGTACAAATTATGTACATGCGGCAAGGGAAGCTTATTGAGCGTAGAGCGACGACGTTCCCGTATTATGGCGCGGCATACGATGATTTTATGACGTTCGTGACCCAGTATTATTCGGAAAATCCGGCGTTGCCAAAGGAGATTTTCTTGCCTTCGCCGCCGCAGGAAGCGGAGCCGGAGACGGCTGCGAGCGTGCAGGAGACAGGTGTAGAGTACGTAGTGGACGCAGTGCCGGCTGAGCAGCATGCCGAAGGCGATGAGCAAGGGGAGCCGGAACCGGGTTCGGTGGAAGCCGAGCTGCGCAACTCCTTGCAGAAATGGCTGAAGGTGAAAGTGTTTATGCCGCTGCGCGGACGCAAACGCGATGTGGTGACAATGGCAGTGAACAATGCGAAGGTGACGCTGGATGAGAAATTCAAGCTGATCGAGCGGGATGAAGAGCGGACCTTCAAAGCATCGGAAGGGCTCGCGGAAGCGCTGGGTATTTCGCATGTTCGCCGCATCGAAGCATTCGATAATTCAAACATTCAAGGGACGGATCCCGTCTCGGCGATGGTCGTTTTCGTCGATGGGAAACCGGATAAGAAGGAATATCGCAAGTACAAAGTGAAGACGGTCGTCGGACCGGATGACTATGGCACGATGCGGGAAGTCATTCGTCGCCGCTACGAGCGTGTGCTGAAGGAAGAGCTTCAGCTGCCCGATCTGATTATTGTCGATGGCGGGCGGGGTCAGATCTCCGCAGCGCTCGATATTCTTGAGAATGAGCTCGGTTTAATGGTACCGGTATGCGGCCTTGTGAAGGATACTAAGCACAAAACTGCGCAGCTAATGACAGGAGATCCGCCTGAAGTGGTGTCTTTGCCGCGTGACAGCCAAGAATTCTACTTGCTGCAGCGCATTCAAGACGAGGTGCATCGATTTGCGATTACATTCCACCGCGAGCTGCGGGGGAAATCGATGGTGGTATCGAAGCTTGATTCGATACCGGGCATCGGGGAGAAACGCCGTAAGGCGCTTCTGAAGCATTTTGGCTCCATTAAGAAAATAAGAGAAGCCGCGATTGAAGATTTCCGACCTCTATCGATTGGCGAGAAGCTCGCATCGCAAATTATTGAAGCACTGAAGGAAGAATAGTAGCAATTAAACTTTCCAGAAAGAGACGCCGGCTCCGTGAAGAGCTGGCGTTTTTTTGCGTCCAACTGCTTGCGATGGAGTCCGTCTCTTAAACTGTATTTCAGCTTTGCATGCTATGTTACACTAGTAGGATAAGGCTGGTTGTTTTAGGAATAATAGTTACCTTTATGGGGGGAGGCATACGCGATGAAAGGGAAATGGATTCAAGGTCTGATGCTCGTCTCCGCGGTATCCGGTGTTGTTTGGCTGGGCGGACTGGCATGGACGATGCAGGATTATTTTACCGGCGGGGCGGGCAAGGAAGCGGCTCCGGTATCGACTGTTGAAGAAACGCCGACGCCAATTGTCGATGACGGGAAGTTCCGCGTCGTGGCACTGGGCGATTCTCTTACTCGCGGAACCGGCGATCCGGATGGCAAAGGGTATGTAGGCTACTTGGTGGACGAGCTGAAGGTGAAAGCTAAGGGTCAAGAGATTCTCGTGAAGAACTATGGCGTTAATGGGATGCGCACCCCCGAATTGGCCGCATCGCTTGATAAGTCTTCTGTACGCGGTGAGCTTAAGGCAGCGGATGTCATCGTCATCAGTACCGGCGGCAACGATCTGTTCCAAGGCGGCGAGACGCTCGGCAACTTGGATTCGTCCAACATCGCAGCGATTCAAGGCGCTTATGCAGAGCAGCTGAATAACGTCTTGAAGGATATACGAGCCGTCAATCCTGCCGGGAAGCTGTTCCTGATCGGGTTATACAATCCGTTCATCGCGTTGAAGGAAACGCAGACAACGACCAAGATCGTGCGCGACTGGAACTACCAAACGGCTGAAACCGCTGCTAAATTTCCGGACACCGTGCTCGTGCCGACCCTGGACTTGTTTCAGTTGAAGGTACAGGATTATCTGGCTCGGGATCAGTTTCATCCGAATGCGGAGGGCTACCGGCTCATCGGAGAACGGGTTGCGTCGCTCATCACATGGGAGGAGGGAAGCCAATGATCGACAAGGCGACGGATAGGATTGCTCCAAGCGAAAGTGAAGAGATCACATTAGCTGTCCAGGGACTCCGGAAGGTGATCGGCAAACGGGAGATTATCCAGGGGCTTGATTTTGAGTTGAAGCGAGGCGAGGTGTTCGGCTTTCTGGGGCCGAACGGCGCGGGCAAGACGACGACAATCCGGATGCTCGTCGGATTGATCAAGCCAACAGCCGGAACTATCCGGATTTGCGGTTACGATTTGCATCAACAGTTTCCGGAAGCGACTAGAAACATGGGCTGTATCGTAGAGAATCCTGAGCTGTATAGTTTCTTGAGCGGCTGGGGGAATTTGCAATACTTCGCCCGGATGATGCCCGGCATCGACGAGGTTCGGATCAACGAGGTGGTACAGCTTGTCGGGCTGACAGCACGGATTCACGATAAAGTAAAAACGTATTCGCTGGGCATGCGGCAGCGGCTTGGCATTGCTCAGGCGCTGCTCGGGAAACCGAAGCTGCTTATCCTCGATGAACCGACGAATGGGCTGGATCCGTCAGGGATTCGAGAGATAAGGGAGTTCATTCGATATCTGGCCGAGCTTGAAGGACTCTCCGTGCTCGTATCGAGCCATCTGCTGAGCGAGATCCAACTGATGTGTGATCGAGTTGCGATCATATCGAAGGGACGTGTTATCCGCGTCGATACGGTTGACAATCTGCTGGCTCAGCAAGAGAGGGTCAGTTGGCGGCTTAAGCCGATAAGCAAGGGAGAGGCACTGCTCCGGGAACTGGCTGGCTCAGCTGAGGTGCAGGGGGAGACGGTTCTGACGCCGTACAACGAGGAAGAGATTGGACGTTGGAACATGGCGCTAGTTGAGTCCGGCGTAATTGTAACCGAGATGAGCCGCCGGCTGCCTTCGCTTGAGGACCTGTTCCTTGAGCTGACGGGAGGGGAAAGCATTGGTTAGCCTCATCTATAACGAAATGGTAAAGATCACCGGTAAACGGAGGCTCTTCGTTGTCGCGCTAATCATCGCGATTCTCATCTCATTGTTCACCTACGCCGAGTATCAGCAGGCGGCAGAGAACCTTAAGCGCTTCGGTGATGTCGATTGGCGAACCGCGCTTGAGCAGCGAATTGCCGGCTGGGAAGCCCGTCTAGCTAATGGCGGCGGACGCGGCGATGAAGGCGAGCTGGAACTGCGGATTGACCAGCAGCGGTATTACCTGGACCGGAACGTCAACCCTTCAGAGCCAGGCGCGCCGACCTTCGTTCGCGGCGTTGTCGAGAATGGCATTTCGCTGCTGCTGCCGCTGATGATGATGATTGTCGCTGCTGACTTAGTTTCCTCCGAATATAGCTCAGGCACGATCAAGGTGCTGCTGACTCGCTCGGTGAAGCGTTGGCGAATACTGCTAAGCAAGTATTTAGCGCTCCTGCTATCGGTCTCCATCATCATTACGCTGTTCGGGTTGTTGTCTGCCGTTATTTCGGGCATGGTGTTTGGTTTTCAAGGCTGGGATGCGCCGGTACTGACCGGATTCTCCGTGACAGGCGGAGAGCTGGATACAACCGCTGTACGAATCATTCCCCAATGGCAGTTCATTCTTATGGAGCTGGGGCTTGCTTGGTTCGTCTCCGTTGTCGTGGCCACTATCACCTTCATGCTGTCCGTTCTGGTTCGCACAACCGCTGCGGTTATGGGCATCATGCTGGCTTGCCTTATTGCCGGCACCATCTTGCGGTCGATGGTCGGTTCTTGGGAAACGGCGAAGTACTTGTTCATGGTCAATTTGGAGCTGATTGATTACTTGCAGGATGCCGAACCGCCGATTGCGGGGATGACGCTTGGCTTCTCGCTGCTCGTGCTGCTCTTCTGGGGAATCGGCGCCTTAATCGTATCGTTCGTCTCGTTCACGCGGCGGGATGTGTATTAGCAAGTAGAAAAAGGCCCTCCCGGAACTTTCATGCCGGGAGAGCCTTTTCATTTATGTGGCGTAGGGTTTCGGACGTTTTCTGTTGTCCACATATCGCATGAGCCATGCAATTGGGATGGGAAGTATGATGTAGACGATGCCGGTCAGAATTTGGCTGGCCGAGCCCATAAACATCAACGAAATGGCCATCATCACACTGTCGAAAATCGCATGTGCGAACAATACCGTAATAAAGCCGTATCGCAGGAACAGGAAGCTGAAGATAAGTCCGATGATCGTGAGCTCCAGCAGCCTTGTTGTAGATGGGAAGATCGGATACGTGACATGACCGAGCGCCCAGATAACCGTTGGAATGAGGGAAGCGACGAACGAATTTTTGAACCACCGTTTCATCAGACCGATGCCGAACAATCGGAACACCGCTTCCTCCGAGATCGCCGCACACCAAGCAAGTACCGGGAAAATCAATGGCGCCGCAAGATTATAAGGAGATTGAGTGACGTCGGTTGTAGACCATGAGCCGTTTACTTGCATGAGGACGATAAAGATAATCGTTTGTAAGCCAAGCAGCATAAAGGCGCACAAGTAGCCAAGCCACATACTCCGCCACACATGCTCCCCATAGCCGGGGTGGCCGTATCGCGGCCATAAATTGCGGCCCATTCCTTTCCATAAACCATCTCCGCCTACAAGGGAGAAATAGACGGCTAGCCCCATGATAACGGTAATTAAGCAAGTCACAATAACCGCAACATATGCGATCGTATCCGCATGCAGGACTTCGCCGTAGCCGGCAACAATGCCGTCTGTCATGTTGAAATCATTGGCCAAATACATAGCCAGGAAGATGACGGTGAGCACGATACCGCGCAAGAACGAGGTGTGTTTGCGATAGAGAGACGCATAAATGATGGCGAGTATAAACAAGACAAACGACAGGAACAAACTCCCGATCGATGACAAATAATTCGCGATGCGCTTCTGGCTGTTCACATAGCTGGTGTACTCGGAAGGGACAGTGAACTGCGGTTTATAAGAAGCAATAAGGAAGCTGCCATTCGCAAGCTTTTCCCCTCGAATACTAAGCAGCAGCGGTGCTTTGCCAACAGAGTTACGGGCTGCTTTATATATGATTTGACCTTTATCCGAGTCCATTTTATGAAGGGAAAGGGATGATTTGGCAAAACCCTTGGAGGCTGCAAAAGCAAGCGCGGCATCTGAAAGCTCTTTGCCTTGGGCAGGCGTGGTATCCGATGCGTTCAACCGATTCCACGCGACTATCGTCCCTTTTTGCATATGTACATAGACGAAAATCTCGCTCTTATCCGGCATTTCTGCCGTTACTTGAAACGTGTCCGTAGGAAAATCCGTATCATATTTCTTATTGTAGGTTTTCGTCAGCTTATTCTTCTCCAAATACCCATAGAGAAGGCTGTCGGATTGATGCACGGCATGTACATTCGCAGGGTGAGCGTGGAACTGCTTCTGTATAAAGGAAGAGGCCGCAGCTTCTGCTTTGCTCTTGGGAATGACCGACTCGCTGCCCGAATCGAAGAACGTCTCAGCAGTGGAAGGAACGATCTGAATGAGTACATAAATGATGATACCAATGCCGGCAAGCCAGGAAATTAATTTCCAGTGGGGCTGGAGCTGCGTCGTATTCATTTGAACACCTCTGTCTCGAATAGTAGAACGATTGCGCGATATTCATTACCTTAACATAAATGAGACATTATTATCCATGAAGCGTGGGCCGTCCTATTTGGAAATGAGTACCGGAACGGTTTATAATGTGAACCGTTGGCATTGGCTGGGATGACTTTGTCCCGGAGGTTACATGCTTCATTTATATGAGATTGATTTTCTATATAGTCGATTGTGGAAGAAATCATGTTTGTAGATAGGGGATTATTATAACCATGAGAATTAATCAATTTGTAATTATCGGACTTGGCCGGTTTGGCTCGAGCTTGGCTCGCGAGCTGATTGAACTTGGCTACGACGTTCTTGGGATCGATAAAGATGAAGAGGTTGTACAGGATTTAAGCCAGGTGCTTACGCATGCGGTCAAGGCGGAATCAACCGATGAGGAAGTGCTTCGCTCGCTCGGGGTGCGTAATTTTGACTGCGGTGTCGTGGCGATCGGAGATGACATTCAAGCAAGCATTCTGACCGCTATTCTCCTGAAGGATCTGGGCGTGAAGAAGGTAGTTGCCAAAGCGATGACCGAGCTGCATGGGCGGGTGCTTGAGAAAATCGGGGTTGACCGCGTCGTCTATCCGGAGCGGGATATGGGCATTCGTGTGGCGCATCAGTTGGTTTCACCTAATTTACTTGACTACATCGAGTTGTCGAAGGATTACACAATTGCCGAACTTGCAGTGCCGAAATGCTTGAGCGGCGTGTCGCTGCAAGATTTGAACGCTCGCGCACGGTTTGGCTGCAGCATCGTCGCGATCAATAAGCCGAAGGGCATCATCATTGCACCGACCGGAAACGACGTGCTTACGGAGAAGGATGTTATGGTCATCATCGGAACGAATCAACAGATTGAGGAATTTGAAGATTCCGTTATCCATTAGTGGAAAGCAAGTCAGTGCGGCATGGTATTGGATACGGAAAATGGCAAACAATAAAGGACAGGGCCGGTTTCGGCTTCTGTCCTTTGTTGTTTGCTGCGCCGAGGGGGAAGAGGAGGGCTCCTTGCGATGAGCTGTAACAGCCTTCCGCCTGCTGTTAAACCCGTGATCATTATTGAACTAATTATGCTGAGGTTTGATCACGGTTTTAAAGGCAGGACGTAAACTCTCCAGGCTGTTACGCTCCTCTCCAGTCGCCTCTTCCCCGAAGCCACAATAAAGGACGGCACCCGAAGCGGTGCCCCGTCTTTTATTGTTGCGGAGGGAGCGACTCTCACCACGCCGCATACCCGGCGTGGTTCGGTTACGTTTAATTGAACCGCAAATTTGCGTGGTTCAATTAAAAATGAAGGCACCGCATACCGTTCACGCGGGGGTTCCTGGTGTTGAATTAGTTGCAACGCACCGCAGAGCGTGTTTCTTGCAACGAATGAGCCGCAGAGCTGCGGGGGCAGCGATTGCGGCTCAAGTCGGCCACCAGCGGAGCAGATAATGCGGAGTTTGGCGCTGGTGGGAGGGGAGCGTAGCGGAATGGGATGAAGATGGATGGGCAAGTGAAAGGGGAATCCGTTGGAGAGCGTTAGCGATCGCCTTTGAACACGGGAATACACCTCTAAAGGTGTACAGTTCAATATTCCCGGGTTCAACAGCGACGTAAACGGATCCCCTGAATGCAGTCCAATCCACTTCTTCATCAAATCATGCGAAGCTCTAATCTCCCATCTCGCTACACCCGCTTATAATGCGTAGCGATCTCGTCGATCCACAGCCGCACAGCCGGACTCAAGCTCTCCGACTGCGCATGTATCAGCGAAGTGGTACGCTTCGACTCGACCAATTCGCGGATTGGGATAACCGAGAGATCGTTATCCTGCAGCATCTCCGGCCGCAGATAGGATTTGGGCAGCAATGTAGCGGCTCGGCAGGTATGAAGCAGTCGAAGAATGGCCTCAAAGGAGTCGATTTCCATGCGTACATCGGGGAGCAGGCGGTATTTTTCGAACAATTCATCGGTCAGAATCCGGTACCACGTGCCTTTGGAGAACAATATCATCGGCAGCGCGTTTAAATCGCTGATAACAGGCAAGCCTTTATCCATGACGAAGTGATTGCGCGGCAGCACGAGCACAAGGTGATCGTCGAACAGCGGCACGCATTTGAGCTGCGGATCATCGATGCGCGAAGCGACAATGCCAAGATCGGCTTTGCGCTCGCGGACGAGGGTGACGATCTCATGCGTTTTGCCGGTGATGGCCTTGATGTCGAGCTCGGGACTGCGGAGGGTCAGCGCTTGAATGAGATCAGGCAAAGTCGTCTGCAGCGTCGTAAGACTTGCGCCAATGGTTAAAGTCGAACGGCCGGCGCTCTTATAATCGGCGACCAGGCTGAGATATCGCAAATGCTGCTGCCTAGCCTCGATGGCATACTCGTATGTAAGCTGTCCGATTCGGGTCAGCTCAAGACGTTTGCCAATTCGGCGGAAGAGCAGGGCACCGAGATCTTGCTCAAGCTTGGCAATTTTGCGGGAGAGCGCAGGCTGGGATAAATTCAGTGCGGCAGAAGCTTTGTTCATACTGGACTGCTCCACGACAACAGCGAAAACATGTAGTTCATCTAACACAAGCCATCACCTCATGATTCTGAGTCTATATGCAAAAATGTTATAACAATTAATGAATAATAAGCAATATCATTATAAGCGGAAAAGGAGTATCATGTGTACTGTGCCACCATAATGTGTAAATCTATTATTTATTGACGCCCTCTGGGCCTAGAGTTACAATGGAGAATGGTTTTGGCGAATTATGGCGAATGCTACCCCACAGTTTGGAAAGGAGAACGTACAAGTTATGAAAGGAAATTCGTATTTATCGCGTAAGATCCACTCCTTACTCGGAGTAATTCCGCTCGGTCTGTTCATCATTGAGCACATGATTACGAACTATTCGGCCTATGAGGGTGGAGCACAGGGGTTTTCGGATAGCATCAAGTTTTTGAATGATCTTCCGCTCGTTTTCTTCCTGGAATTGTTCGGCATCTGGCTGCCGCTATTGTTCCACGGCGTGTATGGATTATATGTTGCTTATCAGTCGAACCTGAATACCGGTCAGTTCAAATATGGACGTAACTGGGCATTTGCGGCTCAGCGTATTACCGGTGTAATTACGTTTATTTTTATCTTCTGGCATCTTTACCAAACCCGTTTGCAAGTTATGCTCGGTGAAGTAAAGCATGAGGAGCTCGGCAGCTTAATGCACGATATTACAAGCAACGGCTTCTACTTTGTGCTTTATATCATTGGTGTTCTTGCTGCCACGTTCCACTTCAGCAACGGCATGTGGGCTTTCCTTGTAAGCTGGGGCATTACAGTCGGACCGCGCGCACAACGCATCTCCTCAATCCTTTGGATGGGCGTATTTGTCATCGTGGCGGTGTTGTTCCTATTGTCGCTTGGTGCATTCCGCGGCGATGAGTTTAAGGAAGCAGCCTCTGCTGCTCTGCAATTGACGAATCTCGTTTAAGTTTTGAGACAAGGAGTGATAATGTAATGGCTAAAAACAAAATTATTGTCGTTGGCGGCGGTCTAGCCGGTCTAATGGCTACTATAAAAGCGGCAGAAGCAGGCGTTCACGTCGATTTGTTCTCCGTTGTGCCGGTTAAACGGTCGCACTCCGTATGTGCACAGGGCGGCATTAACGGCGCGGTTAATACGAAGGGTGAAGGCGACTCCACTTGGGAGCATTTTGATGACACCGTTTATGGCGGTGACTTCCTTGCGAACCAACCTCCTGTAAAAGCAATGTGCGATGCAGCGCCGGGCATCATTCACTTGATGGACCGCATGGGCGTTATGTTCAACCGTACGCCGGAAGGCTTGCTTGATTTCCGTCGTTTCGGCGGTACGCAATATCACCGTACTGCTTTCGCGGGTGCTACGACAGGCCAACAATTGCTGTACGCACTGGATGAGCAAGTTCGCCGCTGGGAAACAGCCGGACTTGTAACGAAGTACGAGCACTGGGAATTCCTCGGCTCTATTCTGGATGACGAAGGCGCTTGCCGCGGTGTAACCGCTCAAGATCTTCGCTCCATGGAAGTACATACCTTCGCTGCGGATGCTGTTATTTTGGCGACAGGCGGCCCTGGTATTATTTTCGGCAAAACAACGAACTCCGTCATTAACACTGGTACAGCCGCGAGTGCGGTATACCAACAAGGCGTTCATTATGCGAACGGTGAGTTCATTCAAATTCACCCAACGGCGATCCCGGGCGATGACAAGCTTCGTCTGATGTCGGAATCGGCGCGCGGCGAAGGCGGACGTATTTGGACGTATAAAGACGGCAAGCCTTGGTACTTCCTGGAGGAGAAATATCCGGCATACGGAAACCTTGTTCCGCGTGATATCGCGACTCGTGAAATCTTCGACGTATGCGTAGAGCAGAAGCTCGGCATCAACGGCGAGAACATGGTTTACCTTGATTTGTCCCATAAAGATCCGAAGGTACTGGACGTTAAGCTTGGCGGTATCATTGAGATTTATGAGAAGTTCATGGGAGATGACCCGCGTAAAATTCCGATGAAAATCTTCCCAGCGGTTCACTATTCCATGGGCGGCATGTGGGTTGACTACAATCAAATGACGAACATTCCCGGCTTGTTCGCTTGCGGCGAATGTGAATATCAATATCATGGCGCGAACCGTCTCGGTGCGAACTCGCTGCTCTCCGCCATCTATGGCGGCATGATTACGGGACCTAAAGCGGTTGAATACATCAAAGGCCTTAAGAAATCGGCTGAAGATATTTCTTCCTCCGTTTATGACCGAGCGAAAAAACAGCAAACCGACAAGTTTGAAAGCATCTTGAACATGAACGGTACCGAGAACGCGTATGTCCTGCACAAAGAACTCGGCGAGTGGATGACGAACAACATGACCGTTGTACGTTTCAATAAGAAACTTGAAGAGACGATCGCGAAAATCAAAGAGCTGAAGCAGCGTTATCAGAATATCAATATCAACGATTCTGCGCGCTGGAATAACGCGAGCGTAGCGTTCACACGTCAGCTGTGGAACATGATGGAACTTTCCGAAGCGATGACACTTGGCGCTCTTATGCGCAACGAGAGCCGCGGTGCTCACTACAAACCGGAATTCCCGGATCGTAACGATGATGACTTCTTGAAAACAACTAAAGCGACTTGGACGCCGGAAGGTCCGCAAATTTCGTACGAAGAAGTCGATGTCTCTCTCATTAAACCGCGTAAACGCGACTACTCGAAGGAAAAATAGAAAGGAGAATAACGATGGCGGAAACTTCAGTTGCATCAAAAACAGTCAAGCTGATCATTACGCGTCAAGACGCTCCGAACTCTCAGCCTTACACGGAAGAGTTTGAAATTCCATATCGCCCGAATATGAACGTAATCGGCTGCCTCATGGAAATCCAGCGTAACCCGAAGAAACAAGACGGACAAGGAACAGCGCCGGTATGCTGGGAATCGAACTGTCTGGAAGAGGTTTGCGGCGCATGCTCCATGGTCATCAACGGCAAGCCTCGTCAAGCCTGCAGCGCGCTGATCGACAAATTGGAACAACCGATTCGTTTGCAGCCAATGAGCACGTTCCCGGTTGTGCGTGACTTGGTCATTAACCGTGATCGGATGTTCAATGCGCTTAAGAAGGTAAAAGCTTGGATTCCGATCGATGGTACGTATGATCTGGGTCCCGGACCGCGTATGGCGGAAACGAAACGCCAATGGGCGTATGAATTGTCCAAATGTATGACCTGTGGGGTCTGCTTGGAATCCTGCCCGAACGTCAACGACCGCAACAGCTTCATCGGACCAGCGGCCATTTCGCAGGTTCGTCTGTTCAATGCTCACCCAACGGGCGAGATGAACCAAGAAGAACGTCTGGAAGCGCTGATGGAAGATGGCGGTATCGAAGGCTGCGGTAACTCGCAGAACTGCGTACGTTCTTGTCCGAAAGGCATTCCGCTGACGACTTCGATTGCAGCGATTAATAAAGATACTACTAAGCATTTGTTTAAAAAATGGTTGGGGATGTAGGGTAAAGATAGGGCTCCCGTGGTGGGGCACTTCGCACAGCTATTCCGATTTGCGCTCCCGTGGTGCTTCGCACCAAAGTCGCGCAAATTCGGAATAGCTGTTGCTGCGTTTCCGCACCAAAGTCGCTCCATTTTACCCCTGCTTGGGGCAGGGGGAAATGCGTTTCGTGGCTGCTCCTCTGCTTAGCGAGGGACACGGCATGCAGGCGGTACGCTTCGGCACTCCCGTGGTGCTTCGCACCAAAGTCGCTCCAAATTCGTACCGCCTGCGGCGTCCGTTCCCGGGGCTGCTCCAGAGTCGCTTCAAACCGATGACACTCGCTCCAGAGTCGCGCGAAACCAGAGACAAGCGCTCCCAAGTCGCGCCACAGAACAAAGACCGGCTCCAGAGTCGCGTGAAACAGTCGCATATGAAAAAGGCGTATCCAATTTCCGTTGAATACGCCTTTTTGTTATTTTAGCGAAAGGTGCAACATTATCGGATGTTTTCCCGTAAGTAAAAAAGCTGCCGTAAGCTACGGCAGCCTTTAACACCAATTCTCGCCCCAATCTTGAATCGATTGGATAACGGGTTCTAGTCCCCGTCCCTTTGCGGTTAATTCATATTCAATTCGAACCGGCATTTCCGGATAGACGTTACGTTTAATGATATCGAATTGTTCGAGCTCTTTCATCCGGTCGGTCAGCATCTTATCGCTCATCTCCGGGATTTGCTCTTTCATTTCCTTAAACCGTTTCGGCCCGCCGAGCAGAACGCGAACGATCATGCCAGTCCATTTCTTCCCGAGCAACTCAGTTGCGCACTCATACTTTGGGCACATCTTGGAATAATCCACGTTATCACCCCGCTTTCAATGTTTCTATTGTAGCACATGACGTTTTCAAAAGGGAGGGCTATTCGTCAATACAAGACAAATGCTTTTCATTCATTATATACTATACTTAAGTTAGTTGCATCCGCCTGGGGTATTTTTCCAAATTGCTTATTAACTTTGCTTGCACTGCCGAAATAATTCTAAGATACTGTAGTAATGCTATTATACCACGATATTGAGGTGCCGGATGTCGGACAACTGGGGATTTTATGAACGCCGGACGGAATCGGAGCAGCTGCGCGTGTTGATTAATGTCGGATATCGAAACTCCGCTCCAATCATACCGTATACGGATTTACTCTCGATTACGATTAACTTATATCCGGTTCGCGCGCACAATCGCTCGAATCGGGATTTTGTCAAACAATTGGAGCAGTTGGAATCTAAACTTGAACATTGGTTGAACCGTACTGCGGGGGCCATCTATATTGGGCGAATCAATGCAGCTACGCGGCTTGAGTTTTATTATTACACGAAAGGGGAGAGCCCTAATCTTCCCGACATCCACTCTTGGCTGGATGAGAACTGGCCTTTCCGAGCACAGGTCTATCGCAAAACAGATCCACAGTGGGAGTTTTACATGTTCATGCTGCCGGATACGCTTGAGGAGCTGTTTGTGCACAATGCACAGATGATCTATGCGCTTATCCATAAAGGGGACAATATTGGGCAGCCCAGAAACGTCTATCACTGGCTGTTGTTTCGTGAGGACGATGACCGCCGCGAAATTGAGTCGATGCTGACAGGGCTTGGCTATGTAATCGAGAAGGAGAAGGAAGGGAACCCTGAGCAGGGCTACCCCTATCCACTCGTGATAAGTCGTTTCGAGGATGTTCGGCTCGATACGGTTAATGAGCGCGTGCGTGAGCTTCATTCGCTGCTGGCAGGCAGTGGGGGACGATATGATGGTTGGGGCTCGGTGATGAAACTGTCAGCAGCAGGGCGGTTCCGCCGATATATACGCCGAAACCTGAGTAACTTCGAATCTACGCTACGCAAAGTGTTTCTGAGACGTAACTCCGAATGATGAATGAGTAATCCGTTATAGACGAATTAGGACAAGACCGGCAATGGTCAGCACGAAAGCCGTCCATTGATAAACATTCAGTCGTTCGCGGTACAAGATGATGGCGCCTGCGGCGACGACCAAACTGTTGGCTGCAAAAATGGGACCGGCTATGTTGGCACGGCCCGTTTCGAGCGCGACAGCGTAGAGCTGAAGTCCGCCGTAAGAGAAAAGGCCGGCGACTAGCCCCCATTTCATCCCAATTGACGGAGCGCGAAGCGATTTCTGCATGATGCTTGAAACTTCATCAGCACGAAAGCTGCCGAGTGATGTTCTGCGGCTTCGCTCTTGGCGGGCGACCCCGGCAAACCAAACAATAGATAAGCTGTAAGCGACGAATAAGATCGGAGCGCTGGCTAGTCCAAGGTCACCTGTGACCTTCAGACCTCCATTGCGAATCGCGAAGAGCAAAATGCTGATGCCAACGTAGAAATACCATCGCGGCGCTATACGGAAGGCCTTCTCTTTGCCTCGCATGGAGACAAGCACAACGGCTAACAGCAGCAGCAGGACGCCGCCAAGCTCCGTTTTCGAGAGCTGTTCATTGTAGCCAAAGGTGCCAAGTGCGATAACAAGAATGATATTCATGTTCGTAAGCGGTGATGTCAGACTGGCGGGACCCCATTCCAGCGCTTTCATGAAGAGCGCGTTTCCGAGGGCGGACCCTGCACCGATGAGCAAGCCGGCGAGCCAAACCCGCGGATCGGCTAGCGATGGCAGCAGCGTGTGCTCCAACGCGGCGTGAATGCCAAATCCGCAGGTCCCAGAAATATAAAGACCCAGAAGCAGATAAGCGGAGGAACCGCTCTGCATCTGGGACACCTTCATCCACCAGCCAGCCAACCCGAACAGTACCGCACTGCCGACGGCTGCTGCAAACCACATTGTCAATTCCACCTTTAATAAATGTTACACAAATGAAATGGTTCTGTTATGGTTCCTTCATATTGGAGGGGTATTATAGTAACCAAGACCCCCTTTTGATTATATATGACTTCGGACCTGCCGCGTGCAGGTCCACTTTTTTATCTATAGGCCTACACGAACCGGCTTCTTGTTTTTGTAATAAAACCATTCCGTAAACCCGATTTCCTTCAGACGCTTCGCAACAAGCTCCCAATCTTCGCCGACACGGCTCGGCTTATGGGCATCAGACCCGAACGAAACCGTCACGCCAAAGTGCAGTGCACGCTCCAATATCGCATCAGAGGGATACCAGCCCCCCGCATCTTTGGTTTTACCGGAGGTGTTAATTTCAATGGAGACGCTGCTCTCCCCAATGACTTTCAGGCAATCATCGATTGCTTCATCTGCGGCAAGTGCGGAGAAAGCAGGGTAATAGCCTTTCATCGCATCGATATGACCGAGAATTTGGAACATGCCGCTCCGTGCCGATTGGCCGATAAGCTCGTAATAATGGCGTTTTTCATCAATTTGCTGTGCTTCAGAGAGGTTCTTCCAACGATTGCGATTGAAGATGCTGACACCTCGCGACTGATGGACGGAACCGATAATATAGTCAAAAGGATAACCGGCATACACATCGCGATAAACCTGAGCGTGCTGAGGAAAGAAGTCGGACTCCACGCCGAGCAGCACGTCGATGGTGCCCTCATACTTAGCTTTTAGCTTCAGCACTTCCTCGACATAACGGGCAAATTCGCTTTTTCCCATTGCAATGCCTGGATTCGGTTGTTCCTGATCGCTTGCGAAATAAGGCGAATGATCGGAAATGCCGATGACGGATAGACCTGCCTTGATCCCTGCCTTAATATAGTCCTCGATATTATCGTCTGCATGTCCGCACCGGAAGTGATGCGTATGTAAGTCGAATTTCAAACTGAATCTCCTCCTACTCGCTGCTAATGAAATGATCTTCGGGCATACCCTTCAAATCGCTCAAAAACTGCTGCATTGCTGAGTTGATATATCGTCCTGACTTATAAACTAAACCGACCGGATGGCTCATATCGAGCTCATTCACTTTAATCCGCTTGAGCGTGCCCAACTGAACCTCTTTGGCAATGGATAGCTTAGACACCACTGCAGCGCCTAAATTGATCTCGACCATCCGCTTCACTTCCTCGCTGCTCGAAAGCTCCATCACGATGTTCGGGTGCAAGTTGTATTTGCGGAAAATTTGATCCAGAAAACGTCGTCCTAATGTGTCCGGTGAGAGCATAATCATGGGAATGTCCTTGAGCGATTCTACGGTAGTATGCTTCAAATGGCTCATGGGATGCTCGGGAGCAACGACCAGTTCGTAGGTGTCATAGTACAGGATCGATGTTTCCACATTCGGATTGCGTTCCGACAGATAGGTGATGCCGATATCTACACTGCCATTCTCTACACTGGCCATAACACCTGAAGAGGGCATGGAGTGAATCGTTGTTTTGATCAGCGGGAATTGATTTTGAAAATAAGACAGCACCCGAGGCAAAATTTGAATCGCGATCGATGAGGTTGTTCCCAGCACGATATGACCCTGCGGCGTTTGGCTTAGGTCAGAGAGCTTCTGCTTCAGTTCTTCTACGATGGCTAATATGCGCTCGGCGTGATCAAGAAACACTTGTCCGCGGTCCGTTAAGGTGACGGGTTGATTCCGATCAATTAGAACCGTTTTAAACTCATCCTCTAAGCTTTTGATTTGGGCAGAAACAGCCGGCTGCGTTAGATTAAGCAGCTCTCCTGCTTTACGAAAGCTCATGGTGCGTGAGATGGTTAACAACGTTTCAAGTTGGTTAATATTCACGGAATCCCTCCTTTAGCGATTAAAGATTTTTATCACAGCTATATATCATTATAATGTAAAATCAGCTCGACGGCAAAAGTGTCAAACAGTGGGTAAGCCAATATGAGTTCGAGCAGGATTCAATTACAATGCTGTCGAATGTTGGTTATAGGTGACAATTCATGCGCTATTAAAGGGGCGAAAAGGATGAATCCGAAGGCAGTACGCAGCTGGATGATGTACGATTGGGCCAATTCTGCTTTTGTCACGACCATTATGGCCGCGGTTATGCCGATCTACTACAAAACGGTGGCAGGCGCAGATTTGAGCGGCAATACAGCTGAGAATTACTGGGGCTACACGCAAACCATTGCGATGATTTTCGTTGCCATCCTATGTCCGATTATGGGAGCGATTGCTGACTATTCAGGATCGAAGGTTCGTTTCTTATCGGTGTTCATGTTTATCGGCTCTATCGCAACGATCTGTATGGCGCTGGTCGGGACGAATGATTGGCTGCTTGCTTCTATATTGGTTGTCATCGGCACGATCGGCTATGCCGCCTCCAATACGTTCTATGATGGATTAATCACGGAGGTTTCGACACCGGAAACACTGAATGCCGTGAGCAATAAAGGGTATGCGATGGGTTACTTAGGCGGCGGTTTACTGCTGCTGGTCAATTTAATCATGATCGAGAAATGGTCGTTAGTGGGCTTCCCCAATAAAACAGTTGCCACGCAGACCGTCTTCGTTACGGTTGGGATTTGGTGGATCCTATTCTCGCTTCCGATTATGCGCAATGTGAAGGAAACGGCCAAAGGGACTTCCGATGGTTTCGGAGATATGATGCGGAGAGGGATGCAGCGCATCAACAGCACGATGAAGACGTTGAAGCATTACCCGGAGCTGCTCAAGTATATGGCATCCTTTTGGTTCTTCAATGATGGCATTAGTACGGTTATCGTTATGGCAACGATCTATGGCAGCGGCATCGGGATTGAGACCATGGATTTGATTGCCGCTTTGCTTATTACACAGTTTGTCGGCTATCCATGCACACTGCTATTCATCCGATTCGCCTCACGTATCGGGATGAAGAAGTCACTTTATTGCTCACTGCTTGTGTATGTGCTGATTGTTATGCTTGGCTATTTCATGACGAGCGCACTTCACTTCTATGCATTGGCCGTGTTGGTCGGCTTCGTGCAAGGAGGGAGCCAAGCGACGGCAAGGTCACTGTACGCCACATTGGTGCCGCCTTCGCGAACCGCCGAGTTTTTCGGCTTCCTGAGCTTATCCAGTAAGTTCGCTGCAGTAGCGGGGCCGGCCGTCTTCTCCGTTGTCGGTACGATAACCGGCTCCAGTCGTTTAGGTATACTGGCGCTGCTGGCGTTCTTCATCATTGGCATCATCCTGCTGTACTATGTGAATTTAGATAAAGGCCGCAAGGAAGCGCTGGCAGGAGAGGGACTAGTGTAACCAACTGCCCGACATACATCGTTGACATCATACGAAGGCATCGTTTGGAAGTACTTCAAGCGATGCCTTTTACATGTCGGAATTCCTATTGAATGACGATGGAAAAGAAGGTATAATCATTCAAAAAGCGAACTGACGTTCGATGGCGATGATTATTCTATCTACATAGTCAGTCAGAATGAGGAGGCCAATATGAAAGGAACGACACATTTAGCCATTGGCGTCGCAATCGGGGTGGTTGCTGCAGCTACGCATCCCATCACGCTGACCAATGCTGCGGCGTTTATCATTGTTGCGGCATTTTCCGCACTTAGCGCGGATTTGGATGGGACGAATATGCTGAGCAGCAAGCTTAGCAAGCCGGCAAGGGTAATCCGCGCCCTTATGCTGTGGGGCGGAGTCGCGGCAGCTGTAGCAGCGGCGTATTATTATTGGTTTGAAGCTGTCTTTTATCCATATCTGACGATTGCCGCAGCAGCCGTCTTTCTTCTGGGCATGATTTCTCGCAATGGCATGATTCGGGATGCGCTCGTGAGTATAATTGGCGTTGGATTAATGTATGCAGGGTATGTGATCGGTCATCGTTGGCTGATGGGTCTTGGTCTGTATGTTGCGTGGGTGCCCTGGCTGAACCACCGGGGGTTAACGCATACCGTCTGGGCTGTAGTTGCCTGGGGGGCGATCGGTTGGGGGCTGGAGCAGCAGCTTGAGATCGAAGGCATTGCCTACACCGCGATAAGCGGGTATCTGTCCCATCTTATAGCGGATACATTAACGCCAAGCGGCGTCAAATGGCTGTACCCGCTGACCAAGAAGACCTTTAAGCTTCCGTTCGGTTAATATAGAAAAAGCTCTCCTGAGGCCGCGAGCGTCCCTGGAGAGCTTTTTTAATTAGCCGTTCACAGCCATTCTTTCTTGCGGAAAATGAAAAACATCCCGAAACCGAGCAAGAGCATAAACGTGAGCAGCAAGTAAGAGCCGCCGTGCAGATGGAGCCCAGGTATAAAGTCGAAATTCATTCCGTAGATACCGGTAATGAACGTGAGTGGCATGAAGATCGTGGTTAGCGCGGTAAAGACGCGCATGATTTCATTCGCGCGGTTCGCAAGCGAAGACTGGTAAGCCTCTCGTAAGTTGCCCATCAGATCGCGGTAGGTCTCGAAAGTCTCGGCGATTTTGACGGCATTCTCATAGATATCGCTAAAGTACTTCTGCAATTGATCGTCGATAAGTTTCAAGTCTTTCTTATTGAGTGTTGCAATAAGCTCCTTCTGTGGTCCAAGTACTTTCTTGAGCCAGAGAATTTCGCTTCGAAGTCCGATAATTTCATTCAGATGCGATTTCTTGGTGTGAACCAGAATATCTTCTTCCAAGCTTTCGATCCGCGCCTCAATCCGATCGCCGACGAGGAAGTAATTATCAACGACGATATCGACCAAATGATAGAGGAAACGGTCGGGGCGGCTGACTTGCTCTTCAAGCAGGACCGGCTTCAACGTGCGAAGCTCGTTAATTTTCTGTTTCGTAACGGTAATAATATAATGGCGGCCCAGAAAAATGTTCAGGGCACGTAGGAAAATTTCTTCATCATCAAAACGGATGCTGTTTATTACAATAAAATAATGGCCTTCATGAATTTCGATCTTAGGCCGTTGCTCTTCTTCACTCAAACAGTCTTCGACAGCCAGCTCATGCAGCGCGAATATCGGCTGGAGCACAGCGAGGTCATCCACATCGGCATCAATCCAGTAGAAGCCCTCGGCAGGCGGCACGACGGCAGCTTGAATGTCATCAACCGGTGTGAATACACCTTGATTCACGTGACGGATCTTCATCCGCGTTCCTCCTCTCGTTGTTGCAGTAATTCCCGGATGCCGGTTATGAGGAGGAGAACAGAATCAGGCAACATCAAGCAAGCCATGTCGCGCGGTGCCGTGCTGCTTGCTCTAGTCCATCTATCTAGAAGCGGCGCGTTTGCGAATAGGGTTGGATGACATAAGCCTTCCTGCTATCTTCCGTGTAAACCGGTTATCAGTGCGGTTGCCCGCAGGCCTCGGGTCGCCTTCCATAGTCGTAAACACCCCTTTAATGGTCAATTATTCACTGCTTAAAGCGTAATTCTTGTCTAGTATACTCCGACAATGTCTTTCCATTCAAGAAGAAAGTAGCGTGCATGGTTCTGTATCAGCATATGCAGGGAAAAGCCCATGGTTACGCGATTCTTGTCGATGGTGAAGGGGGAGCTCCTTGACGGGAATAAAGGAATGATTTAAAGTAAGAACTAAGGTATTTCATTAATTAAATAAGCAAGCTTTCTTATCAAGAGCAGGCGGAGGGACTAGCCCGATGAAGCCCGGCAACCGGCGTGTAAACGTACGGTGCTAATTCTTGCGGAAACGTATGTTTCTGAGAGATGAGAGGCGCATGAACGATACATTTGTGCCCCTCTCTAATGAGAGGGGCTGTTTTCATTGCGCTCCTCAGTGACAATCCAAGCAGACTGGAGAGATTATCATGCCGATTAAAGTACCAGACCAACTACCTGCGAAAGATGTTTTGACTGATGAGAATATCTTTCTAATGGATGAGAGCGTTGCCTATCATCAAGATATCCGTCCGCTCCGGATAGCCATTCTCAATTTAATGCCCACCAAAGAAACGACGGAAACACAGCTGCTCCGTTTAATCGGGAACACGCCGCTGCAGGTGGAAGTCGTGCTGCTTCATCCGCGGACTCACACGTCGAAGAATACGTCGTCCGAGCATTTGGAGTCGTTTTATAAAACGTTCGATGATATTAAGCATGAATACTATGACGGCTTGGTTATTACCGGAGCCCCTGTAGAGACGCTGCCATTCGAAGAGGTCAACTATTGGGAAGAGCTGCAGGATATTATGGATTGGTCGGCTCGTCGTGTAACGTCAACCTTCCACATCTGTTGGGGCGCACAAGCCGGATTGTATCACCATTACGGCATTCCCAAATACGAGCTGGCGGATAAGGTGTTCGGCGTATTCCCGCATACGGTTGAGAAGCGCAATGTTCCGCTTGTACGCGGCTTTGATGAGCTGTTCCTAGTTCCGCAATCGCGTCATACGGAAGTTCGCCGCGATGACATCGCCAATATAGAGGATCTGGATATCCTGTCTGAATCGCCGGAAGCCGGCGTTTATCTGGTTGCCTCCAAGGACGGCAGACAAATATTCGTAACCGGTCATTCGGAATACGATCCGTTGTCACTCAAGGCTGAATACGATCGCGATGTAGCCAAAGGAATGGATATTGCTTTGCCGAAGAATTACTATCCAAACAACGATCCGTCGAAGGTTCCGCTGTCGAGCTGGAGAGCGCATGCCAATCTGCTGTTCTCGAACTGGTTGAATTATTATGTTTATCAGCAAACCCCGTATGATTTGGGTGCAGGCATTTAAATAAGAAGTTCAATATTCGACGAGAGGGAGTCACTTCAGATGAAAATAGAAAGCCGCTTAGCACAAATTGGATCCATTAAAGAGCCTGTTACCGGAGCAATCAGCTTCCCGGTGTACCAAGCAACAGCTTTCCGCCACCCGAAGCTTGGCGAAAGCACGGGCTTTGACTATGCTCGCACGAAGAGCCCGACCCGCAGTGTGCTTGAAGAAGCGGCTGCGGAGCTGGAGTCCGGCGACGCTGCGTTTGCTTGCAGCAGCGGCATGGCTGCGCTGACGACTGTCTTCTCGCTGTTTGGCCAAGGCGACCATTTGCTCGTTTCCTTGGATCTATACGGCGGTACATACCGCTTGCTGGAGAAGATTATGACTCGCTTCGGCGTGTCAGCTTCTTACGTCGATACGAATGATATTGATGCGATGAACCAGCTGGTTACGCCGGCTACGAAAGCGATCTTGATCGAGACGCCGACGAATCCGCTGATGATGATTACAGATTTGGAGCGCGTTTGTTCATGGGCGAAGTCCAAAGGCTTGCTGTCCATTGTAGATAACACGCTGCTTACTCCGTTCTTCCAACGTCCAATCGAGCTTGGTGCCGACGTCATCGTGCATAGCGCAACGAAGTACCTTGGCGGCCACAATGACGTGCTGGCGGGCCTTATCGTAACGAAGGGCAAGGAACTATCCGCCGAGATGGGATTCCTTCACAACTCGCTTGGCGCTGTTCTGGGACCACAGGATTCGTGGCTTCTGATGCGCGGTATGAAGACGCTGGCGCTGCGGATGGAACGCCATCAAGCGAATGCAACGGCGATCGCGAACTGGCTGCTAACGCATGAAGTGATAGAGGACGTATATTACCCTGCGCTGCCTCATCACCCGGGTCATGAGATACAGAACCGTCAGTCCTCCGGCAACACCGGTATCTTCTCGTTCCGCTTGAAGAAAGCAGCTTATGTGGAGCCGATCCTTCGCCATATTAAGCTGATTGCTTTCGCCGAAAGCCTCGGCGGCGTGGAATCGCTGATGACGTATCCGGCCGTACAAACGCATGCGGATATTCCGCTGGAAATTCGTCAGAAAATCGGCGTAGATGACCGTCTGCTTCGTTTCTCAGTCGGCATTGAGCACGTGAATGATTTGATCGCGGATTTGGCGCAAGCCTTTGATGCAGCAAAACGTGAGCTTGGGGAGGCATAAATCATCATGGCAGAGCAGAATCCGGACAAAAGCAAAGGTAATGACAGCGCCGAGAAACAATTTGCAACGAAATTGATTCATTTCGGGGCGGAGATCGATGGACAAACCGGCGCATCGAGCGTGCCGATTTATCAAGCTTCTACGTTCCATCATCATGATATTTTCAACCCGCCGACGTACGATTACAGCCGTTCCGGCAATCCGACGCGGCAGGCTTTGGAAGATTACATTACGCTGCTTGAAGGCGGCGTTCGCGGCTTTGCATTTGCATCCGGTATGGCAGCGATCTCGACAGCGTTCCTGCTGTTCTCGACAGGCGATCACATCATCGTCACCGAGGACGTTTACGGCGGGACCTACCGCCTGCTGACAACGGTGCTGAACCGTCTTGGCATTGAGTCCACGTTCGTGGATATGACGGACTTTGAAGCAGTGAAAGCAGCGCTCCGGCCGAATACGAAGGCGGTCTTCATGGAGACCCCTTCTAACCCGACGCTGAAAATCACCGATATCGGTGAAGTCGCGGCTTGGGCGAAGGAGCATGAGCTGATTACATTGCTGGACAATACGTTTATGACGCCGTACCATCAGCGCCCAATCGAGCTCGGGGTCGATATCGTCCTGCACAGCGCTACGAAGTTTCTGGGCGGCCACAGCGACGTTCTTGCAGGCCTTGCCGTTGTGGCAACTGAAAGCCTCGGCCGCAGGCTGAAGCAGCTGCAGAACGGTCTTGGCACCGTTCTGGGTACGCAGGAGTCATGGCTGCTAATCCGCGGCATGAAGACGCTTCAAGCGCGTATGGAGCACAGCGAGCGCAGCGCTCGCAAGCTGGCAGAATGGCTCGACAACAATCCGGATGTTACACTCGTGTATTATCCGGGTCTTGCGAACCATCCGCGCCGCGAAGTGCATGAGAAACAATCGAAGGGTTACGGCGCAGTCGTATCCTTCGATGTGGGTGACGGCGAACGCGCCAAAGCCGTTCTCAGCCGTGTGAAGCTGCCGCTTGTCGCGGTAAGTCTTGGTGCTGTTGAAAGTATTTTGTCTTATCCGGCCATGATGTCGCATGCGGCGATGCCGCGCGAGGTTCGTCATGAACGTGGCATCACAGATGGTTTGCTTCGTTATTCCGTCGGTTTAGAGGATATCGATGATCTGATTGCGGATCTGGATCAGGCGCTTAAAGGGGAATAAGGCGGAATGCTCCATTCGAAGCTCTGGCTTCGAACGGAAACCAATCCGTATATGGCGGAATGCTCCATTCGAAGCCTTGGCTTCGAATGGAAACCAATCCGCCTAAGGCGCAAATAATGCGATACGCGGCAGTCCCGGCGGACTAGCCGCGTTTTTCGCCGTTTAGGCTGGCTTTTTCGGCCGATGTCGGTGCATGACGCTGGTTGGCGTTTGTGGTAGTATTAATTGAAACGTAGCAAGTGACGGATATGTTGATAGAGAAGGAGGTCTCCATCGTGCAACAGGTAGATCGCATTTTAGATAAAGCACTGCAAGGAGAACGGATTGGACTTGAGGAGTGCGTGACACTTTTTGAATCCGATGAAATTGAGAAAATGGGCCACGTGGCCAATCAGATTATGCTGCGGCATCATCCTGATCCGGTAACGACTTTCGTTGTCGGACGGAACATCAATTACACGAATGTATGCGATGTGTACTGCCGTTTCTGCGCATTTTACCGCGCGCCCGGCTCGAAGGAAGGCTACGTGCTTCCGGATGAAGTCATTTTGCAGAAGATCAAGGAAACCATGGATGTCGGAGGAACCGAGATTCTGATGCAGGGCGGCGTAAATCCAGAGCTGCCATTCTCGTATTACTTGGACCTATTACGTAAGATCAAGCAGCATTATCCAGGCATAACGATGCACTCCTTCTCCCCGGCGGAGATTCATAAAATGGTGTTGCTTTCGGGCGGACAATCGCTTGAAGAGGTGCTTCGCGAGCTGAATCGTGCGGGACTGGATTCGCTTCCGGGCGGCGGCGGCGAAATTCTGGATGACCGGACAAGACGTAAGATCAGCCGGTTGAAGGGCTCTTGGACGGATTGGATGGACGTCATGAAGACGGCTCATCGCATCGGCATGAACACGACAGCTACGATGGTTATCGGGTTCGGCGAAGAGATGGAGGAGCGTGCGCTTCATTTGCTTCGTGTGCGTGACGCACAGGATGAGTGCATTGCGAACGGCTATAACTCCAAAGGTTTCCTAGCGTTCATTCCATGGACATTCCAGCCGGAGAACACGAATATGAAGCGGGAGAAAGCGACGCCGGAAGAGTACTTGAAAACATTGGCGATCAGCCGGATTACGCTCGACAATATCGATAATTTCCAATCTTCATGGGTGACTATGGGGCCGGAAGTGGGCAAGCTTTCATTGTCCTACGGCTGTAACGACTTCGGCAGCACAATGATTGAGGAGAATGTGGTTTCGGCCGCTGGAACGACGCATAAGGTTAATATCGATTCCATTCTTCGCTTGATTCGCGAAACAGGCAAGATCCCAGCGCAGCGCAACACGCGTTATGAGATTCTGAAGATGTACAACGAATCCGAAATGGCGCAGAACGACTTTATCATGCAAAACTAATAGACCGTCCATATAAAAAGCTTCCCTTCAGGAATAGCAGTTCCTGGTGGGAAGCTTTTGTTTGTTTAAAATATAAGCGCGGTATAAGTTTCACCTTATACCACGCTTATATTTTACCGGAATGAAACGCGCTTCTCCGCCGATAGGACGGCGACAGCCATTTCACCTTAGGCGAGCTGACTTTGCTGATACTGCTCCAAATTGGAAACAATACTACGGTTCTTGCCGCTTTTCTTGGCTTTATATAGCGCCGCATCAACACGATTGAAGAAATGCTCTTTCCCTTCACCGGAGATATATTCAGCGAATCCGGCGCTGATCGTGACGGGGCTCGCACCAAGCGTCTCGTGCGGGACTTGGGCGATTTCTTCACGAATTTGCTCGGTAATGATATAGGATTCGGTGCTGGTTTTGTCCGTATAGAGGATAGCGAATTCTTCTCCGCCATAGCGGGCGACGAAATCATTAGCGCAAGCTTTGCCGCGAATAAGCTCCGAGACGGATTTGAGCACCGCATCTCCGGCACGATGGCCGAAGGTATCATTGACGAGCTTGAAGTTATCGATATCGATGATCGCAAGCTGCAGTGGAAGTCCGTTTCGTTCATGCTGGTTGATCAGTCTATCCATATATTCGTGAAACGTAATGTGATTGTACAGGTCGGTTAAGGCGTCCGTCTTTGCCAGCTTGTCCATCCATACCGTCTTCACGAGGAGCTGTTGATTAGATTCGAAATAGGCTTTCAGATGATCAAGCAGCTCGCGGCCACGTCGCAGAATGCCCCATGCCACAAGCGTAAATACACTGAACATAACGGTAATGGTCGTAAGTCCTACTAACGAAATATCCGTGTGCATCAAGTCATTCGTCCAATACATGATGTAAAGCGATGTCAGCGTATTGGCTAACGCAAATAGAAGCTTAAGGGTCTGGAAATAAAATATCGATACCATGACAGGTAAGAAAAGCGCGATGAGCAAGTAATTGATGGAGTTGTGGACATAAACAATGATGAAGGCGAGCACGGCCGATGTGAGGATGAGTATATAGTCTTGATATTTACCTTTAAATAAACGAAGTCCTGTCTCGGCGAGGAGGAGAAGCCCGAACTGCAGCAGCGAGGGTCTTACCATATATTCCATAATGAATTGTTTCGTGGGTACTTCCGTAATGGTTAAATAGAGACATTCTAATCCAATCGTAATGAACAGAATGGCCCAGAAGCCATTAAGCAGCATGCGATTCCATCGGTATCTGTTGTAATTTATCGATTCATAATCCATGGTACTCACTCCGAGGATGCGGCTTCGTTTGGAACAAATATACCACGAATCCCCTTCCATTCCAATCCCCCACTAGCTGTGCCAATGCCTACATCGTATATATGCTTTTGCAGAACCATATACTGTTAAGGAAGCCCGAATTGACCTCTGGATGAAGTATGAAAAGGAATCGAAACGACCATCTCGTCCGTTCGTTTAACGCCCAATTTGCCGATTTACCGGCCACTATATCCAGCCGGCCTAGCTGGCTGTTATTCGCAAAAACTTTTAGGAGTGAGCCTATGGAACTGTTCACTGTTTCTTTGCTTTCGGCTTCCCGTGAAGCGATTGATCGACTGCACCATTGTTTGAGCGAGGAATTTGTCGATTTACATAGCGATAAGGATACCGCTGTTCCGTTCGTGAGCTTCACAAGGCCTGAGTATGAAACAATGGAAATTTCATGTCTTGTTGACCTTGCCGATTTCAAGCTCGCTACGGATGGACCGAAGATGTATCGAAGATCTGCGACCGCTTTTGCCCGCTACATTATGTCTGAGCTTGAGCCCATGCTGTTAAAGGCGATTATACGCAAGCAATTTCATTATGAAGTGGTCAAAGAGATCGAAGTGCTAGAGCGATATTGCCAAAATATTTTGTACGGTGCAGCTGTTCCTGCCGTCCAGGAAGACGACACCGATACAGCTATGCTGCGTTCTGACAGAGAACGCAGGATGGGGAAAGTGGCAGATGAGATCGAGCTGTTTCTGAGCAGCAACACCCGATTGCACCTCGATGGCTTCGTTACGTTTAGATTGGCCGCATACTGGCAAGAACTGAAGGAAGTCGTTGCTTATGCGGTGGATGAATATGTAATGGATAAGCAATACCAGGAATTTATATCGCTGCTCAAATATTTTGTCCGGATGCAGGAAGTGAAGCTTCCAATCGTGCATGTGCTGCACAAGGGCGGCAGTGATTTCGTCCTCTACGATCAAGAGTTTCAAATGCTGGAAACCGTACCGGCCGACCGCATCGTAGCGGAAATGCTGGAGTCGGAAATGAACATGGAGGACATGATCGTCAGTACGCTGATTACCGTGTCGCCGCAGCAAATCGTCATTCACACGCGGCAGCCGGAGCTGCCTGTCATGCGCACGCTGGAAACCATATTCGAGCATCGGGTGCGGCTCTGCTGCACTTGCGGGCATTGCAGCTACTTCTTCGATGAGCAGGGGCTTCCCATTGTGCAGTCGGCAGATGTCGTTTCGGAGAAACGCGTGCGCAATGTCATTCCGTGAAAATATACACCGCAATCTAGGCTTGACCTGTCAGTCGGTGTCAGATTATAATTATTCACATGTAAAAGCAATGACAAAGACATGTATCACCAGCAATGCTCGATTCAGAGAGAGGAACCTAGGCTGAAATTTCCTCGCGATGCAGCGGCGATATACCCCTTTGTAGCTGTCCAGTTGAACCTCGGCTTCTTGATGAAGCGTTGGTAGTAAGCTGTACCGGGCCGTTCCCGTTATAGGACGTCTACAAGGATTAGTAGCCTGTACGTTTAGCTGCTGATTGAACTAGGGTGGAACCACGGGTCTATTAGAGCACTCGTCCCTTTGCGGGATGCGTGCTTTTTTTGTTGGCTGCATGCCGCATAGATCGTTAAATTTAGGTATTGCGAGGGCATTGTCATGCAGCCGCAAGAACCACATCCAGGAGGAACGAAGGGTATGTCGATTCAAGTAAAGCTGCCGGACGGCGCAGTCCGGGAATACGAGCAAGGTACTACAATTGAAGAAGTAGCGGGTTCCATCAGCAATGGTCTGCGGAAGAACGCGATTGCCGGTAAAGTAGACGGTAAAGTGGTAGATGTCTATACGCCGCTTGAAGGCAATGTTGCCCTCGAAATCGTAACCGTTGAATCTGCTGACGGTCTTGAAGTGTATCGTCACAGTACGGCACATCTAATGGCACAAGCCATTAAGCGTCTGTTCGGCAAGAATGATGTAAAGCTTGGCATCGGGCCCGTTATCGAAGACGGCTTCTATTATGACATCGATATGGAGCAGTCCCTTACACCTGAGGATCTGGTCAAAATCGAGAAGGAAATGGAACGTATCGTACAGGAGGATCTGCCGATTCGCCGCCACGTTGTAAGCCGCGAAGAAGCGATCGCCATCTTTACGGAAATCGCTGATCCGCTGAAATTAGAGCTTATTCGCGATCTGCCGGCAGATTCGCAAATTACAATATATGATCAAGGCGAATTCTTTGATCTATGCCGCGGGCCGCACTTGCCATCGACCGGCAAGATAAAAGCGTTCAAGCTGCTTAGCGTTGCCGGCGCTTACTGGCGCGGTGATTCCAAGAACAAAATGCTGCAACGGATTTATGGCACAGCATTCCCTAAGAAAGCACAGCTCGATGAGCATCTTCATTTCCTGGAGGAAGCGAAGAAACGCGATCACCGTAAACTCGGCCGTGAGCTGAAGATGTTTACATTCTCCCGTGAAGTCGGACAAGGACTTCCGCTATGGCTGCCTAACGGCGCGCGTCTTCGCCGTACAATGGAGCGTTATATCGTAGATTTGGAAGAAAGCCTAGGCTACCAGCATGTCTACACACCTGTTCTTGCAAACGTTGAATTGTACAAAACTAGCGGACACTGGGAGCACTACAGCGAGGATATGTTCCCGAAAATGATCATGGACAACGAGGAACTCGTTCTTCGTCCAATGAACTGCCCGCATCATATGATGGTCTTCAAAAGCGATATGCGTTCGTATCGCGACCTTCCGGTTCGGATTGCGGAGCTCGGCACGATGCACCGCTACGAAATGTCCGGCGCACTGACAGGCTTGCATCGCGTACGTGCAATGACGCTGAATGATGCTCATATTTTCTGCCGACCGGATCAAATCAAAGAAGAATTCGCGCGCGTTATTACGCTAATTCGTCAAGTGTATGAGGATTTCGGCATCAAGGATTACCGTTTCCGTCTGTCCTACCGTGATCCGCAGGATAAAGAGAAGTACTTCCAAAACGACGAAATGTGGGAAATGTCGCAGCGCATGCTCCGCGAGGTTGTGGAAGAGCTTGGCCTGCCATTCTTCGAGGCTGAAGGCGAAGCGGCGTTCTATGGACCGAAGCTCGACGTTCAAATCAAGACAGCGCTGGGCAAAGAAGAAACACTTTCGACTGCGCAGCTGGACTTCCTGCTTCCTGAACGTTTCGAACTAGAGTACGTTGGCGATGACGGCAAGAAACATCGTCCGGTCGTTATCCACCGCGGTATTATCAGCACAATGGAGCGTATGACAGCATTCTTGCTGGAGAACTTCGCTGGTGCGCTGCCGCTGTGGCTGTCACCTGTACAAGCCAAAATCATCCCGGTTTCGGTTGCCTACGAAGCATATGCGCGTGAGCTTGAAGCGAAGCTCCAGCTAGCGGGAATTCGGGTTGAATCCGATCTTCGCAATGAGAAGCTCGGCTATAAGATCCGTGAAGCACAGCTGGAGAAAGCGCCGTACATGCTCGTTGTTGGCGAGAATGAAGCGAGCTCCGAATCTGTCTCCGTGCGTAAACGCGGCGAAGGCGATCTGGGATCGATGCCGGTATCGGAGCTAATTGCAAAGTTAAAAACGGAAGTTGCCGAGAAACAAATCTAATCATTCCCTGCGCTGGAACATGATTCCTGCTGCCGCATAAAGCTTGTCGCACTTGGGTATCCTTCGAACTAAGGAGGATAACAACCCAGATGATGACAAGCTTTTTGTCGTTTCAACGTGTTCTAAGTATTAGTACAGCAGCAATGATGATGATCATCGGTCTGTTATTTGCAGACTGTACGGCAGCATGCAGTGTGGGGGCTGAGATTGAACGGCAAATCACGCAGAGGCCTGTAAGCAAGCAGCCGCAACCGGCAACGAAGTCATTCAAGCCCATTCAAGTCGTAGCGACAGGCTACACCGCAGGTGTCGAATCCACAGGTAAGCGGCCGGGACATCCGCAATACGGCATAACGTATTCAGGCGTTCGTGTGCGAAGAGGTTTTGTTTCGACAATCGCCGCAGATCCCAAAGTATTTCCGATCGGAACCCTTCTGTACGTACCCGGTTACGGGTATGGGATTGTAGCCGATACCGGCTCTGCGATTAAAGGGAAGAAGATCGATCTGTATTTTGAAACAAGGAAGCAGGTATTCAAGCAGTGGGGGAAACGTAAGGTTACAGTTCGAGTGCTGAGGCGAGGCAATGGCAAGCTGACGGAAGCTTGGCTTAATGAGCTGAATGAAGCTGTCACAGCGGAGAAGACGATCCCAAGAGAGCTGCTTGAGTCCTAATCGACATAGAGAGAATGTTTGGCGATTCGCCGAATATTCTCTTTTTTTTGCGGAATAGGTATGTTAGAATACACGTTGAAAGCGCTACCACCGATAAATGAGGGCGGATATCCATGAACAATGAACCATCCCTTACAGAGCTGAATGTAATATCCCAATTAGAGGCTTATGAGGACAAGCTGCTAGAGCTCTATAAGGAGATGATTCGAGTAGCCTATGCGAAGGTGCATAATAAGTCGGATGCCCAGGATGCGGTTCAGGAAGCTTGGGTGCGCATGCTCACGAAGCAAGGCACACTAAGGGAGCGAAGCAAGCTTTACTCATGGGCGAGAGTGATTACGGCCAATATTGCCTTGAACTTGAATAAGAAAGCGTCACGGATTCGCCCCTCAAGCGAATTAGAGTCCTTCAATAGGTCACAAGAAGCCGGTTATAGAGACGAAGCGGCGGTCATGCTTGAGATCAACGAGCTGCTCGATTTGCTGGATCCGGCATCTCGTGCCATGCTGCTTTACAAATTTTATTACGGCTTTAAGGATGCGGAAATCGCAGCAGTGATGCAGGTTCCGGTCGGGACAATTAAAGCCCGGATCCACCGGACGAAGCGGTATTTGCGTGATAAAATGATTTAACAATTATTCAATTCCAGCTTACATAAACTGTTCCCGGCCTTGCCATACTATTGGTTGTACGGGGAGGTGAGCAGGAATGGCGAAAAATAAAAACAACAAATTTAATGCAGCCCAAAGTAAATACAACGCAGAATTTGCGTCAGAAAACGCAGCAAACACAGCTAATGCAACAACGAAGGCCGCATCCCAGAAAGCAGAAAAATAAACATAGCTTCCTAATTTGCGAAGCAGTTGGTTAAGAGGGACCCATTAGGGTCCCTCTTTTCATTTATGAGACTGTGAACTATACTATTAGTTAATTCTGACCAATTGTCGAAAAAAGGGGGATATTATCATGCCGCTATTGCAGCGTTTCCGAACGCAAGGCACGCCGAATAAGCAAGAAGAAGCAGAACAGAATGTTGTGCTCGCGCAGTTGATTAATGAGTCGTTAGTTATTTCGGATCAATTGACCGCTGCGGTAGAGGAAGTTAATCAGTCCATTGGCCAACTTACGGACATTGCCGATCAATCTGCTGTCACCGAGGGAGAGCTGCGATTATGCAGTGAACGCGCGATGGACCGCATTGGCGAGACATTCTCGACGCTGCAGGAAGTAGCCGCATCCGCTGAACAAATCAGCGACACGGCGCAGCTGCTCGACACGGAAAGTAAAGAAACGAAAGAAGTTGTGCTTGAGGTTTGCCGTTCGCTGACGAACACGGATAAAGTGATGAATGATCTGCAGCAGCATAACGGAACGATGGACCGCCATATCCGCGAGCTGATTGAACAGACTTCACGGATCAATGAGATCAACAGCTTCATCCAAGAGATTGTATCGCAAACATCGCTGCTGGCATTGAATGCTTCGATTGAGGCTGCGCACGCCGGCGAATTTGGCCGAGGCTTCTCCATTGTTGCCCAGCAAATAAAGAAGCTGGCAGAGCAGAGTCATGAGGCGGTTAGACGCTCCAGCGGATTGGTCGAAGAGATCGAGAACGGGGTTAAGCAGGTAGTGGCTTCCGTTGATTTGGAGAAAACAGCAGTAGAGCAAGGCATCCGGGAGATGGCACAAACAAAGAACCGCATGGATTTGATTTTTACACGTATTCATGAAGTAGACCGTTTGGTCAGTAAGAGCAGCACGGCAAGCAAGCAGCAGACGCAGAGCATGAATGCCACGACAGGCATGCTGAAGGATGTTGTCGATGCGGTGAACCAGACACTTGGAAGCGTAGACGAGACACTTGAGCTTACACATAAACAGCGCAGACAAATTAAGAAGCTGGACCGGATCAGCACTAATTTACATAAGTCATCCTCAGAGCTAACCAAAGCCATCGGGCAGGTTGGCATCAAACACGAAGTGAAAGAAAGCGAAATTAACGTAAGCGGGACGCTAGAGAAGCTGAGCAAGCTGGCGGCAGATGCGAGACTGTTCACGCTTGACGAATCCGCGCATCAAGAGCAGCTCTCGCGATTGCTGCAACAATTGCCGGAGATCGAGGCGATTTGGTCGAACCGGGATGATGGCTCGTTTATTTTCTCGCAGCCGGAAGCGGGATTGCTGAATGCCAAAGGCCGTGAGTGGTGGAAGCGGGCTATGGAAGGGAAGGCATTTACTTCACCGGTGTACATCTCCGCGATAACGAAGAAACCTTGCTTGACCATCTCGGTTCCGATTCGTTCAGGCGAAGGTCGATTGATTGGTGTCGTAGGAGCTGACATACGCGTCAAATAATTGCCATTTATTTTGATGAAAAAGGTGTTTCCAAACGGGAAATGATCGTGTAAGATAAGTAGTGTAATGAATGATAACATGCGAAGGCAGGGGAGTTGTCATGACAGAACCAATTACTTACACGCCACCTTCTCGTTTGAGGCATCGTAAAGCAGCTGAAGTTATTCCTTTCCTCAACACATATATAGCTAAGAGAGAGCAAGAGATAGCGGAAATTGTACAGATGGTCGAACGCTATGAGAAGCGTCGTTTACACGAAGAACGCTCCTATCAATCAATGTCGACACTTCGCCGGATGCTTACGGGTAAGAAGCCGGACCATCATCTTGCCGTGGAATATATTCACTACGTGAAACGCCCTATGGAGAAAGTACGTACACTTCGCCTTGAAGTGGAGCAAGCACGTGCGATTCTACATAATAACAATAATGCTTCTGATATCATTGAAGTCTCCAGTGAGATGGATGAAGAGATGAATTAACGGTTAACCGTCCTAGTGTGGGCGGTTTTTTTGTGTCTATTATGAAGACGCCGCCTTCTCAGGAGTATGATCTCCAAGAAGGCGGCGTCTTTGCGGTTTCTGTTATTTGCGTGACTTTAACTGCTCCAGATCGAGGAAATCATGGTCTTGGTTATACGCCGGTACTCCGTGGATGCCGACATCGAGTCCGATAAGCTCTTCGTCCTTCGAGACGCGAACCGGCATGAAACGCTTAATGAGAAGTAGAACGCCCCATGTCAGTGAGAATCCCCATACGCTGACAATGACGAGGCCGAGTGCTTGTACACCAAGTAAATTCCAGCCTCCTCCATAGAACAGGCCATAATACTCTTGTCCGATTCCTTTCGTCATCTCCGGCAGGGCGAACAGGCCGACTGCCAGTGTGCCGAGGCTGCCGCTGACGCCGTGTACGGCGAATGCGCCAACGGGATCGTCGACGCCTTTGCTCTCGAGAAACTCGGTTGCAAGGACCATCGCAATACCGCAGACTGAACCGATCAAGATGGCTGCGCCGTCGGAAACGAACGAACAACCTGCCGTTATTCCGACCAGACCGGCCAACGAACCGTTAATAACCATCGGGGGATCGGCTTTCTTATAACGCATCATCGTAAAGAGGATGCATATTGCTCCGCCTGCTGCTGCAGAAAGCATCGTTGTAACCGCGATATGACCGATTGAGCCGTTCGTAGCGCTGAGTGTACTGCCGGAGTTGAAGCCGAACCAACCAAACCAAAGGATGAATGCGCCAACCGATGCGAGTGGCAGGTTGGAAGGAGGAACGATGTTGCTTTTGCCTTCGGGTGTGAATTTGCCGATTCGGGGTCCGATGAAGATCGCTGCAGCGAGTGCTGCGAAACCGCCTAATGCGTGGATAACTGCGGAGCCGGCGAAGTCGATCATGCCAAGCTTGCCAAGCCAGCCGCCTACCGCCCAAACCCAGTGTCCGGCAACCGGATAGATTAAACCGGTCATCGCGATGGCGTACAATATATAAGCTCTAAAGTGAATGCGTTCCGCAACCGCTCCCGAAACAATGGAGATAACGGCGATAACGAAAGCGCATTGAAACAGCCAGTAAGTCTCATGGGAGATATTAAGCGAAATATGAGACAGGTCTCCATTAAGCAAGAAGCCGGTTGTTCCAATTAAACCGCCTGCGTCTTTCCCGTACATCAGGCCGAATCCGATCATGTAAAAGACCAGTGCGCCGAAGGCAATGTCCACGAATACCTTCATAATAATGCTGACTGCATTTTTCTGCCTCACAAAGCCTGCTTCGAGAAGTGCAAAGCCGCCTTCCATGAGTAGAATCATTGCAGCCGTCAGCACGACCCAAATCGTATCCAACCCGGTGGACAGGGTGGCTAAATCCATGCTCTCATCTCCTCTAGTATGTCATGTTAGGTTTTGTCTCTCAATCCAATCCGAACCCCATTATATAAGTGCTGTGTTAACGATGTCAACGAGTGAAGTGACAAGACCTCACATCAACTTGTTCAATTGGAAAAAGGCGTTCGGCCGCTCCGCCTCCAGACGTAGAAAGGGGTCAACCGAGAGACCCTTTTATGTCACTTGCGGCACCTGTTATACTTGGAGTACAAACCTTTGCAGATGCGATTGGGAGCTGGTGGCGGCAATGAACGGGAATTTTATTAGTCGGTTTATGTGGGGCCTCTTCATTATAGTGATGGGCGTAGGCTTAATGTTAAGACAAAGCGGCGTAGTCGATTTCGATATCGCAATGGTGGTTTCCACTTATTGGCCATTGATGCTGTTGTTCCTTGGTATCCAAGGTATGATGCAGCGAGCTGTTTACGGGACTGGATCGTTCTTCGGTTCATCCATTATGCTCATTGTCGGCTTTGTGTTTCTGGGGCGTAATTTAGATTGGTTCGCCTGGTCGGTCGGCGATGTGATGCAATTCGTAGGTCCGTTGATTCTTATAATATTCGGTCTGCGAATGATTCTTAAACCGAAAACGAAGAAGAAAGAAGAGATTCCGAGCGATGATTGGAAAGCCTACAACTACAGTCAAATTAATGTAGACATTCCTCCGGCTCCGCCGCTCCATCCGGATCCGACGAAGCCGTCTTCTGATGTGCCTACTCCGAGCGATAGCAGTGAGCCGCCTTCTGAGATGAAGGTTCAAATCAACGTGGAGGGCAAGCAAGTCATACCGCCTGTTCGGCCTAACGATGAGTATTCGAATCTGCAGCAGAAGAAGCACAAGTGGGAAGAGCAAGCAGCCAGAACGAGAGAGCACTTCGAGAAGCATGCACAACAGGTCAAGGATCATCGAGAGCGGCATTTACGAAATGCCAGGAACCATCACCGCAATGGTCGCGTAGAGTGGTGGAATCATGATCCTAACGTACAGACACGATCGGGTTTTATCGGCGATATCTATTTGGGCCAAGATTATTGGGAGCTCAAGCCGATGAATATCTCCCATTTTATCGGTGACACTGTGCTGGATCTGACGAAGGCGCAAATATTGCCGGGTGAAACGACAATCAATATCTCTTCCTTTATAGGCGATGTAAAAGTATATCTGCCGGACGATTACGAAATCGGCGTGCACGTCGTTTCCAGTGCTTTTATCGGCGATGTCGCGGTGCTCGAACATAAAGAGGGCGGAATTTTTAAGAATATGGATATTGAAACGCCGTATTTTCAAGAGAATGATAAAAAAATCAGGCTCCACGTCAGTACGTTTATCGGTGATGTGCGCGTTACAAAGGTAGGTTGATGCGCGCATGATGGTCCGATTGTTTCGTAACAGTAAGTGGGATATGATTTTGCTTTTCCTGGCTTCATCGACGATATCGGTCTTTCTCTGGCAGTTTGGCACCGAATTGACGGCTAAAGGGTACAGCAGGGCGCTGTGGATCGGCGTTGCTGTGCTCTTCTTATTGATCAGTGCCGTCTTCGGTTATTGGGCAGCGCAGCGGATTCAGCGTCAAATGGATCTGCTCGTGCTTGGGCTAAAGCAGGCAGCGCATGGAAACTACAGCTCAAGGCTGCCGGAAGAAGGCTCGTTTACACCCGCGTTTCGCGAGTTCAACGATATGATGGAGTCGCTCGATGAGCGAATGCACTGGATTCAGCGCTCCGGAGAAGAACAGGTCATGAGAGAAACAGCTTCCAATGAAGCGGCGGTACTGGAAGAGCGCAGACGGCTTGCGCGTGACCTCCATGATACGGTTTCGCAGCAGCTGTTTGCTATACATATGTCGGCATCCTCGCTTCCGAAGCTGCTGGAGCTGAACCCGAGCCGGGCCAGTGATGTCATGGAGCAGTTGATCTCCATGTCGTCGATGGCGCAGAAGCAAATGCGCGGGTTTATTGCACAGCTTAGACCGATGGAGCTTGAGGGCAGGTCTCTTCAAGAAGCGCTCGACAAATGGTTCCCGGACTACTGCCGCCAGAATGGGCTGCAAGGTGTGCTCGAATGGCGGGTGCGGGAGAAGCTTTCTGAAGCGAAGGAACACCAATTGTTCCTCATTGTCCAAGAAGCGATGGCGAATATCGTGAAGCATGCGGGTGCTCAAACAGCATTGTTAACGGTGGCAGAGACGGAGCGGCAAATCGTAATGACGCTGCAGGATGACGGTGCCGGTTTCCGTGCGGATCAAGTGAAGCGGGGTTCCTACGGGTTGTCTACCATGAGGGAGCGGGCCAACAAGCTCGGCGGGGATGCCTCCATTATTAGTAAGCCGGGAAGCGGAACGAGAGTCAGAGTCACATTACCCAATTATTTGAATAAGGGAGAGAACCTTAGCGATGAGCTCAAATAACAGCTGGAAAATAATGATTGTCGACGATCATGATATGGTTCGAGCGGGATTGCGTACGTACTTGATGCTGGACCCGAAATTTGAGGTCATCGCAGAAGCGGCTAACGGTAAAGAAGCGCTGGATATGCTTAAGGCTGGCATCCCGGATGGACCGCCGCAGCTCGTCCTTATGGATCTCATGATGCCGGTGATGGATGGCGTCGAAGCAACTCGCCATATCATGAAGGAATTTCCTGACCTGAAGATCGTCATGCTGACCAGCTTCCTTGAGGATGAGAAGGTTGTAGCGGCAGTTGAAGCCGGCGCGGTAAGTTATGTGCTAAAGACTGTTTCGGCAGAGGAACTCATCTATGCGCTCAATGGAGCGGCTAAAGGAATGCCGGTCATGACGCACGATGTCTCGCAGGCGCTTACGAGAGGACTGCGTCAGCGGAGCACGCAAGGGGCCGATGAAGGGCTGACGGACCGGGAGAAGGAAGTGCTTCTGCTCATCGCTGAAGGGATGTCCAACAAGGAAATTGCGGAAGAGCTTCATATCAGCATCAAGACGGTCAAAACGCATGTCAGCAACCTGCTGATGAAATGCGAGCTGGAAGACAGAACGCAGCTTGCTGTATACGCGCATCGTAAAGGTTGGGTAAAGACGGGATAACAGGCATTCACTCCGGGCAAGCTAACGGTAAACATTAGGCCAGGAGGAGAATATAGAGCGATGATCCCCCTTGAATTCAAGCTGGAATCAAGTGAGAAGGAATTTACGGAAGTCCGAAGCATGCTGGAGGAGCACGAGTTCTCGCTTGGCGGGAATTGGGATTATCAGCATGGCTATTTTGACCGCTACTTGGATGAAGCGCATAAAGTGTGGCTTCGAATGCCTTTTGATGTGATAAACGGCAATATCGACAGTGATACGCAGGACCTCGATGCCAAAATCAGAATGGGGCAGCCATTCGTACTTAAGCATTTGTACAATGAAGGACTGGATAAGCACGCTCAGCCGCGGGCGCTCGGCAGTTTAATTGATCAGTTTCAGGAACCGATTGATCCGGATGCTGAAGTCGAGTCCAAATGGGTGACGAAAGCGAAAGAAGTGCTGGGCGAAGTAGAACAACGATTGCTGCAATGAGAGAATCGCAGATTGCATCATAACCGGGTGAGGCTGATTATTCAGCCAAGCCCGGTTTTTTTATGTTACATTATAACAATTTTAAGTTTGATTTAAGGTAGATTGTGCATGATAGAACTATGAAAGATGAATGATTCGCGAAGACAATCACAAGCAAGAACATAAAGCACTTATTGAAAACTTAACAAACATGGGAAAACATTTGAGGAGGAATAAACAATGGACGATCAAAACAAAAAAAATAACGGTTATGACGATTTCTTCGACAACGAAAACAACAATAACCCTAACGAGGATATTCGCGATAAAGAACAGTCTTATAACGCTAACGAAGGTAAGCCGCATGAAGAAGCCGACAAGAGCTCGTACTACTATTCATACGGACCGTTCAAATCCGGTGCAGCTGATGCTGAACCACAGCGGCCGATAAGCGGCGACGCAGCTGCCGGCGGAAGCTCTGATGGATTGCATAACTCAGTTGAAGTTACGCCGCCTACACAGCTTCGTGCATTCGCGCCTTCGCAATCCGCGGCACGCAGCGGGTGGCAAGTGAAAGAAGCCAAACGCAGTTCATTTAAAGCGATGTTTGCATCCTTCCTAGCCGGCGTAGTCGTTGTTGGTTCACTGATGTTCGTGTCAGACAAACAGAATTGGTTCACGACAGATCATGCATTAACGCAAACTTCAGAGCAAGCTAGCCCTGCTGTTGGTAAAGCGGGCGATGACGGCAAAGTGTCCGCAGCGGCTGATGTGGTAAGACCAAACAATATTGCGCAGCTGTTCGAGAAAGCAAGTCCGGCTGTGGTCAAAATCGAAACCTTCACGAAACAACGCGCAGGCGGTACGCAAGGCAATTCTATGGATGATTTCTTCAGCCAATTCTTCGGTGACCAAGGCGGTCAAGGCGGCCAAGGACAGGATGATGGTTCCGGTCAAGGCAACACGGATCAAGGCAGCGGCGAATTAACGCCGGAAGGAATCGGCACAGGGTTCTTCTTTGACTCCACGGGCTACATCTTAACGAATCAGCACGTAATCGGCGATGCGGATGAAATTCAAGTAACTGTGCAAGGTCACAACAAACCGCTTGTTGCGAAGAAGCTTGGCTCTGATTACAACTTGGATCTAGCGGTATTGAAAGTAGAAGGTACAGACTTCCCGACACTGCCAATTGGCAGCTCCGACAAGATCAACATCGGGGACTGGGTTGTCGCAATCGGAAACCCGTACGGCTTTGACCATACAGTAACGGTCGGTGTACTAAGCTCCAAGGAACGTCCGATCAGCATTCCGGACTCCCAAGGCACACGTCAATACGAGCATTTGTTGCAAACGGACGCTTCCATTAACCCAGGGAACTCGGGCGGTCCATTGCTCAACCTGCAAGGTGAAGTCATCGGTATTAATACGGCAGTAAGCTCGCAGGCACAAGGTATCGGCTTCGCCATTCCAACGAGCACGATTCAAGAAGTGCTTGAGAACCTGAAAGCCAATAAAGAAATTCCGAAGAAACCGGTACCGTTCATCGGCGCGAACTTGGCTGAGATTACGGATGAAATCGCCAAAGAGCTTGGTCTATCGAACAAAGAAGGATCGATCGTATCGAGCGTCCTGTACAAATCGCCTGCTTATATGGCGGATCTGAGACAATATGACGTCATTACAGGCTTGGACGGCACGAAATACAGCAACCGTGAAGATTTAATCGCTCAAATCCAGAAGAAAGCAGTCGGAGACACGGCTACGCTCAACATTATTCGTAATGGCGAGAAGATGGATCTGAAAGTAACGGTAGGCAACAAGAATGAGTTTGCAAGCCAGCAATAAGCTACAGCAATAGAACAGTTTTACCCGGGCGCAAACAGTCGTTAAGACTGTCTGCGCTTCTTTTATGGAAGAATGCGGACAAGCTGTTTCGTGGGAAACGCATGTTGCGCTATAATATGTAGGCAGCTTTTGGAAGAAAAAACTAGTTGTTTGATGATGGGGGATTATGATGAGAGCGCATATATTAGTAGTGGACGACGATGATAAAATAACTTCTCTGCTTCGCCGAAGCCTGGCGTTTGAGGGCTACGAGGTCGCGACGGCGAATAACGGACATGAGGGCTTGAAGCAAATGCTCGTAAGCGATCCGGATTTGCTCATTCTGGACGTCATGATGCCGCAGGTGGATGGCTGGGAAGTATGCCGCCGTGTTCGTGAAGGCGGAAGCTCTGTGCCGATTCTGATGCTGACAGCTAAGGACGATATTACAGATCGCGTGCGCGGATTAGATCTTGGCGCGGATGATTATTTGGTTAAGCCGTTTGCGCTTGAGGAATTGCTTGCTCGCGTGCGTGCGCTGCTCAGACGTAAATCCGACAAGCTCGAGGAGAACTCGAGCAGCTTGCAGTTTGAAGACTTGACGCTGGATTTGGATTCACGCGAAGCGATCCGTGCCGGACGCAGAATTGATCTCACGGCGAAGGAATTCGATCTGCTTCAGCTGTTGATGCAGAATCCGCGGCGAGTGCTGACGCGCGACGCGATTATGGACAAAATATGGGGCTTTGACTACAGCGGCGAATCGAATGTGCTGGAGGTTTATATTGCCATGCTGCGCCAGAAGACGGAAGACGGCAAGAGCCCGCGCTTGATTCAGACGGTTCGAGGCACCGGGTACGTGCTTAGAGGCGAAGGAGGCTGATTCCATGTCGATTCGCTTAAGGCTCACGTTATGGTACTCGGTGATTTTGGCCGTTACGCTAATTGCATTTGGGGTCGCGATCTTTTTCTTCGTCAACTACAATACGTACAAGGAAATGAAAGCCAAGATCGAACAGCAGGTCAATGCGATCAATATTACGTCCACACTGGATATGTTCGGTAATTATCAAACGCCTAATTTCGTTATCGGGGATGACGAGATGTTTATCCAAGTTGATAATTATAAGAATGGAGTCGTGAAGACGACATCGAACCTGCGCAGGATCGATCAGCTTCTGCCGAAGCCGGACGTAAAGGAAATCAACGAAAGCTACGAAGGGTTTGAACATGTAAAGGCAGGTCCTTATCCGTTTCTTGTATACCGACATATTTTGAAGCAAAATAATGAAATATTTGGATTGCTGCAGGTTGCGGCTTATTCGGGCAGGGAAGATAAGTTTCTGACCGAGCTGAAGACGACATTGATCTCCTCTCTTATTATCGTTGTACTCATCGCTTTTACGATTGGGTTCTTTCTTGCGCGTCAGGCGCTCCGTCCCATTGAGAATGTCATTCGTGCGAGCGATCGCATTCAGAATGGCTCTGATCTGAGCGTGCGCATTCCAAGAGAGGGACCGAACGATGAGCTTGGACGGCTGGTCGATACGTTAAACGGCATGCTGGGCCGCATCGAAACGACCTACAACGGGTTGAATGAAGCCTACAAAGCGCAAAGACGATTCGTATCGGATGCTTCCCATGAGCTTCGCACGCCGCTTACGACGATTCGCGGGAATATCGAGCTGCTCGAGCGGATGTGGCTGCCGACGTTGACGCAGGGAACCGATGCAGACGGTCAAGACATGCCGCAATTAAGCGAACAAGAACGCAGTCGGATGATGCTGACGCGCGAATCGATGCTGGATATTGCAGGCGAAGCCAAACGGATGTCCAGTTTAGTGAATGATCTGTTGTCCCTTGCGCGTGCGGATGCGGGCTACACAATGGAGAAGTCCGTTCAGCCGCTGCTTCCGTTAGTCGAGGATGTAGCGCGCAAGGCGCAGCTTCTGCCAAGAAAAGCAGAATGGAAAATTGGGAACCTAGACGCCATTTCGAACGTAGAAGTATATGCGCATGCCGATTTTCTTCGTCAGCTGTTTTTTATCTTCGTCGAGAATGCATTTAAGTACACGCCGAGCGGAGATGTTGAGCTGCGTGCGATCGTATCGGGCGATCAAGCCGGCATTATCATCAAGGATACGGGCATTGGCATGGACCATGACCAAGTTCCACACATCTTCGAGCGCTTCTATCGTGCAGATGAATCGCGCGGTGAAACGAGCGGAACCGGCCTTGGATTGTCGATTGCCAAGTGGATTATTGATGAGCATGGCGGTTCGGTCGAAGTTTCGACACGTGAAGGTGCAGGAACGACATTTATCGTATGGCTTCCAATTGCTTTCCACGAGAAGTCGAATGAAGTATAATAAATAGAACTGGGTTTTAATAAAGCCCGTCCGTTGAACACTGGTTTAGCAGGAAAGCAGGTGCAGCAGTATGGAAATTGTGAAGATTTCACCGCGTGGCTATTGCTACGGCGTCGTCGATGCCATGGTTTTGGCATTGCAAACAGCTAAAAATTTAGACTTGCCGAGGCCGATCTATATTTTGGGCATGATCGTTCATAATAGTCATGTGACAGAAGCATTTAAGCAAGAAGGCATTATTACGCTTGACGGCGAGAACCGTTTGGAAATTTTAGAACAGATTTCGAGCGGGACTGTCATTTTCACCGCGCACGGTGTTTCTCCGGAAGTACGCAGACGCGCGAAGGACAGAGGCTTGACGGTTGTGGATGCTACTTGTCCGGATGTAACCAAAACCCATGATTTGATCCGGGAGAAGGTTTCTGAAGGCTATGAAGTCATTTACATCGGCAAGAAGGGGCATCCGGAGCCGGAAGGCGCCATCGGTATTGCACCTGAGCATGTTCATCTCATAGAGCGAGAGAATGAAATCGATGCGCTTGAGCTAAACAGCGATCGTATCATTATTACGAATCAGACGACGATGTCACAGTGGGACATCAGGCATCTGATCAGCAAGCTGCTGAAGACATTCCCGACAGCAGAAATTCACAATGAAATTTGCTTGGCAACGCAGGTGCGGCAAGAGGCAGTTGCGGAACAAGCTAAGGAAGCCGAGCTGTGTATCGTGGTAGGCGACCCTAGAAGCAATAATTCCAATAGGCTTGCGCAGGTTTCGGAAGAGATTGCGGGCGTGCCGGCTTACCGCGTTTCGGATGTATCGGAGATTGACGTGGAGTGGTTGAAAGGCAAGAAGCGGGTAGCTGTAACTTCAGGGGCATCGACACCAACACCGTTAACGAAGGAAGTCATCGCTTACCTGGAGCAGTTTAACGACGAGGATTCCTCTACCTGGGAAGCACGGCGTACAGTCAACATGAACAAACTGTTGCCGACTGTGCGAGTGAAATCGTCGCTGTGAGTGAAAGGGGCGCTACTCAAATGACGACTTCAAGCAAACCGCGCTCGATTAAACGCTGGCTCAAATTAAAATATACGCAGCTTATGCGGGCACCAGGCGGCCCATCGTTTGTGGCACTCGGATTCGCAATCGGTATTTTTGTCGAGATGTTTACATTACCAACCTACGGGCTAGCCTTTTTCCTGATTTTTCCGCTTATCTATATGATGAATGCCAGTTTAGCGGGTGCGTTGATCGGTTTTGTTTTTGGTAAAATAATCTTTATTCCAGTTGCGTTCATCAATAGCATGGTGGGCGGCTGGGTGCTTCCGAACCATATCAAAATTTCGGTGCCCTTCGCACCGGAGTGGCTCGACCACATGCTGCTTGTAAATTTAAAGCTGATTGTGGGCGGAATTATTGATGGTATGGTGCTTGGCGCGCTATTCTATTTCCCTGTCAAGATGACGCTGCAATACGTGGCCAACAAACGCAAGGAGAAAAGAAAGCTTCGCCGCGTCTCCGTTGATGTGAAACCAGTAACGGAATAAATCGAATGACAGCAAGCCGGTCTCTTGACGAGGCCGGTTTTTTCATGTATATTTGCTTTAGCGATTAAAAGCATAAAAGCCTAACAGCATAAAAGCGTCGAAGCGAACACGCGTCTAAGCGTGACAGGAGAGGGAGTCGAACTTATGATCGTAATTACTCAAAATAATGTGACGGAAGAACGGATTGGAGAGATCGTGCACCATATCGAGAGAGCGGGGGTACAGGCACATGTTTCCCGCGGGACAGACCGGACCGTTATTGGTATCATCGGGAAGGCGGAGCCTACCTTGGCGGAGCATCTTCGTCAAATGAAAGGCGTGGAGAACGTCATCAAAATCTCGAAGTCCTACAAGCTCGCCAGCCGTGACTTCCATCCTGACGACACCATAATTGAGATTAAAGGCGTTAAGATCGGCGGGGAGCATCTTGCCATTATGGGCGGCCCTTGCGCGGTAGAGACACCTGAGCAGATCGACGAGATTGCTAGGCTGGTGAAGGCTGCCGGCGGTCAAGTGCTTCGCGGTGGCGCGTTTAAGCCGCGTACAGGGCCTTACAGCTTCCAAGGTATTGGTGTCGAAGGTTTGGCGATGATGGCGGAAGCAGGCCGTAAGCATGGGCTGCTCACGATTACAGAAGTAATGACGCCGGAATACGTAGATATCTGCTGTGAGTATGCCGATATTCTACAGGTTGGTACGCGCAACATGCAGAACTTCGATTTGCTGCGGAAGCTGGGCACTGTGAAGACGCCGGTACTCCTTAAACGTGGCTTCAGCGCAACCTACGATGAATTCTTGAACGCTGCCGAATATATTCTGGCAGGCGGAAATCCGAACGTTATGCTATGCGAGCGCGGAATTCGCACTTTCGAGACTTACACTCGAAATACGCTCGACTTGGCTGCGATTCCGGTGCTGCAATCACTCAGCCATCTGCCGGTTATTTCGGATCCGAGCCATGGAACGGGACGCCGCGAATTGGTCGAGCCGATGTCGAAAGCCTCTGTTGCTGCGGGAGCGAACGGACTTATTATCGAAATGCATACAGATCCTGATAATTCCATGACAGGCGATGGCGTGCAATCCTTGTTCCCAGACCAATTCGCGAACCTTCTAAAAGATTTGGAGCAGTTGGGGAAATTGGTCGGAAAGCGTTTCGATACTCCTAAGGAGCCGGCTGAATATTTCAATACGTGGATCAAATAATCATTCATGGCATTGTATAATTATCGGGTTTCCGGAAGCTGCGACCTCTCGTTTATGGGGGCTGCAGCTTCTTGTTTTTGGCGTCAACACTGGGAATTTGAACAATCTGACAATTATGTGAAGTTATCTAACAAATGCTTTAAAAAATACCTTACATGACTATTGACTGTAATAAACCTAAAACCTATAATAACAATCATAGTTTCAGATCAGAAGTTGAACAATTAATGTCCTACACATCGCAAATGTTCGGAAATGGAGGAAATACCTAATGTCAGTTCAAAACGTATTGAGCACAATCAAAGAGAACAGCATCATGTTTGTAGATTTCCGTTTCGTGGATCTTTCCGGCCACGCGCACCACATCACACTTCCTTCGACGGAAGTAGATGCCGAAACTTTTGTTAACGGCGTAGCTTTTGACGGTTCCTCGATCCCGGGTTTCCGCGGTATTGAAGAGTCTGATATGGTTATGATTCCGGACACAGAGTCCAGCTTCATCGATCCGTTTACAGATCACCCAACATTGAATATTATGTGTAACATTCATACGCCAGATGGCGAGCGCTATGAGCGCGATCCGCGCGGCATCGCTCAAAAAGCAGAAGAATACCTGCAAAAATCCGGCGTTGGTACAGCAGCTTACTTCGCACCTGAGTCCGAGTTCTTCATCTTCGACGAAGTTCGCTACGAAAGCAAAATGAACACTTCTTTCTACGAAGTTGATTCCGCTGAAGCTGGCTGGAACACGGCTCGTAAAGAAGAAGGCGGCAACCTTGGTTACAAAATTCCTGTAAAAGGCGGCTACGTTCCGGTTGCTCCTGTTGATTCCCAACAAGACATCCGCAGCGAAATGGTTCGTTTGATGCAAGAATCCGGCCTTCGCGTTGAGCGTCATCACCATGAAGTTGCAACAGCTGGTCAAGCTGAAATCAACTTCCGTTTTGACACATTGACTAAAACTGCAGACAACCTGCTGAAATACAAATACATCATCAACAACGTTGCTCGCCAATGGGGCAAAGTTGCAACGTTTATGCCAAAACCGCTTTTCGGCGACAACGGCAGCGGTATGCATGTTCACTCTTCCATCTTCAACGGCGATTCCCCGCTGTTCTATGAGAAAGGTGCTTATGCAAACCTGAGCCCACTGGCTATGCACTACATCGGCGGAATTTTGCACCACGCACCAGCGTTGATTGCAATTACAAACCCGTCGACGAACTCCTTCAAGCGTCTTGTTCCAGGCTACGAAGCGCCAGTTAACCTTGTATTCTCGAAAGGTAACCGTTCTGCTGCAATCCGTATCCCGGTTGCTGCAGTTACGCCGAAGGGCTGCCGTATCGAGTTCCGTACACCGGACTCCACAGCTAACCCTTACCTCGCATTCGCAGCAATGCTGCTTGCAGGCCTTGACGGTATCAAGCGCAAGCTGGACCCAGTTGCTCTTGGTTATGGTCCATTCGACAAAAACATCTATGATCTTCCGGATGAAGAGAAGAAAGAAATTCGCTCGGTTCCGGGAACACTTGATGAAGCGCTTGACGCTTTGGAAGCTGACTCCGAATTCTTGACTGAAGGCGGCGTATTCTCCAAAGACTTTATCGACAACTTCGTACAACTGAAGCGTGCTGAAGCGAAAGCTGTTGCAATCCGCGTTCATCCGCACGAGTACAGCCTATACTTCGACTGCTAGTCCGAACTCATTCTACAAATTACTTTCAGCGAGCTCTCTCACGGAGAGCTCGCTTTTCATTATCCTTAAAAATTGCTAAATCCGAATATTCGTAATAAAACTGTTGGTTTTTGTTCGACTTTTTACACTTGATGCAAAGCGTGAAACTTGCTATCATACTGATAAGCAAATTGAAGAGTGGAGTGAGCTACAGTGACGAATCGTGCGTTTAATTTTAATGCCGGACCAGCGGCATTGCCGCTGGAAGTATTGCAGCAGGCACAACAGGAATTTATTGATTATGCGGGTGCAGGCATGTCCATTATGGAAATGTCCCATCGCAGCAGCATTTTTGAAGAGGTCAATGACGGCGCGCAATCGCTCCTTCGCGAATTGTTCGGAATTCCAAGCAATTATAAAGTATTATTCCTGCAAGGCGGGGCAAGCACGCAATTCGCTATGATCCCGATGAATTTATTGGGCGCCGGCCAAACCGCAGCATTCGTAAACACAGGAAGCTGGGCTGACAAAGCAATCAAGGAAGCGAAGCTGTTTGGTGAAACGGCGGTTGTAGCTTCTTCGGAAGCAGATAAGTTTAATCGTATTCCGGACCTAAGCAATCTCCAAATCCCGACAAATTCGGCCTACCTGCATATTACGTCGAATGAAACGATTGAAGGCACGCAATACGCCGCTTATCCGGAAACAGGTGATGTGACACTGATCGGCGATATGTCGAGCGATATTCTAAGCCGTCCGGTTGATGTCAGCAAATTCGGCATGATCTATGCCGGTGCACAGAAGAACCTGGGACCATCGGGCGTAACGATTGTTATCGCGCGTGAAGATTTGATTTCGGAGAGCCCGAAATCGATCGCGACGATGCTTCGCTATGATACGCATGTGAAGAACAATTCCCTTTACAATACACCGCCATCTTTCTCTATTTATCTGGTGGGTCTTATGTTGAAATGGGTGAAGGAGAGAGGCGGCGTTGCAGCGATGGAGCAATTCAATCGCGACAAAACAAAGCTGATCTACGATACGATCGATAACAGCGGCGGCTTCTACCGCGGCTTTGCAGACGCGAATAGCCGTTCGTTGATGAATATCACATTCCGTCTTGGTACGGAAGAGCTGGAGAAGCAGTTTGTGAAGGAATCCGAGAAGCAAGGATTTGTTGGCTTGAAAGGCCACCGGAGCGTTGGCGGCTTGCGTGCTTCGACTTACAATGCTGTGCCGCTTGAGAGCTGCAAAGCACTCGCGGATTTCATGGGCGACTTCCAGAAGCGCAACGGCTAGCAGTATAGAAGCCGATAGTTTGCTCTATAGGACAAAAGCAAGAAGACCGCCGGCTCTTCCATTCGTGGAAGGCCGGCGGTCTTCTTGAGTGCATCTGATCCGGTATGTGTTAAGCAAGTGAAGAGTCTGCATTAGACGTGCTGCTTCCCGGACCGGAAAGCTTATAACCAACGTTACGGACCGTCATGATATATTCAGGTGTCCGTGCATTTTTCTCGATTTTGTCACGCAGATGGCTAATATGCACGTCAACGATACGGGTGTCGCCAAGGAAATGATAGTCCCATACACCGTGCAGCAGCTGCTGTCGGCTAAGCACTTTCCCGCGATGACGGCATAAGTAAAGCAGAAGTTCGAATTCTTTAGGTGTCAACTCCACAGACTTTCCTTCAAGCTGCACTTCACGCTGCTCGGATAGAACAGTTAGCGGACCGATTGTATGCGTTGTTGATTCTCCTGAACCCGGCAGCGCCTGCGTTCTGCGCAATATGGCTTGAATGCGGGAGAGAAGCTCTTGCGGTGAGAATGGTTTTGTCATATAGTCGTCAGCGCCGTGATCAAGTCCTGCGATCTTGTCGCTTACATCGTGGAGTGCAGTTAACATAATAATGGGAACGACGTTATTTTGCTTGCGCAGTTCTCGGCATACTTGCAGTCCGTCCATCTTGGGGAGCATAAGATCAAGCACGATGAGATCAGGACGAAACGGTTTCAGCAAGTCGAACACAGCTTCTCCGTCTGAAGCGCAACGCACTTCATATCCGGCAAGTTTTAAGTTAAACTCAAGCAATGTGGAGATAGATGGCTCGTCATCAACGATTAATATTTTCTTCTTCAAGCGTTTATGTTCCCCTTTCATGCAACATTATAGTTGTATTATGACAGGCAAGTTTTCTCAATAGATTAAGCTAGCGTAAAAGCTATGTAAAAAGTGAAGGGTGTTTGATAACAAATGGCATTTCATATCGTTCTCGTAGAGCCGGAAATTCCGGCAAATACCGGCAATATTGCACGTACTTGCGCAGCAACAGGTACAATTCTCCATCTGGTTCGGCCATTGGGATTTAACACAGATGACAAAACGCTAAAACGGGCCGGCTTGGATTATTGGTATGCGGTAGAGGTTCATTATCATGATTCGTTCCAGGAGCTAAAGGATCTGTATCCGGAGGGACGTTTCTTCTGCGCAAGCACAAGAAGCTCGAAAGTATATTCGGAGCATCAGTATCAAGATGGCGATTTCTTCGTGTTCGGGAAAGAGACCAAAGGGCTGCCGCAAGATGTGCTGGATGCGCATCCGGATACCTGTATTCGTGTACCGATGACCGATAAAGTGAGATCGCTGAATTTATCGAATTCTGCCGCAATTGTTGTCTTTGAAGCGTTTCGGCAAAATGGATTCGTTGGTTTAAGCTAACTTGCTTTGCTTGAAAGCTGTTTATTGTTGCAGAATACTAAGAAAATCGAAATAATTGCAGGAATTAACCGGCCATTATCGAACCTAGTAGTGAGCAAACTGTCATATGACGTTAACTTGCAAAATGCGACTACAGGAGATGTGAATTTGTGAAACCGGCTGGTGTTGTGCGTAAAGTGGATCAATTAGGGCGTATCGTATTGCCAAAATCGCTACGTAAAAGATACCAAATGAATGAAGGAGACCCCGTGGAGATTCTTGTCCAGGGTGACCATATCATTTTGGAACGTTATCGTCCTCGTTGTGTGTTTTGTGGCACGCTTGATGGTGTACGCGAGTTTAAAGAGCGTTACCTGTGTGGGGGATGTATGACAGAAATGGCGGGTCTGCGTCGGGGTTAACTCGGTGTAGAACTCCATTTTCGCATTAAAAAGAAGCTCTCGACGATTGTTATCAATCGCTGAAAGCTTCTTTTTTTTTGCTTGGTCCTATTGCATTACAAGCCTTTAGTCTTGTCGTCATTGTATGACGCCGTACACATGGCGATCAGGAACAAGGCCGAGACAGTGAGGACGATAAGAAAATTAATGGTCATTCGTATTCCCTCCTATGCTGCCAGTACATACATACAATTCATTATACCCAACGGCATGCAAAAAGAAAACGAACAAAGTTGTGAACATGTTGTTACAGCAAATTCGCTTCAGACATAAAATGCAACACATTGGTGAACGCTGTAACCTATTGGAGAAAAGTGTGCAAAACCGTGCGTTTTATCGCGTTCTTCTAGTTGCTCCCATCACCAATTGCGCGTAAAATGTGTGATAAAGGAAATGGGGAGGAATGAACGTGGAATACCGGTTTTCGAATCATGTCGAACGGCTGCAATCATCTGCTGTTCGCGACATATTGAAGCTTACGCAAGGGAAAGAGATTATTTCGTTCGCAGGCGGTTTGCCAGCCGAAGAGTTGTTTCCGATTGATGCGGTCAGAGAGGCATCAGATCGCGTATTCCGTTCCGGTAAGAACACGCTGCAATATGGACTTACGGAAGGATTCATGCCTCTTCGTGAGCAGCTTTGTGCTCGCATGGCACAGAAAGGCATGCACGTAGAGCCTGATGAAATGATCATGACGACCGGCTCGCAGCAAGCCATTGATTTGATTACTCGCGTTCTGATGGAGCCGGGCGATATCGTCTTGGTGGAGAATCCGACTTATTTGGCCAGCTTGCAAGTGTTTAACTTGAGCGGGTTGGACGTTGTTCCGGTGGCCAGCGATAAAGATGGCATGATCATAGCGGATGCCGAGCGTCTCATCAAGCAGCATAAGCCAAGATTGATCTATGTGGTACCTACATTCGGTAATCCAACGGGACGAGTATGGAGTATGGAACGCCGCAAAGGGCTGCTTGAACTAAGCCATCGTTATGGTGTCCCTATCTTGGAGGATGATCCATACGGCGATATTAAATTTGATATCAACGCCGACTATCCGACCTTGTTCTCGCTTGATAACAACGCGGATGGCGGCCATGTCCTATATACAAGCACGTTCTCCAAAACAGTCGCACCTGCACTTCGCACGGGCTGGGCAATCGGCAATCGCAACGTGATTTCGATGATGGCGAAAGCGAAACAAGCGGCGGATCTGCACTCCAGTTCACTGGATCAGCAGACATTGGATCAACTGCTCCGGCATTTCTCGTTGGATGACCATATTCAAGTGATCAGACAGGCTTATGGTGATCGTATGCAGCAAATGCAGAAGCTGCTTACGCAGCAGGGCTGGAGCGATGTAAAATGGATCGAGCCTAAAGGCGGCATGTTCCTCTGGCTGGAGCTCCCTGATGGATTGGATGCCGAGGCACTGCTTCGGGCAGCTGTGAAGAAGAATGTTGCTTTCGTTCCAGGCGCATCCTTCTATGCCGCAGAACCTGCACGTAACACAGCTCGTTTGAACTTTACGTATACACAAGGTGAGCGAATGGCGACCGGTATCGCGCGTTTTGCTGAAGCGTTGAATGAGTTTCTGGCGCGCCGTTAGTTCATGACGTTCTAGATGTCTTAAGAGAAGAAGCCCAGAGTCCTCACATCGAGGATTCCGGGCTTCTTCTGTTTGTTTTCTTTAGGCTTGAAGCAGGAACTGGCCGTCCCGAACTTCGAGCGGCGAGCAATCCAGCTGCTCACCCGGAATGTTCGTGGATTCGCCTGTCGCTTTATCGAAGCACCAGTAGTGCAGCGGGCAAATAAGCTCGTTTAGATGCGGTCTGACAATGCCGCCAGCGTGCGGGCAGATGGCCGAAATCAAGTTATAGCGCTGTTCCTCATCTTCTTTGCGAGGGGCTTCAACAATATAATAAGGCTGGTTGTTCAACTTAACATGTGCCGGAAATTCCGGGAAATCTTCTACATTGCCAATGACCCTATAGTTGTTCATTTCGCTCATCAGTATCCAGTCTCCTTTGATCATTTGTTTCTAGGAATGATTGCGGTGTTTAACTCTTGTGCGGGCTTCTGCTGCAGCCAAGCTTCAATAATATGGTTGTACTGCTTTAGTGCGGCTGCTCCGTCCGGTTTCAAGCTATAATGCCCACGCCGTATGCGTTCAAACCAGCCGTAGTAATCCTTCTGAAGAAAATGGTTGGCTCGCGGTATTCCGGTCAGCTCCGCGGCTGCGCGAGGGGACAACTCGCCGTGCTGGTGAAGAGCCCAAGCCACTCGAAGGGCCTTCTCCCGATACGCGGTGACGAGCTTGCGGTTGTTGCTGCCGCCGGTATTGTAGTCGCCGCTGCGTTCGCGAAATTCGGTGAGCAATTTCGCTTGACGGACACGACGTTGTCCGCGCACGGGCGGATCGCCGGGTTGACAGAGCATCTCCAGCACCGGTGATTTGGTCTTGAAGAAGGTTACGGTCATCAAGCCGATGCCGAGCATTCGGCATAGCTCAGTTAGATCGCCGAAGCGCTGATTATGCGCACCAACCTTCTTGCGGTTGCGTTCAACGGCGAGAATAACATGGCTGTTTAATCGCAGCCTCTCAATCCCTTGGAGCAGGAGCGCAAGATTAAAGGTTTTCTTCATTTCCACCAATATGGTTTCATTCGTATCCGGATGAATGGCGACGAGATCGCAGTGCATGATTTCGCTCTTTACCTCAAAGCCTTGTTTCTCGAAATAAGACTTGATTGGCGGATACAGCTCGGTTTCGTGTTTGACAGCCAATTCATCGCCTCGATTCCATGGAGGGTAGTCTGTTCACGATTATAGCACATTCTGGACGTCCCCTTAAGTCATTAATTAGAGGTTACATCTGGTGTCACAACTTTATTCGTGTCGGCCACACCAGAAATTTGTCGGATTCGTCTCTATTCGACATGGCTTTAATGGAGCGCGAACGGAGGAGGCAAGTCTTCGTACGTATAGCTTTTTGCCCAATAGAGACGGGCAGGTGCTCGTTTTAACGGAATTAACATTTTGTAAAATTAGTGTCTGGAGAGTGCGGATTTTGGCGGAATCTTGTTTAAAAAATAGGGCAACTTCCCTTGCGAAAGCGCATAGGAATGTAATACTTCAATAAAAAATGCCGGGCAGCTTTAGATGGCTGGATAAATATTACCCGCATGCATGAGGCGTTCTAGAATGTGGCATCAGGCTGGTCGGAGTATAGGCTTACGAAATGAGTTTTGCAATCGCAAAGCTTATAGGAGGTTACGGCATGGATATTTTGAAACGGATTTCGGCGTATAAAGCGGAAAGCGAAAAACTTGCTTGGAATGGATCGTTCAAGGACTACATCGACCTGCTGAAGCGAGATCCTACTCCGGCCATGACTGCGCATGCTCGAGTTTATGAGATGATTGAGTCATTCGGGGTTGTGGATGATGGCGGCACTGCGAAGAAATACAAGTTTTTCGAACAAGAAATATTCGGCTTGGATCGCGCCGTTGAGAAGCTTGTAGAGGAATACTTCCATTCATCAGCCCGGCGGCTTGATGTGAGGAAACGGATTTTGCTGCTCATGGGACCTGTCAGCGGCGGCAAATCCACCATTGTTACGATGCTCAAGCGAGGCCTCGAACAGTTCTCCAGAACAGAACGAGGGGCTGTCTACGCGATTAAAGGCTGCCCGATGCATGAGGATCCGCTGCATCTCATTCCAAACGAACTGCGGCCTGAAGCGGAGCGAGAGCTTGGTGTCCGAATCGAGGGCAATCTGTGCCCGTCCTGCCAAATGAGAGTAAGAACCGAATATGGCGGCGATATTGAGAATGTTCAAGTTGAACGCGTATTGATTTCGGAAGAGAGCCGTATCGGTATCGGAACATTCAGTCCATCCGATCCGAAATCTCAGGATATTGCCGATTTGACGGGAAGCATCGATTTCTCAACGATTACGGAGTTTGGTTCGGAATCCGATCCGCGCGCATACCGGTTCGACGGCGAGCTGAATAAAGCGAACCGCGGTCTGATGGAGTTCCAAGAGATGCTCAAATGCGATGAGAAGTTCCTCTGGAATTTGCTGTCCCTAACCCAAGAGGGCAACTTCAAAGCCGGCCGATTCGCCTTGATCTCGGCGGATGAGCTTATCATCGCGCATACGAACGAAACGGAGTATAAGTCTTTTATTGCCAACAAGAAGAATGAGGCGCTGCAATCCCGGATGATCGTTATGCCGATTCCTTACAACCTGAAGGTGTCGGAGGAAGAGAAGATTTACAAGAAGCTTATCGGCCAAAGCGACATGAAGCACATTCATATCGCGCCGCACTCGCTGCGCTCAGCGGCAATCTTCTCCATCTTGACTCGTCTGAAAGAGACGAAGAAGCAAGGGATGGACCTCGTTAAGAAAATGCGCATGTATGACGGCGAGGAGATCGAAGGCTACAAGGAAGCTGATCTGAAGGAAATGCAGTCGGAATACATCGAAGAAGGCATGTCGGGTATTGACCCGCGGTACGTTATCAATCGGATTTCGAGTGCGCTCATAAAGCAGGACCTGCAATGTATCAATGCCCTTGATGTGCTGCGCGCATTGAAAGACGGACTTGATCAGCATCCTTCGATCACGAAGGAAGAGCGGGAACGATACTTAAATTTTATTTCCACAGCCAGGAAAGAATATGACGGACTCGCCAAGAAAGAAATACAGAAGGCGTTCGTTTACTCCTTCGAAGAGTCCGCTAGAACATTGTTTGAGAATTACCTCGATAACATCGAATCGTACTGCAACTGGGCGAAGATCAAAGACCCGCTTACAGGCGAAGAGATGGATCCGGATGAGCGGCTGATGCGTTCGATCGAGGAGCAAATCGGGGTATCCGAGAATGCGAAGAAAGCGTTCCGTGAAGAGATATTGATTCGGATCTCCTCGTACTCGCGTAAAGGCAAGAAATTCGATTACTACAGCCATGAACGGCTGCGCGAAGCAATCGAGAAGAAGCTGTTTACAGATTTGAAGGATATCGTCAAAATTACGACCTCGACCAAAACACCGGACGAGAAACAGCTGAAGCGTATTAATGAAGTAACGAAGCGGCTGATTGATGAGCACGGATACTGCCCGGTCTGTGCCAACGAGCTGCTGCGCTACGTAGGAAGTCTGCTTAACCGATAATAGAGAGTGATGAAGCCGCAGGACGCGAAAGTTGCGTTCTGCGGCCCTTCTTCGATTAGGGAGGGACAAGCGTCTGGATGGTGTACATGCCAACCAATCATCTGTTAAAATAAGAACATAAGTTCTTATTTTATTCAGAGGGAGTGTTGGACATGCAGTTGTTGCTGCTGAACAAGAACGGGGAAAGTGAATGGGTTCCGATGGATAAGATATGCTTCGTGTCGCAAACTCCGAAAGGGGCACAATTTGTGACGAAGAGCGGAGCAAGCTATCAGTACCCGCAAACTATGGAGCAAGTGGCGCTCGTATTCGGCCCATTCGGTTACGAGCGACTTGATCGCAACGTTGTTGTTAACATGGCGGCGGCGGTATGCTACAGTCCGGTCGATCGCAATGTTTATTTCGACGATTCAGCAGATAGCGGGGGAGGCTTATATGCCACTGTGTCAGGGGCGAACGTCGACAAAGTAAAGCACCTGATTATTCGAGAAAATGAAGGGGTAACCTACAGCACTTCCGCTGCGTAATGTGGTAGGAGGGCATGTAAGCGTAACCCAACAAAAATATTCCTTAAATTACTGTAAAGGCTGCTTTTTCGGGCCTTTTGTGTGTTATATAAGTTGACACTGATGTTGCCATTGAGTATGATCTAGGTAATATAATCCAGGTATTAGCTCGATGAGATAGACAAGATAGTGCAAAAACTGACATGATAGTGACACTGATGGCTTTGGAGGCGGTTGACATGTCGATGGCGATGAAATCACAATTCGATCCTTACGATTCACAATCTTTCTACGACGAGATGTTCGATAAAGATCTTAATGTACGTCCGCATTACGAAAGTGTTCATCGAACGTTCGCCCGTATGAAGCCGCCGGAGCTAACAGCGCGCCACACGACAATTCAGCAGCGGATGCTGGAGGAAGGAATCACGTTTACGCTCTACACCCAGAATCAGAACGAGCCGCTGGAGCGAACGATTCCCTTTGACTATATTCCGCGCATTATTCCGAAGCATGAATGGGAGAGCCTTGAACGCGGCATGAAGCAGCGTGTTAAGGCATTGAACGCCTTTATCCACGACGTCTATCATGAGCAGCGCATCGTCAATGACGGCATCATCCCTAGACAAATGATCATTAGCAATAAATATTTCCGTCCGGAGATGGCAGGGCTGCAGGTCCCTCAAAATGTCTATATGACCGCATCCGGCATAGATTTAATTAAGGACGAGAAGGGCCGCTACTTTGTACTGGAGGATAATCTTCGTACACCATCCGGGTTTTCCTACTTGTATAAAGGGAGAAGCTTAATGAGTGAGCTGTTCCCCGATTTATACTTGAACAGTAAAGTGGCGGATATTGAGCGCAGCTTGAATGTCTTCTTAAGTTCGCTTCGCAGCTTGGCGCCATCGGGGAAGCAGAACCCGCTTATCGTGCTTCTGACACCAGGGGCTTATAATTCCGCCTACTTCGAGCATGCGTTTCTGGCTCAGCAGATGGGCATTCATCTGGTGGAAGGCCGCGATTTGGTGTACAAGGATCACAAAATCTATTTGCGTGATCTGCGCGGCTTGCGCCAGGTAGATGTCATCTACAGAAGACTTGATGATGAGTATTTGGATCCGTTAGCCTTCCAAGCAGATTCGCTGCTTGGTGTGCCGGGTCTCATGAATGCTTATCGTGCAGGCAATGTAGCGATCGCCAACGCGCCGGGTACAGGCGTAGCGGACGATAAAGCGGTCTATGCGTATGTGCCGGATATGGTTCGTTACTATTTAGGCGAGGAACCCATTCTGCATAACGTACCTACTTACATTTTGTCGCGCAAGGAAGAGCGGGAGTATGTGCTCGATAATTTGGATCAGCTCGTAGTCAAGGAGACCTCGCTCTCCGGCGGCTACGGGATGCTTATTGGTCCTGCTGCTTCCACGAAGGAGATCAACGCCTTCGCGGATGCCATTCGCCGCGATCCGGGCCGCTACATCGCTCAAACAACGATGAAGCTGTCGCGGGCGCCGGTGATGCTCGGAGGGGCTATGCAGCCGCGCCATATTGATTTACGCGTATTTGTGCTCATGGGCGCACAAACCCATGTTATTCCGGGCGGACTGACTCGTGTTGCGCTTCAGGAAGGCTCTCTAGTCGTGAACTCTTCGCAGGGCGGCGGCGTGAAAGATACGTGGGTGCTTAGTCGTTAACGATTATAGGAAGCGGAGGGATGGACGATGCTGAACCGGAATGCGGAAGCTTTGTTTTGGATCGGGCGGTACATGGAACGGGCGGAGAACCATGCTCGGCTAATCGATGTTCACTATCACCTTCAGTCAGATGACTCGCATACGATACCCAAAGGCGAACCCGGCGAGAAAGCCCAGTCGCTGTGCAAATGGGGGCGGATCGTCGATGCACTCGGCAGCAGAGCCGCTTACGAATCGCAGTACGGTACTTACACGGAGCAAGACGTTGTGCTCTACATCACCCTAGATCGCGACAATGCGAATTCCCTCGTTACATGCGTCAATCATGCCCGGGATAATGTGAGAACGCTTCGGGAGAAGCTGCCTAGTGAGCTATGGGATGTGACGAACGGCTTCTATCTGTGGCTTCGCGAGAAGCAGGCAGGGGATTGGACCCGTGAGTCGCCTCATCAGTTTTTTGGCAAAATCAAAGAATGGACGGCGCTCTTCCAAGGCATAACGCAGTCGGTCATGCCGCGCGAGAATGAATTTCATTTCATCGAATGCGGCCGATACCTGGAGCGGACAGAGAATACGCTTCGTATCATGCAATCCGCGATTACGTCCAGAACGATGCTGCCTTCTGATATGGAAGGCGGCAATGATGTGTATCCATTCCTGCAAGCCGTGCTGCGATCCGTCAGCGGGTACCAAACGTTCCGTCGCTATTATGCGGATGGTTTCTCGCAGGAAGCGATTATGGAGTTTCTGATACTTAATGAAGTGTTCCCGCGTTCCGTTCATTACTCGCTGCATGCGCTCGATGAGCATTTACGCGGTATTCAACTGCAGGAGAAGCAGCTTCGTACGGCCCATGATCGAATCATCCGGCAAGTGGTGAAGCTGAAAGCGGAGCTTGCCTGCTTGGAGCGGGAGGATTTGCAGCGGGATGAAGAAGGGCGGGTAACGGGACATTTGCTCCAAGCTGCGGGACAGCTGGGGGTGTCGTTTGCTCATACCTTTTTTCGTATGGGGGAGGTCAGCGCATGAAGCTTTGCATCACGCACACAACCCAATATTCGTATATGAATCCGGTTATGGACAGTGTCAATGAAATCCGGCTGACGCCATTTACGAATGAGCAGCAATCGTGCTATCAGCATTCCATTTCGGTGGAGCCGAATGCGCCGCTCTTCAGCTATGATGATTATTTCGGCAATCGCGTTCACGCCTTCTCCGTCAATGATCAGCATCGCAAGTTGATCATTCGCACGCAGATGACGGTCGTCACGAAGGAAGCCGTTAAACCGATCGAGGGCCAGGAAGGCATGACGCCAAAGCAAGCATGGGATTGGCTGGCGACGGACGGTGCGATGAACCGGTTTGCCGAATATTTGCTGCCCACGGAGTATACAGGCATTACGCCGGAGGTTGCGGCATTCGCGGAAACGCCGCAGCTAAGTGATCCGAATGAGAAAGAGCAGGGTGTGTACAACTGGTTGTCCTACGTCTCCAATCGGATACGCAACGAGTTTGTATACGATCCGGAAGCGACCAATGTGCACACGATTGCAGGCGAGATGATGCGCAGACGTCGCGGAGTCTGTCAGGATTTTGCGCATCTGATGATTGCGGCTTGCCGCTCGAAAGGGGTTCCGGCTCGTTATGTGAGCGGCTATCATTTTGTCGGTGACCTGCGAGGGGGCAACGCGGACTTCGAGCAGGCTTCTCATGCTTGGGTAGAGGCGTATGCGCCGGGTCTTGGCTGGTGCGGGTTTGACCCGACCAACGATGCGCTGGTCGGCGAACGATATGTGAAACTCGGCCATGGCCGGGATTATAAAGATATTGTCCCTGTTAAAGGCGTGTATCGGGGAACGAGCGAAGCGAATTTGGAAGTGAAAGTGGATGTGAGGAAGGTCGAGGTTTAGTGATAGGAAGGGTGAGCAGGTGGTGGCGCACCATCCTGGGTTCGTTAGAAGTGGCTTCCTAAGTTCAATCCAAAAAATCGCATTCCCGCAGTCGCTTAGGTGGCTGCTCGGGAATGCGATTTTTCATTTTGCTTTCATCTAAATGAATTTCCGGCTCGTTTTCTTGCCGTCGCAGCTGAACACGATTCGTTTGTCCTCGACGATCGTCTCGAGGTGAACGGATTTGCCCCACAGCTGAACGACGTGTGGGAGCGTACGCTCCACGTATTTCAAATCCAGCTCGACCCCTTCATATTGGTGGAACAGAAACAGCTCGCCCACGCGGTTAAAGTCGCCGTCGGTTACGACGAGGCTCGGGAAGCCGCCGTTAACCCGGGATGTCACAAGCTGGTCGCGGACGGACTCCCATGCTTTGTCGGTGATTTTCCATTCCGCGCCTTTCTTCTCGAAGACGTAGAGATCCAGATCGCCGACCAGTTTCTTCGTCAAATAATTACGCAGGAATGAAATGTCGGAGTCGAACTCCCGCACTTCGAAGATTTTATCCCGCCCAAGACCCGGCTTGCGTCCGAAGCGATCCTGCTCCTCCTTAGTCGGATTATCCCAGCGTCGCTCGATGTCCTCGAAGATCTTGAGCCCCAGGTAGTAAGGATTAAGCGAGTGTCTCGACGGCTGCACAACGGAGGAGTTTAGCATGGCAAATTCGATGGTTTCCTCGCTCGTTAAGTCAAGCTCGCGGATGATCCGCTGATGCCAGTAGGAAGCCCAGCCTTCGTTCATGATTTTCGTCTCGATTTGCGGCCAGAAATAGAGCATCTCATCGCGCAGCATGGACATGATGTCGCGCTGCCAATCCTGCAAATTCGGCGAGTATTCCTCAATGAACCAGATCAGATCCTTCTCCGGTTGAGGAGGGAAACGTTTCGGTTCATTATTGGCTGCTTTGAGGCTCACTTGCTCCGCTTGTACCTCTGCATCAAGCGTCCATAGGTCGTCATATTGCGATGGGCGCGCTACTTTGTCGACTTGATTGGCTTTATTGAGCAGCTCGATGTAATGGGTCTTATCCAGCTTATACGGCCGGATAATCGTGGAGTCGACATGTTCCTGAATAGCCAAGACGGCATCGATAAATTTCTCAACGGCATCGGTTCCATACTCCATCTCGTATTGACTCACACGTTCGGCCGTGGCGGACATGCTTTCCACCATATTCCGGTTCGTAGCGCTGAAGCGCGCATTGTTCTTGAAGAAGTCGCAGTGTGCCAGTACGTGCGCAACGATCAGCTTATTCTGTATGAGTGAGTTGCCATCCAGCAGAAAGGCATAGCAAGGGTTGGAGTTAATAACAAGCTCGTAGATTTTGCTCAGGCCAAAATCATACTGCATCTTCATTTTATTAAACGTTTTTCCAAAGCTCCAATGGCTGAACCGGGTAGGCATGCCGTAAGCGCCGAATGTATAAATAATATCAGCCGGGCATATTTCATACCGCATCGGGTAGAAATCGAGGCCAAATCCCTGTGCAATCTCCGTGATCTCGTCAATAGCTCGCTCTAATGCTTTGATCTCATCCTGGTGCAATTTCGCTTCCCCCTTGTAATGCGAGTGTGCTTCATAGCTATATGTATGGGAGGGCGGACAGTGATATGAGCGTTTTTTGCATTAGAACCTTACTACACCGCATAATGGCGACGATCGCCCATTTCGTCTTAGCCTTCTTGCGGCGCGGCTGTGATCTGTGTTATTGTTAGATAAATATTAGGAAGGAGGTGTAAGGTAGGATGAATTCAGAAATGGTGAACAACCGTATTAGCCAGCTGCCGATTGCAATGGCTGGCATCGTGCATGCATTTGGACCTAACGGGAGAAGTCTGTCCAAATTTGCCGATACGGCACCATCACTCAAGCGAAGACGCCTACCTTAGACCTCGATCGGTAAAGACCGAAGAGTCGCAGGGCATTTTCCTGCGGCTCTTTTTTTGTTGGTTTCAACTGGGGGCGATCTTCCGAAACAATTAGGAGGATTCCATATGATAGTAGTTAATGGTCAACATATAAAGAAATATTACGGCGCGACGCTTGTGCTTGAAGATGTGACATTTGAAATTCACGAAGAGGAGCGGGTAGGACTGGTCGGCCGCAACGGAAGCGGCAAATCTACGTTGATCTCGCTCATTGCTAAGCTGTCTAAACCAGATGAAGGGCAGCTCACGATTCGCAAGGATACGAAAATCGGATATTTGGCGCAAATTCCGGCAGCTTGGGATGATGGAACGGTTTACGATGTGCTGGCATCAGGGTATGCCGAGCTTCTGGCGTGCAAAGCCCAAATGACGAAGCTGGAGCTGGAAATGTCCGATCCGGGCACGGGAGAGAAGCGTCTAGAGCAGCTGCTGCGCGAGTATTCTGTGCTTCAGGAGCGGTTTCAGATGGAAGGCGGCTATGAGCTAGATGCAAAGATCGATACGGTCACGACAGGGCTGCTGATTCCGCGCGAGATGTATGGAAGGCGATTCGGCACCTTATCCGGTGGAGAGAAGACGAAGATCGGCCTCGCGGCGCAGCTCATCAGCAAGCCGGAGCTGCTTCTATTGGATGAACCGACTAATCATCTGGATCTGCAAGGCGTGCAGTGGCTGGAATCCTTCCTGAACGGTTATGACGGTTCTTGCTTGATCGTTTCGCATGACCGGATGTTCCTCGATCATGTCGTGACGAAAATCATCGATATCGAAGATGGTGAAGCAGTTACGTACCATAGCAACTACAGCGGCTATGTGAGGGAGAAGGAGGAGCAGCTGCTGCAGCAGTTTGCCGAGTACCAAGAGCAGCAGAAGGTCATAAAGAAGATGAAAGAGACGATCAAACAGCTGCATGAGTGGGGGAGAGTTGGCGGCAACGAGAAGTTTTTCCGCAGAGCTGCTTCTATGCAGAAGGCACTGGATCGGATGGAGAAGGTGAAACGTCCGGTACTGGATCCGAAAGGGGCGGAGTTTCAGCTTCAGCTGGCAGATCGCTCAGGGAAACGGGTCGTTGAGTTTCAGGGCTTAAGCAAGAGTTACAGTGACCGCAAGCTGTTGCATGAGGTCGATGGAATGCTGCACTATGGCGAGAAGATTATGCTGCTTGGTCCTAACGGAGCGGGAAAAACAACCTTGTTCAAGCTGATTCTCGGAACGGAAACACAAGACAGCGGGACGATCGACATCGGAGCGCGCGTCGATATCGGATATTTGGCCCAGCAGCAGTATCCTGCGGATGATAAGAAGAATGTGCTTGCTTATTTCCGCGAGGCTGCGGGGATGGAGGAGGGGGAAGCCCGCTCACATTTGGCGCGCTATCTATTCACGCAAGGAGATGTGTTCAAGAGCGTCAGTCAGCTGTCGGGGGGCGAATGGACGCGTCTGCGGCTCGCGCTGCTTATCCTGAAGAAGCCGAACCTGCTGCTCCTGGATGAACCGACCAATCATATGGACATCGCCTCCAGAGAAGCGCTTGAGGAAGCGCTGGAAGACTTCCCGGGTACAATACTCGCGATTTCGCATGACCGCTACTTTATTAATCGATTGGCGAATAAGGTTTGGGAGCTCGATCGGGCTAAGCTGACGGTGTACCTCGGCGCTTATGACGAATATGCCGAGAAGCGCAAGCAGCTTCGTGCGGATGAAGCCGTGCAGCCTGTGAAAGCGAAGGAAACAGTTCCGGTAAAGCGAAATCAAGCAATAGAGGCGGAGGTAGCCAAATCCGCCGTGCAGCAGCCCAATACAGTGAAGCTAGAGCAGAAGATCAGTCAACTCGAAGCCCGGCTGGCTGAGATGGACGCGAAGCTTAATGATCAATCTGAGCAGCTTGGAGTAGATGAACTCGCACAGCGCTGGCGTGAACGAGAGCAAGTACAAGAGCAGCTCAACGAACTTTACACAAAATGGATGGAACCATAATTGAACATCTTTCCCAAAAATGGAGATTAAACATATAACTATATGTTATAGTTATGTAGGTGAAAATGGTTATTTTCTACTATTTAACGGTCGATCCTACTAAAGGGAGTCGTGTTTGATATCCATGTCCGCCATCCTAATTTATGAATTTCATGGTTTGCTCTATATATTAGCATCTTGTACATTTCTCTTTATAAGCCCAAGGGTCATGCTGTCGGCTCGGCGAAGAAAGCAGATGATCGCTGTCATCCTGGCGGTGCTGTCCGCTTTTTATCAAATCATCGAGCCTACAGATCCGCTTGTTTATTCGCTTCATCTCATGCCGATCGGGATTATGATGGCGTCGGTGTTCGAAGGGGCTATACCCGGAGTACTCATTTGTGCGGCAGTTACGCTATGCGGTAACATCCTAGTGGGTACGGAGCTGCAGGCGAATCTTGCCAGCAACATCGTATTGTTACTGCTGGGACTATGGTTCCATTACCGGATGTTATGGAAGAGCGAGCTGTTGCGGACAACGGGCTATGTCCTGCTCTTTATATGCATTCATTTCGCAGTGTTCCTTATGGTATATCCGGATAATGATAAGCTGAATGCGGCTGACATGGCAGTGCTATTCCTGGGTACAATGATTTCTGCCGTTATCGTCAGCCTAACCTGCTATAAAGTACGGAATCAGGAAAATCTGCAAGAGGAGCTCTACAAAGCCGAGAAGTACCACATGATCGGTGAGCTGGCCGCATCGATTTCGCATGAAATCCGCAATCCGCTTACGACGACACAAGGATTTCTCCAAATGATGGCGAAGCCCGGCGTTAACAGCGAATCCATGGAACGATATCGGTTGCATGCCATAGAGGGAGTCGAGCATGCGAACGCGATCATAACGGATTACCTGAATTATGCGAAGCCGACTATTGAAGAAGCAAGACCCATTCATGTCATCGCGGAGATTGAGGGACTTATTCCATGGATAGCTCCGCTGTCTGTGATGTCCAGCATTGAAATCCGAATTGTGCATCAGCAGGAGCAAGCTTTCTACATTATGGGGGAGCCGAAGAAGTTCCAGCAGTGTCTGTTAAACCTGATGAAGAACGCGATTGAAGCGATGCCGGCAGGCGGCGTGTTGACGATTTCGACTCGGATTGAGAATGGGAAGGTATGCATTCGAATTTCCGATACCAGTGTGGGCATGAGTAAATTGCAGTTGAGACGAATCGGGATGCCCTTCTTCACGACGAAGGAGAAAGGAACCGGGCTTGGTCTGATGGTCGTTGTCAGCCTCGTCAAGGTAATGGGCGGGCAAATTCTGTTCACGAGTAAATCGGGTCGTGGCACCGTTTGCGAAATCAAATACGGGCTGTTTGGTCAGATGAATTGATCGATCACCGAAAAAAAGCACTCTCCTCAATAGCGGCATAATGGCCTGCTAGCGAGAAGAGTGCTTTTTTGCATACATACATGCTTATAGTACGTTAGTTAAGGTTTCACCGGCGGCAGCTGGCTCACATAACTGTCTGATAGATGAAGCAGCTTCAGCGCCCGATTGTATTGATCCTCGGATACGGTTGATCCATTCTGAACGCTGCCATGTAGCGGATAATGCGTGCCGTCATTGTAGGCAGTCCCCGGGATGAATAATTCTTGATCGTTAATCATCGATCCGGAAGGCAAGTAATAACGCTCAGGCAAAATGTTCGACGTTTGATTGAGCAAATCTTGACCGAAATGAATGTGATCGGCTAATGAAATGCCAAGCAAGTTCGCTACCGTAGGCATAATATCCGACTGACCGCCGATTTGCGGCAGCTTCTCCGGTGCGGATATACCGGGAGCAGAGATAACTAACGGAATGTTAATCATGTCGGTAAATCCGTATTCATGGCCATAGATTTCGCGCATCAGCTTTTTATCGTCATTGTCTAGCGAGTAGACCGGCAGACCAAGATGATCGCCGTAAGTGACGAATACACTGTTATCCCAGATCCCGCGCGCCTTCAGGTCGTCCACGAACAACCCAAGCGCATAGTCGGCGTAATTCTGGGCACGGATATAATCGCCAACGAATGTTCCTTCATATCGTTCCGGCAGTTTCATCTTGTACTTCGCCTCGGGAATGGTGAAGGGGTGATGCGATGACATGGAAATAATTTGTGCATAAAACGGTTTGCCGGATTGCTGCATTTTATCAAGCTGTTCGGCTGTTTTCTTGTACAGCACCTCGTCGGAAGGACCGAAGAAGACCATATCTTCTTTGCCGAAGAACGATTGATCATAGTATTTGTCAAAACCAAGTGCTTTATAAAGTCCGATTCGGTTCCAGAATTCCACGACATTCGTATGGAAGGTAGCATTCTGGTAGCCGTTCTGATCCAAGATTCTAGGAAGGCTTGGCAATTCTTTGTCGCTGTAAGCCATTGTTGCAGCGCCGCGCGGCGGAACATAGAACGATGTATTCACGACGAATTCGGCATCGGAGGTGTTTCCTTGGCCGACCTGCTGGTAGAAGTTCGGGAAATACATATGCTCGCGAGCGAGTTTATTCATATTTGGCGTAATTTCTTGTCCGTCGATTTTGAGTCCAATTAAGAAGTTCTGCAGGGACTCCATTTGTAAAATGATGAGATTTTTGCCTTTTGCAATGTTTGCGTATTTAGGTGCTGCGGGCTCCGTAATGCCTTTCGTTTCATCGATCAGCTCACGGGTAATCTCTTTCATCGGTGTTTTCGGCGTGTTGTCTTCCGCGAAAATCGTATAGATCTCGTAATTGAGAATGCCCATTTCTTCTGCTTTCACAATTTCATTCATGCTTGCACGATTGGGCAATATATTGAAGAGGCACAATGCGAGCGAAATGATGAAAACAAGCGAAATCACAGACCGGCTAAGCGGGATTTGACTGAAGGTTTTCCAGCCCTGGAATTTCGATCGTCTGATGAGCAGGAAGGTGAACACAAAAATATCGAGAAAAATAAATAAATAATAAGGATCCAGCAGGGAAAACACGCTGCTCTTCACGGCCGTTACCTGATTGACCTGCTCCAGGGCATGATAGGTCACGATGATTCCAAAATATTTGTAATACATGATGACGGCGAACAGGATCGCGGTGACAAGTAAATTGACCGTCACATACAACGCCAGCTTGCGTTTGGTGGCAAACCATTCAATTAAGCAGAATAGTAACCAGAAGAATGGCAGTTCTGTAACGAGCAGCGTCCAGGATGGACCTCCGTCAAAGATGACGAGCCATGCTAATGTTGTTTTGATGACTAATATAAGGGTGAAAAAAATAAACGGCCTCATCTGAAATAGCCGTTTAAGGCGCCAAAGCGGCATGTTGAAATCCTCCTAACACGAGCTTGATCTGGTAATCTCTCAACGTTCATTATGCTCCCATGCAAGATGGTTTGTCAAAATGGAAAATAGACGCCAAAAGGCGCAAGGAGTGTTATACTATACTCTGAAAAATGATCGAATATGAAGGGTAACGATAGCACATGAATGCCATAAAATCGCTAGTCTCGACACTGCAGCTGCAGCTTGGCCCGCGGGCTTGGCATAATTTCCGTTTTGATGCCACAGCTTCGGTGTTGTTCAGTTTCTTTAATGTTGTGTTCAACCAGTTTTACATCCCGATGGCGATTCAGCAAGGAGCATCCAATATTCAGGTTGGATTGCTGTCAGCGGCCCCAGCAATTGGATTGCTGCTTTCTCCGATGTGGGCAAGCTGGATTGAACGTTCAGGAGATCCGAAGCCGTTTATTATTATTCCGAATTTGATTGCAAGGGCATTGATCATTCTGCCGGCCTTTTTTGGCGTACCCTTCATTTATGTCGTTGCCGCATTATCCTTCCATATGCTGATGGGGGTACAGGCACCGGCTTATGCTTCGATGGTCGTCCGCATGTATCCGCCTGAGCATCGTGGGAAGCTGATGGGCAATACGAGGGTGGCCATGGGAATCATTATGATTCCGACTGCATTCCTAATTGGCAAGTGGACTGATGTGTCGGGGCCGTCCGGACCGCTGTTGTTTGCTTCTATTACAGGTGTCATCTCCATTCTCGTGTTCTCGAAGGTGAAAGCACGTAAGGAAGCCCCCTCCAGGCTGCACACCGCGAAGCGTGCTTCATTGAAGGAACAGCTGCAGCTCATCAAGCAGAACCGCGAGCTGGCGATTTTCTTCCTTGCCTGTACGTTTACTGGTTTCGGTAACATTATCGCTCAGCCGCTGTATCAAATCATTCAAGTCAATTGGCTGGAGCTTACGAATACGGAAATCGGCTATGCGCGAGCGACTTATTTTACCTGTTTGCTCGTTTCCTACTTTGTAGTCGGCAGTGTGATCGATAAGCTGTCGGCCAAACAAACAGTCGCTTATGGATTAGCTGCGTTCGCGATCGTACCGATACTGTATGCAATCTTCGGCAATTTGCCTGCTGTTCTGATTGGCAGCGGCATTCAAGGCTTAGGGGATGCGATCTGGGATATCGGCTTCCTGGCCTATGTGTTCCGGCTGGCTCCGGGGCGTGAAGCCGTCGTATTCGGCCTTCATCTTATGCTGTTCGGGATCCGCGGCAGTATCGGGCCGCTGCTCAGCACTTCCTTGTCGGAGACGCTGCCGATTCCTTCGCTGCTCTATGCTGCAAGTTTGTTTGGCTTCGTCGGTTTGTTGGCATTCATTCTCTACCATCGAAGCACCGGTGGGCGAAAGCTGGAGTTGGGCAGCTAGTTCATGCGTTAGACGTGATTGGGAAGAGACCTCTGTGGCCGCTTATGAAGTGGAAACAGAGGTTTTTTGTTGCGGATGAGCGCTCTGTGAAAGAGAGGTAACAGGTACCGTACATGGGGCGAGGCGCGAATGTTAATTTACAAGACTGCTCTATCGCTGTATACTTTGAATTGACATAATTCCGACTACAGTATACTTATCATTCATAATCATGAATTGGAGTGAGCCAGGATGAGAATTACGAATATCGAAACGTTTACTGTTCGATTAGCCCCGCCGCCAACTCAGCCGGATGATCTTCGCGTAACGAGCGTAGGTCTAACCCGGATCCAAACCGACCAAGGCATCACCGGCTACGGATTTCGGTTAACGGATGCGAGCAAGCTGGAGCAGCAGGTGAAACCCCGTTTGCTCGGCAAGAGCCCGCTCGACATCGAAGCGCATTTGCAAAGCGGCGCGCTTGCAGGCTGCCCGTCTGTCGAGCACGCTCTGTGGGATATTGCCGGCAAGGCGGCAGGACTCCCGGTTCGTTCGCTGCTAGGCAGCGCCAGAGAAACGATGCCTTATTATTTGACCTGCGTTTGGCCGGGGGAATCCGATCAATCGCATATTGCCATCGAGGATCAAGCCGAGCAGCTCGTTCGTTATTATGAAATGGGCCATAAACGGTTTAAAATCCGCGCATGGCGGCCGGATCCGATGGATGATGTGCGCGTGCTGGAGCTGGTGCGCAAACGGATCGGCGGCCGCGATAAAGTGGAGCTGATGCTGGATCGAACCGCGCATCTGCCGGGCTGGATCTGGACCTATGAGCAGGCGCTTCAAGTTGCGCGCGGCTTGGAAGCGGTCGATGCGAATTGGCTGGAGGAGCCATTCGCGCGCGATGATCTTGCTTCCTACCGTCGCCTGGCAGAGGAAGTCGATATTCCGATTACGGGCGGGGAATTCGCACAAGAGCTGCCTATATTCAGAGATTACTTGGTCCATCAAGCCGTCGATATCCTGCAGCCGGATGCAGCGATCAGCGGAGGTATTTGGCCATGCCGGAAGGCTGGCATTCTCGCCGAAGCTTTCGGCGTTCCGTGTATACTTCATGGAACGAGTGGTCTGGACTGGACGACGACGATGCAAGTCGGAGCCTCCATCGCTTCTTGCTCCATGCTGGAGTATGCGCTTATTTTCCCGCCGCTTACGCCGGAAGAAACGGTTGCGAATATCGATCGCATTCTTAAGAAGCCGGGCTTATTTACGTTTAATGACGGCGAAGTGCTGCTGCCGAAAGCGCCGGGTCTTGGCATTGAGCTCGATGAAGAAGCTATTGAAGCGTTGCGCGAACGATAAGCCATCCTATATATTTCATAGCAAGAAATGCCAAAGAGTCGTACTTAATCATCATTAGGTGATAAGTATGGCTCTTTTTCTTATACATTAAAAATATAATGTATACGTATTGATAATATACAGAATGCATAATATACTTAACTCATCTTAGGTTGTCAGTTTAAGCAAATTGGACATAGAGGAGATCGGCTATGAGATGGGATGCGAACTGGATTTGGCTGGAGCAGCGCGGCGATTGCAAAAACCAATATGTTGATTTCCGTAAAGTAATTCATCTTGAGCCATCGGAGCTTGCGCAACAACCGGTGCTCCATCTGTCGGCAAGGCTTGAGTACAATCTCTGGATCAACGGACAATGGATCGGACGCGGGCCATCGCCATGTACGCCGGAGTATCAGTATTTCGACTCTTATGAAGTCGGTCGTTATTTGCAACCAGGCGATAATGTGATTGCGGTGCTTTGCTACCAATTCGGCGAGTCCAACATTATAACGAACCAGATGCAAGGCGAAGCGGGCTTCATCGCACAGCTCATGGTCGAGGATACAAACGCAGCGGCCATAACCGTCATCTCGGCTACGGACCGTTCATGGAAATCCCGATTGTCGCCTCGCTTCCGAACTACCAATGAACGGATCAGTTTATGGGGCGGCTTCAAAGAGATCTATCTGGCGCAGCAAGAGGATGAATGGCAGCTGCCCCAATATGACGATGCAGCATGGGCGGATTCGCAGGAGCTTGCGCAAGCCGACGACCCAAACAGTCCATGGCCGCGCCTGATTGCGCGTGAAATCCCATTCCTCGCAACTGAGGCTTGCCAAGCCTCCGCTATTATACGTACAGAACTAAACCTCGGCAATTTAACGGAACAGGAATCCCTCCTAGCCTCATCGGACACGCAAGATGATGCGGATCCTAACTCACCCGCCGCGCTGCAAGCAGACGCTTCAAAACCAGGCTCCATGCCTGCTGTTGTATTCGACTTCAGCCGCATTGTGGTCGGCAGACCTGTTCTCGAGGTTGACGCTCCGGAAGGCGGCGTCATCCGAATCGCATATGGAGAATCGCTGGAGCTGCAGGAAGTGGATACCTTCGTGCTTAAACGAGGCTTCCAGCGTCTACGGCCATTCGGCAGACGCGTGTTCCATTACTTGAAGCTCACGTTCATGGCGACTCCTGTTCCTGTCACCGTCGCTTCGCTTAGCTGCGAGAAAGTCGGCTATCCATTCACTAGACAGACACAGTTTGGCAGCTCGGATGACGTGCTGAACCGAATCCACGAGGTGAGTTTATATACGACACGAATGAACTCCCACGATCATACGGAGGATTGCCCTTGGCGCGAGAAGGCGTTGTGGGTGGTGGATTCCATGGTCATGGGCAAAATCATCTACGCCAACTTCGCAGACACGGCGCTGCTGCGCAAATGTTTGCTGCAAGGCGCCCGCATTCAGCTGGCGGATGGCTCGATTCCGGGAACGGGACCGGAGCATAACGGTATGCTGCTGCCGGATTTCTGCGCCTATTGGCTAATCGGCTTACATGATTATTGGCGTTACTCCGGCGATACGTCGCTGCTTGCCGAGCTTCAACCGGTTACCGACCGATTGATCGACTGGTTCAGACAGCAAAGCGACAATACCGGACTGTTCGCGCGGGCAGATCGGCCGGGATATTGGTGCTTTATCGATTGGACGGACGATATCGACCGCCGTGACAAGGTGGCCGCTATTTCCTTCCTGCGCTACAAGGCGCTGACAGCCTACTCCGATATCATGCGCGAGCTGGATCGGGAGAACGGCAAGGCAGAGCAGGCGGAAGCCGAAGCGCTTAACCTGGCGGAAGCGATTCGTACGCATCTTTGGGTAGAAGAGAAAGGGCTGTTCGCGGATTGCTTGGACGGCAATTCCCTGTCCGGCAATTATTCGCTGCAAACGAACTTCATGGCAGCATGGTGCGGCATCATGACGGTAGAAGAGACGAACCGTTTCCTGGACGACTACTATTTTACTAAGCAACTCCCGCCTGTCAGAGGACCTTTCTTCCAGCATATCGTGCTCGAGGTACTGCGCAATGTCGGACGCCGAGAACAAGCGCTGTCTCTCATTCGCAGCTATTGGGGCGAGATGCTGAGCCGCGGAGCGACGACCTGGTGGGAAACCTTCGACGCGGAGATGCCGGCCTGTACCATTCCGAGCACGTATCAAGGACATACACCGACTTATCTGCAAGAGGGAATTCCGGTCAGCGCTTGCCATGGCTGGGGGGCTTCTCCGGCCTACTTACTCAATGAGCTCGTATTTGGCGCAGATTTATCCGATCTGGGGAGCGGGGTCATTCATCTGAAGTCTCCTTATGAAGGGGTCGATGAGGCGGAAGCGGTTCTGCCATTACCGGGCGGCCAAACCATCGCGATCAAGTGGAAGACCGGTCCGGACGGGCTCACCGGCACCGCCGAGGTACCTTCAAGCTACCGGATCGATACAGCTGCCAATTATCCGCTTCGCATTGTCCCGCAGGAGGAAACCGAGCACTCCATGGCATGATCGTGGGTCAGGTAGGGAGGAATGTTCGTGCGTGGAAAAAGAAAACATGTCTATCAGCATATCATCGAGGATCTGAAGCGGCAGATCGCAGAGGGCAAAATTCGCCACAATGAGCCGCTGCCGACCCAGATCGAGCTCGCCCGTTTGTACAACACCTCAGAAATTACTTCGCGCAGAGCATTAGCGGAGCTGGCGAATGAAGGGATTATTAGCCGTACGCGCGGGAAAGGCAGCTTTCTGAAGCTGGAAATCGAACGTGCGGCCCCTAACGGTTCGCAGCGGGCGGAGCTTAGTCAGATTTATTTTGTCTATAACAATGAAATTGCCTCTGCCTATCACCACCGTTTCTTCTCGGATTTATTGACCGGGATCAAGGAAGAGTGCGAGCTGCACGGCATTCCCTTCTACATTTGGGGGATGGATGATGAATTTCAAATGCCCGAAGGCGAGGATATCGGCATCATCCTGCACCCCCACCTGAAGAATGGGAACGAAATGCCGCTTGACCTGCTCAAACGGTGGAAGGATGAGGGCAAACGGCTCGTCACCGTGCATTTCTACTACCCTCATTTACAGATTCCTTATGTGATTGTAGACAATTTCGTAGGCGGATATTTGGCAACGGAGCATTTGCTGTCGCTGGGGCATGAACGCATTGGCATTATTTTGACGGGCAAATCGCCGGTTGAGATGAATCAGGAGTTCGCACTCCGTCTGCAGGGCTACAAATTGGCGCTTACGCAGCACCGCGTGGCCTTTGATTTGGAAATGGTTTGCGTGCTCGATGGGGAGCGCGAGTCAGAGCAGATGGGGGCCGAAGGACTGAACAAGCTGATGTCGCTTGCGCAGCGGCCGACGGCTATATTTGCGACAAGCGACAGCAAGGCAATCGGTGCGATCAAGGCAGCGGGCAAAAGAGGGCTGGTCGTACCGGACGACATCAGCATTATCGGCTACGATGATATTCTGGTCAGTCAATTTACGATCCCAAGCCTTACGACGATCAATCAGAACACGCTGCTGCTTGGCAGGCGTGCGGCACAAATTTTGCTGTTCGAACGGAAAAGCGAGCAGATGCGAGATGAAATTGTGCCGCAATTGATCATACGGGGGAGTACAGGCGAAGCGAAGACAGCTTTACCTGAATTTTCGACATAAAAGTATACTTTAATTGTTGAAATAACATATTGTATAATGTAAAAGTATGTTGTAGTATTGGGTATAAGATGAATTTACTTAAGTATACTTTTGTAAGAGGTGATGCAGCAATAAGCTGACTTGAGCACGTGAAAAGTGAATAGCGCGGCTTCCCGAAAGATGAATGGCAGGGTACGGTCATGATTTTATTTCGATCAAGGGGGAATTCCTTTGTTTAAACGAAGCGCATTGAAGCCAATTTCTTTTGTAATCGCTTTCACGTTAATCATGCTTGTCGCAGCCTGTTCTTCCGGCAATAATAACAATAATAACGCAGCCAAGAATGCCGCTACGAATACGAAAGACAACACCACGAACACGGCATCAACCTCGAATGACACCGCAGCAGCAAACAACGAAGCGGACAACGCAGCCGCTGAGCCCGTCCAAGAAGTAGATAAAACACCTGTTGAGATTACGATCTCCACTTGGGTTCCGGCAGACAGCCCGGAATGGCACAAAATCTCCGATGCCTTCACAGCCAAATATCCATGGATTACGGTCAAATGGCTCTTTAACGCTCCGGGTGCAGACACGATTAAAGCCGTAACGCAAAGCATTGCAGCCGGCACGCCGATCGATATTTTCTGGAATCCGACCTTCGTCGATGTCGTACAGCAAGGCTTAGCAGAAGATCTGACACCTTACTTAGAAGATCCGGAGTACAAAGAGTATCAATTCAGCAAAGGGATCCTTGAGCCCTTCCAATATCAAGGCAAACAATACGGTTTATCCCGCGGCAACGACACCTTCATCTTCTTCTACAACAAAGACATCCTCGATAAATACGGCATTGACGCTCCTAAGAATGACTGGTCCTGGACGGATCTGGTTGACATGGCGAAGAAAGCTACCCACCCTGAAGACAAAGTATGGGGCATTGCAAATGATGTCATTCTCACCATCTTTGCCGGTGCGGACATCGCTGCCTCCAACGGACATTCCGAACACATCATGGATTTGAACGGCGATCTCCAGAACAACATCACTTATGTCGGTAACGATCAGAACGTCATGGATGATCATCAATTCATGATGGACTGGGTTTCCAAAGACGGCATTATGCTTAATGACAAACGCGTGAAGGATGCAGGCCTTGAAGGAGACATCTTCGCCACCGGTCATGCAGCGTTCTACTACCACGTATCGCCGACGATTCCGGGCTTTAAATCCCAATGGAAATTCAAATGGGATATTGCGCCAACGCCTAAAGGAACAGCGAAACAAGTAGGTACTTCCTTCAACAACCCAATGTTCCTGACGAAAGCAGGCAAACACAAGGATCAAGCGTTCCAATTCATGAAATTCTGGGCTGCCACGGTTGAAGGCCAGAAGATTCTGATGGATATCGGCGGTTCGCTCCCGAACTCCACGGTACCGGAAATCACAGATCACTTTAAACAAATGGAAACGTACAAAGGGCTGAACGTGGATGCGCTTCTGTATGCGGCATCAATCGGCGAAGTTGATCCTACCATCTTTATTCCGGGCGGAGCGGAAGTATCGTCAACGAACAGCGCTTGGGGTACGGATGCGTTCCAGAAAGAGACGTCCGCCTACGACTACTTCCCGACTGTAACCGATAAAGCCAACAAAGCGATTGCAGATGCGATGGCCAAAATGAAATAGGCAAACGAGTACAAGTCGAAACCGATCGTCTAAGCCAAGGGCATTCGCCTGAGGCTTAGGCGATTATGGTTTGCAGGCTAACTGTTGTGATCAGAGGGGGCTAGTGCGTATGGCACAGGTGTTATTCAACCATATCTCCAAACGGTATCCGGGCGAGGGGCGCAAATCGGTGGATGACTTCCATCTGGAGGTTGCCGATGGTGAGTTTCTAGTGCTCGTCGGGCCTTCCGGCTGCGGAAAGTCGACGCTGCTGCGTATGCTTGCGGGTCTTGAGGAAATTACCGAAGGCGAGATGTACATCGGCGACCGGATGATCAATTATGTGTCGTCCAAGGATCGCGATATCGCGATGGTATTCCAGAACTATGCGCTTTATCCCCATATGACGGTATTCGAGAACATCGCATTTGGTCTGCGTCTGCGCAAGCTGCCGCATCATGTCATTGAGGAGCGGGTAGCGAGAGCGGCCAAAGTATTGGAAATTGAAGCTCATCTCCATAAACAGCCCAGACAAATGTCGGGCGGTCAGAGACAGCGCGTGGCGCTTGGCCGCGCTATGGTACGCGAACCGGAAGTGTTCCTAATGGATGAACCGCTATCGAACTTGGATGCGAAGCTTCGTGTTCAGATGCGGGAGGAATTGACGAAGCTGCACCGGCAGCTGAAGAAAACGACGATTTATGTGACGCATGATCAGATTGAAGCGATGACGATGGGAACCAGAATCGTTGTCATGAAGCAGGGCCTCATTCAGCAGGTTGCAACACCCGAGGACATCTACAGCCATCCCGCCAATATGTTCGTTGCCAGCTTTATCGGGACACCGCCCATGAATTTCATTCACGGGCATATCCGCAAGTGGGATTCCAAAACGTTTTTCGATACGAAGCGGTATTCGCTCGAAATTCCGGCTGCGACGGCGGCGCAAATCCGCGCGGAGCATTATCTGGACAAAAAGATCATCATGGGCGTAAGAGCCGAAACGATGGCCGTCCTGCGTGATGGAGCGGATAGGGAGTCTTATGAAGGCAGGCGGTTGAGCGCTGCCATTGAAATCCGAGAATTACTGGGCTCCGACGCCTATTTACATCTGAATAACGAGGATCACAAGCTTGTCGTGCGCGTCGAGCCGCGCAGACGTTTCGCGGAAGGAGACACGGTGACGGTCGCATTCGACATGGAGCAGATTCACTTCTTCGATCCACAGACGGAGGAAGCGTTATGCTGATCCCAAGCCCAAGCCAGGGTGTTTCGATAGTCCCTCGCAGCTTGCTCTGGAGACGAATGGCTTCTCTTGCGATTCTGGCCTCACTGCTGCTGTTTGGCGGCGTTCCGCCTTCTATCATGGCTGACGGTCCTGCCGGTCCCGCGCCGGTTCTGACAGAGAAGGATTATATTAATGGCAATATGCCTACTTATTTGGAATGGCAGGCGACCAAAGGGAAGTCGCTCAGTGATGCCGCTGCGCTGCCGGAGCGAATTTTCGTCGATGGCTCCGCTTATACGGCGGTTTCCGACGAGAGCCATTTTACGAAAACGGATGACGGGCTGCTCTGGAAGGACGGCGAGAGCTGGATCGACTATCAGCTAACGTTTCCGGAGGACGGGCTTTACAATCTCGGCGTGGTCTATGAATCGGCCGACGATGCGGTCACGGATATCATCCGCGGCGTGTATATCGACGGCAAGCTGCCATTCCTGGAAGCGGACAATATCCGCTTGAAGCATAAGTTTGTGTACCAAGGCTATCCGCTCAAACGAGATGAGTTTGGGAATGATATTTTGCCGCAATCGACGATTGTGAAGGAGCAGCAGGACGTGCGGCTTGCGGACTATACAGCAGATATTGCTCCGCTCAAATGGTATTTCACGAAAGGCGTGCACACGGTGCGCCTTGTGAATCAGCAGAGCGCGATGCTGCTGAAGTCGCTTTATGCGGATTCGCCGCTGCAAATTCCGGCGTACGCCGAGGTGGCAAGCGATTATCCTGCGGCGGCACAGAGCGGGGATTTCGTGCAGCTGGTCGAAGCGGAGCAGATGAGTGCCAAGTCCAATACCTCGATTCAGCTGCAATCGGTCAGCGATGCCCTCATCTCGCCTGATCCGGAAGGATTGATCCATTACAACGCAATGGGCGGGGAGCAGTTCCGAATCTCGGGTCAATGGGCAGAATGGGAAATCGAAGTGCCGGAGACGGGCTTGTATGAGCTTGGCTTTAAATTTAAGCAGGCGTTTCTGAACAATTCCTATACGAATGAGTCGATCATGATTGATGGCCAAACACCGTTCAAGGAACTGCTGGATGTGCAGTTTGCCTACAGCAAATCATGGGGCTGGGCAGGGAAATCGCTGGCCGATCAACAGGGCAAGCCGTTCCTGTTCCAACTGACCAAAGGGAAGCACACCGTGCGCATCAGCCCAACAGCGGCGCCGATGAAGCCGATTTATGAAGGGCTGCTGCGGAACCTGAATCGTATCTCAGCGCTGGAGCAGCGTATCCGCAAGGTAACGGGGAATTACGAGCGTTCCTATACGAGCGGGGGCAATGTCGATCTAAACCGCGATTGGCAGCTGGAGAAATATATCCCGGATATCGAGGAACGTCTGACGGAGATCGAAACGGATTTGACAGGGCTGGCTGACCGCTTGTCGGGGCTGACAATCGGGGAATCGGATGTTGAATCGTCGTTCCGCGCTGCCGCTTATGAATTCAACAATATGAAGAGCCGTATCCGGCAAATCCCAAGCGAATTGCAGCTGTTTGCGACGACGCAGCAGAAGCTGAGCAGCTGGGCGTTTCGGATGCTGGATCAGCCGCTTATGCTGGATTACTTATGGGTGTCGCAGCCGGGGGCAAAGCTGCCTCAGGTGGCACCGAATGTATGGCAGAAGCTCGGGAATACGGCGGTCAATTTCTACCGTTCTTTCGTTATCGACTACAACTTTACACGAGATGATCCGAAAGCCATCGATGTCTGGGTGAATAGAGGGCGAAACTATGTGCGGCTTATTCAACAGCTCGCCGATGAAACGTTCACGCCTGCAACCGGCATTCATGTCAACGTGAATATCGTACCGGATCCGAATATGCTCATTCTTGGCAATCTCGCCGGTAATCAGCCGGATGCCGCACTCGGCGTTGACGGGGGAGTAGTCGGTGACTTCGCGATGCGCGGCGCACTGGCTGACTTGACGAAGATGCTTGGCTACAGCGACACAATCAAAGCGTTCAATCCCGGCGCGCTGCGCGTGTTCCACTACGATAAGGGCAATTACGCGCTGCCGGAAACGCAAAACTTCAAAATCATGATGTACCGTACCGACATCTTGGATGAGCTGGGGCTCAAGCCGCCGCAAACCTGGGAGGATGTTTACACGATGCTGCCGACCTTGCAGCAGAGCGGACATGAGTTCTTTTACACGCCGGCGGACTACCTCTCTTTCCTCTATCAGAATGGTGCGGAGCTCTATAGTAAGGATGGCTTGGTTTCGGGTCTCGATACGGATGAGGCGTTCAAAGGATTTAAACAGTGGACGCAGCTGTTTACCTTGTTCCAGCTGCCGAAGGAAGTGCCGAGCTTCTTCAACCACTTCCGTCTGGGCGATATGCCGATCGGGATTACCGACTTTAATACGTATTTACTTACGCAAGTGGCTGCACCGGAAATCGCCGGCAAATGGCAGATCGCGCCGATCCCGGGCAACATGGACGAGAAGAGCGGCACCATCCTTCGCTGGGCCGGAGGTCCGCTGCAAGCCGGCATTATCTATAAGAAATCGGAGAAACAAGAGCTGGCGTGGAAGTTCCTCCAGTGGTGGACGTCGGAGAAGACGCAGGTTCGGTTCGGCAACGACATTGAAGCGATCTATGGACCGGAATATCGCTGGAATTCAGCGAATATGGACGCTTTTGCGAAGCTGCCATGGCCGCGCTCTCAGCTGTCAGCCATTTTAGAGCAATGGAAATGGTACAAGGAAGCGCCGAATGTGCCGGGCGGTTATTTTACGGCGAGACAGCTCGTATTTGCTTGGCAGAATGTCGTGGCGGCAAACGCGGTACCGAGGGAAGAGCTCGATAAAGCGATCATTGCCATCAACCAGGAAATGGCGCGCAAGCAGGTGGAATTCAAAATGCGGGATTCTGTAGGGAAGGTTCTTCATCCGATCGATATTCCGGATGTGCCGAGCCCGGGTAAAGGGGAGGAGCCATGAGTTACGAGGTGGAGTTAGCCAAAGCAACGCTTGTGGTCCCGGAGAAGAAGACGAGGCGATGGATGCGCAGGGAGACGGTTGCCGGTTATATCTTCGTCGCACCGTTCATGATCACATTCATCATCTTCATCGTTGTGCCGATTGTGGCTGCAATCGCGCTTTCCTTCTATACGTTTGATGCGTTCTCCAGGCCGGAGTTTGTGGGCTGGCATAATTTCTTAGCCATTCTGACGCAGGATCGGATCTTCTTCCAATACGCGATACCGAATACGATTCAGTTTGCACTTATCGTAGGTCCTGGCGGCTATCTCCTATGTTTCCTGCTGGCTTGGCTCATTAATCAGCTGCCGAAGACGGCTCGCGACTTGCTCGCACTTGCAATCTATACGCCTTCGATCTTCCAAGGCGTTGCGATGACCGTCGTCTGGACCGTCGTGTTCAGCGGGGACCGGGTCGGTTATTTGAACCAGCTGATGCTCAAATGGGGCTTGTCCGACGTTCCGATTCTATGGCTGCAGAAGCCGGCTTATTTCATGCCGATTATGATCGCCATATCGTTGTGGGCGAGCATGGGCGTTGGTTTCCTGGCGATGCTGGCCGGTTTGCAGACCGTCAATCAAGAGATGTACGAAGCGGGCAAAATCGACGGGATATCCAACCGGCTGCAAGAGATCATCTACATTACGATCCCGGCAATTCGCCCGCAAATGCTCTTCGGCGCCGTCATGGCCGTCGTCGGCACGTTGAAGGCCGGGGCCATCGGAACACTGCTCGCTACGGCAACCGGACAGCTGATTACGCCAAGCTATTCGGGCCATCTGATGACGAACCATATTGACGATTTTGCTTTTGTCCGGTACGAGTTCGGCTATGCGTCGGCGTTGTCTGTGATCTTGCTGTTAATGATTTACGGCTCATCGAAGTTTTCCTTCCTGCTCTTCGGTACGAAGGAGGATGAACGATGAACACGCATACGATTCGCCGCTTCATCCGCCGTACATTTAAATGGGATTTGTTCCAGACCATCACGACTATCATCTTGACGCTGCTCGGCTTGTTCATGCTTCTGCCCGTATTGTTCGTATTCAGCCAAGCGTTCAAACCGATCGGGGAGCTGTTCGCATACCCGCCGAAATTTTATGTCGTCAACCCGACCTTGTTCAATTATCAGCAGCTGTTTCAGCAGTCCGTCACCGCAGTTGTTCCGTTCACCCGCTATTTGTTCAACAGCATTCTGACTACAGGCGCAACGGTAGCGGGGATTGTTCTGATCAGTACGATGGCTGCCTATGCCTTCTCCAAAATTACCTTCCCGGGCAGCAAGGCGCTCAACGCCCTCATCATCGTATCGCTCATGTTCGCGCCTGAATCCGTCGGGATTCCGCGCTACTTGGTCATTACCCATATCGGCATTATGAATACGTATCTGGCTCATATTCTTCCGCTGGTTGCGATGCCTGTCGGGGTGTTCTTGCTGAAGCAGTTCGTCGATCAGGTTCCAAATGAACTTATTGAAGCGACGAAGATTGACGGAGGCCGGGAATATACGATCTTCGTTCGCATCATCATGCCGATGTGTCTGCCTGCTACCGCAACGGTTGCGATCTTGGCGTTTCAAGCTTCTTGGGCGCAGACGGAAACGTCGAATTTGTTCGTGACGATCGAATCGATGAAGACGCTCCCCTATTATGTTACGACGCTGACGAACGGCGCGGCGAATAACGTTGTCGGGCAGGGGATCGCAGCTGCGGCTAGCTTAATTATTTTCGTACCGAACATCGTATTCTTCATGCTCTCGCAGCGCCGCGTCATGGCGACGATGGCACATTCGGGCATCAAATAGAGAAAGGGGGACTAGAGTATGAAAGCCAGGAAACGTTCCTTGTACGCCTTACTTCTTGGATTCTGTCTCTTCCTTCTTGTGCTTCCCGGGGTGGCAAATGCCGCGCTTCCTTACTGGACCCTGTCGAGTGATGCGAACGGACGGTGGATTTGGACGCCGGACGCCTTTGTGCCTGTTCAGGCCTGGACCGGCTTTAAGGACCCGGAGGATCTGTTTGTTGCCGAGGATGATGAGATCTTCGTAGCTGACACCGGCAATGACCGCATTGTGGAATTGTCGCCCGCCGGTGAGCTGGTGCGCACCTTTCCGGATGTGTCCAAATCGGAAGACGGGAAGGTAACGAATCCGAAAGAACAGCTTCGCAAGCCTGAGGGAGTGTTTATCAGCAAGGAAGGCGAAGTGTATATTGCCGACACGGGAAGCCGGCGAATAGCTGTATTTGATCGCCAAGCAAAGTTTCTGCGTGAATACGTCGAGCCGAAAGATCCTGCGATGTCCAAGTCGTATTCCTTCATACCGGCTAAGCTGGTGCTAGATCGGCGGGGGTATATCTATGTGGCGAATAAAGGCGGCTATCAAGGGCTGCTGCAGCTCACGCCGACCGGTCAGTTTGCAGGCTTCTTCGGCTCGAACAAAGTACCGATGGACTGGATTCAAACGTTGAAGCGCAAGTTCTATACCGATGAGCAGTTGAAGAGCGAACAATTGCTGCTGCCGGGTGCGATTACCGATATGACGGTGGACGACAATGGCTTCATCTATACGGTCAACCGCGACATGAGAGAAGGACAGCTGCGGCAGCTCAATTCCGGCGGCGTCGATTTGCTCGGTAACTTGAATTTTGCCCCGTGGCTCGTGCCGCCGAACAAGTTGTCTTTTACAAGTGTTGCTGTGGATAAGAACGGCATTATTACCGTACTTGAGGCGGCTCGCGGCCGGATCTATCAATATGATTCCAAGGGCAGGCTGATCTTCCGGTTCGGCAATGCCTCAACCGGTGAGGCAAGGCTTGGCTTGTTCAAGCGAGCAACTGCCGTCGGATTGCAGGCCAATGGCAATATTCTCGTCGCGGATGGGGAGCTTGGCGATATTCAGGTATTCAAACGAACCGAATTTGGCACGAAGGTGCACGAGGCGGTTACGTTATTCGCGGATGGCCAGTATCGGAAGGGCGAGCCGCTCTGGCGGGAAATCTTGCTGCGCAACGCCAATTACGAGCGATCTTATCAGGGCATTGCGAAGGCCGACTTCTATGACAATGACTATGAAGGCGCGATGAACTATTTCTCCAAAGCGTTTGATCAGAAGGGCTATTCGGAAGCGTTCTGGCAAGTGCGCATGAACTGGCTGATGAAGTATTTTGCACTCTGCATGAGTATTCTGGTGGGGCTGTTCCTTATTGTGTTTGGCGGAAAGCGCTTGGCGATGAAGCTTGGCTGGTATACGCCTAAGCGCAAGCAAGCGGCCCGTGTGGACCGAACGACGTTGCACGGTTGGCGGGAATCCGTCGTGCAAGCGTTTCGTATTCTGCGCCATCCCGTGAATGGCATGACCGAGATCGGTGAAGGGATGAAGATTAAGCTGACAGTGGCATTTATTATCGTCATCTTGAGCTTTGGGTTCACGCTGATCGGGAAAGCGATCGCCAATTTTATTTTCGTCGAAACCCGGTTTCAAGAGTTGAATCTATGGACGGAAGCGCAAAATTTCATTCTGCCGTGGTTCATCTGGGTAATTGGGAGTTATCTGACAGGCTCCGTCCTGAAGGGGCAGGGGACGTTTGGGAACGTGTTTGTCGTCAACAGCTTCGCTTTAATGCCGATCGTGGTCATCACGCTTCCGGCCCAGCTCATCTCCCGCGTGCTAACGCTTCAGGAATCGGTTATTTACAACTTAATCGTCAATGGCATGTATGCGTGGATGTTCATTCTGCTCTTTATCGGCACCATGTGCGTGCACAATTACAACCTGAAGGAAGCGATAAAGATGGCGACGGTTTCGCTCTTCACGATGGCCTGTTTATGGATATTCGGCTTCGTGCTGTTCGGCCTCGTGTACCAGTCGGTCGACTTCTTCCTGACACTGGGAGAGGAGCTGATGGAACGTGTGGCTTAAGAAACCTTGGGTTCGCAAACTAAGAAATCGTCTTATCGTACTGGCTGTTATCGCGTTAGCGCTCCTCTGGATGTACCGGCATGAGGCGCCTACCATTACGTCCATCTCGAACTATTCCGGGGCAGATGCAGCCGTGTTTATGACGAAGCTATCGATGTCCGCGGATGCACCGAAGACGGAACAGATGAGCTACGGCGGCGCGACATGGTTCAAAATGGGCGAGCAGCAAGCAGGCAGTCTATGGCTCGATCCGGCTGCAGGTCAAATTGCCGTGAAGACGGCTGCAGGGGATCTGTGGCTCAGCAATCCTTCTAAGGAAGATCAGGAGCAAGATCCGACTAAGGGGCAATGGAAGAAGAATGCGGCTTCGCCGATTCTGGTCAATTACTATAATCTGGATACCAAAGCAGAGGAAACCGCCAATACGATTGACTCTGAGGCTGTAATCACGTGGAAGCCGATTCAGAACGGAGTTGGCGTTCGTTACGAGATGAAGCAGCTCGGGATCTCGGTCTATCTCGAATATGTGATGGAGAAGGATGGTTTCGTCGTGCATCTGCCGCAGGAAGGGGTCACGGAAGGCGGACAGTTTCAAGTCGTCAGCTTATCCGTGCTTCCGTTCTTCGGTGCAGCGCTTGATGATCAGCATGGCTATTTATTCGTGCCGGATGGGCCGGGCGGTCTCATTACGTTCGGCAAGAAGAGGGCGGCGCTTACTTTGCCTTATGATTACCCGGTGTATGGCCGCGATTGGTCGATTCCATCGGTGGACAATTCCTACTTCAGGGAGAGTATCAACTATCCGGTGTTCGGGATGAAGCGCGGCGACCAAGGGTTTATCTCCGTGATCGAGCAAGGGGAAGCGACAGCCAACATCGTCGCGATGCCGTCCCAGCTCAAAACCAGCTTCAACAACGTCTATGCCAAGTTCAAATACCGCAACAATTATTTTCTGCAAAAAGGGCTCGATCCGAACAACGTAAACAGCGTGTACGAGAAAGCGCTCAACGTGTCCTCGTTCACGATGCGTTATCTGTTCTTGGAGAAGGATGCTTCCGATTACGTGGGGATGGCGAAGCGTTACCGTACTTACTTGGCGGCTGCGCATAAGCTAACTGCCGGCAACGCCGCAGGCGATCCGCCGCTTACGCTCGATTTCATTATGGCGGCAAGCGAGCAGCCGACTCCGCTTGGCACAAGCGTCGTTGTCGTGAGTACGTTCGACGAGGTGCGAGGGATTGTCGATGACCTGTATGCGGAGGGCGTTCGGAGCCTGCGGGTAAATTTGCGGGGATGGCAGAAGGGCGGCTTTGCCGGCTCCATTCCGGATCGGTTCCCGATCGGCGGCAAGCTGGGAGGCAAATCAGGTTTCCTCGCTTTGCAGAAGCATCTGACGGAGAAGGGCATTCCGCTAGTGCTCGATGATGATTTGAAGATCGGCATCGATTCCTTTGGCAGCGGCTTCTCGCCGAAGAAGGATGGCGTGCGACAAATTACGGGCAAGGTCGTGAAATTTTATCAGAACGGCGATTTCTATAATCAGGCGCTCTACTATTACACGATTAATCCTTGGAAGGTATTCGAAGACTATTTGCCCGGCATGATCAAGGAGTGGAACGGGCTGTCAGTTGGCGGCGTCGCGTTAATGGATGAATACGGCGACGGCTTGTTCAGCGACTATATGCCCGGCCGCACGTCGGACCGCTCGGAGACAGCCGAACTGACGAATAAGACGCTGGATCTGCTGCGAAGCAAGCTGGGATGGGCAGGTACTTCCAATCCGTTTGCGTTCTCGATTGGACACGCGGATATGTTCTATAACCTGCCGCTCGATTACAACTACGATCTGGCGATTGATGAGCGTGTGCCTTTCTATCCGATGGCGCTGCACGGTCTCGTATCGTATACGTCGGGATCAGGAACGCTGCGAACGGATCCGGGCACGGAGTTTCTGCGAGAGCTGGAATATGGGGCGCTGCCTTATTACGTCGTCACGTCCGGCGATATTCGCGATCTTAGCCGCACGACTTATTCCGGTTATGTGAGCGGGCAATATCAGCTGGTGAAGTCGCAGATTATTTCGGAATATAAAGCTTTTGCCGCAACCGGCGGGGGCGTATGGAACTCTTATATGGACGGTCATGTCAAACTGGCGGATGGCGTGTTCGAGACATCGTATGAGAACGGGACGCGGATCATCGTGAACTACAACGATCAAGCCTATTCGTCGGCGGATGGGGTAACGGTTAAAGCGAACAATTATGCGGTTGTCAGAGGGGAGGTGGGCAAATGAACGGTAGCGTCTCTAGAGAAGCCGTATTACCCGTTGAATCGCTCCATCGCAAGGAGCATGCCCGCCATAACCGAATTCGAAAGCTGAAGCTGGCGCTGGAAGGGTATCTGTTTCTCCTTCCATGGCTGATTGGTACGGCAGTCTTCATGCTTTATCCACTGGGAAAATCGCTGTATATGAGCTTTACGAAAGTAAGCGTGGCGACGGACGGAAGCGGGCTGCAGTACGATTTTATCGGCTGGGATAACTTCAAGTATGCCTTTATTTACGATAATGAGTTTCCGGTCGACATGTTTCTGTTCGTGCGGGAAATGTTTCTGACCGTTCCCATTACGGTCATCTTCGCGCTTCTGATCGCGATTATGCTGAATCAGCAATTTCGCGGCCGGATGTTCTTTCGGACACTGTTCTTCCTGCCGGTCATCTTTGCCACGGGACAGGTGCTTACAGCGCTGTTCGATCAGGGGCAGGCGAAGCTGCCTTTCGCCGATCAATATCATATCGCAGATATGCTCTACGAGGTGCTTCCGGTTAACATTGCTGAGGTGCTCGTTGAGCTGATCGGGAAATTCGTTATCATCCTGTGGTTCTCGGGTATTCAAATCATCTTGTTTCTGGCGGCGTTTCAGACGATTCCGACTTCGGTCTACGAAGCGGCACGCATTGACGGTGTTACGCCATGGGAATCATTCTGGAAAATCACCTTCCCCTCCACGGTGCCGTTCGTGTTTCTCAATTTGATCTATACGCTGGTGGATCAGACGGCGAGTCCATTCAATCCGATACTGAAGTTTATCTCGACGAATATGGCTGACCCCGAGACCGGCTTTGGGTATGCCAGTGCACTGGGCTGGTTGTACAGCGTCATCATCTTGATCCCGATTATCTTGGTGCTGCTGGCTGCGAAACTTCAGAATAAAGGAAGAAGGTGACGACGAAGATGCCGAATCCCAATAGCGAGAAAAGCACCTTGAGTCCGAAAAGCAGTACAGCCGCATTTGAGAAACTGCAAGGTCAGCTCTCGGATTTGTTCGCCCCATGGACCGGAAGAGGGCTGCGTTACTTGAAGCGGGAACATAAGCTGGAGAGACTTCGTGTCTTTATCCTCGGCAGGCAGCTGACGGACGGAGTGATATTCAAGAGCTTGCTATACATTATCTTGACGAGCGTCGCGGTCATTTATTTGCAGCCCGTCTTCTACATGATATCGACCTCGCTCAAGACGCAGTCGGATCTGCTGGACCCTACGGTAAACTTCTTCCCGCGCGTATTGGATTGGGATAACTATGAGGTTGCTATACGGGGGCTTAAATATGTGCAGGCGCTGTGGCAAACGGCGTTAGTTGCCATATTGGCGGCGCTCTTCCAGACCGTCTCCTGCGCGCTGACGGGGTATGCTTTTGCGAGACTGTACATCCCGTTTAAAAATTTCTGGTTTGGCATCGTGCTGCTCACGTTCCTTATTCCGATTCAGACGATGTTTATCCCGATCTATGTGCTTTACGCCAAGCTGGGCTGGCTGAATACGCCGCTGCCTTTCTTGATTCCGGCTTTGTTCGGCCAAGGGCTGAAAGGCGCGCTGTTCGTCATGATCTTCCGGCAGTTCTTCGCGACGTTTCCGAAGGAGCTGGAGGAGAGTGCGCGTATGGACGGCTCCGGCGCATTTCGCACTTTCTACAAAATCATGCTGCCGCTCTCGCGTCCCGCCATGCTCGTTGTCGGCTTATTCTCCTTTGTGTGGCACTGGAACGATACCTTCGAGCCATCGATGTACTTAAAGGATGTCAGCTTGCTTATGATGGGCAATCAAATGGCGCAGATGCCGACGAACCTGCAGACCATTGCCGGGAATGCGCTGGTGCCGTTTGATCTCATTGAGACGCAGATGATGGCTGCGGCGTTTCTCGTCATCTTACCGCCTTTGCTGCTGTACGCCATGGCGCAGCGCTATTTTGTCGAAGGGATCGAGCGAACGGGGATTGTGGAGTAAAATAGGTGTTGAAGGAGCTGACCTTGCGGGGTCAGCTTTTTTGTGCGAACGTTTTGCGCAACTTTTCCCGGTTGAACTCGTCTTAGGAGGATAGAATTCATTGTGCGTTGGGAGTGCGAGGAGGCCGAAAATGAAACAGATTGAGCAAATGATACGGAATAAAACGAGGCAGGGGAGCTCTGGGAGGCTATTTGCCGGATGGCGTGCCGCTATGCTTGGCGCTGCGCTGTTTGCATTATTAACGCTTCCAGCGCTTGTGGCTGGGGACGGAGTAGTGCATGCAGACACTGCCTTACAAGTGTTGGACAGTAACAGCTTGGCTGAGAAGGCCAATGATTGCAAGCCGGAATTGATTATGCAGGTTTATTCGAGTTTAGGAGATAACACTTACATCCCATTGTTCGGAGCCCGCAAAGAGGATCAAAAGCCATTATCCGTGGTCTGCAGCATTTTGCAGCGAATCGCGACTAAAGGCAAGGCCGAAGCGGTGCCGGCACCTGAGGATGGGCATAATTTCCGGAATCAAATGGACATCCAATTTACGGACGGCGGCTACGTCACTGTTTATGAGGTTTGGAGCGGGAATTTGGCTATCGATCAAGGGAAGCAGCGTCTTGTCATACATGACCCACAGGCTTATAAAGACTTTATCGGACTTGAGGTTCTACCTGATAATTCGCCTGCTATAGCCCAATCGGTGCATTTTGGAGAACCGCTGCATGTCACGGGAAACAACGTAGCGAGTGAATCGTTCGAGATCCAAATTTTCTGGACAACTACATTGAACAATCGCAGCTCGGTCCTATCGGCTAAAGGCGTTCATTTTCCATCCAAATCGTCATTGCTGCTCTATTCGGGAGCGCACAAGTTTGGCCGTTACGACGTTACGTTTACAATGCCGGCTTACGGAGAAGCATTCGACGGTTCTCTACAGCCGCTTCTTCCGGGGGATGGCGTTCTTTCGATCGAAGCTGCAGTTGGAACAGGCTCAGTAACCGGAGGAGTAACGTCCGGGATTAAACTGCTTCCCGCGGCTAAAATTTTTCTCTCGGTCAATGGTGTTCCCGCAGTGGATCCGTCGCTAACGCCGCTGCTCGCAGACGGACATGCACTCGTTCCGGTACGCGCCATTGCGACGTTATCGAAGGAGAACGTTGTGTGGGACGCGGTAACTAAGAGCGTGCTAATCCGCACGAAGCAGGCAGCCGTGAGCGAAATCTCCAGCGATAGTCCTCAACTGTGGATGGATGGGATGAAGGCCGCCGCAGATTTGCAGCCAATTATCCATAATGGCAGAGCGTACGTGCCGATTCGCGCGGTCACAGCCGCATACGGACTGCCAGTCGTATGGGATGGCGGCACGCGGAGTGTTAATGTGACTGTTAGTGGTTAATGATTGAAGGTACAGTTCCGAAAATATAAAAGCAGTGCAGGGAAACCCTGCACTGCTTTTTGTGTGAACGTTTATAGATTACATCCCATTGTTCGTCATGATCCAGATGGAGCCGATTACGATCGTAATGACGACGACTAAGCCGAGAAGGAGCGTCATCAGATTATAACGAGGTCCATTCTCTTCACGCAGATGCATAAAGAACAGAAGCTGGAGCACAAATTGCAGGACCGCTGTGCCAATCAGCACGGCGACCGCAGCTTTTCCTTCCATCCAATGGTTTAAAACAATAAGCAGCGGAATGATCGTCAGAATAATGGAAAGGACGAAGCCTGTGACATATTCCTTCAGTGAGCCATGGCCGCCTGTACTAGCATGAGCGTGTTCACCATGCAAATCCTTGCCGTGCTGCGCCATTTACAACACCCCCATCAAGTAGACGATCGTGAATACGAAGATCCATACCACATCCAGAAAGTGCCAGTACAGGCTCGTAATCGTTACTTTGCGTGTAGTGACCGGCGTAATACCGTGCCGCGTAAGCTGAATAATGACGCCTGTAATCCAGAAGATACCTACAGTTACATGTAGTCCGTGAGTGCCGACGAGCGTGAAGAAAGCGGACAAGAATGCACTTGTGCTAATGGTATGCCCCTCATGAACAAGCTTAACAAATTCGGTCAATTCAAGCCCGATAAAGCAGGCGCCGAGCAGAACCGTAACCACGAGCCAGCCGATCAATCCTTTGCGGTTGCCTGCATTCATAGCCAGCACCGCCAGACCGCTTGTAAAACTGCTCGTTAAGAGGATGAAGGTTTCGACGATAACGCCGGGCATTTCGAAAATTTCTTTAGCATCCGGTCCGCCGGCCGTGCTATGGTGCAGGACTAGATAAGTAGCAAATAAAACAGAAAACAGAATACAGTCGGTAATAAGGAAAATCCAGAAACCGAATTTTCGAAGCTCTTCCAGATCATGATGTCCATCATGACCTGCCTCGTGGGCAAGAGCCTGCGAATGCGGATGGTTCACATGATTAGTCATTACACAGTCCCCCTTGCCGCAGCTTCCGTGCGTTTGATTTCATCCACTTCGATATAATAATCCGTCTTGTAATTGAATGAGTGCGCGAACATGGTTATAGCGACACCTGCGAATCCTGGGATAGCAATCCAAAGCCAATGGAAAACTAAACCGAAACCGATCATAAACCAGAAGATCGATTGAATGAACGGGATTGCCGAGTTGCGCGGCATGTGAATCGGCTCCAGTGCCGGTTTTGCTTGCGGTGCATGGCCTGCAGCGATACGTTCTTTCTCTTCCCACCATTCGTCTCTATCCGAAACCTGCGGTGTAGTTGCAAAGTTATATAGCGGCGCCGGTGAAGGAATGGACCACTCCAACGTACGAGCGTTCCACGGATCGCCGGTTGTATCCTTCTCCATAAACTTAATGCTGTGCGCGATTTGCCACACTTGGAAGAGGAAGCCGAGACCCATCAGGAAACCGCCGATGGTTGACGTAAAGTTGAGCGGCCACCAGCCGCTGTCCCAGGTGTAGGCGTTGACTCGGCGAGTCATTCCGTCAAGACCAAGGAAGTACTGAGGCATAAAGCAGACATAGAAACCGATGTTCCAAATCCAAAACGCCCATTTCCCGATTTTCTCATTCAGCTTGAAGCCGAACATTTTCGGCCACCAGTAGTAAAGACCGGCGAAGTATCCGAAGGCAACCCCGCCAATAAAGACTTGGTGGAAGTGGGCGATCAGGAAGTAGCTGTTATGGAACTGGAAATCTGCCGGGGCTACGGAAAGCATGACCCCTGTCATCCCGCCTGCAATGAAGCAGGGAATAAATGCGATGGTCCACAGCATCGGCGTACTGAATCTAATCCGGCCGCGGAACATGGTAAACAGCCAGTTGAAGATTTTTACACCCGTCGGAATCGCGATAATCATGGTCGTTATGGCAAAGAAGATATTTACGTTCGCGCCCGATCCCATCGTGAAGAAGTGATGGAGCCAAGTGAAGAACGACATAAGACTGATGCTCATCATTGCAAAAACCATCGAGGCGTAACCGAATAACCGTTTCTTCGAGAATGTCGCTACAATTTCGGAGAATATCCCGAATGCAGGCAGAATGACGATATAAACCTCCGGATGGCCCCACATCCAGATTAAGTTAATGTACATCATGGCGTTCCCGCCACCGTCCATCGTGAAGAAATGTGCGCCTAAGAACCGATCCAGGAACAGGAGCGCAAGTGTTACAGTCAATACAGGGAATGCAAGAATGATCGTGATGCAGCTTGAAAGCACGGACCAGGTGAATATAGGTACCTTCGACCAAGTCATGCCGGGAGCACGCATTTTGACAATCGTAACGATGAAGTTGATCCCCGTCATCAGTGAACCGATACCGGAAATCTGAATGCCCCAGATGTAGAAGTCTTGCCCTACGCCGGGACTGCCGGTCATCTCTGATAGTGGCGGATAGGACAGCCACCCCGCATTCGGAGAACCGCCGATTACAAATGACATATTGAACAGCATGGCTCCCATGAAGAACAACCAGAAGCTAAGTGAATTTAAGAATGGAAAAGCTACGTCGCGAGCGCCCAATTGCAGCGGAACCGCGATATTGAATAGACCGAACATGAGCGGCATCGCCATGAAGAGAACCATGATAACGCCGTGTGTTGTGAACACCTCGTTATAATGTTCCGGCGTTAAAAATTTCATTTCCGGAAAAGCGAGCTGGGTCCGCATCATTAAGGCATCGACACCGCCGCGGAACAGCATGAGCAGTGAGGCAATGATATACATAATACCGACTTTTTTATGATCGACAGTAGTCAGCCATTCGCGCCAGAGCCAAGTCCACTTCTTGAAATAAGTTAATACGAATACAATCGAAAGCGCAGTTAACGTGATTGCGATATCCGCTCCGTAAATCAGCGGGTCACCTGTAACGAAGAACCACGAAACGAATGATTTTATTTTTTCAAACATAGTACTGCCTCCTTTCATTACTTGGTCATGTCCATACCGGACATGTCATGGTCGGAATGATTATTGTGCGGCGCATTATCGGTTGAAGGAGCTTCCTCGGTTGAGGGATCAACATCAGTTGAAGGTTCATCCTCAGAGCCAAGAGCATGCTCATCGCTAAGCGTTTGTGCTTTCTGGCCCAAACCGGCTGGTGCGCCGCGATTCATGGAATAATCGTGTACGATCCGATGGTAAAGACCTGAAGGAATCGAGGCGTACGTGACCTTTCCGGAAGTACCGGGCTTCGCGAGCTTCTGGTAACCTTCCTCGGTCAGCGCATTGCCGCTTGCTGCGGCTTCTTTTTCCCATTTAGCGAAATCGTCCTGTGAAACCGATTTAACCGTAAAGGACATCTTTGCAAATTCACGGCCTGAGAAGTTAGCACCGCTTCCCAAAAATTCACCTAATTCGTCAGCCTGCAGGTGCAAAGTCGTTGACATGCCGGACATGGTGTAGATCATGCCGCCGAGCTGCGGGACCCAGAACGAATTCATCGGGCCGTCAGAGGTTAACTCGAACTTTATTGGCGTATCTTCCGGTATGACCAGATAATTGACAGTCGCAATGCCTTGCTCCGGATATTGGAACAGCCACTTCCAGTCCAGCGACGTGACTTGAATGGTGATCGGCTTGACCTCGGATTCAATCGGCTTAGCCGGATCCAGGTTGTACGTGTAGCGTGCCGTTACGATGCCCAGCACCACAATAATAATAATCGGAATGCCCCACCAAATGGTTTCCAGCTTTGTGCTGTGTTCCCACTTTGGCTGATAAGCAGCTGTGTTATCCTTCTTGTCGCGGTAGCGCCATACAATCCATGCTGCAAGCAGCAGCACAGGCACCAACACGATTAGGCAAAGCAGCATGGTGAAGTAAATCAAGTCGCGCTGCTGGGCTCCAATTGGGCCCTTAGGGTCGAAGACGGCCATCGATTGACAGCCTGAGGTCATTACGGCAATGCCCGCCAATGTAGCCAATCCAGCGAACCTTCGTAAGATCTTTGCAAATTTCATTTTTCTCATCTCCCAACTTACCTTTATGCTCACCGAGATTCTCGTTAGCGAATATGATTGTGATTTCATTCACTACCTTTGCAAAAAGATAGTATCACGTTCGGTGCGCCATGTGTGTGGTGTTAACAAAGGCGTCAAGATAACGACTTATTTCTGTAATAATCTGTTCAACGGATCGACTTAATTGGACAAATAAGAAGAGGACTGCTCCCAGTTGGCTGGAAACAGTCCTCTTATTTGGTGTTGCTGAACGATAATTCCATTCGGCAACTAGATGTTGTTCTGCATGTCTTACTCTGATTCAGAGCTGCGCTTGTGCACTAGACTCATCGCCGTACCAATAATATAGATAAACACGCTGCCTACCATGAAGCCTACACCAGACATCAAGGTCGCATTGCTGTCGCTAAAATCATTAATATTGTACAGACACAGAACCAATCCAACACAAAGTGCCGTCCATGCAGCGATTTTCATTGCGAAAAACAACGACTTTCCGTCCCGCTCTGTCTGCTGCTTTACTACCACATTAGCCATCGTATTATTCACTTCCTCGGAGAGAATGAATGGATCAATAATTAGTTAACTTCAATATAACACAATTTTCTTCGTTTGTTCATACTTTGTTCAATATTTTATCAAAAATCGGACACTTTTATTGAAAGGCAGGATATAAATTGGAAGGGAGTGTATTGGAGGAGGCATGGCATATCACTCCTGTAACGCCTTCCACAACCTTTTATTATCCCAATACTAGATTTGACATTGAATAGAGTTGGAACCCGTAGCGAATTTTCAAGATTAAGTATTGAACCCCGTCCTATAATTGTAGGACACCGGAATTCGTTGCAGAGCAAAACGCCTGGCAAGTTGCAGGATAATTCCACCAAAGTGATGAATAGGTAAGAACAGCTAACGAACGGAAGTGGCGCTGTCAGCTTGCACGATACTCATACAAGGAAAGGTTAGGTGAAGCCGTATGAAAATGAGCGGAAACACGGTTCTAATTACGGGAGGCACATCAGGTATAGGCTTTGAATTTGCAGCTCAGCTGCTAAAGCTAGGGAATACCGTCATTATAACGGGGCGGGATCAAGCGAGGTTGGTTGAGGCGAAGAAGATGCTGCCGAACGTACATACGATTCAAAGCGATGCGGGGGATCCTCAAGCCATTGCTGTTCTGTACGCAACAGTGGTGAAGCAATTCCCTAAACTCAATGTCCTGATCAACAATGCAGGACTCATGCGCAGAATTAATCTACATGATTCGGAAGTCGATCTGGAAGATCTCAACCGCGAGATCGCAACGAATTTAAGCGGGCCCATCCGGATGGCGAAACAATTCCTGTCTCATCTGAAATCGCAAGAGTCGGCAGCGATTGTAAATGTCTCCTCAGGCTTGGCGTTTGTGCCGCTGCCGATCTCGCCCGTGTATTGTGCGGCAAAAGCAGGGCTCCATTCTTATACCCAATCACTAAGGGTGCAGCTCAAGAATACGAAAGTAAAAGTATTTGAACTGGCGCCTCCACTAACAGAGACTCCGCTATTAGACTCATTCGATTCGGTAGATATGGCGGGATCGAAAGCAATGAGCGTTTCTCAATTGGTTGGGACCGCAATTCGAGGGATGGAACAAGAAAAGTTCGAAATTCGGCCTGGGCAGAGCAATGCGTTAAAGCTCATGAACCGGATCGCGCCGAAGTTTATTTTTAGTCAGCTCAGCAAGTCCGTAGACAACATGCTGAAGGCATCAAAGTAAAAAAATGGTGATTAATCGTTCATAAATAAGAAAACGACACAGTTAATGTGTCGTCAGGCTGTCGAGAACGTCTCGACGGCCATTTTTACTATAAATTACATGCGTCACCGCGTTAATGTAGTGTGGTGGATTCCATCTCATCTCGCACTCCGTAAAAATCTAACGAATCATAGAGGCCTTATTTGGTCGAATTTCGGGGTTTCGAAAATCTAACGAATTCTAGAGGTCTTATTTAGTGCAATGGGGCTTCTTGATACCCGAAAACCGTCAAATAGAGCCGCTACGTTTCGTTAGAATTATTTCGGAGCTATTATTGGGCAAATAAGCCCCGTACGATTCGTTAGAGTAATCCAATGTGCAGTTAGCGATTCCGGGGAACGTTTGGCCTCTTATTAGTAATCTGCTGGGGCGCGGAATACGACCTGAAGAGGCAGCGGGCAGTACGAGGTAGCTGTCCCACTAGAAAAGGCTGCCGCAAAAGCGAGAATGCACTTTTGCGGCAGCCCATATTTATACGACCAATTCCCGTTTACGGAAGAACGACTTCAACGCGTTATACACTTCGCCTTTCTCGCGGATAACGTAGTGCATGAAGTTTGGCAAATTGATATGCTTATACGCCGACATGAGCGTACTGGAGCGATTGTACTGGTTAACCTCACCATAGCCGAATAGGTTCGCCCGCTTGAGCAGCTCGCCGATCAATTTCACGCAGCGTTCGTTGTCGCTGGTTAGATTGTCGCCGTCTGAGAAGTGGAACGGATATATATTGTAGAGCGTCGGAGGGAAGCGGCTGTCGATAATATCGATCGCTTTAATATAAGCGGAAGAACAGATCGTACCGCCGCTCTCGCCGCGGGTGAAGAACTCTTCTTCCGTGACTTCTTTGGCTTCGGTGTGATGCGCGATAAACACGATTTCTACATTCTCATATTGATGACGCAGGAAGCGGGTCATCCAGAAGAAGAAACTGCGGGCAACATATTTCTCGAAGGAACCCATCGATCCGCTCGTGTCCATCATGGCCAAGATGACCGCATTAGACTGCGGCTTGATGATTTCTTCCCACGTCTTGTAGCGCAGGTCATCCGGCGAAATGCCGTGAATGCCCGGCACACCGCTCGTCGCATTCCGTTTCAGGTTCTCTAGGATCGTCCGTTTCTTGTCGATGTTGGACATGATCCCTTTCTTACGTATATCGTTGAAGCGGATTTCTTTGGTCTCCAGCTGATCGCGATCCTTCTGCTTCAGGAACGGCAGCTCCAGCTCCTCGAAGAGCATCGTTTCTAGCTCGGCGAGGCTGATCTCGGCCTCTACGATGTCATCCCCCGGCTGGTCGCCGGCATTCTCGCCTTTGCCGCCTTTCTGGGCGGAAGCAGGATCAACGCCGAGCACGTCGCCGACTTGGCTGTCGCCATCGCCTTGGCCTACATGCTTATTTTTGTTGAAATTATAGACGAAGCGATATTCATCAAGGCTGCGAATCGGAACTTTGATGACATGCTTCCCGTCGGACATGACAATGTTTTCTTCCGAGACGAGGTCGGGTAAATTTTGCTTTATGGCTTCGCGCACTTTCTGCTGGTGCCGTGCTTGATCCTGATGTCCTTTGCGATGCAGTGACCAGTCTTCACGAGACACGGTGTAAAGCGTACCTTCATTTTCAGCCATGCCTGGGCACCTCCCCATACCGATTGAGCTTGAAATATCAGCAAGGATAACGTAATGGTATCCTTTTCTGATATTTTGAAGTGAAGAAACGTATCGCGCCTCCCGAGCGGATGGCGGAAGCCATTTCTTCTTATTGTTATTCATTCTATTCAAGTCTCGCACGGTTATGTGAAGCAAAATTGGCCCAATTCTAGCAATCTGGCAGTCTAAGTCTGAATTCTTTCAATGATAGCACTGCCCCAAGGAGCTACTTTTACATGGACGATAAGCTTGCCGGCGCGCTCCTCCAGCTCTTTGCCCGTGTTCTCTTCCACATAATATTGCTCCAGTCCATAAGTGATCCGAAGCGAGTCATCGGTGGTGTACTGCACGCGGCCTTTCAGCACGACCTCACCTGTACCGCGAGCCGGCTTACTGTCGTACACGCCTTTTATTTCGTAAGTTGAAGTGTCTTCATCGCGGGCAAGCAGCACATAAACCGTATCGCCGCCCTCAGCCTTGTCGCCGGTTTCTTTCCAAGCAGACCAAGAGGCATTGTTAATCGCATAATTGAGCTGCACATAATCGCCATACAGCTGATCGCGAGGATCAACCGGAACGGTACGAAGCGTGATTTCCTTGCCAACCCAGAGTGCTGAATAATGGAAGCCGGCGATGCCGCCAAGGAAGAGAAGCTGAACCGCGACGAGAATAATCAGCCAAACATTGCGGCGGGGTTTGATCATGGTTTGGTCATTCATGTGGCTTCTCCTCCTCCTCATGGAGCTCGACCAGAAACTGTTTCTTTCGGCGATTCAAGAACCAGCTCAGAGCAAGCAGGATGATCCCGCCAAGGATGAAAAAGATGGATTTGTCCATAAAATCCCACGCGAGCTTACCGTAAGCCGCCATCGTACTCGTAAGGAACAGCAGCGTGCCAAGGTTGATTTTGACGGCCCATTCTTCTGCGTAACCTCTCCACAGCAAGTACAGGGAGAAAGCGAACAATACGATCAAATAAGCAGCATCCGCGCCGTGAGACAAGTAGAAGAAGGGGAGGGCCAGCAGCCAATCCGGGCTCGACATGAGGCGGTGATTCCGATATTTTCCCGCTAGCGAAAGTGCAAACAATACGACAAGCGCGAGGCCGAACCATAAAGGCTGTGCCGACAGATCCTTTAAGAAGGATGAATCGTTGCTATCGTTCCAGAACAGGACGATAAACAGATTGTGGACAAACGCCGCAACGAGCGGGATCGCTTGAAACGGATAGACGGATTTACGTTCTCGGGTCCAATCCATTAAGCTATACAGCAGCCAGATCGGGATGAAGAACCAGGAGAAAGCCCAGTCATTCACGGTGACAAGAAGGATGCTCTGAATCGTAAAGCTGGCAGCGAGACACCAAGCCAGCAGGGTGCTGGGACGTTTCAGCCAGTAATAGCCTAGTCCAAGCATCATAATCGCAAGAGCCACATAACTAAAATGATTGAATTCTGTCGAATTGTACCATTGCAGTCCACTGAAAATTAGCAAGCTTAGCAGGAACAGGTAGCGGCTCTTGATGAGATAAGTGAGCAGCACCCCGACCGTTCCCCAAACGATAAACGAGGTCACATCGTACGCTTGCAAATGAAACATTTGACCGGTGAGCACGATGCCAGCTCCGAAGGTAAGGAGCCCAAGCCCAATGAGAGCTGTACCTAGCTTCTCATGATCTCTCCTGCGGAAGGCTTCTCCGGCTCCATAAAATCCTACCATAATGACCGCGATAATAATGAGCCGCATAAGCTGCGGGATTTGTCCCCAGTTCGCCGCAACGAAGCTGAGAATCCCTAGGCCGACCAAAATGCTTCCTAATATAGGGATGATCCCGATGGCGCGCTTCTGCTCCGGATAACAAGCGAGAATGCGTTGTAATTGTTCGGGGGTGATGATACCTTGCCGAGTCCAGGAAGGACCCTGTTGCTGCAGCCATTTTCTGCTCATCTGCCGCACCTCTTTCTCTCTTCTTACTTTCAGTATAGTCAACAATATTTCAAAACATAGTACTAACTTTACCTGGTACCGGCGAGTAGCCTTGGTTGGGATATGAACCTAATGTCATGGATGGAAACCCTATTGCATAATATGTTATATTGGTTATAATACAACTATACAAGTTAGTAGGGTGATTGATCCGATCAGATTGGAGGTTTTCATATGCAAGACGGAAGGATTCCGATCTATCAAGTCATACAAGATTTTATTAAGAATCAAATTCAGACAGGCGTTTGGAGCCCGGGCGATAAAATCTTTACGGAGAAGGAGCTCATGGAGAGGTTTGAGGTGAGCCGAATTACAGTATCCAATGCGCTGACGGGACTAACCAAGGAAGGCTGGCTGAACCGGATCCAAGGCAAGGGCAGCTATGTGCACGATATGGCGTTGTCGCTGCGGAACTCGGCGCAATCCGGTACCGGTAGCGCCATGTCCCCGCCTGCAGAACAAGAAGAAAGCCGTAACGTGATCGGACTGATTTTGCCTAACATAAGTGATTTCTTCTCCATGAGAATGAATAAAGGCATTTCCAAGGCATTGAAACAATCCGGCTACAATTTCGTGCTTATGCTGTCGGAAAACTCCAAGGACCGTGAGGCCGCAGCAATCCGAGAGCTGCTGTACATGGGCGCTTCCGGCTTAATTATCTTCCCAGTCGATGCAGAAACCTATAATGAAGAGATCTTAAGGCTGAAGCTCGAGCGGTTTCCACTCGTTATCATTGACCGGTATTTAACCGGCATCGAGACCCATTTCATCGGCTCTGACGGGGTAGAAGCATCTAGACTGGCTGTCAATCATCTCTATGAGCTCGGCCACCGGGATATTGCCATTTGTTCAGATGTTCCGCTGTCTACGACGACCATTGAGCAGCGACTGTCCGGCTATATGAAGGCGCTCAAAGAACTCGGGGAAATGATCAATCCGGCCATGATGCTGACCGATTTCTATGTCGATTACGAGCGTGAGGAGCTCGACGAGCAGCATCCGCTCTTCCGTTACGTCAAGAATGGACTTGCAACGGCGTATATTACGCTGAACGGTACGATAGCGCTACATTTGTACCGGATCGTCCGCCATCTCGGACTCGAAGTGCCGAAGGATATCTCCATTGTGACGTTCGATAATTTATCGCCGAGCCGTGAGTTCAACTTCTTCACCTATATCGATCAGCACGAGGAAACCGTAGGGAGAGTGGCAGCGGAGCAGCTGCTTGAACTCTTGGATGATACGGGGAAGATGAACCAACAGGAGACAAAATATCGGAAACTGCTGATCGAACCTCACCTCGTTTCGAGCGTTTCAACGGCAGCCTGCACGGTTCGCGCCAAACAATAAACGCCTTCAGAACTCTTCCTGCGGAAGAGTTCTTTTTTATGGCGGTTTTCGACAAAAGAAGCCGTTGACAATAAACTTTCTTTGGGAGTAATATATCGACATATCATATAATACATATGTAGGGAGGTGCGGCAGAAAGTCCGCTGACATCATGATTTGAAATTGGTTTGGTCCACAAGCAATTTAAGAGACGAGAGGAGTTTGGGTCAATGAAGGGGAGCAAATGGGTTTCTTCGATCTTGTCCATTTTCGTGGTGTTGACACTCGTTTTATCAGCTTGTTCCGACAATTCAGGCAATAAAAATGAAAGCGGTAACAAAAATAACGCAGCAGCTACAACAAACAACACGACCAGTTCAGATACGGCTTCGACGTCGACAGAGTCGGAGGATGACGGCAGTAATGACACTGCAGCTGCTCCGGCAGCCGAACCGTTCGAGTTAACGGTTTGGAGCCATAATGTTGCCAATGCCATGCCGGAAGCCAACGATCCGACAGCGACGAAGATTTATGACTTCATTCAGAAGAAGATGGAAGAGAAATTTCCGGGCATTACGATTAAATATATCGACAAAGGCTGGGCAGATACACTTCGTCAAGCGATCATGGTTGCCGTAATGGGCGGGAATCCGCCGGATGTAGCAGACGGCGAAGACTTCATTCCGGAATTTGCGCGTATCGGTGCTCTTCTGGAGGTTCCGCAGGATGTAGCCGCTCAGCTTGCTCCCGGTCCAATGAAAGCAGCTATGCATGACGGCAAGCCGTACGCGGTTGCACAGATGACAGGCGTATTCAGCCTTGTCTATAACAAGGATGTTATGGCGAAAGTCGGGCTTGATCCGAATACACCGCCGAAAACATGGGATGAATGGCTCGATATGTCCAAGAAAGCGACTGCGGCAGGCAAAGGTGAATACTTCGGCTCGATCGTTCAGAACATGGGTCTGGGCGGAGCATTCCGACTTGCGCCGTTCATGCGCCAAGTAGGCGGAGACTTCACGAATGCGGATTGGTCGCAGGTGACCTTCGATTCGCCGGAGAACCTCAAAGCGCTGACATTCCTGCGTGAGCTTGCCAAAACAGCGCCTCCGGGCTCTACGTCCATGACGGATGAAGGCCAATTCTTCAACCTGCTGAACAGCGGGAAGGTGGCCTTTGCCGTTAATGGTCCTTGGCATATCGCATGGGGCAAATCCATGGGCTGCACAAACTGCGGCTTTGCACCGCTGCCGGTGCCGGAAGCCGGTAAAACCGGCAACGTCATTGTAGGGAACACGCTCTTCTATGCGCTCAAGCAATCGAAGCACCCTGAGGCTGCGATTGAGTTCCTGACGATTCTGGCGAGCAAAGAATATCAAGAGCTTGAAGCAAATGCTACGGGCCGACTTCCAGCCAATATGGAAGCAGGCAAGAACGCTGACTTGCTCAAAGCCTATCCGGAGCTTCAAGTGTTCAACGATATCGTAGCGAACGAGCAAAGCGCTCCGCTGCCGGTCTATCCGAAGAACGGTCCGCAAATCTGGGAAGCGTGGTATAAAGCGCAGGATATTACGCTGACAACAGATAAACCGATCGAAGACGCATTGAAGGATGCACAGAAAACAGCTGAGGAACAGTTGAAATGAGTACGGTTGAGATCAAGAAGGAGACTCCCCGGGCGATGCCCGGGGAGAATTCCTCGTCCATCCTGCAGCGGCTGAGACCTTTCTATAATCGCCACCGTGACGGTGTGATCGGTTATTCCTTACTTGCGCCTATGTTTGTTTTTTTCGCTGTTTTCTCCTTATTCCCGGTGCTATTCGTTATTTATTTGTCCTTTACGGAATGGAATGGCGTACTTGGGTTGCCGAAATGGGTGGCGCTTGACAATTTTCACCGCTTCTTTACGACCGGCGATTATTTAGTTACCCTGCTGCATGCAGGTTTATATGGGTTGTTAATTCTGGTTGGCTGTATGTCGATCGGCTTCTTCATCGCACTGCTGCTAAATCAGAAGGTGAAGGCGGTTGGCCTGTACCGTACGCTTTGGTATTTGCCTGTCCTCGTATCCTTTGCGGTCGTCGCTCAAATTGCGAACGCGGTTCTTGATCCGGTTACCGGCTTAGCGCGCAAAGTGATGGAACGGTTCGGAATGGAGCCGATTATATTCCAACAAAGCGTCTTCTGGATGACCTTCTGGCTCATTCTCATTTCCATTTGGAAGGGAATCGGCGGCACGGTCATTATCTATTTGGCCGGGTTACAAGGGATTGATACGACGCTTTATGAAGCGGCAAAGGTTGACGGGGCTACGCGGTTCAAAATTATGCTCTACGTGACGCTGCCTTCGCTCCGACCAATCACGATGTATATCGCCATTATGGGTATTATCGCAAGCTTTCAGATCTTCGAGCCGGTGCAGCTCCTGACTCATGGCGGCCCTCAGGGCCATACCAATATTATTTTGCACCGGATCTATCAGGATGCCTTCCAGTCCTTCAATATGGGGATGGCCAGTGCCTCTTCCGTCATGGTGCTGCTGTTCACTTTCACGTTAACGATGATTCAATACCGCATTTCGCAGCGAAACCAAACCTAAGGGAGGAACGCCAAGACATGGTTAATGAACGAGGCAAGCTTGAAAGTTTCGCGGTTTACTTGCTGCTCATTGTCGGAAGTGCCGTCATGTTCTACCCGTTCCTCTTTCAGGTGATGGCTTCCATCGGCTCGAACAAAGATTATTACGATTCGATTCTGCTGCCAATTCCGACTGAAATTAATTTGGACCGCTACGTTCATCTCTTTCAAAACTCGCTGATTTTCCGCTATTTCGTCAACACGGCTCTAAGAAGTATTTACTACATCGCGGTTACCTGTTTTGTGTCGCTCATCGCGTCTTATGTGTTTACCAAGCTTCGGTTTAAAGGACGCGACACGGTGTTCGTCATCTTCCTGACTTCGATGATGATCCCGGGTCAAGTGACGCTGATTCCGACGTATCTGCTGTTCGCTCGTTTTCCTCTGTTAGGCGGCAATGATTGGCTCGGTCAAGGCGGTCACGGCATGATTGATACGTGGGGAGCGCTGCTGCTTGGAAGCGGGATTGTGAACATTGCAGCTATATTTCTAGTGAAGCAAACGATGGAGTCGATTCCGTTCGAATATGAGGAGGCAGCCCGAATTGACGGTGCCGGCGTATTCTGGACGATATTCGGCATCTATTTTCCGATGGTTCGCGCTGTCCTTGCAGTCATTGTCATTACGACGTTTATTGCGATTTGGAATGATTATTTGTGGCCTCTTGTGGCCATTAACAACCCCAATATTCAGGTCATCAATACAGGCGTTACCAGCTTGCTCACGACGATGATGCAAAGCGGCCAAGTGCCGGAATATCCCGATTTCTTTGCTCTGACTGCCATTGTCGTGCTGCCGCCGATTCTGGTGTATTTGCTGCTCCAACGTAATTTCATTCAAGGCTATGCGATGGCGGGGATAAAAGGGTAAGAGCGCCCTGCGGAATAACGCCTATTTGGTCTGTTTAGGAGGAACTCATGACGAAGTTATCTTCCATTAAAACGGTTTATGTCGTATCCCATACGCACTGGGATCGGGAATGGTATCAGGACTATCAAGGGTTTCGCACAAGACTAGTCTATATGATCGACGAGCTGCTGGATACGATGGAAGCCAATCCGGATTATCGTTATTTTCTGATGGATGGCCAGACGATTGTCATTGACGATTATTTGGAAATCCGCCCGGAGCGCAGGGAGCAGCTGACGCAATATATTCGGGAGTCCCGCATTGGAGTAGGGCCTTGGTATGTGATGCCGGATGAATTTCTGGTCAGCGGGGAGTCGCTCATTCGTAATTTGCAGACAGGCTTCCGCGAATCGCGCAAGCTTGGCACAGAGCCGGTCAAATCGGGGTACATCCCTGATATTTTCGGCCATAACAGTCAGTTTCCGCAGCTGCTGCGCGGGTTTGGCATCGATAATGCGGTGCTGTTCCGCGGCTTCCACGGCGACTGCGATCCGGCCGAGATGGAGTGGGAAGGGGCAGACGGAAGCCGGGTGCTCGGTCTGAAGCTGGATGAAGACCGAGCTTACGGCGACTTCTACTTCTTCCTCCGCTGGCCGTTCGTTGACCGGGAATTCCGTTACGAGGAGCCGGAACTTATCGAACGAGCCCGGTCGATGCTGGCTTATAAGAACAAGCGAGCAACGACAGATATCATGATGGGCATGGACGGCGTGGATCATATTGAAATCGAGCCTCGTCTGCCATGGTTGCTGCAAACGCTGAATGAATCGGAATCGCTGGAAGGCGTCAAATTTATGCATGCCACGCTGGAGCAATACTTGGAGGCACTACGAGGCAAAGTCAGCAATTTGAAGCTGTATCAAGGCGAGCAGCGAACCAATGGCTATAACGGCATCAATAACTGGGTGCTGGTGAATGTACTGTCCTCCCGCATCCACTTGAAGCAGCGGAATCAGCAGTGTGAGCTTCTGCTTGAGAAATGGGCCGAGCCATGGGCGGTCTTCGCCATGCTGGAGGGAAGGGCTTATCCGCGCGTCTTTCTGGAGAAGGCTTGGCAGTTTCTGCTGCAAAATCATCCGCATGATTCCATCTGCGGCTGTTCCATCGATCAGGTCCATCAGGACATGATCTATCGGTTTGATCAAAGCCGCCTCATTGCGCAGCAGATGAACCATGAGCAGCTGCACTATTTTGCTAACCATATTGATCCGAGCGGGCTAGTCGGCACCGATATTCTCGTTGTGTACAATCCGATTCAGGATGCCGAAGAAGGCGTCATCATCGTAGATGCGGAGCTCCTGCATGACAGCGCCGGCGGGTTGAAATCTATTGTGCTTGGCGGCAATTTCCTTCAACTGCGCGATGGGAGCGGTCAATTGCTGGATTGCCAGATCGTGGAGATCGCGCGCAATAAAGTGAGACGTGTCCGCAAATATCGCGATATTCCTAGCGGGGAGACAGTGGATCGCCTCAAGCTGGCTTTCAAGGGGAACATTCCCTCCTGCGGGTATGCGGCATTTTCGATTGAGAAAGTAGTCATTCCGGTGCCGGCTTTCGGGGAGTACAGTATGACGTCGCTCGTGCAGCCTCGTCGTCTTCTGGGGACAATGAAGGTCAACGAGACGACATGGAATAACGGCCGAATCGAAATGCGCGTGAATGAGAACGGCACGATTCGAGTGACGGATGTGCAAAGCGGCAAGGCACACGATGGTCTGCTGTTGTTTGAAGATGCGGCTGATATCGGCGAGGGCTGGAATTATGTGGCGCCGGCTAACAATGCGATCTTTCATTCCGCCGGCTGCCGCGCTGTGATTTCAACGGTCACAGACGGGCCGCTGGTCAGCATCGCATGCGTGGAAATCACCTTCATGGTGCCTGCCGGCATTACGCATGATGATACAAGCCGCCGCGACGACAAGGTCGGTTTAGTGATTCGTACCTACCTGGAGCTTCGCAAAGATGATCCCGTGCTGCGCTGCAAAACGATCGTGAACAATACGGCGCGCAATCACCGGTTGAAACTGCTCTTCCCATCTGGGATTCAAACCGACCATTACTATGCGAGCACGCCGTTTGATCTTGTTAAGCGCCTGATAAAGCAGATCGACGCTGCGGCCCACTTGGAAACTGCCCGAGGGGATGCGCCCTATAACGGCGTTGTTGCTTTGCGGGATGATACAACGGGATTAGCGCTGTACTCGAAGGGGCTCTATGAGATGGCGATGAAAGAAGACGAGGCGCGCACGGCCGCGCTAACGTTATATCGCAGCACGGATAAGGAAGTGCTGTGCGACGGCGGGGATGGCGGTCAGCTCCTCCGCGAGATGACCTTCGAGTATGCCATCCGGCCATTCGAGGCACAGACGGTGTCGCTGCCAGCTTTATGGGCGGAGCGCGAGCAGTTTGCCGCCGGCTTGCAGTCGTTAACGGTGCGTAGAGATGACATTCGTTATGAATCGCTGCAGCGGCGAGAGCGCAGTCTGCCGTCCGTCCATTCCTATGTCCAAGTGGACAATGGCTCAATCCGTATAAGTGCGCTTCAGCAAGCGGAGCGGCTGACGAATGGCGTTAATCTTCGTTTGTTCAATGCGTCGGAGAACGCGGAAGCGGCGGTTGTCCGGTTTGACCGTCCTATTGAGTTTGCAGAAGCCGTCTCGCTCGATGAGCAGCCGATTGCCGGCTTCACGGACCTGCATGTGAAGAATGGGGCCATCTCGATTGCCCTTGGCGCCAAACGCATTCAGACGATCCGGCTGACATTCGGCTCGTAGGACTAGCATATAGTTGTTAAAGTAGTATTCCATTTCTAAACTTACAGAAGGAGCGATAGCTCAATGTTAAATCCGGTAGTGTCACCAGGCGAATTAACAGAAATCGATCGTTTTATTTTTGAATCATGGGGATATTTTATCATTCCGGATGTGATGAACGCAGAAGAGGTGAAAGCATGCCTGGAAGCTTCGGAGCGTGTTCATAGAGCAGCAGGGACGGAAGGTTTCGGTCAAGTAGGGCGAGGTTATGAGACAGAGCCGGCGCTCGAGCAATTGATGGATCACCCTGCAGTGCTTCCGAAGATCAGAGGCCTATACGGAGATCGATTCATCATGCAGTCCGGCTGGAATACGAAACAGCCGGCCTTTGGCGGGATGGGCGGATGGCATCAGGACGGCTCGGGCGCTTATGATTTCAAGAAGCTGAGCTTCCCGCAAATTCCGTTGGTGCAGCTGCGGGCTTCGTTCCTTCTCACTGATCAAACGCAGCCTCGAATGGGGAATATGGAACTGATCCCGGGCAGTCACCGCAGCCTGGTTCCGATGCCGGATGCGCTGCGCAAGGAGAAGGGCGATGTTTCGATCGGCCACGTCATTTGTGCTCCGGCAGGCTCCGTTCTGGTATTCCACAACGCGGTTTGGCATCGCACCTATGCGCACGACGGTGACTATGATCGCTATACGATGCACTACATCTATAGTCCGCCATGGGTGAGAGCATCCGACAGGCTGCAAAATTCGAAGGCGTTTCTTGAGCAAACGACACCGCTCCGTCGCGCGTTGATGGGAGAATTCCATCGTCCTGATGCGCCGTTTGGAAGCGGGTATGAGGTTCCGCCATTCGAGGGTTAAATGAAAAAAGAGGAAGAGCCGCGTCGATCGCGCTCTTCCTCTTTGCTTTTCAAGTACCTGTGTTCAAACCGTTAGCCGCCCATTGCAAGACCGATCAGGAATAAACCGATAAATCCGATAGGGAGCAGTCCGTTTGTAACGATTCCAATAATAGAGAAGGCTTTACGTTTATTCTTGGCGCAGACGCCGACGATGCCTAGGATCAGCCCTACAATGCTGGCTCCCATCGAGCAGATAATCAGCAAGCCGGCCCCTATAATTGGCGCGTAAGTTTCGATATCTGCCATATTCGCCTCAATTTCCTGCTGAAGAGTGTTGCTGTCTGCAAAGTTGTGGTTCATAATAAATGATGTTGCAAGAATAATGGCGACGATAAAGCCGATAATGCTGATGAGTCCAATGATAAATGAAGCTATGCCAAGCTTGGATTGCGTTTTGGGCGGCTGTTCCTCATAAGCTGCCGGTATTGGAGTAAAACCGTCTTGCGGGAACTGAGTCTCGCTGCCGTTTTCATTCATTGACTAGATCTCCTTTATCAATCATTTGCTATCGTACAGTTTAACGTATTTTACAGCCATTGGAAAGGATGGAGAATGGGATGTTTAACAAATATGGCGCTTACGGAGCGATCCATGCGTTGCTCGCCGTTGCGTTCGGCGCATTCGGAGCTCACGCCTTGAAAGACCGGCTTACCGATGAAATGCTGAATGTATTTGAAACCGGCGTCCGCTATCATATGTACCACGCCATCGGGCTATTCCTGATTGCGCTGGCCGCGGAAAGAATCGGACAGGGCAAGGGAATCCGCTGGGCGGCCCGATTGATGCATATCGGTATTTTCCTGTTTTCCGGAAGCTTATATGCGCTCAGTCTGTCGAACATAAAGCCGCTGGGCATCATCACGCCTTTCGGCGGACTTGCCTTTATCGTGGCTTGGGCTGTGGCTGCCTATTCCATCTGGAAAGCTAAGAGCAGCTAGATTTGGTTTAATAGGTTATGGAATCGTGAGGCAACTTTCGCGTCTGGCTGCTGTAAAGGCATCCGGGCGCTGAGGTTGCCTCTTTTCATTGCACAAAATCTGCTAGTTAAGCTCTTATGTAGACCTCTGTGTGAGCTTCATTGGCTCATTCCCGCCGTGCATTGGCACAGTATAGCTCCCAGAACCACACTTCATGCAATTCCACAGAAATTTTCCTAATGTATTGCTCTGAGAGCTACTCTTAACTCAATCTCGCCGAGCCTCGCCGAAAGTGTTGCTCCCAGAGCCACACTGACTCGAATTCTATCTCTTTTCGCCGAATGTATTGCTCTGAGAGCAACTCTTCGCACAACCTTATCTCGCCTCGTCGAACGTATTGCTCCCAGAGCCACTCATCATCCATCTTCGCCAAAATTCGACAACGCACGCTTCGGGCTTTCTCTTCTCGCGCACAAAGCCAGTAAATATAGGAAAAAGCTGTATCCAGGTTTGACCAAAATCGTTTATAATAAACGAATGTGACGAATCATGCCGTCGAATGGAAGGAAGATGAAGTGTGCTCGTAAAGGCGGAGACATCTCCGATTCGGCCCAAGCCATCAAGGCGACTTGGAAGCGTTCGCAGCCCGTTATGGATGGCATGCCTATGTACGTTCGTTGGCATACTCATAGGCGGCGTGTGGCGTGATGACTGGGCGATTTGGCTGAAAATTGTAGCAGTGGCGGGCGTGTTCTTTATCGCAATCCGTTTTATGCAAATGAACTTCGCGCGTAAACGCGACGATCACGTTCAATCGATCCATACGCCAATTGTTGAATCTTTGCTTGCGTATAGTCCGATTGCTCTTGCTGTCATTGACCGGCAGGGGCACTTTGTGGAGATGAACGCTGCATCAAGCAGACTGCTTGGCTATGAAGCGGAAGAGTTGCTTGGCCGATCATTTTTTCCGCTGATTGACTCATCTAACCAAGAAGCCACCTCAGCTGCTTTTGAGCAGATACTCGAAGGCCATCTTAAGGATTTGACTATCGATATTAAGCATGCTAACGGCTACACACTCAAACTAAATATTATTACAGCACCCGTTATGCGCAGTGGCAGCTGCATCGGTGTGTTAATTATTAGCCAGGATGTTAGTGACCGCAACCGAGTCCAGGAACGTATCCGCTATATGGCGAATTATGACGACATGACCGGTTTGCCGAACCGGCATTCCTTTATGCGGCTTTTGGATGACCGGCTGACGGATGCTAGGATCCGCAGTGAAGGTGGACAGCTAGCGATTTTCCAGCTGGATGTTGACCGCTTCAAGCTGATCAATGCCTCTTTCGGCCGCGAGTTTGGCGATATGCTGCTGCTTCAGGTAGCCGAGCGGCTGACCCGAGGATTGACAGAGATGGATGCGGCGGCTCGCATGGAAGGCGATGAATTCGCGATTCTATATGCCCATGCCGGAGACGAGCAGGTGCTGGATCGGAAAGCGAAAGAGCTCAAGCTGCTGCTGGATGAGCCGTTCGAGCTGCAAGGCTTTCCGCTACATATCACAGCGAGCATCGGTATTGCCGTTAATCATGCGCTAGACGATGATGCCAGTCTCCTTGTGAAGAAGGCCGATCTGGCACTGGCCAAAGTGAAAGATAGCGGTAAGAACGACTATCTGTTTTATTCCGAGGAATGGGATGACAGCTCGCGAGAGCGTCTGGCGCTTGAGCATGATTTGAAGATTGCGCTCCAGAAGGAGCAGTTTGTTCTCCATTATCAGCCCCAGTACCACCTCGGTACCGGCGAAATGGTCGGCGTAGAAGCACTCGTGCGTTGGGAGCATCCGGAACGCGGGCTTGTACCGCCGGGACAATTCATCCCGCTTGCCGAAGAAAATGGCTTGATCGTACAGATCGGAGATTGGGTGCTGCGAGAGGCATGCCGGCAAAATAAAGCATGGCAGGATGCCGGGCTTCGCCAAATTCCCGTCTCCGTCAATTTATCCATCCGCCAATTTATGCAGCAGAATCTGCATCAGAAAGTTGCGGATATTTTGCGCGAGACAGGGCTTGATGCCAGTTATCTCGATCTGGAAATTACGGAAACGATGACGATGGATGTCACGCATGCCTCACGCTGCCTGCTAGAGCTCACGAAACTCGGCGTAACGATTAGCATCGATGATTTCGGGACGGGATATAGCTCCTTCCACTACCTCAAGAACTTGCCGATCGGCAGGCTGAAGATTGACCGTTCGTTCGTTAGGGATATCCAGCAAGATCCGAGCGATGCCGCGATCGTGGCGGCTATTATCGCGATGGCTCATAACTTGAATTTACAAGTGATTGCCGAAGGGGTAGAGACGGAGGAGCAGAAGCGGTTTCTGCAGGAGCATAGCTGCGATGAAATGCAGGGTTTCTTATGGAGTCCGCCGGTACGCGGCGCTGCGATCATCGATATTTTGAAACAAGCCATATAAAGCAAAAAGGAGCTCTCCGCGAAGGGCTCCTTTTTCTTATATAAACTCGTCAATTTCGTAAAGTTTAAAGGAATAAACCTGCTTCTCATCGACATGATAGACCGTTAACATTTGGGAGGATTCATCCAGATTAATAATTCGGCAAGGGATGTTCAGCTTCACGCCAAAGCCCTTGTTCACCATTAAACGAATCAAGCGATTCTCAGCTATGCACGCTTTAATGCGGTCCGTTACGAAAGTTAAATCGAGTTCAGCCGAAACAGCGACAGCGGCTTGCTTTGGTGCATCAGGCTGCGAGGCGGGCGCGGCTGGATCTGTTTTGGAAACATTTCTTGGCGGCTTCGTTTCTTTGTCCTTCTGCTTGCCGGCGGGACCGGCTTCCAATGCTTCAATGAGACGTCCCAATTCAATGCCGGATTTAATTCGGAAGTCGGCAAAACCCGATTGATTGAGCGCATGAAGCAGCCGCTCCATTGCAATTGCGTTGGTTTCACCTTCTACGAGAATGTCGACATTAAACAGGTGGGAGGACTGTTTCGCTGTAAGTTTATCTGTTAGGTTCATTATGCCACTCCATGTCGTCATAAAGTACTATAACTATATCATTAAAGGATTGATAAATGTAGTGTTTGCCAGAGCAATTTTACCGGAAAAAGGAGAATGTCCAATAGGCATTCCGTTAACACTTCGCGCCACCCGAAAGCATATAGTGAAGAAGTAATTCTGCATGAGGTTGTCTGCGATCTGCTAGGGTGGAAGGAGGTGGTTCGGATGATGCGAATGGTTCCCATTACGCTCGAAGGGGGCGCGACAGCGCTTGGAGTTGAGGTGCTTCTGCCTAAAACAACACTGCTTGCTGTGACGACGGATAAAGGCTATATCATGTGTGGAGCGCTTGATGTCGGACTTCTGAACGAACGGTTAAAAGATAGAGGCATCATTGCAGGCCGTGCGGTAGGTGTAAAGACATTGGAAGAACTGATGGCTGCGCCGCTGGAGTCTATAACGGAAGGTGCGGAGGCGCTCGGGATAACGGTTGGCATGAAAGGCGCGGATGCGCTTCTCTTGATGGTATAGATTAATAATGACAAAAGAAAGGTTGCCTCAGGCAGCGTGCTTACGCTGACCTTTAGGCAACCTTTTTCGTCGTTAATAACGATTATTCGGCTTGAAACAGCTTCTTCAGGTTGACGTTATACGGAGGCTTAATGATGCCTTTCTCCGTAATAATCGCCGTTACATAGTCGTTTGGCGTAATGTCGAATGCCGGATTGTAGACTTTCACGCCGACCGGGGCTGTGCGCTTGCCGAAGCCTTCGGTAATCTCATTCTCATGGCGCTCCTCGATTGGAATTTCAGCGCCGGATGGCGTATTCAAATCGATTGTGGACAATGGGCAAGCCACATAGAACGGAATGCCATGTGCTTTAGCAAGAACAGCAACGCTGTATGTGCCGATTTTGTTCGCGACGTCGCCGTTCGCCGCAACACGGTCCGTACCGACGATGACGGCATCGATCCAGCCTTTGCTCATCACCATACCAGCCATGTTATCGCAGATAAGGGTAACGTCTACGCCTGCTTGCTGAAGCTCGAATGCAGTAAGACGCGCGCCTTGCAGAACAGGGCGGGTTTCATCTGCAAATACCCGGAGCTTGATGCCTTGCTCAAGGGCTAGGTAGAAAGGAGCCAGTGCAGTACCGTATTTGGCTGTAGCGAGACCGCCGGCATTACAGTGCGTAAGGACGCCCATACCATCTTGGAACAACGTTAGTGCGTGTTCACCGATAAGGCGATTCGTTTCTTCGTCCTCGCTTTGAATCGTGATCGCTTCTTGAAGCAGCGACTCCTTGCAGGAGGACAGGTCCGCGCCGCTTGCAGCAAGCGCTTCTGCGCGTGCTGTCATACGATCGAGCGCCCAGAACAAGTTTACTGCTGTCGGACGCGATGTCGCAAGATGAGCAGCAGAGGATTTCACGACTTGCAGCCATTCCGCGATTCCATCTGTTACATCGCGGCTGCCAAGTACAACACCATATGCGGCTGCGATGCCGATTGCAGGAGCGCCACGAACTTTAAGATGACGAATGGCTTCCCACACGTCTTCTGTTGTAACTAGCGGCAAATAGACAATTTCTTCAGGCAATAGCCGTTGATCGAGCAGGTCAAGCTGAGTTCCGACCCAGATGACGGATTGCAAAGCTTGATTGGTTGTAGATTCCATATGAATAATCGTTTCCTTTCGTTATGCCTTAACAGCTGCGTTCGCTGTTTGAACGGCATCTATAAGCTGGTTAATCGAAGTAAAGCTGCGGTTTGAAGTGATAAGCGTTTTGCCGATGCGAAGCGCTAGGCGCTGTGCTCTTTCCCGAACAGCGGCATCTTGGATCTTATCGATATCGGCGACATGGGCAAGACCCACAATGCGGCGAACCATTTTGCAGCCTGCGAATCCGATTGTATCTTGAAGCAAACGCTGCATATAGTTTTCCTTGTAGCCTGGAGCAGAGGCAGCCAAGCGGTCAACACCTCGTTCGTTCCAGAGGGCTAGGAATTTCGCTTCGAATTTCGTCAAAACGTCCGTTACGGTTTGCAGCAAGTAAGCTTGGTACTCCTCGCGTTCTGCTGTTGTCCGATCCCATCCTTCACGGGAAGCAAAGTTTAGGAGCAGGTTCGCGACGACAGCGCCGATATCAAATCCCATTGGTCCATAATAAGCGAATTCCGGGTCGATGACTTTCGTAGATTCCGGGGTGATGAAGATACTGCCCGTGTGCAAGTCTCCGTGCAGCAGCGCTTGCGAATGCGTAAGGAATTTCTCGCGAAGCAGGGCAACTTCAAGGTGAAGCTTGCCGTCGTTCCACAGTGCTTGGGCTTCGTCACGAATTGCCGGATCGAAGTTATTCGTATCGGCATCCGTATAAGGATGATCGAAGATAAGATCCTCCGTTATTTTGCACAGCTCCGGATTAATAAAGCTGCTGGTGCGCAGCTTCTTCTCTTGCTGATTATGCCCGAGATCTGAAGTGAAGAATAACGTTTGTGCAAGGAACGTGGAGATATGCTCGGCGAACAACGGATAACGACCGCTGTTCATGAGCCCTTGGCGCATAATGACGTGATCGCTCAGATCCTCCATGATCGTAAGAGCGAGGTCTTTGTCATACAGATAGACATTCGGTACCAGCCCGGGAGCAAGCTGGCCTTCCAGAATGAGCGCTTCGCTCTCGATGCGTGCACGGTCAAGGGTAAGCGGCCAAGATTCACCGACAACCTTAGCGTACGGCAGCGCCTGTTTCATGATAATGCTGCGGCCTGTAGCCGGATTCGAGATATGAAAAACTAAGTTCAAATTGCCATCGCCGATTTCACGGCTGATCAGCTCCGCACCCGGTTCAAAAACACCTTTAACTGTTCGCGCTATTTCAATAGCTTCTGCTTCACTCAATGGATGATATGTAGACATCAATAGCCCACCTCCGGAATGTAGTTGATGTTTCCTATGCCCAAATAAATATAGTATAGCGAAATTTTTTTCGCGTTGGAATACCTTGCTTTGCTATAATACATGTAATTGTTAAGGAACGAGGGTGATGAAAATGTTAATGAAGACCGATCAATTGCAGCCGATCGCGCTCAAAGAATGGGCGGTTGCGGTAAAAGCATTGACCGAAGGCAAGCAAATTATGGTGCTGCGCAAGGGCGGAATTGCGGAGGAAACGAGAGATTTTCAGCTGAAAGCGCCTCGTTTTTACTTCATGCCCGCATTTGAGCATCAAAGACCTGAGCTCTTGAAGGAGCCATTCCGGAACGACGTTCGCCAAATTATGGAGGAATGGAAACCCGGCGCGGCCACGATCGAGATCAACGCAGTGGCTGAAGCCGTCGAGGATATTGAGATCTTCGATCAGGAAACGCTGAACAAATTAGAGCATTTCCATATTTGGACCGAAACATTTGCCGAAGATAGGTTGAAGTGGAAACGAAACAAGCCGCTTCATCTATTATTGCTGCGTGTAAGTAAGCTTGCGAATCCGCTTACACTTCCTATGCAGGATCAATACACGGGTTGTAAATCTTGGGTGAATCTTCCGGACGATCTGTCTGCCATCGAGGCACAGCCGGTATTGACGGATGCCGAATTTAATCAGAGAATAAGTCAAATTCGTGAGGCACTTGGCCTATCGGGTACAAGCTAGGCTAGGTTATAGGCGCAGTAACATTGATTTAAGTTGAAAACTATACTAAAATATAATTGAGAATCACTGAGAATCAATTTAGAATAATTCTAAAAGAGGAATTGTTTCAATAAGTACAAAACAGTTTCGCCGTCTTAGAGCAGGCAATCTCGTTTTGTGCAGAAACGTCCGAACCATCTGGAGGGAGCAGTTTACCATGGCAACACAATTCAAAATCGATGGGCTTAAAGCAGCCATCGAAGGCAAAGAAATATTGAAGGGCATCAACCTTGAAATAAAAGGTGGAGAAGTTCATGCCATCATGGGTCCGAACGGTACAGGTAAAAGTACGCTGGCTTCGGCTCTCATGGGTCATCCTAAATATGAAGTAACAGAAGGCGCAGTTGAATTGAACGGCGAGAACCTTCTGGAAATGGGCGTAGATGAGCGCGCACGCGCAGGTCTGTTCCTTGCTATGCAATATCCAAGCGAAATCAGTGGCGTAACAAACTCCGACTTCCTTCGCAGCGCGATTAACGCACGCCGTGAAGAGGGGAAAGAAATCTCTCTGATCAAATTCATCCGCCAAATGGAAGGCAAGATGAAAGAGCTTGAAATGAATCCGGAATTCATGCACCGTTACCTGAACGAAGGCTTCTCCGGCGGGGAGAAGAAACGGAACGAAATTTTGCAAATGATGATGCTGGATCCGAAAATCGTCGTTCTTGACGAAATCGACTCCGGTTTGGATATCGATGCGCTCAAAATCGTAGCTAACGGCGTGAACACCATGCGTTCCGAAGAGCGCGGTTTCTTGATCATCACTCACTACCAACGTCTTCTCAACTACATTACGCCTGACTTCGTTCACGTTATGATGCAAGGCCGTATCGTTAAATCCGGTGGCCCTGAGCTTGCTGAGCGTCTGGAAAACGAAGGCTATGACTGGGTTAAAGAAGAACTTGGCATCGTAGACGAAACCGTCGGACAGGTTTAATCGGAGGAGGAGCAAGTGAAATGAGTACACAATTATCAACTCCGGTTAACCGCCAGACAGTTTCTGCTTTATCGAAAAGCAAAGGCGAGCCGGCATGGCTTGAGGAATCAAGAATTAAAGGTGCTGAACTGGCGGAAACGCTGGAATGGCCCACTCCGGAAAAAGTCCGTATCAGCCGTTGGAATCTAGCGGCGATCGGTAACCATAAATTGCAAGCTGCCATCACCTCTGTAAGCGAGCTTCCGGGCTCCATTGGAGAATTGGTCGCAGGTGCACAAGCCGGTCTGGTTGTTCAGCGCAACAGCACAAGCGTGCTTCAACAGCTGTCGGCAGAGCTTGCTGCTAAAGGCGTTATTTTCACAGATCTGGAAACAGCAGCACGTGAGCACAGCAGCTTGGTTCAACAGTATTTGTATAGCGTTGTCCCGCAGGATGAGAACAAGCTGACGGCACTTCAATCCACGATTTGGAACGGCGGCGTTTTCCTGTACGTTCCGAAGAACGTTGAAGTCGAGCTTCCTTTGCAAGCTCTATTCTTCAGTGATGATGCAGGTGCAACTTTTGCTCCGCGTGTTCTTGTAGTAGCTGACAGCCATAGCCGTGTAACTTATGTAGATAACGTAGTTAGCGCATACGGTGAAAGCGCGGAATCTGTTGCCAAACAATCCATTATTGAAGTTATCGTGAAGCCCGGCGCGCATGTGCGTTACGCAACGGTTCATCATATGTCTGCGAATGTAATCGATTTGACGATTCGCCGTGCCGTTGTTGAGAATGACGGCAATATCGAATGGGTCATCGGTGATCTGCATGACGGCCACACGCTTTCGGACACGCAATCGCTGCTTAAAGGCAATGGTTCGAACTCCGACGCTAAAGTGATCAGCATTGGTACAAACTCGCAGCAGATGAGCCTAACTACCGGAGCGGTTCATTTCGGACGCAATACGGAGAGCAACATGGTTACTCGTGCCGTGATGAAGGATTCAGCGACAGCCATCATCAACGGCATTACGAAGATCGAGAAGGGTGCAACAAAGTCTAACGGCGTGCAGCAAGAGAAAGTACTGATGCTAAGCCCGAAAGCGCGCGGCGATGCAAACCCGATTCTGCTGATTGACGAAGACGATGTTAAAGCCGGTCATGCGGCGAGCGTCGGGCAAGTGAATCCGGAGCAGGTGTACTACTTGATGTCCCGCGGTATTTCGAAGAAAGATGCGGAGCGTTTGATCATTCATGGTTTCTTGGCCCCTGTCGTTTCGGAGATTCCGATTGATGCGGTCAGAGAACAGCTCCAGCGTCTGCTGGAAAGGAAGCTGGAAGGATGAATGTAAAAGCGATCAGAGAGCAATTTCCGATCCTTCATCAACAAATAAACGGCCATCCGCTCGTTTACTTGGACAGTGCGGCGACTTCACAGAAGCCGCGTTCTGTTATTGATGCTGTAAGCCGGTATTATGAGATGGACAACGCCAATGTGCACCGCGGCGTTCATACACTCGGCTCCCGCGCTACAGACGCATACGAAGGCGCACGCGAGAAGGTTGCGGCGTTTCTGAATGCGGCAAGTACACAGGAAATTATTTTCACCCGCGGTACGACTACGGCCCTTAATTTAGTAGCTTCGAGCTATGCCAGAGCCGTTTGCGGCGAAGGCGATGAAATTGTCATCACGCAAATGGAGCATCACTCCAATCTGATTCCTTGGCAGCAGGTGGCGAAAGCAACCGGCGCGACGCTCAAATATATTCCGCTTGAGAAAGACGGATCCATCACGCTCGCAAATGCGGAAGCGACCATTACGGATCGGACGAAAATCGTCTCGATCATGTATGTGTCGAACGTACTCGGCGTTATTAATCCAATCAAAGAAATCACCGCTATTGCTCATCGTCATGGCGCTAAGATGGTTGTCGACGGCGCGCAAAGCACGCCTCATATGAAGGTTGATGTACGGGATCTGGATTGTGACTTCTACGCGTTCTCCGGTCATAAGATGTGTGCGCCGACAGGTATTGGTGCACTCTATGGCAAGAAGGCGCTGCTTGAAGAGATGGAGCCGATCGAATTCGGCGGTGAAATGATCGATCATGTGGATCTGCATGATTCCACTTGGAAGGAGCTGCCTTGGAAGTTTGAAGGCGGCACACCGATTATTGCCGGTGCAGTCGGACTTGGCGCAGCGATTGATTTCCTAACTGAAATCGGTTTGGATGAAATCGAGAAGCACGAGCATAAGCTTGCTGCTTACGCGTACGAGCGTCTCAGTACCATCGATGGCATATCGATATTCGGACCTGTCGATAATCGTGCGGGTCTAGTCACATTTAATTTGAATGATGTCCATCCCCATGACGTAGCGACTGTGCTTGATACGAAGGGGATTGCGGTTCGCGCAGGCCACCATTGCTGCCAGCCGTTGATGCGTTATTTGAATGTTTCTTCTACAGCCAGAGCAAGCTTTTATCTATACAATACCGAAGAGGACGTTGACAGGCTTGTTGACGGCCTCCAGCAGACAAAGGAGTTCTTCGGTTATGGAATTGGATGATTTATACCGCCGTGTCATTATGGATCATTACAAAAACCCGCGTAACCGCGGCACCTTGGACGAAGATTCGCTTACGATTAACCTGAACAATCCAACGTGCGGCGACCGCATCACATTACAGCTTCAAGTGGAAGACGGCATTGTGAAGCAAGCGAAGTTTACCGGAGAAGGCTGCTCGATCAGCATGTCCTCGGCATCGATGATGACCGAAGCTGTGACAGGCAGAACGACGGAAGAAGCACTTGCACTTGCGGAGCGATTCTCGACCTTTATCAAAGGCGGGGAGGCTGAGTTTGAAGAGCTGGAAGATATCGAAGCTCTGTCGGGCGTCAGCAAATTCCCTGCTCGTATTAAATGCGCAACGCTCTCATGGAATGCCCTGCGTAAAGGAATTGAACATCAGAAACAATAAAGCGCGGTTACCGCGTATGGTAGGAGGCTATTACGATGGCTAAAGAAATGCCTGATTTAGAAGATTATAAATATGGCTTTCGCGATGAACATAAAGCGATTTTCCAATCCGGTAAAGGACTAACCCCTGAAATCGTCCGTACGATTTCAGAAATCAAGAACGAGCCGGAATGGATGCTTGAGTTCCGTTTGAAGGCGCTGGAGCAGTTTTACAAAATGCCAATGCCTAAGTGGGGCGGCAACATGGATGATCTGGATTTCGACGATATCCAGTACTATGTTCGTCCTTCCGAGAAGCAAGGCAAAACGTGGGAAGAGGTTCCTACGGAAATTAAAGAAACCTTCGATAAGCTCGGTATTCCTGAAGCAGAGCAGAAGTTCCTTGCTGGGGTATCCGCTCAGTACGAATCCGAGGTTGTTTACCACAGCATGCAAGAAGATCTGGAGAAGCAAGGTGTTATCTTCACGGATACGGATACAGCTCTTCGCGAATATCCAGAGATCTTCAGACAATATTTCGGCACGATCATTCCTCCGGCAGATAACAAATTTGCAGCACTGAACAGTGCGGTATGGTCGGGCGGCAGCTTCATCTATGTTCCAAAAGGCGTGAAATGCGAAATTCCGCTTCAAGCGTACTTCCGTATCAACTCCGAGAACATGGGGCAATTCGAGCGTACACTGATCGTAGCGGACGAAGACAGCTTCGTACATTACGTTGAAGGGTGTACAGCACCGATCTACAGCACGAACTCGCTTCACAGCGCAGTAGTGGAAATTCTTGTTCTGAAGAACGCTCGCTGCCGTTATACGACGATTCAGAACTGGGCTCCGAATATCTACAACCTTGTTACTAAACGTGCCGTTGCCGAAGAAAACGCGACAATGGAATGGGTTGACGGAAATATCGGCTCCAAGCTGACCATGAAATACCCTGCAGTCGTTCTGAAAGGCCGTGGCGCTAAAGGCATGGTACTTTCAATCGCAGTTGCAGGTAAAGGCCAGCATCAGGATGCAGGTGCGAAAATGACTCACCTGGCGCCGGATACGACTTCGACGATCGTTTCCAAGTCGATCAGTAAACACGGCGGTAAAGTAACGTACCGCGGATTGGCTTCCTTTGGCCGTAACTCCGAAGGCTCCAAGGCTAATATCAAATGCGATACGTTGATCTTGGATAATGAATCGACGTCGGATACTATTCCGTACAACGAAATCATGAACGACAACATTACGCTTGAGCATGAAGCTACGGTATCTAAAGTTTCCGAGGATCAGCTGTTCTACCTGATGAGCCGCGGACTTACTGAAGCAGAAGCTACGCAAATGATCGTAATGGGCTTCATCGAACCGTTCACGAAAGAGCTGCCGATGGAATATGCGGTAGAAATGAACCGTCTCATCAAGTTTGAGATGGAAGGCTCGATCGGTTAATACGGGTTAATAGCAAATAAAAACTCCGAATCCTCTTGAAGAGGTTCGGAGTTTTTTTTGTTTGATTCTATAGAAATTACATGTAGACTTGTTTAACTTCAAGATTGCGGGTGACGGTAAGATCGATGAAGCGATCTTCAATGCGAACCAATGGACGGAAAAATTCGGAAGGATGAGTCATAATGATGGTTCCTTTCTCGCCGGATACGAGCTCTACCTGTTTACCGATGAAATTCGGAATCATATGTTTGATAAAGGTATGTGCCGTATAGGCATCCAGCTCGGTGAAGCTCATCCGGTAGAGTTCCTTCAGCACGAAGAGCAGATCGCGCTTCTTCTGGTACACGCGTGAGGAGATCATCGCGCTGTATACATCGGCAACAGCAACGATTTTGGAGACGGGATGGAGATCATCGCCCTTCAGGCGATTCGGATAACCTGTGCCGTCAATTCGCTCGTGATGCTGCAAAGCTACCGTTGCGGCAAGCGACTCGCCGAACGAATCTCGAATGATTTGATGCCCGTAGATCGTATGTTTCTTTATCGATTCAAACTCGTCATCAGAGAGTTTACCCGGTTTATTCAGGATTCCGTCTGTGATCTGGCATTTGCCGATATCATGGAGGAATCCGGCTTGTCCGACCTTAACCGCTTCTTTCTCGGAATAACCGAGCCAAGAGGATAAGTAGTAAGAAAGCATTCCAACTTGAACGGAATGCTGATAAGTGTAATCATCCTTAGTATTAAGCAGAAGCAGCATGGATACGACGTCGCGTTCCATTCTGAAGTTGTCCACTAACGGCTGAAAGGTATGTATAACGTCATCCTCGATAATTTTACCGTTCTGCATCGCCTCAAGAAACAACTGTTCGTAACCGTTTACAGCATCCTGGTAGATGGGCTGTACAGTAGGTATCCACTTGGGGTTGATTCCTGATTCTATCGTTCTAGCCGATTCCTCTTGTTTCCTTGAGATAATATCGACATATTCAATTTGATGCTGAAACAGCTTCGAAATTTCTCTGGCATATAATTCAGTACCTTTAGAGAGTACATGTAATCCGTAGCCGTTGAATGTATCGTTACTTAATTTATCTCCGTCTCTAAGCTCCGTCACATGGATCCGCATACATTCACCTCGAATGACTTATCAATTAGGCTAAGCAATGATAAGACCATGGTAGCAATAAAATGCAGAATTGGCAATGAGAGCACAAAAAAAACAGTACTATATACCCTATTTTGATTACCTAAATTCTTACTTTAAAGCTAGAAAAAACCTCTTATAGTGGCGCGACAGGGTTCCAGGGACCTAGCTGATGACCTTTCCATTCTGAACCGTCTTCCCAAATCTCACGTTTCCATATTGGAACGATCTGTTTCAGTCGCTCGATGGCGTATCGGCTTGCCTCGTAACAGTCACCGCGATGTGGGGCAGAGACGGCAATGACGACACTAATTTCAGCGATTTCAACAACACCGATCCGGTGCGCGATTGCGACAATGGCCCCGGGCCAGCGAGCTTCAATTTCATCGCCGATTTGCTCCAAGGTCTTAACAGCCATGGGGACGTACGCTTCATATTCCAGGCGTACGGTTCGTGCGCCATGCGTCCATTCCCGAGTTGTGCCGGTGAATGTAAGGGCAGCACCGTTGTTCGGAACGATAACCATAGCTGTCATTGCTTCTACGGACAGCGGTTGGTCGGTCACGACAAAGCGGCTAACTTGCGCTGCATCAGTGCCGATTGCAGCTTGTTCCGCTTCTCCGCCTGATACAGGAGGGAGCAACGCGAGCTCATCGTTGGCCTGCAGAAGCTGCTCGTCTGCGGCATAGGTCTGATTGCAGGCCATGAAAGAAATCGTAATCAACGAAGCATCAGCAGGGTAGCGCGTGATGAGCTCCTGCTTCAATTGGTGCACGGAGAGCTCGGCTTGATTCAGCTCAAGCGTAATGACATTCGCTCCAAAACGCTCGGACAGACCGGCAAATAGGTGGATATTCCATTTTACAGACATGTGTTTAACCTCTCGCTATCGTAATGTTAATGGTCTCCATAGCATACCATAATGAGTCCAAAAATGTTATGCTAGAGGCAGAGTCTGGAGAACCGAGGAGGTGCGCGGTGAATGACCGCATTAACAGATCGATTTGGACGCGTTCATGATTATTTGCGCATATCCGTTACGGATCGTTGCAATTTACGCTGCTTGTACTGCATGCCTGAGGAAGGTGTACAGTTCGAGCCTGCGGAGAACTTGCTTAGTTATGATCAAATCACAGAGGTCGTGCGCGCTGGCGCAAGCTTGGGCATTTCCAAGCTGCGAATTACCGGTGGAGAGCCCCTCGTCCGCCCGGGTCTTGCAGATTTAGTGCGTCAGCTTGCAGCCATTCCGGGTATTAAAGATATCTCGATGACAACGAATGGCGTTCTGCTCGCCGATCAAGCAGAGGCACTTCGCGAGGCCGGCGTGAATCGTGTAAATATCAGTTTGGACACGCTCGATCCCGCTCGTTTTCAATTCATTGCAAGGCGCGGCGATTTGAAGAGAGTGTTGAAGGGCATAGAGGTCGCGGCTCAAGTCGGTTTTGCTCCGATCAAGCTTAATTGCGTGCTGCTTAAAGGCGTCAACGAAGATGAGATCGCTGCATTTCTAAGAATGGCCCACGATCAACCGCTTCATGTGCGATTTATTGAATATATGCCTATCGGACATGCCGATGACAATTGGAGAAATCATTATTTGCCCCTTACGCGCGTTCTGGAGATCGCACACGAGAATGGCTTGAATATTTCTCAGATTCACGATGTGCAGGGGAATGGGCCATCCGATGATTACCGGATTGAAGGCGGCAAAGGCTCCTTCGGGCTGATCCATCCTGTTAGTGATCAGTTTTGCTCGCGCTGCAATCGACTTCGGTTGACTGCCGACGGCCATATTCATCCTTGCTTATATTGGGTAGATGAATTAAACGTGAAGCCTGCCCTTGGCGACGCGGAGAAGATGGTGGAGCTGTTTAGCAAAGCGATGGCGATTAAACCGCTTAATCATGAAATGGCCGCGAAGCTTTCGAATGAAGCGCAAAGCCATGAGCCTACCGGAAGACGAATGTCTCAGATCGGCGGATAATATTTTTTTCGGGGAAAAGAGAGGGATTGGCATGACCGTTCAATCGGGAAACACTTCGATTTTAATCGCTTATACAGGACAAGAGCCAGTTAGCATGACAGCAGATGAAATGGCCAAACTGGCAGGCGCGAGCTTCCCATTATCCAATCGGATCGCCGGCGGAGCGGGAGAAGCATTCGATTTCGGAGCATGGTTCGAAGCCTGGCGCAGCAGGCAAGGGATTGCTGCTGATGCCCCGCTGCCTACTCATATGAAAGTAGAAGCCGTCGATACCTTCGAGGCTCTTATTCCTTGGGAGCAGCTAAAGGAAGCTGCTGTGCAATATGCCATCGATGGAGCGCCGCTGCCTAAAGGCGGACCGATTCGACTGTATGTGCCCCATGGTTCAAGCGAATGCTTAAATGTAAAAAGCGTCGTCGTATGCAAGTTCATCCATGACGAAGAGAAACGCGGGGAAGTATCCTACGGCTTCAAGCAAACCTTCTCAGCGGAAGAGATGCGTTTAAAGCGGTAGTCCTTGCAACCGGGAGGCAAGCATGAAAGATATGGCAACGGATGCGCCAGATGTCGTTTTACTACATAGTAATGACATTCACAGTCGTTTGGAGCAAGCAGCCAAGATGGCTGCATACATCGAGGAGACACGGCAAGTCTACGGGGCTGAGCATGTATTGGCCTTGGACATCGGCGATCATATGGATCGTATGCGTGTGGAAACGGAAGCAAGCGACGGCCTGGCTAACATTGATTTACTGAATGCTGCAGGCTATGAGGTTGTTACGATTGGCAACAACGAAGGGCTGACTTTTACACCGGAGCAGTTGGCTGAAGCTTACGCAACGCGAGCATCCTTCAAGACGATTTGCGCCAACTTCTATCAGCTTGAGGATGGTAAACGTCCTTCCTGGCTGCTTCCGAACACGATTATTCGTAAGGGAAAGCTGCGCATCGGTCTAATTGGGGTGACGGCTGCTTTCTCTGAGTTTTATAAGCTTCTGGGGTGGAATGCCACTAACCCATTACAGGCAGTGACGGAGCAAGTTACAGTGCTGCGGCCTCAGGTGGATGTATTAGTGGTCATGTCGCATGTCGGCATTACATTGGATCGTCAAATGGCTGCTGAAATTGCAGGCATCGACCTTATCTTGGGCGGCCACACGCATCATTTATTTGAAGTGCCGGAAGTGATTGGCAAGACTTCACTTTGCGCGGCAGGTAAATTCGGCGAATATTTGGGGCATGTGGAGATTAGGATGGAGGCTGCAACGAATCGTCCGATTATCCATGCGAAGATTGTACCGATGGAGTCGCGCAGCGAGCAGCCTGAGGCGGCAGCGCTAATCAGCGGCTTTCAAGTTGACAGCCGGCAACGTCTCAGCCGAGTCATAACTGTGCTGGAACAACCCATGACTGCAAGCAGCGAGCATGAAACATCGCTCAGCAATTTGCTCGCCGCCGGACTGCGCCGCAAAGCCGATGCCGAGATTGGCATCGTCAATACGGGGCAGCTGCTCAGCGGCCTCGCCGCAGGAGAAGTGACGGCAGGCGACTTGCATGCCCTCTGCCCATCACCGATAAATCCATGCCGGATGAAACTAACCGGAACTGAAATTCGCTTGTCGCTTGAAGAAGCGCTTCAACGCGAATTCGTGGATAAACCGATCCGCGGTTTCGGTTTCCGCGGCCTGGTCCTCGGTACGCTAGCCGTCGACGGACTCGAAATCCACTATGCGCCGGAGCGAACGAACTACAACAGAATCTCGTCCATTGTAGTTAATGGCCAACCATTACGGGACGATGGAGTCTATATTGTTGGGACAATCGATATGTTTACCTTTGGAGTCGGTTATGAGAAAATCAAATACGGCACCGACGTTACGTATTATTTGCCTGAATTTATACGCGATGTGCTGGAGCATGAACTGCTTGATAAAGCTGCAATTGCCGAGAGTTATCGGCAGCGTTGGATTGTAGGCTAATGCAGCGACAATGAAATGCCAAGTTAACGAATACGAAGAAGCGTTACTGCATAAACGCCTTAGGAGGATCATATGGGAGACATTATTCACGCGATTATTTTAGGTATTGTAGAAGGATTAACCGAATTTCTGCCCGTATCATCGTCGGGGCATATGATTTTGACCAATAAATTGCTTGGGATTGCATCGGATGATCAGGCGATTGTTACGTTTGAAATTGTCATTCAGCTGGGTGCAATATTAGCGATGGCCATTGTTTATTGGGATCGTATTCTGGATCTGTTTGGTCTGTCGCGCAAAGCGCAATCGCTTGGCACGCTTTCTTCGGGAAGACGTAAAGCGCGCAAATTGAACTTGATCCATGTTGCGCTCGGTATCGTGCCTGCGATGCTGCTTGCTTTTCTGCTGAAGGATATTATCAAAGGTGAGGGCTTCAATCAGACACCGGTCTTATTTTCCCTCGTGGTCGGCGGGATCTATATGATCGCTGCTGAGCGGCTGCAGAAGACTCGTCGAATCAAAGTGGTATCCGAAACGATGGACGATATTTCATACAAGCAGGCTTTCGGTATCGGCTTGCTGCAATGTTTGTCGCTTTGGCCGGGTTTCTCTCGTTCGGGCTCTACAATTGCCGGCGGCATGCTAACAGGGACAAGCTATAAAGCTGCAGCAGACTTCTCGTTCCTGATGGCAATTCCTATCATGGTGGCGGCTACCGGCTATGAAATGCTCGACAACTACAAGTATATTGAAGGCGACAATTTGATGTTCTTTATTGTAGGGTTCCTCGTCTCCTTTGTTGTTGCTTGGCTTGTCATTGTCTTGTTCCTGCGCTTTATCCAGAAGGTAAGACTGACGCATTTCGCTATTTACCGTTTTGTATTGGCGGCTTTGTTCTGGCTGTTTGTGATGAGCTAAGAAAAATAACACGAATATGTCGATATTTGGCGAATCGGTTATTGCTCTTTTTTCTCAAATCCCTTACAGTAACATTACGAGGTTTTTATAAAATACTAGAAAGTATTGGTATTTGAGCGATACTTCACTAGCATTTTCAGGGAAGAAACTTACCACGCCGACACCGTACGGCATAGCATTTCTTCTTACCTAGCCTACAAATTTAGGAAAATAGATGCAAGGCAGGGGTCGATACGATGCGATTATTGCCCACACAGATGTGCCGGCCGGGCATGAGACTAGCTAAAAAGATTTATTCCGAGGATGGACTGGTCCTACTTGGCGAGAATGTCGAATTATCGACAAGATTGATTACCCGCCTTTACGAGTGCGGGGTTCATTTTGTCTATATTCAAGATCCGCGAACGGCCGATTTGGTCATTCCCGATATCATAAGCGAAGAGACAAGACATAGGGCGCTTAGCGAGATTAGGACGAATTTCCGGGATTTAATGGATCGTCCTAATCGGAAGAGCGGCGTAACTTATCCATATATAGCGAAATCGTTCAAACAAATAATGACGATGGTAATCGACGATTTGACGGATCAGAAGGATGCTATGATTATGCTCATGAACATGGGCATCGTGGATGATTATTTGTTCCAGCATTCGCTGAATGTATCGGTCTATACGACTTTGCTCGGCATTGCGAACGGCTACTCCAGGGACGAGCTGATGACGCTTGGTCTCGGCGCCATGCTGCATGACATTGGCAAGACGCAGATCAATATGAACATTCTCAAGAAGCAAGGCTCGCTATCGAGGGATGAGTATGAAGAAATGAAGCGGCACGCGGAACGCGGTTATTATCTGTTGAAGGATGAGCCGAATATTCCATTGCTAGCTGCCCATTGCGCCTACCAGCATCATGAGCGGCTGGATGGGAGCGGTTATCCGCGAGGCATAAAAGGCAATGAAATTCACGAGTATGCGAAGTGGATTGGACTCGTCGATTCTTATGATGCGATGACGACAACTCGTATTTACCGTAATCCGCTGCTGCCCCATGAAGCGGTAGAGTCGCTATATGCCGGTACCGGTACATTATACGAGCAGAGAATGCTTCAGCTGTTCCGAGATAAAGTAGCCATTTACCCGCTTGGCATTACCGTAAAGTTTCATTCCGGCGAGAGCGGCGTCGTAGTAGATATCAATGCTTCTTGCCCGCACAGGCCTGTCGTTCGAATTCTGAACAACGAGCAGGGCGAAGAGCTGAAGGTGCCTTACGAGGTTGACCTATCCAAGCAATTGACGACAATGATTGTAGGCGTGAATGAGGATCAATCATTTGCTGAGGCTTACTGAGGAGTAGGATTGAACGGCTCCAGCAGCCCAATCCAATATGGTAGTCCGGGGAGCCGAGCAGGCTCCTTTTCGTATTTTTGCACCATTCTGTTTGCAACGAGCGACTTCGGACATTACAATAAAAGAAAGCTATTTAAGAGCGTGCGTATATCATGACAAAGTAAGGTGCTGAAACAAATGCAGAATGCTATACCTTTTGTACAACCGAATTCAAAGCTATTATTCACGCCCGCGAACGATCCGTGGGATCCCATTCTTTCCTTGCGCGAGCATGGTCAGCATGTGCTGACAAGTGTTGAGATGACACTATCCAACTTATGCAACATGCGCTGCGAGCATTGTGCCGTTGGTGACACATTAGTGATGGCAGAACCTGCGAAGCTGCCGCTCGATACGTTATTGCGCAGATTAGATGAAGTTGAACATCTGAAGACGATTAGTATTACCGGCGGAGAACCTACATTCTCAGCGAAAGCAGTGCGAGAGTATATGATTCCGCTGCTGAAGTACGCGCGCGGTAGAGGCGTATCCTCACAAATTAACTCCAATGTCACATTGGACTATGGCAGGTACGAGGAGATCGCGCCTTACCTGGATGTGATGCACATTTCATTCAATTACACGAGCAGCGAGGATTTTCACCAAATAGGCTTTGCCAAAAGCGGGCATCCTGTTTCGAAGGAAACAGCAGCGCGTATGTATGACCGCATGATTGAGAATGCAAGACGACTAAGTGACGGCGGACTGTTCGTTTCGGCAGAATCGATGATTAATTTCCGGACTTATAATAAAATGCCGGAGATTCACAAGCTGATTCTGGAAATGGGCTGTAAGCGCCATGAGGTCCATCCGATGTATCCTAGCGCATTTGCAGCGGATTTGCCGGTTATTTCGAAGCAGCAGATGCGAGATGCCATTACTTCCTTGCTGGACAGCCGGGACCCTTCTGTATGGATGCTCTTCGGCACTTTGCCGTTCTACCACTGTAATGAACAAAAGGAAGACCGCGAGCTGCTTGCGAGATTGGCTTCAGCACCGCTTGTGACGGTGCGTAACGATCCGGATGGACGCAATCGTTTGAATGTGAATTTATTTACAGGCGATGTGTTCGTCACCGATTTCTCCGATGTTCCGGCGTTCGGCAACATCGGCTCAGATCGGTTAGACGATCTGTTCGGCCGATGGCTTGCGCATCCGCTGGCTCGCAGCGTTGATTGTCATTGCCCGGCTGCTTCCTGCTGCGGACCGAACCTGCTCGTGAAAGACATGTATTACCGGGATGTCGACTTTGGAACTCGTCAAGCCATCCTATAATATAGATAGAGCGGCGATATGCCGATGAGAGGAGCGGACGAAGCCTTTGCATGAATTTGAAGCAGGCCGAATTCTGTTAAATTTATGTGTAGTCCTTATACTTGTTTTGTTGAACGGTTTTTTCGTAGCGGCGGAGTTCTCCTTAGTGAAGGTTCGTTCATCGAGGTTGACGCAGCTGTCCAATGAAGGACATAAGAGGGCGAAGTACGCGCTGACCGTAAACAAGAAGCTGGATGCTTACTTGTCAGCCACGCAATTCGGTATTACGTTAGCTTCTCTTGGTCTAGGCTGGGTAGGGGAGCCGGCCATTTCTGATCTCATCGTCGAACCGTTGTTTTTCAAGTTCGGTTTAACGGATGAGACGCTCGTACATACGGTTTCGATCATTATCGGATTTCTCGTCATTACCTTTCTACACATCGTACTTGGAGAGCTCGCGCCTAAATCGCTGGCGATTCAGAAATCAGAAGCGACTTCTTTATGGCTGTCGATGCCGCTGCTCTTCTTCTACAAAATGTTTCTGCCTGTCATCTGGCTGCTCAACGGATCAGCCAATCGCTTACTGCGATTGTTTGGCGTTCAGCCGGCCAGCGAGCATGATTCGGCACATACGGAGGAAGAAATTCGCATTCTGATGAATCAGAGCGCCAAGAGCGGCATTATCGATAAGGATGAGCTTCGTCTGTTTGACAATATTTTCGAATTCAGTGACAGGCTTGCTCGCGAGGTTATGCTGCCAAGGACAGACATGGACTGTCTCTATGCGGAGCATTCTTACGAGGAGAATATGAAGATCGTTTACGCGACCAAACATACTCGCTATCCGGTTTGTGTGGAGGATAAGGATCAGCTCATCGGATTTGTGCATATTACGGATTTACTCACATCCGATCCGGATGAGGAGCAATCCATCCAAAAATATCTCCGCCCGATTCTCAATGTGCCGGAGTCGATGGAAATCAGCCATGTTTTAAAGCTGATGCAGCGCAAGCACTCACAGCTGGCTATCGTTGTGGATGAGTATGGAGGGACTGCCGGGATGCTGACAACTGAGAGTATTCTGGAGGAAATTGTCGGCGAAATTCATGATGAATTCGATAATCAGCAGCCAAACATTGTCGTGAAAGGCGATGTCACCTCAGTAGACGGTCGAACGCTGATCGAAGAAATCAACGATATGTTTAACTTGGATATTGAAGATGAGGACGTCGATACAATCGGCGGCTGGCTTTTCACACAGCTCGAGGGCAATCCGGATAAAGGCAAGAAGATTGTAGTTGATGACTATGCTTTTGAAGTAGCGGAAAGCGAACGGCTGCGAGTGCTGCGTGTGTCTATCTACCGCGTGAAGCAGCAGCCGGAAGAAACAGAGCAGCTGGATGAAACGGAATAAAGAAGTTGAGGCTGGCGCTTCGATCATCATAGATGATTGAGGCGTCAGCTTTTTTGATGCATGTACACTATTCCCCGGGAAATCAAAATGGAATATTCACGTAATCTACAGGAACATTTACTGGGCGAATGTCATATGATTAGAAATGGATTTTTGTTACTACTCCGGTCCGATTCGAATATTAGGAGGAGAATACAGGTGAATGCGATGAAGCCGACACGAGATTGGTATCCGTTCATAGGTCCGTTCGATCCTTGCCCGCCTAAATACGTGAAATCCTACTACGTACCGCCGAATGAATTTATGCCCTATCAGCCGATGAATTTACCGCAATTCTCACTTGCAGATGCACTCAAATTAGGGACGCTTTGGCCCGCATTATATGGTCCTTATGAGGCGAAAAGCTCGATGAGGGGGCAGCAAGATGAATAAGCAGCTGGACGAAAAATATTATCAGAAGCTGCTTGAACTGCAGCAGCTGGATTTTGCCTTGGTAGAGCTAACGCTGTATCTCGATACGCATCCTAATGATCTGCAGGCGCTGCAGCAATTCAACCAGTTGGCACAGCAGCGGCAGCAGTGTGCCATGCAATTCGAAATGGAGTACGGACCGCTTATGCAATTCGGACGCAGTTACTCCAAATATCCATGGCAGTGGGTCGAGTGCCCTTGGCCGTGGCAAGTATAAGAGCTGACTTGCAGGTGGAGAAAGGAGAGGAGGAGATTCCATGTGGATTTATGAGAAGAAGCTCCAGTACCCTGTGCGGGTCAGCAAATGCGATCCCAGGGTTGCCGGTTATCTGATCGAACAATACGGTGGAGCCGATGGCGAATTGTCAGCGGCGCTCAGGTATTTAAATCAGCGGTACTCGATTCCTAACAAGGTCATTGGTTTGCTTACGGATATCGGTACGGAGGAATTTGCCCATTTGGAAATGATCGCTACCATGATCTATAAGCTTACGAAAGATGCGACACCGAAGCAGCTTGAAGAAGCGGGGCTCGCTCCGAATTATGTAAATCACGATAACGGCATATTTTACAACAACGCTTCAGGGGTACCGTGGACGGCGGCCTATATTGGAACGAAAGGCGATCCGCTCGCAGATTTGTATGAGGATATTGCGGCCGAGGAGAAGGCGCGTGCGACGTACCAATGGATTATCGATATGACCGACGACGTGGATTTGCAGGATGGTCTGAAATTTCTGCGTGAGCGTGAAATCGTCCATGCCATGCGTTTCAAGGAAGCGGTCGAGATGATAAAAGCCGATCAGAGCACGAAGAAAGTGTTCTAATTTCGTGGTCAATCTCATGTACGAGTACGAAGCTGGCCCTCGCGCGGAGCCGGCTTTTTTGGTGATTTTATAAGCGATTTTTGGCGAAATTTAACTAGTTTTGTCAAATTCTTCATTCGACTGAAACTTTTATATTCCGCACCGCGTTTACTAGTTACAATGTGTTTGAAGTCTGGGAAAAGCGAGGCGGAGGATGGACATACAATCGAATGTACCGACACCGAGAGAGGCATCTATGAAACGTACCGACACTCCACTACAGCACCAAGCGACGATCACCAATGGATTCAGAAGACGATGGAAACGAATGGTTCGCATCATGACCATCAGCGGGATCGTCTTGCTGATGCTTGGCATTACGGGAATCGGATGGCTGCTGTTGACACCGTCCGGCAGCAACTTTCGCTATCTGATGGCGGATACGCTCATTACAACACAGCATAGGCATTGGGCGAAGTACATCATCGGACAGCATGAGCTCGATGTGCGAGTACAGCAATACCAGCAGCGCTTTAATGCGATGGGAGAAGAACGAGATACACATGAAATACATCCGCAGCTGCAGCCGCAGCCGGTTAATGCAGCCGTACCTGCCATCACAGAGCCGGAGGAGAAGCCGCTCGTCGAAATCGAGGAGATTTCCGGAACAGGCTACAGCGGGTATGTCATGACGGTTAATGATCCGACGAAAATCCGTATCGGCGTTCCGGCGAAACAAGGCCGCGGTGAGCGCGTGCGGAGCATGGTAGAGCGGACCGGAGCAATAGCGGGAGTCAATGGCGGCGGGTTTGCCGATCCGAATTGGCAAGGGAATGGGTTTCAGCCGATTGGCATCGTCATGTCTGGCGGGAAGCTGTTCTATGATGATTTGGGCAAATCGAAATCAACGCAAGTCGTAGGACTGGATCGCGACGGCAAAATGGTAGCGGGCCGCTATACACTCTCAGAGCTGGAGCAGATGGGGGTGCAGGAAGCGGTGACGTTCCAGCCTCGCATTATCGTGAACGGCAAGGGACTTATAAAGAATGCGGCAGATGGCTGGGGAATCGCTCCCAGGACGGCGATGGGACAGCGAGAGGATGGTGCCATTCTCTTCGTCGTTATCGACGGCAGACAGCCCGGACATAGCATTGGTGCGAATCTGTACGATGTGCAGCAGATTATGCTGGAGCGCGGGGCAGTCATCGCAGCCAATTTAGATGGCGGATCGTCCACTGTTCTGGTCAATGATGGTCAAGTCATCAACAAACCGTCGACTAAGAGCAGCGAAGGCAGATATTTGCCAACAGCCTTCCTGGTGTTCGAGCATCCGGAGCAGGCGAACATTTCGAATGTATGGGATGGGCTAGGACCGAAAGATATTGATCCCGGCAAATGGTAAATGCAGGTTGCGCGGCGGTCTTCTTTTCCAGTATGATAAAGGGCAATAATGCGAAAAGGGGATTTCTTCTTGCAGAGCAACGTTACATTGCCACGGCCTGAGGCCATTATATTTGATATGGATGGTACATTGTTTGAAACGGATACGCTGCTCATCCACGTGCATGAGCGTATCTTCGAAACGCTGCGGGCAGAGGGTTTGTATATGAAGCCCACTCCGCCGGTAGAGAAGCTGCTGAGCTGTCTTGGGATGCTGCTGGAGGACATCTGGCGCAAGGTGATGCCGGACGGTACAGAGGCGGCTCAGAGACGGGCTGACGAGCTGCTGCTCCAATATGAGCTCGAAGGCTTGGAAGCTGGCGAGGGCGAGCTATATCCGCATGTAGCCGAGACGCTGCAGTCGCTTAAGGAGCAAGGATTCAGGTTGTTTGTTGCCAGCAACGGTTTGGAGCGGTATGTGAAAGAGGTTGCCCGTTACAAGGGAATCGCTCCATTGTTCGATGGTTTGTATAGTGCAGGGGAGTATGGGACTGCGTCGAAAATCCATCTTGTAGCGCGGCTCATGGAAGACCATGGTGTGAAGTCCGCCTGGATGGTGGGGGACCGTTCTTCCGATGTAGAAGCTGGCAAGAGCAATGGGCTTGGCGTCGTTGGCTGCGCTTATGCCGTGTACGGTCGGAAGGAAGAGCTGCAAGGAGCGGATGCCCTTATCTCCGACTTCCGCGAGCTGCTCGCGTTGACGCAAGTGTAGAATGTATAGGCTGTCTCAAAAGTGTGCATGGCGACTTTTGAGGCGGCCTTCTTTGTTTGGTTAGTGAGTGAGGTGAGCGGTAGTGAGGAGGGGGATGCGAGCGCAGCGTTGATGGAGCGCGAAGAGAGGTAGTGGGTACTGCTCTTTTGTGGGAAAGCGAGGATGGAGCGCGAAGAGAGGTATTGGGTACTGCTCATTGGTGAGAAGTGTGAACGGAGAGCGAAGAGAGGTCGCACGTAGGCGGAAAAGCGAGGATGATGCGCGAAGAGAGGTACCTCGTACCTCTCCTTGATTGAAATAGCCGTATGTAGTCCTAAGAGAGGTACCCAGTACCTCTCTTAGCAATAGAATGATGCGGCCTTGTAGGACTTAATCCAGTGAAGGCACATGCTTCTCCTGTTTATCCTGTTTATCTTGTTTATCAAGCTTCTCTTTGCGCCGCTTCTTCTGATCATAGAGCCAGACGGCATACTCCAGCGGCCGAATGATCGCTTGCTTGTAGGTCTCGCGCTCTCCGGCTTGCACGAATACTTCGCGGGCCGGCTTCGGGTTCACCTCGAGCAGCCAGATCTGTCCTCTCCGGTCGATAGCCAGATCAAGCGCGAGCTCACATAAGCGCCCATAAGACTCCTCGAGATAAGCAGCTACTTTTACGCCGAAATCCTCGGCTTTCTGACGAATATCCGTAGCCGTATCCTCGTTTCGAATCCAGTCGCTAAGCAGCGATTGCATCTTGATGGCTTGACCGCCGCCGTGCAGGTTGGAGGTAATGCTGCCAGAAGCGCCGATTCGTCCGGCGCAGCCGGTCACTTCCCATTCCCCGTTGCCGTTCTTCTGCACGAGCATCCGATAATCATGCACGCGGCCGTTCGGCAGTTTCAGCTGGATACCTTGCTGCACGAGATAATGGTTCCCTTTCAAATCCCACGAGGCCAGTCGGCCGTGAATGCCAGAGAGGGAAGCGCGCTGTGGACGAACGATGCGCCGATCTTGATCTCTGCCCTGGATTAAATAATCGCCGCCCTGCTGCTTCTCAATGCGCAGAATGCCTCTGCCTCCGGTACCGTTGATCGGCTTCAAATAAATGAGCGGATATTTACGGACCATTTCCGTTAGATCGCTGGGATTCTCGTATAGCCTTGTCATAGGAAGATGGGGGACGAACTCATTTTCTTTGCGCATCGTCCGGTACACTGTCCACTTGTTGCGAAGCACTCGGTTTAAGAAGGTCAAGTGGCCGTATTTTTTGCGAAAATGACTGAGCTGAACGAACCGATGGCTGCGCTGAATGCGGCAGCGATCATAGATCATATGGGGAAAAGACCGCCATTTGCGCGTCCAGCTTTGCGATGAAGTGTCATAGATATGGGCATGAATCCGATTATCTGAATAGTTGACGTCCGCCGGTGTGAACACAAATACTTCAAGACCGAGCTTCTTGCCGGCCAACGTCATGCGTTGATAGATCGGTTTCTCCTCGAGCAATCCATTGTCGTTCAGATAGAGCGTTAGGATGCCGAGAACCGGCTGAACCATAAGGACTCCTCCTCAAAGATTTTGCGGTGAAGAACCGATGGAAATCGATAGTGCACAAACTAACATCGGAATCGGAAGCGTAAACGTAAAGTTTTGCGATGAGGCACCGCTCAGTCTTAACTTAGCTCTCAAAACGCAGTGTCGGCTTGCCGGTTGGACCGGTATGCAAGCTAACAGCCCTCATGCCGGCACGGAAACACATCGCCATGCTGGAGGGATTATCCGAGGCTACGGAGCAGGTAAGCGAGCCCATGCGCTGACTGAGCGCCTTTAGCAGCGCGCTTCCGGCGCCTTGGCCGCGGAACTCCGGGGAAACGACGACGAAGCATGCGCGTTCGCCGCCTTCAGCGGCAAATGCACATGCAGCCAGCTTGCCGCTGCTTGAAATCGCCAGCGCAATAGCGGCAGAAGCTTCACCGGAACGGCTGCAGGCCAGCTGCGCCGCGGGGAGTTCCCGCAGCTCAACCAAGGCTGCATTCGTGATGCGATCGTCGCCATACCGGTATAAGAAGCGGGTTACCTTCTCCTTCGCAGATGCCCATTGGGACGGTGTTAGCAGCTTTACCTGCACGGCAAATCACTCCTCGCTATAGACCCTTCAGCTTGAGCAAATATTGGCTGTAGTGAAAGATACGCTCAAGCGAACGTTTGCGAATATCCGGCTCGTCGAATTTCATCGGCTTCGCGTTGGCCTCGAAGAACCAAATACCTCCAAACTGGTCCACGCCAAGATCCATCGACATTTCCGCCAAGCGGCGGCCGGATCCGCGCTCGATTTGACGAGCAATAATTAACGCAGCGTTGCGGGCCTTTACTAGCAGTTTACGTGCCTCATCTTGACCAAATACGCTGACAAGCAGCTTCTCGGGGTCTTCGATGCTGCCGCCGCGCGGCACATGTGTCGTAATGCTGTACGTTCCGGCGACACGTGCGCCAATGCCGGAGATGTCCCATTGTCCGCGCCGGTTCTTCTGCACGAGTGCACGAAGATCGAAGGAGCGCTCATTGAAGGCAGCGAGCTGAATGCCCTGCTGGGCAATATAACGTTCGCCGCTGCTTTCTTTGATAATGCGCGTCCACAGCTTCCCGATCGTGCCGCAATTGTAGGTCGTGCTTCCGCGATCCCCTTGGATCTTCAATCGATAGGGAAGCGGTTTTTCCTGCTGCAGCTGGATGGTCATGATCCCTTTACCGGCTTTGCCGCTGACAGGCTTGAGATACAAATATTTATGCTTCAGCATCATCTTGCCGAGTCCGCTGATCGTTAGCAGACGGCGTGTCGCCGGAATGAACGGCTGAGTCGTGCGCGACTGCTTCAGCCATTTGAACAGGCTCCACTTGTTGAAGAAAGCAGGATTGAAGAGCTGTATGCGGGGATGTTTGACGCATGCCGCAATTTTTCGTTTCACTTCCGGCTGCAGCTCATCCTCGCGAAGCGGAATGCGATTGTAGATAAGGTCAGGCAGCGGGAATTTCTGCATCTCCCAGCTCTCCGTAGCCGTATTGAAGGTAAAGCCGTCAAGCAGCTTGCGCTGAAGCTTCAGCTGCTTGACGGTTAGCACATAAACCAGAAACCCGAACTCGGTGCCCATAGCAATGATATCTGCGAAGTTTCCCCGATTGCCTCGAAATAGCTGGATCTCATCCTCAATCGTCAAGATAGCGAGTACCGGCTGCTTACGCTGAATGGAGGCGGCTTCATCCACCGCCGTATCCTCGTGAATAACGAGTGCCATTAAGCTTCGCCTCCTTGCCCCGTGAACCTGCTTAAATACATGCAATGATCCAGAATATGAGTAACGGAATCACGTCCTTGCGCACGCAGCGCAGGATGGCTGAAGATCGACCGGCCCGGCTTGGCATTGGCTTCGAACATCCAAACCTCGCCATCCTTGTCGATGCCGATATCAAGTCCGAGTTCACCCAGCGTATGAGGGAAATTGCGTTCAATCGCTTCCGACAGTTTAACCGAGACATCCTTGGCTTTCGTCAAGATTTCATCGGAGCGATCTCCGAACGCCCGGCTAAGCGCCTGCTCCGGCGTAAGCAGCGAGCCGCCGTTCTTGATATGCGTGGTAACGCTGCCGCGTCCGGCTTTCTTCGCGCCGATGCCCACAGGAACCCACTTGTTGCTGCCATTCTTATGCATATGGAAACGGAAGTCGATCGGACATCCGTCAATTTCGATCAATCGCACGCCTTGCTGACTGACATAACGACCAAGTCCGCTGCCATGTCTGGTTTCCAGCATCCTCATCAGACTGCTGAAGCTCGTGAAACGCAGCAGCACATTCGTATCTCCTCTGCGGTATCTGGCAAAATAACCGCGTTTGGGGTGATACGTCAGCCGATAGATCCCGATACCGAGACTTCCGGCAGAAGGTTTGTAATAGATAAATTGATGTTTCTCAAGCATTTCTTTAATTTTATCGGCACGCGGGTTATTCACCGATTCCGGCAAATGCTCCAGCGCCTCGACATCCTTATCGAGCAGCTTATAGACATCGGATTTATTGAAGAAGCTCCAGTTGAAGAACGGAACCCCTTTACGGATAAACTTCTCCCGCAGCGACATGATCGTAGCCGTCGTCTCGGCGATGCGGCTTGGGAGGCGGTTATAAACGACATCCGGGAGCGGAACGACTTTGCGGTACCAGCTTCCCGTACTGTTCAGGAAATACCCATTGATCGTCCCTTGATTCCAGTTCACATCACGCGGAGTGAAGGCGAAGAAGTAGGCTTTGCGTTCCCCTGTACGAAGCAGCTGCCGGATATAACCCGAACGTGCGCCGAAAGGGGAATCGGCAGATCGGCTGCCATCGGTCAGCACGCCGATGAGGGGTCCGATTTGAACCTCATTTTCGCTGCCTTGGATATAAGAAATGCTGCCTGCCTTCGGAACCCGGATGGATTGGCGAACGCCTGCGGAGAGGTAGAGGTGATGGCCTTGCCGATCGATCGGCTTTACGGCAGCAGTTATGCTTTCATGACCAAGCTTTAGTTGAATGGTTTTTTTGCCGGCGAGCTTCAGCGATTTAAGGAGTGAGCCCGACAGGTAAACGATTCGATCGCTTGATGGTGAGAAGTGTACATGACAAGATGTCAAACTCATGGATGAACCTCCTGGATGTATCTCCTTTGATTTCGTCCAAACTGATAAACCGGCTGCCTGTGCGCGGCGAGCTTCATGGCATAACGGATTGGTCGTTCAACGGCCAGCCTCGCAGCGCTCTCGTCGCCTTCCAGCGCCTTCCGTCCGGGTTTGGCATTCGCTTCGAGCAGCCATATCCGGCCGCCTTGCTCGATGCCGTAGTCAATGCCAAGTTCGGCGAGCCTGCCAAAATGATTCTCCAGCGCCGCCGCCGCCCGTTCGCTGATCCAGCGAATTCGTCCGAGCAGCCGTCCAGCGGTTTCGCTGTCGAACTGTTCCGTCAATGCTTCCAGCGCGCTTTGGGCTGAGCCGCCGCCATGTAAGTTGGCGGTAACGCTCCCTTGCTGCCCGGTCCGGACAGCTGCCCCTGTGAACGACCATTTGCCTGTTTCGTCCTTCTGGATCAATACGCGGACATCATACGATCGGCCATCTTTACCGGTGAGGGGCAAGTAAGGCTGAACGATATACGTCGTGGATGCAACGAAGCCATTGATCCAACGGCATACATCCTGCCAATTGTCGCGTAGGATCGTGAGGGGGCGATTCTTTCGATCGCGGCCGTCAATATGCCAGCCGTCCTCGCTCCGTAGCAGGCGAATGGCACCTTTGCCATGGCTGCCTGCAGTTGGTTTGAGAAATAAGCCTTCGGGATATTGCTTCATCAGCTGCGTGAGTACGGAAGCTCCTTCATACTTGTAGGTTGAAGGCAGCCACGGCGACAGCTGCGAATCCCGTTCGAGCTCCCGATAAACGTCTAGTTTGCCGGGAAGTGCGCCATTCAGCAGTATATACGGCTTCAGGCGTTTCAGTTCCGCAAGTGCATGGCTTGCAGCTCTATATTGGGCATTTGTCTTTGGAAGCGAACGGTCATAGAGAACATTGGGAAGCGGGAAGCTTCCTTGCTGCCATTGGCCGTGTTTCAGCACGAAGCCCTTGATCAATCGAGATGAGCCTCCCGTGACTTGGGAAGCGCAGAATAAATAGACGAATAGGCCAAGTGACTGCCCAATCCGAGATAAACGACGGCAAAATAGATCCTCAGGCATCACCGGAGGGGGATCATCTGCGCCGGGACTTGAGGAGGGGACACGAAGTTCGCTAATCATAATGCCGAGGACGCTGCTGTACGGATGCTCAGCCATCACCGCTTCCTCCTTTTCGTTAAAATTCGGCCAAATGTCTTGCATAGCGCACCATATTTCGAACGGAAGGACGGATTTTATTATCCTGAAGCGGTGTATTGTCGTTCTTGGATGGCTTGGAGTTCACTTCGAGCAGCCATACTCGGCCGCTGGCATCAAGCGCCAAGTCGATACCCAGCTCGCCGAAGTGGGCGGGAATGTGTGTGTCAATCCCTTTGGCGATTTCAAGCGCCGCCCGCTGCAGCTTCCCTGGTGCATCCTGACCGTTTGCGCTGGACAAATTGGATTTGTTGACCGCTTCTCTCACCGTGCTGAGCGTACCGCCTCGTGCCAAGTTCGACACGAAATGATGGGTGCCTGCCGTTCGTGCCACTATGGAAGTAAGCGCCCATTTACCGGTTTCGTTCTTCTGCACGAGCGCTCGGAAATCGACAGGTCTACCCATGATGTCGATGAGATGCAGCCCTTGCTGGATTTGATAGCGCACCGTCTTCATTTTGCCTGAGAGGGAAGCATAGAGCTTATCGATCCCGCCGAAATGCTGCCTGCGTGTGCCTGTAGTCGTAGCATACTGAGCGGAATAGGAGTCGGTATCTAATCTGGAAATGCGAATGATGCCTTTGCCCAAGCTGCCGCGTACCGGCTTCAAGAAGACGGTATTATGCTTTAAGCACATCGACTTCAACACCTGAAAGCTGCGAAGCACATGGGATTCGGGCAGATAACGAACGAGCGAAGGATCCTTCACAAGAGCATCAAACACTTCGGCTTTATCGAGAAACTTCTCATTGAACACGACACTGTTATGACGATGTTTGGTTTCTTTGATGAAGAGCTGTACATTTGGTCGGTTTTCAAGCTTGCGAGAGGTCAGACGATTGTTGACCACATCCGGTGCAGGAACAGGTACTTTCCGCCAGCCATCGGAATAGACCCAAGCCTCGAGTGTGTTGAAATTGTCTGAAATATGATCCGGTGTGAAGAAATAAACATGAGCGCCTTGTGCTTCACAGGCGTCTACGAGTTCCTTGCAGAACATAGTGATGGTACCAAACGGCCGATCCCTGGCTTCAGGATCATCTCGGCTGATAAGTACGCCGATCAGCGGACCTATCGCGAGTGTGGCATTATCCTGCCGGTAACGGATTCGCAGTGTGGTGCTTGAGATCAGCCCCATTTTGCGGGCTAAGCTTTGCCCAATACGCATACCGTCAAACCGCTCGACCGGGACGACTTTTACATAGTGGCGGAATGCACCGAATTTCAGCATAATGGGCTGCCCTTGCGGTATTTTCCACTGTCTCAAATAAGCATCACCGAGCATAATGGCATCATCCGGCAAGATGCCTGGGCTGATCACCTGAACGGCGACTTTCGATTTCAGCATCGACGGATCTCCTTCCAAGCTGGAGGATGACGACGTGCAGCTTGCGGTCTATGGGATTTTCACACGAATTACTTTCATCATATGAGGACATCTACCCCTTGGTGATTAGCGGACATCATGAAAAACATGGGGGAAAGGCCCTTTTTCCGAGATACTTGACCTCTCAGCAGATATGCCAGCAGGAAGAGCATCTGCTAATATAGAACTAGAACAAGCCGACCAATTGGTTGAAATAAGTAAGGGGGGCCACTGTGATAACAGGAGAAAAAGGACTTGAATCGCAGACAAAACATGAGCGACTCATGCAGTATATCCAGCAGCTCGAAATTGGTACGAAACTTTCTGTACGCACGATGGCCGAAGAGCTGGAAGTCAGTGAAGGCACTGCCTATAAAGCGATTAAAGAAGCGGAATCGACCGGGCTCGTCAGCACCAAAGAGCGGATCGGCACGGTCCGCATACAGCGGAAGAACCGGGAATCGCTAGACCGTTTAACGTTCGGAGAAGTGCTTGATATCGTGCAAGGTGAGCTGATCGGCGGAGCGGCAGGACTTGTGAAAACACTGCATAAATTCGTCATTGGCGCGATGGAGCTTGATGCGATGGTCCGTTACATCGATGCAGGCAGTCTGTTGATTGTCGGTAACAGGCAAGGTGCGCACGGCTGCGCGCTTGAGCAGGGAGCAGGCGTGTTAATTACAGGGGGATTCGGCACCAGCGAGGATATGAAGCGGCTTGCAGATGAGAAAGGCTTGCCGATAATCTCATCCAAGTATGATACGTTTACCGTCGCTTCGATGATTAACCGCGCCATGTTTGACCGCTTGATCCGTCAGAAAATCATGCTTGTCGAGGATATCGTTACTTACAGCCGTCCGGTTGAAACGATGAGACTCGGGGAGACGAAGGCGGATTACGTTTCGCTTGCGAGCCGTGTCGGCGGGACGCGTTTCCCGGTGCTGGACGATCGAGGCAGAGTTGTCGGTATCATGACGGCTAAGGATGCTGAAGGAGCACAGGAAACTCAACTGGTTGAACGGTTGATGACGCGAAGCCCGATTACGGCTGCGCCGAACATTCCGATTGCTTCTGCGGCGCATACGATGGCAGCCGAAGGGATCGACCTGCTGCCGATCGTCGATAAGAATCGTAAATTGCTGGCGGCGCTTAGCCGAAGTGAAGTGCTGGAAGCGATGCGGTATGCCGGGAAACAGAAGGAATCAGGCGAAACCTTCGATGAGTTGATCGGAGCGGGTTTTGAGAAGAAAGAGAGCGAGCATAGTGGAGAATGGCTGTACGAGGGACGAATTACGCCGCAAATGTCGGGCACGTTCGGTACAATCTCGGAAGGCGTATTGGTTACGCTCATGAATCAGGCGGCACGGGGATTAATTCGGGAGTTGGGGAAGCGGGATTATGTCATTGAAAGCATGACGACATACTTCGTAAGACCTGTCCAACTGGAGAGCGAAGTGGTCATCATGCCGAGTTTGCTGGAGATGAGCCGCAAGAGCGCCAAGCTCGAAATCGAGTTGAAAGACCCCGGCGGCCTTGCTGCCAAAGCGCTGCTGACAGCGCAGCTGATTGATCCGTATTAACCCTTCATCGAGCGGTATACGCTGCCATTGCGCAGTCCTGCGAACAGGTTGAACAGTCCCAGCACGATAAACAGAGCGCCGATAATAACTTTTATCGTGGAGCCGCTGTAAGCTAGCATCATAAACAAAGCGATGAAGATTAGCATGATGCCCATGCTCATGTTCATCCGCGCTGCGTTTAGACCACGTACACGGGTGTCCGCAGAGCGGCGTGCCTGGAAGCTGAAATAAACCGAGAGCAGCGATGTGCCGCAAATAATAATGACGATCGCCCAATGTAATGCGTTGACCATAGTGAAACAAGCATCTCCTTTAAGCTGTGCAGCTTTCAATATGTGCCTTATTGTACCATGAATTACAGCTGCAAGTGAAACGGCCGGCACCGATGCAGAATCAATTAATCTGTCGTTGATTGAGCGCAGCTTTGAACCACACTTGAAGCACGTTGTCTACGACAAGCATCGTCCGAATTTGCACGATAAACTCTTTCCCTTCCACGGTATAAATTTTGCGGTCCAGCAGGTCCCAGGAAAGCTCGGCGTTGGAATTGATTTTGTAAATACTGGTACCTACGAAGACGGACAAGTCGGTCTTAAGCTTTGATTTGAGTGCCAGCTTGACTTGTTCATTCGTGATGGCAGCCCCGTCACTCCCTTTATTATCCAGCATAATCGGCTGAATGCTCTGAATAACGGTATGCTGGTCCTTGAATTTATTTAGTTTCTCGATTCGATCCTCGTATTCGATCAGCTTATCCTCAAGCGCCGTGTTGCTGTCGCGAAGCGCATTGAAGTTCATAAAGAAGACGGCGTGATACAACATCGCGCCTAATATCGACCCCAGCACGACATAAGCAGCCGCTTGCATGAACCTCGTAAACCGTTCAAAAGGCGGTACCCTCATCGGTCAGACCGCCCCTCTGCATAACCACCGGACAAGCTCAGTTCCCATATGCGCACCGAGAAAAGCACACAGGATATACGCGATTTGCAGCACAACCGGCGAGAGATGTCCTTCGATCATGTTGCTCTCAATGACGCGCATCGGGTCGATCGTTCCGCCGACGGCCGCTACGAGCGCCCATATTTTCAGCCTTGTCGCGGTTTCCAGCATTACGGCTGCCGGGGCAGCCAATACGAAGACAGATCCGATGCCCGCCAGCATGGAGCCGCCGAATACAACGCCGAAGGCAATGAAGAAATCGATCGTCGCTTTGGATAAGAAGGAGTCCATTTATACGTTCACCCTTCCTGTGGAATGAGAGGACGTCATGCTCGTCCCCTAGTCCATTCTATGGGCGAGGAGGGCTTCAATATGATAAACTAGTATAAAATGATGCTTCGATAGAAAGAAAGAAGGAATAGCGATGAGCGGCGGACAAGACTTTGTACATTTACACGTTCATAGCGAATTCAGCCTGCTCGATGGGGCTGCAAGAATCCGAGATCTTGTGGATCAAGCTTCCGCGCTTGGCATGAAGGCGCTGGCACTTACGGACCACGGCGTCATGTATGGCGCCGTTCCGTTCTATAAAGCCTGCAGGGCACAAGGAATCAAACCTATTATCGGCTGCGAGGTTTATTTAACGACGGGCTCGCGTTTCGAGAAAGGCGCCCGCAAAGATAATCCGATTTATCATCTCATCCTGCTCGCCAAGAATGAGACCGGCTACCGTAATTTGATGAAGCTGAGCTCAATCGGGCATTTGGAGGGCTTCCATTACAAGCCGCGTATCGACTTTGAATCACTCTCGCAGCATGCGGAGGGTCTTATTTGTCTTAGCTCCTGTTTGGGGAGCGAGATCGCCCAGCATTTATTGCATGACCGAACCGAGCATGCGCTGCGATCGGCGAATCGGTACCGTGATATTTTCGGCGACGACTTTTACTTGGAGCTGCAAGATCACGGCATGCTGGAGCAGAAGAAAGTGCTGCAGGCGACGCTTGCACTTGCCAAGGAAACAGGCATTAAGACCGTTGCTACGAACGACGTCCATTACTTGAAATCGGCGGATGCGGCGGTGCAGGATGTGCTGATCTGTATTGGCACGGGCAAAACAATCGAAGATGATGATCGGCTGCAAATGCTGACGGACCAGATGTATTTGAAGAGCGCCGATGAAATGACGGTGCTGTTCCGGCAAGCGCCGGATGCGGTTGCGCGCACGGTTGAAATTGCGGAGAAATGCAACTTGGAGCTTACATTCGGCCGAGCGCTGCTTCCATCGTTCAGTCCGATTCCGACCGGAATGACGTCTTCGGCTTACTTGGCAGCCTTATGCCACGAAGGACTCGAAGCACGATATGCCGGGAATTCGGATTGGGCCGAGGACTCCAATGCGAAGGTACAAGCGGTGACCAGACTGGAGTATGAGCTCGGCGTCATTGACAAAATGGGCTTCAGCGACTATTTCCTCATCGTTTGGGATTTCATCCGTTTTGCCCATGAACAGGGCATTCGTACGGGCCCGGGACGGGGTTCCTCTGCGGGCAGCTTGGTCGCGTATACGCTGAATATTACCGACGTAGATCCGATCAGATACAAGCTATTGTTCGAGCGGTTCCTTAACCCGGAACGGATCTCCATGCCCGATATCGATATCGACTTTAACGACGAGCGCCGCGATGAGGTTATCAGTTATGTTTCTGCCAAATACGGCGAAGAGCATGTGGCCCAAATCATTACGTTCGGTACGATGGCGGCAAAAGCCGCAGTACGTGACGTCGGCCGCGCGATGGCTGTTCCTTTCGCCGAGGTGGATCGGGCAGCGAAGCTCATCCCCAACCAGCTTGGCATCTCGCTGGAGGAAGCGCTGCGCATGAGTGCGGAGCTTCGCGAGGCGACGGAACGCCAGCCGAAGACAGGCGATCTGCTGCGGATGGCCTTGAAGGTGGAAGGCATGCCGCGCCATGCTTCGACCCACGCTGCAGGGGTTGTCATTTCCGGCGAGCCGTTGACGCATTATGTCCCACTGCAAGCTGGCAGCGAGCGTACGGCGCTGACCCAGTATTCGATGGAACATCTGGAATCGGTCGGTTTGCTTAAAATGGACTTTCTCGGACTGCGTACGCTGTCTATTCTTGAGCGGACGCTTAACTGGGTCAAGGAACAGCAAGGGATAACCGTCGATTTTCGATTTATTTCGGATCAAGACCCTGCGACTTACGCGATGTTGACGCGCGGTGAAACGACGGGCATTTTCCAATTGGAGTCAGCCGGTGTTCGCCGCGTGCTCAAAGAGCTGAAGCCGACTCAATTCGAAGACATCGTCTCCGTACTGGCGCTTTACCGTCCGGGTCCGATGGAGTTTATACCTAAATTCATACAAGGCAAGCATGGACATGTGGAGGTGGAATATCCGCATCCTTCGCTGGAGCCGATTCTAGCTGATACGTATGGCATCATCGTTTATCAAGAGCAAATCATGCAAATTGCCTCCTCCATGGCAGGTTTCTCGCTGGGCGAAGCGGATCTGCTGCGCCGCGCCGTATCCAAGAAGAAACGCGAAGTGCTGGACGAACAGCGTGCACACTTCGTGGAGGGCAGCTTAACGCAGGGCTATGAGAAGTCGGACGCCAATGCGGTCTACGATATGATTGTCCGTTTCGCCGACTATGGTTTCCCGCGCGCGCATGCCGCCGCCTATGGCGTATTGGCGTTCCAAACGGCATGGCTGAAGGCGAATCATCCCGTTCCGTTCATGGCTTCGATGCTGGCCTCTGTGACGGGAAGCCAGCGCAAGACGGCTGAATATGTGGATGAATGCCGCCGCATGGGCATTGCCGTGCTGCCGCCTGATGTGAACGAGAGCAGCGTGACGTTCACGCCGGTTAACGGGGCGGTACGTTTCGGCTTGGCATCGATCAAGAATGTCGGCACGCAGGCGATAGATTCGCTGCTGAAGGAGCGTGCGGAGCGTCCGTTTGAAAGCTTGCTTGATCTGTGCCGAAGAGTCGACCTGCGCGTCGTGAACAAACGGGTGCTGGAGTCGTTGATTCAAGCAGGGGCTTGCGATTCATTGGCCGGTCACCGCGCACAGCTGATAGCGGTGCTGGACGAAACGGTCGATGCCGCGCTCAAATGGCGTAAGGAACGTGAAGAATTGCAAATCGAACTGTTCGGCTTCGACGAAGTGCAGAACTGGGATATCGAGATGCCGGAGGTTCGTCCGTTTACGACGGGACAGCTGCTTGCCTTGGAGCGGGAGCTGCTCGGCATGTATTTGTCCGGTCATCCCCTTGACGACCATAAGACATTGCTTGAGGAATTGCCGCTCGATCGCCTTGTTGATTTATCCGAAGCGCCGGAAGGCTCTTTCGCTGTCATAGCCGCCATGGTGGTGTCGTTGAAGCCGTTTACGACGCGCAAAGGACAAGCGATGGCCTTTCTGGAAATTGAGGACCGCATTATGCGCGTGGAAGCCGTTGCTTTTCCGACGATTTGGCAGCGGCACTCGGGGCTGCTCGATCCCGGCAGCTTGGTTCTCGTCCTCGCGAATGTGCAGCATCAGGACGAGGATTATAAGCTGCTGATCGAGGATGTTGCTTTGCTCGGAGATGGCGGCGGGCCGGGTCAGGATGCCGCCTCGCAGGTGCAGCGCCTGCTGCGGCAAGCGCGCAGCAAGGCCGCGCGGACTGCCGGCGGCGCTTCGGCGGGAGCGGCGGATCGCAGCAAAGGCGGCGCAGGCGGTGGCAGCGCGCAGGCTGGATCGCAGCCGGCGTCGTCGCAGCCTGTGAAGACGGCGGGCTCAAGTGCCGCGGCGCCACAGGCGCAGGCGAAGCCCGCTGTGGCAGCATCGGCAAGTGCAGCGGCGCCGGGAGCCGAGAAACCGGCGGTTTCCGCGAAGAACCATGCAGCGGCGGATCACGCTCCGGCTAATGGCTCTTCCGCAGCGCAAGCCGTCTCGGCTAAGTCATCGGCGCCGGCAAAACGTCCGCAGCGGCTCTATATCAAGATCGCTGCGGGACGCGAAGATTCTGCGGCGCTTGAGAAGCTGAAGGCACTGCTCGGAGGCAGCGCCGGCACCTATGAGACGGTGCTGTTCTATGAGCGAGAAGGCCGCACTGTCGCTCTGAATGACGCATTTCGAATTAAACCCTCGCCGCAGCTGCTGCAGCAGATCGAGTCGATTTTTGGTAAAGGCTCGGCGGTCGTGAAATAATAAAAGATAACCCAAGCGAGTGTCAGAATAGAGTCGATTGTTGCTGAACTCGCTCTAACCAGCACGATTAATCGTTTTTGTAAAGCCAGGCACAAGTTGTAACATGCCCGCATACATTTAGGAGACACAGAGCGCTATTAATTTGGCTCTGCATTTCGCCGCTTGTGCGGACTGACGTTTGTCAGCTGACGATGGTTGTTGGCCGCTGGCGCTCCGCCCGATTCGTACAAGCAGATGCGGGGGGAATGAACAGTGTCGTCCGACATGGAAAAATGGCTAAACAGGCGTGGTGTATCAGTCGGTGATGTTGCGGATATCGTATTTTCGCTGCAGCGTCCTTATAATCCGGATCTCACTTACCAAGAATGCGAAGAGAGTGTGCATACGGTTCTTAATAAACGCGAGGTGCAATATGTGCTGTTTACAGGCATTGCCCTCGATGAGTTAGCGGAGCGCAAGCTGCTGCCTGAGCCGCTTCAGGCGATTATGGAGGCAGATGAATCCCTCTATGGAGTGGATGAAACGCTGGCTCTTGGCATCACCAATGTATACGGCATGATCGGCCTCACTAGCTTTGGCTATTTGGACAAAGTAAAGCCGGGCATCATTCGCAAATTGAACGAGAAAGGCCAGCATGTGCATGTTTTTCTGGATGATCTGGTAGCCGGGCTGGCTGCTGCGGCATCCGCGCGCATTGCACATCAGGATCCAAAGGCCAACCGCTATGAAATCGAGGATCGTCCTTAGACGTAAGGAGCAGCACTTGGGGTTCAAATTCGCTTCCAGCCTTGTGGCGTTGCGGTGAAAACTAAACATATGGTATCATTATGACATCATATGCCCAGATAACGTGTGTTTATATTGCGGCCAATGCGTTTACAAGTACGCGCAGATGATCTTTTATCAATGCTCAGGAGGTTCCTTCATGTGGACGGTTATCTACATCGCGCCGACGGCAAAAATTGCGGAGAGCATTAAAAACCGGCTGACCCAAGAAGGGTTTCTCGTAAAGATCAGACCGATTAATGTTTCCAAGCAACAGTACGAAATATTGGTCCCATCTGGCGAACTGGAAGAAGTGCAGGAAGTGTTAAATAACATTCTCAACTCGCAACGTTAATTCCAATTACGATGTACCCGCGCGCGGGCGATGTAAAAAAAACTATTGCGTACCTAACGCGCAGCGTGTAAATTCAGAACTGTTGCGTTTACAGAGGTACATTCCAAACTACTGCGTACTCACAAGCGCAACGAAGTATATTAAAACTTTGCGCCCCCAAAGAGGTGTCTTTTGTGTTCAAGGACTTATTTCATAAAAAGAAATATGCCACAATTCCTTCGGGCCAGCCGAGAACGAAGCCGGATATTCCGGAAGGCTTAATGTCCAAATGTCCGAAGTGCGGCAATATTCAATTCAGCAAAGAAGTCGAGAAAAACTTAAAAGTATGCCCGGGCTGCGGCCATCATTTCCGGCTGAACGCTTGGGAACGAATCGCCATTACGCTCGATGAAGGGCGTTTGGTTGAGTATGATGCGGATCTGGAGTCGGTTGATCCGCTTCCTTTCCCGGGTTATGCAAACAAGCTGGAAGCTCAGAAGAAGAGCTCCGGTCTTAAAGATGCGGTTGTTACAGGAGAGGGGACGATCGGCGGATTGCCGGTCGTCGCCGCTTTCATGAGCTTTGATTTCTTTGCAGGAAGCATGGGTTCGGTTGTCGGCGAGAAAATCACGCGAGCTATCGAACAAGCCCATGCGAAGAAGCTGCCGCTTCTCATTTTCTCTACTTCCAGCGGCGCGCGGATGCAAGAAAGCATTCTCAGCTTGATGCAAATGGCCAAAACAAGCGCGGCACTTGCAAAGTTCCAAGGCGACGGCGGTCTGTATATTTCCGTTATGACAGATCCTACAACAGGCGGCGTCTCCGCAAGCTTTGCGATGCTTGGCGACTTTAATTTGGCCGAGCCGGGTGCCCTCGTCGGATTTGCCGGCCGGGTGGTTATCGAGCAGACGATTCGTCAGAAGCTGCCGGACAATTTCCAGACAGCGGAATTCAATTTACAGCATGGCCAGCTTGATAAAGTGGTTCATCGCAAAGAAATGAAAGCAACACTAGCTAAATTGCTTGATATGCATTCGGTAAAGGGGGAAATTATCAATGGCGGGTGAGCTGCCGTTTGAGAAGCCGCTTAACGAGCTGCAGAAGAAGATCGAAGAGCTGAAGAAATTCGGCCAAGAGTCCGGCATTGATTTCAGCGATGAAATCAGCCGACTGGAGGACCGTTGTAAACAGTTGCAGGAAGAGCTGTACAATGAATTGACGCCGGCGCAGAAAATGCACTTGGCGCGTCATCATGGCCGCCCTACCTCCCTGGATTACATAGGGATGATTTTCACCGATTTCATCGAGCTTCACGGTGATCGTCTATTTGCAGATGATCTTGCTATTGTGGGAGGACTTGCTAAGCTGAACGGCGTGCCGGTTACGGTAATCGGCCATCAGCGCGGGAAAGATACGAAGGATAACATTGCTCGTTTCTTCGGCAGTCCGCATCCGGAAGGATTCCGTAAAGCATTGAGACTCATGCAGCAGGCGAATAAATTCGGACGTCCTATTGTAACGTTTATCGATACGAAAGGCGCATATCCCGGGAATACGGCGGAGGAGCGCGGCCAGTCCGAGGCGATCGCTCGTAATCTCCGCGAAATGGCCATGTTCGGTGTGCCGATTATTTGCGTGGTCATCGGGGAAGGCGGCAGCGGCGGTGCTTTGGCACTTGGTGTCGGCAATCGCGTGCTCATGCTGGAGAATGCGATTTACTCGGTTATTTCGCCGAACGGTGCGGCATCCATCCTATGGAAAGATGCTTCCCGTGCAGATGAAGCGGCTGCGGTTATGAGAATTACAGCCGGCGATCTGCTTGAGTTCGGCATCGTGGAAGAAATTATTGAGGAGCCGCAAGGCGGGGCGCATCGCGACCTGGCTGTGCAGTCCGAAACCATTAAAGAAGCGATCTGGCGCCATCTTGGCGAGCTGTCCAAGCTTTCCTCAGAGGAGCTTGTCTTAGATCGTTACAATAAATTCCGTAAGATCGGTCGATTCCACTCCCCTGAGCCGGAATCCGAGCTGATTTTGGACGAGATCGAATCAGCGCAAGTGTAAAGAATGTAACTTAAATGTGAACGTATCAGACGGAGGATGGAATTTACTTATGCGTAAAACGAAAATCGTATGTACGATCGGCCCATCCAGCGAATCGCTGGAAAATACTAAGAAACTAATCAATGCCGGCATGAATGTCGCGCGTCTTAACTTCTCGCACGGCGACTTCGAAGAGCACGGCAACCGAATCAAGAACATCCGTCAAGCTTGTTCCGAGCTTGGCAAAACCGTTGCGATCCTGCTTGATACGAAAGGTCCGGAAATTCGTCTGGGCAAACTGAAAGAAGAGCCGATTGAACTGAATCAAGGCGAAACAATCACCCTTACTACAGAAGAAATTCTTGGTGACAAGAACCGTATCCCTGTAACTTACGCGAACCTTCCTGCAGATGTTGAAGTGGGTTCCACCATTCTAATCGATGACGGTTTGATCGGTCTTACGGTTGAAGAAGTGCAAGGCACTGAAATTCTTTGCCGTATCGTGAACAGCGGTCCGATTAAGAGCAAGAAAGGCGTTAACGTTCCGGGCGTACATATTTCCTTGCCCGGTATTACGGAGAAAGACGCTAACGATATCGTATTCGGTATCGAGCAAGGCATTGATTTCATTGCCGCTTCTTTCGTTCGTAAGGCGACTGACGTGCTTGAAATTCGCGAATTGCTTGAGAAGCATGGTGCGAGCCACATCCAAATTATTTCGAAAATCGAGAACCAGCAAGGCGTGGACAACCTCGATGAAATTCTTGAAGTATCCGATGGCCTAATGGTTGCCCGCGGCGACCTTGGCGTTGAAATTCCGGCTGAAGAAGTACCGTTGGTTCAGAAGCAAATGATTCAGAAGTGTAACCGTGCAGGTAAACCGGTAATCACAGCTACACAAATGCTGGATTCCATGCAGCGCAATCCGCGTCCGACTCGTGCGGAAGCGAGTGACGTAGCGAATGCGATTTTTGACGGTACGGATGCAATCATGCTTTCCGGTGAGACAGCTGCTGGTAAATACCCGGTAGAATCGGTTCAAACCATGTCCCGTATCGCAATGCGTGCGGAGTCGGCGCTTGATTACCGTGAAATCTTCACGAAGCAAGCAAGAGCACAACAAACAACTGTAACGGAAGCAATCAGCCAAGCCGTTGCCAACTCGGCTCTTGATCTGGATGCAAAAGCGATCATTACTTCCACAGAGAGCGGTTATACGGCACGTATGGTTTCCAAATACCGTCCGAAATCGCCAATCGTGGCAGTAACGCCACAAGAGCAAGTAATGCGCCGTCTGGCACTCATCTGGGGCATTATCCCGGTTCTTGGCACACCTGCTGAAACAACAGATGAAATGTTCGATATCGCGGTACAAGGCGGAATCAACTCCGGTATCGTGAAGCTTGGCGATACGGTTATCATTACAGCTGGCGTTCCGGTTGGACGCTCCGGTTCGACGAACCTGATCAAGATCCACACAATCGGTGAAATGATTGCTAAAGGTCAAGGGATCGGCAGCCAAAGCGCTACTGGTAAAGTGGTTGTAGCACGTACTCCGCAAGAGGCGATTGCTAAGACAACCGAAGGCTCCATTCTAGTGACAGTCTCGACTGACAGAGAATATATGCCTGCGATTCAGAAGGCAGCTGCAGTCATTACAGAACAAGGCGGCATCACTAGCCACGCGGCGATTGTTGCGCTTAACCTTGGTATCCCTGTAGTATTAGGCGTTCAGAACGCGCTTGAGCTTCTGCAAGACGGTTCGGAAGTAACGGTTTACGCTGAAGTTGGCGTTATCTACTCCGGTCAAGCTAAAGTCATGTAATGCATGTTTTGTAAAATGAAGCGATGGTGCGCAAGCACCGTCGCTTTTTGGCTATACAGTGTTGGAAAGGATTGATCAAAGCATGACAGAAGCAGACAAAGAGACCGTTCTCTGGCATTTGCATCCCCTTCGCGTTCGTTATCAGGAAACGGATCAGATGGGCGTAGTGTTTCATGGGAACTATGTGACATGGTTTGAAATTGGCCGTACGGAGCTCGTTCGGGCTTTGGGGATGACCTATGAAACGGTCGAGAAGCAGGGGTTACTGCTGCCTGTCGTTGATTTGGATTGTGCCTATGTATCACCGGCTCGGTATGATAATAACGTCATCATTTGTACGAGATTGGAACAATTCTCGCCGATTCGGGTATCGTTTCGGTCGGAGATTCGCCTGACTGATGATATGGACCACCAAACGCTAGGTTGGTTTCAAGGTGCCGAACCGCCCGGAAAGCTGCTTGTACGGGGCGGCACCCGGCATGTGTGGGTCAACCGGGATTGGCGGCCTTCACGACTAGACAAGCAGCTTCCTGAGCTTTACAGCATGATGCAGGCTGTATCAGAAGGAAATGTGCCGAATAAGCAAGAGGGAGGCAGTTAATATGCTGAAATGGATTATTGCGGCAATTATTATCGTTCCCGCAATCGAGATGTGGGGCATTATCAAAATGGGCCACATTATCGGCGGCTGGTCAACCTTTGGACTCATTCTTATAACGGGCTTCGCCGGCGCGCAGCTCGCAAGAAGCGAAGGGCGTAAAGCATTCATGGATGTCCAAGCCCAAATCCAAAGCGGCAGACCACCTGGCCACGCCATGTTAAATGGCGTCTGCGTACTCATAGGCGGCTTGCTCCTACTGATGCCCGGCTTCTTCACCGACATCATCGGCGTCACTTTGCTGCTTCCATTCACTCGCCCCTTCTATCGATTACTCATGCTTCGCTGGCTGGAAAAGAAGCTCCGCAACGGATCACTAACGATTCGCAGAAGGTAAGGTAGGGTAAGCCTGTTTTGGAGCTTTGTCTGTTGTTGAAGGCCCTAAAAGAAATGCAAACGTCTTCGCATTGAAACACATAAAGATCACCTTGACCAGCCTGCTTGGACAGGTGGTTGGCGATCTATTTTATGTGCTGGCAGTGAGCCGTCATCAGTTCTTGAAACAGCATCTTTTTTCCGAGAAACCGGCAAAAGCGATGTCCGTGGAGCTCTTTGGCATCAGTGAGACATCGCTCTGACGGTTTTCTAACGAATCGTAGGGGCTCTATTTGGCGGTTTTAGAGTAGTTGGAAGTCGATTATTCCCAAATAAGGCCTGTACGGTTCGTTAGAATCTCGAAGCCTCGAAATTCGGCCCAATAACGCCCCTACGGTTCGTTAGATTTTCGCGGCATGCAAGATGAGGCGAGCGAGATGAGCTTTGTACCATTTTAATGAAGTGATATGTTAATTATAAAGATTTATCGACAACTTGAAGAAGCTTGGCCAAAGGCCAAGCTTCTTTTCCATCTGGAGCGCCAAAACCAAAAGGTGTCCCGAAGGGCCGAAAGCGAGTACTGGGCATGCAGTATCTATGGAGCTGCTCGGCAGCTCCCTTGCCAACCTTCCGGGTGTCCAGAGGGACGGGGCCCTCGGGGTCCCCCCTCTAGGGGGATGCCTAGGGGGATACTCCCCCTACTTCGGCTTTGGCCCACGTACCACAAACCAATACAAATCCCGAAACACATTCGCTCTATGTATCGCCGTTAAGATAACGAGTGACACCGGTCCGATGATTAGTCCGAGCACACCGAACAGCTTAAGGCCAACGAACATCGCGATGAGTGTCGGCAATGGTTCCAGACCAACGCTGGTAGCAAGCACCTTCGGCTCAATCATTTGCCTTGCAACGAGGATGACGCCGTATAGAATCGATAAACTGATTCCGAGCGATACGTCTCCATAAATAAAGGTATAGGCGATCCAAGGCACCATAGCGGCTCCGACACCGAGATAAGGGAGCAGGTCGACAAGCCCGATCAGCATCCCGATCGTGACCGCATAGTCGACTCCGATGATGAGCAGACCGACGGTTACGACAATTGCGGTAATGGAGATCATAATAAACTGCGCACGTACATAACCGAACAAGGCTTTTTGTAAATCGACCCACACCATGGACGTAGACTTGCGAAGTTCAGCTGGAAACCAAAGGGTCATGCGTCTGACATGCTGACTCCAGTCCTTGCTTATAAAAAAGGCTGCAAGCAGTACGACGACCATGATGGTGGCTACATTCGGCAACGAAGTAATGATGCTAACGATCCCATTTAAGAAATAGGTTATAATATTGGTACTTGTTTGCGCCAATAAATTGGCGGTGTCGTTGATTTTGGCATTGATCGTCTCATGATAATTGGGGTTATCCTGATAGAAGGCATTGAGCTTCTCGATCAGGTTCTGAATCTCCGGCGAAGCGACAACGATTTCGAACTGATCGCGCCACCAGTCAATAGAGCTGCTGAGCGATTTGGACAAATGAATGATTTCCACCACTATTCGTGTCACCAGTGCGGAAACGATAGTCACCATTGCGGCAACGAAAACCAAGAGCGTGAACGTAACGCCGATCCAGCGCGGTACCTTTAATCTCCTTTGCAATAGATTAACAATTGGATTTATGGCGTATGCAAGCAGCCAGCCGAGCAGAAACGGATAAACAAGCGGAGTTACATATACGACAGCAAGTACGAATGCTACTAATCCGGCGATGAGCAGCAATGTGCGCCAGATACGTTTCCATATGACACGGTCCATACAGCGATCACTCCTTCAAATGTGAAACAGGAAAAACTTTCCCCTACTTATTGTATAATTGTAGCATAGGCGATATTTCGATGTTTATCAAAAAAAATTAGTCATAAAGGCTCGTCTTTACATCCCATTAACAATAGTTTAATAAGGAACAAACAAATAAACGACATAATTGGGATAATCGACTGGCAGGAGGATCCGGAATGAATAAAACGATATCACCGTATGTAAACCGCGACTTAAGCTGGGTCGAATTTAATCGCAGAGTGCTGGAAGAAGCGCAGGATCCTGATAATCCGCTGCTCGAGCGGGCCAAATTTCTGGCGATCGTCTCAAGCAATTTGGATGAATTTATGAGTGTGCGCGTCGCAGGCATTCAAGATCAAATGAAAGCAGGCTATACGAAGCGGGATTTCACAGGCTACACACCTGCTGGTTTGTGGAAACGATTAATGAAACGCACGAATCAAATGGTTGCGGATCAGTATCGCACGTATCGTGAAGTACTGCGCGGTTTGGCCAAGGAAGGCATTTGCTTCCGTCCCATTGAAGAATTAAATGCACAGCAGCTCAAGGCTGTTGATGAATATTTTTATGATATCGTGTTTCCGGTACTGACGCCAATGGCGGTGGATCAAAGCCGTCCGTTCCCGCTGCTGCATACGAAGGAGCTTTATTTGTCCGTTATTTTGGGCCGTGAGAATATGCCGGAGGAAGAGGAGCCTTTCTTTGCGATCGTCCAAGTGCCTTCGATTCTGCAGCGGTTTATTTCTGTGCCGGGCCGGGTTAACAGCAAGAAGAACGAATTTATACTGCTTGAGGAACTGATCGAACGACATATAAACACCCTGTTTAACGGTTATACGACGATTGCGGTAGATCCGTTTCGTTTAACGCGCAATGCGGATCTTACGCTGAATGAAGAAGGCGCCGAGGATTTGCTCGAAGAGATTGAGAAGGAGCTTCGCCGCCGCAGATGGGGACTTCCGGTTCGTTTGGAGTATGGGAAGGGTATACACCCTTATGCGCTTCAAATGCTGAAGGAAGAGCTGGAACAGGGGGAAAATGTATTTGAAATCGACGGTCCGCTCGATCTTAGTTTTCTGATGCGTTTTGCCAATTCACTGTCGCACTATGAATCGCTCTTGTTTGAACGAATTGAGCCGGTTTATCCGCAGGAATTCGAACAATCGGATGATATGTTTGCGGTTATTCGGCAGGAGGATGTGCTCCTTTACCATCCCTATGAGTCGTTTGAGGCGGTAAGCGATTTTGTAGCCGAGGCAGCAGAGGACCCCGATGTGCTTGCTATCAAAATGACGTTATACCGGGTCAGTGGCCAATCTGCGCTCGTTCAGGCACTTGCCATGGCAGCAGAGTCCGGGAAACAGGTTACAGTGGTTGTGGAGCTTAAAGCGAGGTTTGATGAAGAGCGAAATATCGCATGGGCGAGGCAGCTTGAGAAAGCAGGCTGTCATGTCGTTTACGGTCTCGTTGGGTTGAAAACACATGCCAAGATCACCCTTGTAGTGCGCAGGGAACAAGGCATGCTGCGTCGCTACGTGCACGTCGGTACTGGTAACTACAATGACAGTACGGCCAAACTATATACAGACATCGGTCTGTTTACGTCTCATCCGATTATCGGAGCCGATGCATCGGCTTTGTTTAACGAGGTGACAGGGTATTCGTCTCCTTATGAGTGGAAAGCATTCGGTGTCGCTCCATCTGACCTGAAAGAGAAGCTGTTCGGCTTGATTGAGCGCGAGATCGCTCATGCCGCGGCAGGCAAACCGGCTCATATCATTGCAAAAATGAACAGCCTATCCCATCAAGAAATGATCGATAAGCTGTATGAGGCGTCCCAGGCCGGGGTGAAGATCGAGCTGATTATCCGCGGTGTATGCTGCTTAAGACCAGGTGTACCGAACCAAAGCAGTAATATTCGAGTCATAAGCATCGTAGACCGGTTCTTGGAGCATTCGAGGATTATTTATTTCCACAATGGAGGCGAAGAGGAGCTGTATTTATCCAGTGCCGACTGGATGACACGCAACCTTACCCGCCGTATTGAATTGATGTGTCCTGTATTCGATCCAAGATTGCGCAAAAATCTATTCAACGTACTTCGGCTGAATTTGGATGATAACAAAAAGGCCCGCGAGCTCCAGTCAAGCGGAAATTACGAGCCTGTCCAAAATGATCTTCCGGTTCTGCGGAGTCAATTTCAAGCGAAAAATATTCGCAGATGGAAGACTTATCGGTGATCCGGTGTATGAAGGACGGGAATTAGTCCCCATACCTTCTTGAAGTCGCCTGCAAGCGCGTCGACCTCTTTCCGTTCGACGGAGAGCAAGCCCTCGGCGCGAATCGCACGCAGATGGAGCTTTCCTCCGGCAATCTCGATATGGAGTTTTCCGATAGCTTGGGTTTCACTGCGGTCAAGCGCAATGGCGAGCTGAAGCAAAGTGCCCATCTGGCAAATGTTATTCACATCTTCTTCGCTGAGCATCGGCTTATAGGCTGCAGCAATTTGCTTGACGCGATTCTTTCCTTTGAAAGAAGCAATGGATGCGCATTGGAGCAGCTCTAGGTGCGAAAGTCCATTAATATGCGAATTGATCATCAAGTAAAAGGTATGCTTGCGATAATCATAGTAATCGATACTCGCGCCGATTCGGTGAAGTATCGAGGCTACATCGATTAGCTGCCTGGCTTGGACCGGATTTCGCAGCTGCGATTGCAGCGCATCCATCAAGCTAAGCACGATGCGATTCACCTGTGAGGTGTGCTGCATCGGTGCTTCCGGATGCAAGGCAGCCAAATTATTTACGCTGTACGTAAGGACGTCATCGAGTCGTGGACGCTCTGGAAACCGAGTGGCGTAGAACAGGCCGTCGCGCAGACCTGCCGCACAAACGATGTAATGCGATGCGCCAATAAGTTTATAAATCGTACGCAGGATGGCGATACCGGGGACGATGATATCGACCCTGTCCTTCGACAGGCCTGGCATTTTACTGCGCTTATCGAGCGGTTCCTTACGCAGCAGTTCAAATAATACGTCAGTCGACTGGCCCAATAAGGGGTAGTTGTTCGTGCTTTCGAAGGGATACTTCGTATGAGCCTGGTGTACCTTGCCAAGTGCACGTACAGTGCCCCCAACCCCAATTAACGGAAGTCCCGGTGTCAATTTAAGCCATGCCTCGCGCTCAACCCATTCGGTAACGTGCTGCTCCAGCTCGCGCAGCTGCAGGTCAGATAACATGCCTCCCTTTGCAAAACGGCGAGTCATGCTGACGCAGCCGAACGGGAACGAAACGGCTTGCACAAGCGTGCGATCCTTAAACAGCGATACTTCCGTGCTTCCGCCGCCGATGTCGATGAGGAAGCCGTCTTGGATATCCATGGAATTAATCATGCCCAGAAAACCGTACCCGGCTTCTTCTTCGCCTGAGAGCAATTCAATGGGAAGGCCTGTTTTCGCCTCGATCCGGTGCAGCACTTCGCTTCGGTTCGACGCATTGCGGATGGCCGCTGTCGCGACAGCACGAATGAGTCCTGTTCGATGATGTGCGCAAATTAATCGGAAGTGATTAATCATATCTACAAGCTCTTCGATCGTTGCGGAAGGCAATGCTCCTTCATCATTCAACTGTTCGCTGAGGCGGGCTGCACGTTTGCTTCCGTCGATGACGCGATGAGCGCCGCCGGAGGTCCGTTCATAGATAACAAGCCGGATCGAGTTGGAGCCAATGTCGATGATGCCAATACGCTGTTCCGTCATAAGTAAGCCCCTTTCGCTGATGCTGCAAGTCCTAATTCTATTATCACATCTTACCATTTCCGCAGCAGCGCAATAAAGTGCTTATTTGTGAGGGTAAAAGCACAGGAAATTGGGAAAAATCATTGCAGGAAAGGTGAAGAAAAAACCTTTATGGTGCCGATAAATCAATTTTATGTCCGATTTTGTTCACTTCGTGGTCAAAATCCGATATGATTAAAGCGACGATACGGAACTCGAATCCAATTATTGTTAATTGTTACTCCATTTTTTAAATAAAAAGAGGTCAAAGGAGAGAGAAACATGACAGCAACCAAAGGTCTAGAAGGCATTGTCGCAACGACATCCTCGATCAGCTCGATCATCGATGGCGTACTGACATATCGCGGAATCGACATCGATGATCTTGCGGAGCACGCTTCTTTTGAAGAAGTGGCTTACTTACTCTGGTACGGCAAGCTGCCAAACCAATCCGAACTGGACGAGTTGCTTGGACAACTTAGCGAGTACGCGGCTGTACCGGCAGGGGTGCTGGAACAATTGAAGCTCTACCCTAAAAATACAAATTCGATGGCGGCTCTTCGTACAGCGGTTTCAAGTCTTGCCCTGTTTGACGAATCGGCTAACGATATGTCGCAAGAGGCGAATATCAAGAAAGCCATCAAGATCCAAGCTCAAATCCCTACGCTCGTTGCGGCATTTGCGCGCATCCGCCAAGGTCAAGAGCCGGTAGCACCGAAGAGCGGCGTTTCCATTGCTTACAACTTCCTCTACATGCTAACAGGACAAGAGCCGGATCAAGTGGCTGTTAAAGCACTGGATCAAGCGCTTGTATTGCATGCAGACCACGAGCTTAACGCTTCTACATTTGCTGCACGCGTTACGGTTGCAACGCTGTCGGACATCTATTCCGGCGTTACATCCGCAATCGGCGCATTGAAAGGTCCTCTTCACGGCGGTGCGAACGAAGCCGTTATGGTGATGCTGGAAGAGATCGGTTCTTTCTCGAATGTAGAATCCTATATTAACGCGAAACTTGCGAACAAAGAGAAAATCATGGGCTTTGGTCACCGCGTTTACAAAAACGGCGATCCTCGCGCAAAGCATCTTCAGAAGATGTCCCATGAGCTTGGCAAATTGACAGGCAACATGGAGCTTTACGAAATGTCTGTTAAAATCGAAGAGCTGGTAACCGGTCAAAAAGGTCTGAAGCCAAACGTCGACTTCTACTCCGCATCGGTTTACACGACGCTTGAAATTCCGCGCGACCTCTTCACGCCGATCTTTGCCATCAGCCGTGCATCCGGATGGACAGCGCACATTCTTGAGCAATACGAGAATAACCGCCTGATCCGCCCGCGTGCTGAGTACACAGGTCCGGTTGACCAGAAGGTAACGCCAATTACACAGCGTTAAGCAATAGGAAGCTGTTAAGAGCGCCAGCAGGCCATCGCCTGATGGCGCCTTGCATGCGACGGGGTGCCGATGCACGACCGCTAGGTTGTGTGGCCGGCTCCCCGTCAAGTTATGTATATCGATGGTCATTCATTAACCAAGCGTGCGCTTTGAGTCATGCACTCGTAGAGCAACGCATAATCTTAGGAGGAATTCATTCATGCAACTCGAAAAGTTCGCACTACCAACTGAAGGCGACAAAATTACAATCGATAACGGCGTACTTCAGGTTCCTAACAACCCAATCATTCCTTTCATCGAAGGCGACGGCACAGGCCGTGACATCTGGAAAGCGTCCAAGCGTGTTCTGGATGCAGCTGTTGAGAAAGCATATGGCGGCGAGAAGAAAATCGCATGGTACGAAGTGTTTGCCGGCGAGAAAGCATTCAACGCTTATGGCGAATGGCTTCCAGCTGATACACTGACTGCAATCCGCGAATACATCGTAGCCATCAAAGGACCTTTGACTACGCCAATCGGCGGCGGTATCCGTTCCCTGAACGTAGCGCTTCGTCAAGAGCTTGACCTTTATGTTTGCTTGCGTCCGGTTCGTTACTTCGACGGCGTACCTTCCCCGGTTAAACGTCCTGAGCTTGTAAACATGGTCATCTTCCGTGAAAACACAGAAGATATCTACGCTGGTATCGAGTACCAAGAAGGTTCCGATGCCGTTAAGAAAGTGATCTCCTTCTTGCAAAACGAGATGGGCGTTAACAAAATCCGTTTCCCTGAAACTTCCGGTATCGGTATTAAGCCGGTTTCCGCCGAAGGCTCCAAACGTCTTGCACGTGCTGCGATCGAATACGCGCTGAAACACGGCCGTAAATCGCTGACACTGGTTCATAAAGGAAACATCATGAAATTTACAGAGGGCGCGTTCAAGAACTGGGGCTACGAAGTGGCTGAGCAAGAGTTCGCAGACCAAACCTTCACTTGGGGTCAATACGACCGCATCAAAGAAGCAGAAGGCGCTGACGCAGCTAACAAAGCACAAAAAGATGCAGAAGCAGCTGGCAAGCTGATCGTAAAAGACGCAATTGCTGATATCGCATTGCAACAAGTACTGACACGTCCTACAGACTTCGACGTAATCGCAACGCTTAACCTGAACGGCGACTACCTGTCTGATGCACTGGCTGCACAAGTTGGCGGTATCGGTATCGCTCCTGGCGCTAACATCAACTACCTGACTGGACATGCAATCTTCGAAGCAACTCACGGTACAGCTCCTAAGTATGCTGACCTTGATGTTGTAAACCCAGGTTCGGTTATCCTTTCCGGCGTAATGCTTCTTGAGCACCTCGGCTGGCAAGAAGCGGCTGATTCCATCTACAAAGGTCTGGAAACAGCAATCAACAACAAAACGGTTACTTATGATTTTGCACGTCTGATGGAAGGCGCAACTGAAGTTAAATGTTCCGCATTCGCTGACGAAATCATCAAAAACCTGTAATTCACCCATACTAAGCACTTCACCTTGGGGTCTTTCTCATCATGAGGAGGACCCCAAGGGCTTATCCTCTGGAATCCCAGCCGGCTCGTGACGGATTTAGACAGGCGTATATTACATTTGTTTAAGGGAGGCCGTTTGTTATGGCGATTAAACGGAATAAAATCACAGTTGTGGGAGCGGGTTTTACCGGTGCTACAACAGCTTTGATGCTTGCACAGAAAGAGCTTGGCGATGTTGTGTTGGTCGATATTCCGCAGCTTGAGAACCCGACTAAAGGCAAGGCGCTGGATATGCTGGAATCGACACCGGTTCTTGGCGTCGACTCCAAAATTACAGGTACTTCCGACTATGCAGATACAGCTGGTTCATCTGTAGTAATCATTACAGCCGGAATCGCTCGTAAACCGGGCATGAGCCGTGACGACTTGGTTAACACCAATGCCGGCATTGTGAAATCGGTTTGCGAAAACATTAAAACGACCAGCCCGGATGCTTATGTAATCATTCTTTCTAATCCGGTTGATGCAATGACTTACGCCGCGTATAACACGCTTGGGTTCCCTAAGAACCGAGTCATCGGCCAATCCGGCGTACTCGATACAGCGCGGTATTGCACGTTCATCGCACAAGAGCTTAACGTATCCACGGAAGATGTTCGCGGCTTCGTTCTCGGCGGCCACGGCGACGATATGGTGCCGCTTGTTCGTTACTCGAACGTTGGCGGTATTCCAATCGAGAAGCTCATTCCGGCTGATCGCATTGAAGCCATCGTGCAGCGTGCACGTGTTGGCGGCGGTGAGATCGTCAATCTGCTGGGGAACGGCTCCGCTTACTATGCTCCTGCTGCTTCGCTTGTTCAGATGACAGAGGCGATTCTGAAGGACAAGAAACGCATCCTTCCGGTTATCGCACTGCTTGAAGGAGAATACGGCTACAACAATCTATTCATGGGTGTACCGGTTATTCTGGGCGGTGACGGCATCGAGAAAGTATTCGAGCTGGAGCTTACTGAAGATGAGAAAGCGGCACTTGAGAAGTCCGCTAACTCCGTTCGCAACGTAATCGCGGTTGTGAACGGCTAATAGAGCAAGACGCAGCTCATGAAGCACATGAGACCCTGACATATTCCTCGTCAGGGTTTTGCTGTTTTTAATTTTAAGAAGGAGGTGGCTGCCCATGCATACTGAAGCACAGCAAATGCTGAAGCAAGTTTACGGCTACGACAGCTTCCGCAAAGGACAAAGCGATATTATCGAAGGCGTGCTGGCGGGTAAAGATACACTTGCGATCCTGCCCACAGGCGGAGGGAAGTCCATCTGTTATCAGCTGCCGGCGATGCTGCTGCCCGGAACGACGATTGTAGTCTCACCGCTCATCTCGCTAATGAAGGACCAGGTGGATGCTTTAAACCGATTAGGCGTACCCGCAGCTTATTTAAACAGCTCGCTTGATGCGGCTGCTTATCGCGATGTTGTAAGGCAGACGGCAGAAGGTGTATACAAGCTGCTCTATGTTGCGCCAGAGCGACTGGACAGCAACATGTTCGATTCCTTGTCGAGTCAGATGCACATCCCGCTCATCGCGATCGATGAGGCGCACTGCGTGTCCCAGTGGGGACATGACTTCCGACCGAGCTACAGACAGCTTGCAGGCTGGATCGGAAGGCTGGAGAACCGGCCGCCGGTTGCGGCGTTTACAGCGACAGCGACGCCGGAAGTTGCAGACGACATCGCGGCGATGCTCGGGCTGCGCAAGCCGAATATTTTCATAACCGGCTTTGCTCGGACGAACTTAACGCTCTCTGTCGTGACGGGAACGGATAAACGGAAATTTCTTCGCGACTTCGTTTCGCAGCGGCCTGATCAATCGGGTATTGTCTACACGGCAACGCGCAAGGAAGCGGAGGAAGTGAGTGAGGATCTAACGCGGCTCGGGATTGCGGTTGGCAAATACCACGGCGGCTTGGGCGATGAGGAACGTGCGGATGCGCAGGAGAAGTTCAGATTCGACGATTACCGTGTGATGGTTGCGACGAACGCATTTGGTATGGGGATCGATAAGCCGAACGTTCGCTATGTCGTTCACTATCAGATGCCCGGCGATGTCGAGTCGTACTATCAGGAAGCGGGACGTGCGGGCCGAGACGGGGAAGAGAGTGATTGCGTCCTCTTATTCGAACCTCAGGACGTGCAAGTGCAGCGGTTCTTGATCGACAGAAGTACCGGCGATCCGGAGCGGAAGACGGTTCAGCTTAATAAGCTTTATACGATGATGCATTACAGCAGGTCGGAGAAATGTTTGCTGCAGTATATCGTGAAATATTTTGGCGAGTCGGATGTGCCGGAATGTGGGAAATGCAGCAATTGCCTTGATCAGAGTGCGTTGATCGATACGACCGAGGATGCGCGTAAGGCGTTATCTTGCGTGGGAAGGCTCAAGGGCAGATTCGGGATTTCACTTGCGGCAAAGGTGCTGAAAGGCTCAAGAGAGAAACGGATTATCGAGTTTGGTCTAGACCGGCTGTCGACGTATGGGCTCATGAGAAGCTGGGTTGAGAAGGAGATTACGGATCTGCTGTACTGGCTTGTAGCAGAAGGTTACTTGCGAATCAGTGAAGGCGAATATCCGACGGTATCCCTTACAGCGGAAGCTCTTCCGGTGCTCGAAGGGAAAGTGACGGTTCATCGCAGGCAAAGCGCAGCAGCCAAAAGAAGAGCATCCGAAAGCACCGCAGTCGCATCGGCGAACACGCCGCTGTTCGAAGCGCTTCGGGAATGGCGCCGAGTTACGGCGGCCAGAGAGCATGTCCCGCCGTTTATGCTGTTTTTTGACGCGGCGCTTCGTGAAATTGCAGATCGGCAGCCGGTGAATACCGAGCAGCTGCTCGGCGTGAAGGGGATCGGGGCTGCCAAGGCGAACAAATACGGCAGCGAAGTGATTGCCATCGTTAGATCGTTTAAAGGCGATGCTGCGGCAGAGGCAGGCAGTGAGCCGTTCTCACAGCCTTCACAGCCGCAAACAGAGTCTTACTCGTCTGCACCTCTTCCAATGCGTGAGAAGCCCTCTGAAGCGCTCACAGGTGCGCTCCAAGCGGAGCTGGAGGGGTTATCGAGCCATATGCAGTCGTTGACGCTTCTTGGCATGGGACATTCGATCGCTGACATCGCATCGATACGCGGTATGGGCAGAGTGACAATCGAGAACCATTTGCTGCGATGTGCGCAAGAGGGCGAGGAGCTGGACTGGGATGTTTTTATCCCGAAGCAATACGAAGCTCAGATTGTGGAAGCGATCAATCAAGTAGGGGCAGATAAGCTCAAGCCGATCAAGGAAGCGCTCCCGGATGATGTCGAATATTTTGCAATCAAAGCTGTTATGGTCAAGCATCGATTGTCATCTGCCGCGGAATAAACGGGTTTCTTTGAATTGCCGCGCTGATTTTAGTATACTTGTAAAGATCATAATACAATTTAGGAGGACGTACGGATGTTGAATTTCATGTTGTTTTTGCACGTACTCGGTGCTGCCGGAATGGGGTTTTACCTCGTTTTGCCGCTGATGGTCGGACGCGCATCCAAGCTTGACGGCGCCGGACAAGCAGGCCTTGCCGAAGGTCTTGTTTCCGCAAACCGAATTGCCCAATATTTTCTCGTCCTGCAGCTGCTGACAGGCGGTTACTTGATGTCGCAAGGTGAGTATAAAGTGATTTGGATGATTATTGTTACATTGCTGTTCCTAGCTATTGCCGCACTGGGGGGAATTGTGACGAAACCGCTGAAGCGGATCGCAGCTGAGATTCAGAGCGGTCAAAGCGCAACGGCCCACATTGGTAAAGCCCGTGTGCTGAGCCTGATCATTCTTGTTATTTATGTTGTAATTCTTTACTTCATGAAATATCCGATTATCAAAACGATGTAAGTCACATTGGAGGGATAACCGTTGACGAAAGCAGTGCCGGATTTATTAACCTTCGGGGAAACGATGGCGTTGTTTATGCCGCAGGAATATAAGAGCATTGAGAATGCCTCAACGCTTGACGTAAGCTTCGGCGGAGCGGAGAGCAATGTTGCGATCGGCGTTGCCAGACTCGGTGCTTCGGCAGGCTGGTTCGGCGCGCTTGGTGATGATCCGTTCGGCAGAGCCATTCTGAAGCGCATTCGCGGTGAAGGAGTCGACGTGTCACGTGCGAGCTTGGTTGAACAAGCTCAAACGGGCATGATGTTCCGCGAGATGGTAGCAGGGAAGCTGGCCGTTCATTACTACCGCAAAAATTCCGCCGCCAGTCAGATGCTGCCGGATCAGCTTGATTTGGATTACATCCGCGGCTGCAAGATTTTGCATATCTCCGGCATTACGCCGGCGCTTAGCAAGAGCTGCCGTGAAACGATCTTCGCGGTCGTTGCTGCTGCAAAGGAAGCGGGCGTACGTATTTCCTTCGACCCGAATTTGCGCCTAAAGCTGTGGACGATCGAGGAAGCACGTGAAGTGGTGATGCCGCTTGCAGAGCAAGCTGATTATTTCTTACCTGGCTGGGATGAGCTGCGATTACTGTATAACAACGATGACTTTGAAGCTGTGAAAGAAGAGCTGTCGAAGCTATCGGCCATCAGCATCATCAAAGGTGTCGGTGACACGACAGTTGTGCTAGAGGAAGGACAAGCGGTAGAGGTGCCATTCTATCCGGTTGATCGAGTAATCGATACGGTAGGAGCCGGCGACGCGTTCTGCTCCGGTTTCCTGGCGGGACTTCTTAAAGGCATGAGTGCGCTTGAGGCTGTTCGTCTTGGCAGCATCAGCGGCGCATTGGTGGTTCAGATGCGCGGTGACTGGGAAGCGCTTCCTGATTGGGCGAGCGTTGAGCGCAGATTATCGGACAAAGGCTGGGTGGAACGCTAAATGGCGGATGTACAATCGTCGAAAGGACAGCGGCGGCGGGAGCAGATCATGAATGTGCTGAAGCGGCAAGGACGAATTACGATCCAAGAGGTCGTAGAACGATTTGGCATTTCGGAAGCGACGGCACGCCGCGATTTGGAGCTGATGGAGAAGTCAGAGCCGGTCATTCGGACGATTGGCGGAGCGATGTATGATGGTATGAATGCGGTTAGAGAGCTTCCCTTTGCAGAGAAGGAAGGGTTGTCTTTCCTCGAGAAGGAACGGATTGCGGCGGCAGCTGCAGGGCTGATCTTCGAAGGCGATGTCGTAGGGCTCTCCGGCGGCACAACCAACTATTACTTAGCTAAGCTGCTCAAAACGCGCCGAGGCATTACTGTTGTGACGAATACAGTCAATGTTGCAATGGAGCTGGCAGGCAGCGATATCAACGTTGTCGTGACAGGCGGGATGATGCGGCATAACAGCTTTGAATTATGCGGTCCGCTTGGCGAAGGCATGATCAGTCAGCTGCACATCGGCAAAATGTTCCTCGGCGTCGACGGTGTTTCCTCAACCGGAGGCATTACCACCTATTCCGAGCAAGAGGCGCAAATCGCCAAAGCGATGATTCGCAGATCACAAGCAACCTATGCGATGTTCGATCATACGAAGATTGGCCGTACCTCGCTATTCTCCATTGCGCCGCTCACCGAGCTGCAAGCCTTTATAACGGACAGGCCGCTTCCACAGCAGCTGGCGTCCATCGCCAATGCACATGGCATTCAGACCGTCATAGCAAGCGAAGAGCAGGAAGCTTCGATCTAACATAAATGAGCCCGTTATCACAGCTACATATAGAGCGAGAAGGAAGCAATATCGTAATGGATGAGAATCCATGCAGATATTGCTTTTTTGTTAAAATATTACTTTTGCTTTTTCCCGATTTTGGTATACTTGGGATTGTACGAAAACTTGAAAGGAGAAATGTGAACGTGTCTGAAAAATTGATTATTGGTAACGAATCTCACTCCTATGAAGTTGCAGAAGGCTGGGGTAAGCTTCCGGAAGGAATCGCTTACGGCTATACACATGGTATTGTCGTCGATGAAAATGATAACGTTTACGTACATAACACGAGCAAAGATTCCGTTGTCGTTTTTGACAAAGAGGGAAATTTCAAAACCTCGTGGGGCGCGGAATTTGAGGGAGGCGCTCACGGCTTCTACCTGCACCGTGACGCGGATGGCATCGAATATTTGTATTTCGCAGATACCAATCGCGCGCTCGTTGTGAAAACAACGCTATCCGGTGACGTGCTGCTCGAAATTGGCGGACCTGAACGTCCGGATCTGTACGATGCAGAACGCCGCTACGTTCCGACTGATGTGTGCGTAGCACCAAACGGAGACATTTACGTTTCCGACGGCTACGGACAATTCTATATCCATCACTATGATGCCAAAGGCAACTATATCCGCACATGGGGCGGCCGTGGTTCCGAGCCCGGCAAAGTCAAAGAACCGCACGGGATCTCCATTAACCTGCGCGGCGATGAGCCGGAAATTTACGTCGCGGACCGCAGAAACAGCCGCATTCAAGTGTTTACGCTTGAGGGCGAGCATAAGCGTTTCGTCGATCATAATCTGGATCTGCCGTGCAGCTTCTATTTCTTCGGTGATGAGGTTTATATCCCGGATCTGGACAGCCGCATTACCGTGCTGGATAAGAATGATCGCCTCATTACGCATCTCGGCGAAGATCAGCAGGCTTATAAGCAGCAGGGCTGGCCGAATCTGCCGAAATCCTATTACCGTCCTGATAAATTCAGCTCGCCGCATGGCGTTTGCGTAGATTCGCAAGGCAATGTCTATGTAGCGGAATGGATCTTCGACGGCCGCATTACGAAGCTCATCAGACAGAAATAAACACGCACTCCTTGCACGCTTCCTAACTAAAAAGGGTTATGCAGCAAGCGGCCTCCGTTACGGTGGCGGCCAAAGCTGCATAACCCTTTATTTGTGTTCACCTTAATTGCTGTGTACGAGGCGGCCATTCACCCAAGTATGGCTAACTTCGGTAAACGACGCATCCGTCAGAACCAGATCGGCATATTTCCCGACCGTAATGGAGCCCGTCACTTCAGCCAGACCCAATTGACGCGCTGGATTGCCGCTTGCCATTCGGCTTACCTCAATAGGGCTCAGTTCCGTATGTGTGAGCATGAAGCGGAACGCATCGATCATGTTCAGCGTGCTGCCTGCCAAGCTGCCGCCTTCGCGGAGACGGGCTACACCTTGTTTGACATCGACAATGAGTCCGCCGAGATCATAGTCTCCGTCGCCGAGACCGGCAGCCGACATCGCGTCTGTGATCAGTACGACTTTGTCGACCGGCTTCGCGCCTACAAGCAGTCGGATTGCGGCAGGGTGGACATGATGCCCATCTGCGATAATTTCCCCTGAGATGCGATGATCGGTCAGCACAGCGCCTACCGTTCCGGGCTCGCGATGGTGGAGACCGCGCATCGCATTAAACGTGTGAACCGCTTGCGTTAAGCCGGCGTCAGCTGCAGCGGTAACCTGCGCATAAGTAGCGTCCGTGTGGCCACAGGCTGCGACGATACCGTTATCTGCGAGATAGGCAATCAGCTCGCAAGCCTGTTCTTTCTCCGGCGCCAAGGTGAGCTGCTTGATAAGCCCCGGATACTGTTCATTCCACGATTTCACCCAGTCCACGCGAGGAGGGGAAATAAAGGCCGGGTTCTGAGCGCCTGGCCATAGCTCGCTGATGAACGGGCCTTCCAGATGAACGCCGCCAAGCGCTGCATAGGCCATTTCACCGTTCACGTAGTCTTTGGCAGCTGCCAGCACCGCTTCAATGGCTTCTTTGGATGACGTAACGGTAGTCGCAAGCATGCGAGTTGTGCCTTTAGCAGCATGATAACGCGTGATCGTGTCGTAGGCTTCGCGATTTGCATCCATGAAATCAGCTCCGAAGCCGCCATGAACATGCATGTCGATAAATCCCGGCAGGAGCCAGCTGCCGTTCCCATCAATGGTACGATGCTGCTCGTTCTCGGCTGGAAGGAACTGACCCTCAATAATAGCTGTAATAATCCCGTTCTCTACGATAATGCTGCCTTCCACAACGGTATCTTGCACGATTGCTTTGACATTGGTGATGAACCAATTGTTATCCGCGGCTTTCATCCTCTACAACAACCTCCCTGCCTCTCGATCGACCAACACGATCACTTTCTTATGCGTTTGCAGCAGCGATGCCGGAACTTCTGTCGTAATCGGTCCGTGAAGCGCTTGTTTGACGATATTCGCTTTATCGGCACCTTTGACGACCAGAACGATTGAGTCTGCTTTCAGAATGGAGCCAACGCCCATTGTAATGGCTTTCGTAGGTACTTCATCCGGCGAGTCGAAAAATCTTGCATTTGCCGCCCGAGTTGCTTCCTCGAGCTCAACGACATGCGTACCGCCTTGCAGCTCTTGATCCGGCTCGTTGAAGCCGATGTGGCCATTATGGCCAAGGCCAAGCAGTTGAACGTCGATGGGCTGTTCGGCCAGCATGCGATCATACGACAGACATTCCGCCTTCAAATCACTTACCAGGCCGCTCGGCAAATGGGCTTGCTGCTTCGGCAAATCGATGTGGTCAAACAAGTGCTGTTTCATAAATTGGGCATAGCTTTGTTCATGGTTTGGCGAAAGTCCAACATATTCGTCCAAGTTGAACGTGGTGGCATCCTTGAAGGAAACCTCGCCGTTATTGTACATCTCTATCATTTTTCCATAAATTCCGATAGGTGTCGAGCCGGTTGCCAGCCCAAGCGTTGCGTGAGGATTATGTTTAATCGTGTCTGCGAAAATTTGAGCAGCATAACGGTCAAGTTCGTTAACGTTGTCGAAGCATTTCAATTCCATAATGAGGTGCCTCCTAAGGTTCGTTATGCTTTTATTATAAATGATATTGTCAGAACCGACAATAAAAATGATTAAAAAAGTCATTATTAAGAAATTAATAATCAAAAATGAAGTGAATCCCTGCAAACTTGATCTTGAGGCCGCGCATATGCCATGATGATTGAAGCAAATTAGAAGACATAGGGGGTTATGACAATGATGGACAGGCAAGAAGAGGAGCATGTCCAGACGGCGAAGAGAAAAGGCGAGCATATCCGGATCTGTTTGCAGGAAGAGGTGCAAAGCGTCGGCACGGAGCCGGGTTTTGACCAATATCGGTTTCGGCATCAAGCACTTCCGGAGATCGCCTTCGAGGAAATTGACATCGCTTCATCGTTTCTGGGCAAGCCGATTGCCGCACCGCTGCTTATTAGTTCGATGACCGGGGGAACGGAGGAGACAGGTGCTATTAATGAAAGGCTTGCCGAAGCAGCGCAGGCAAAGGGCTGGGTAATGGCGCTAGGCTCTATGCGTGCTGCTATAGAAAAAGAGTCGCTCGCCTCGACATTCCAAATGCGCAAGCAGGCGCCGACCATTCCGATTATCGCTAATTTAGGCGCTGTTCAGCTCAATTACGGCTATGGCGTCGATGAATGCAGGCTAGCCGTGGAGCTTGCCGAAGCAGACGCACTGGTCCTGCATCTTAACAGCTTGCAAGAGGTATTTCAGCCGGAGGGGAACACGAACTTCCGCGGATTGCTCCAGCGCATCGCTGAGGTATGCCGCAAGCTGCATGTACCGGTTGGCGTGAAGGAAGTCGGCTGGGGTATCGATGCTGAGACAGCAATCAGACTGCATGATATCGGCGTTGCCTTCATTGATGTCGCCGGAGCGGGAGGCACCTCCTGGAGCCAGGTTGAGAAATACCGCTCACGCGATCCGCTGCGCGCCGAGGCCGCGTCTGCATTTGCAGGCTGGGGTACGCCTACAGCGGCATGTGTGCGCGACGTCCGGGCTGCGCTGCCCGGCATGGCTCTAGTCGCAAGCGGCGGCCTGAACACAGGCGTGGATGCCGCGAAAGCAATCGCGCTAGGCGCAGACTTGGCCGGTTACGGCCGTTCGCTGCTAGCCGGTGCAGTAGAGCCCCAATCCTCGAACGGCAGCGAAACGGTGCAGCGCCAAATGCAGCGCATCGAGTTCGAGCTGCGTACGGCCATGTTCGGCATTGGTGCCGCCAACTTACAAGAGCTGCGTCGCACGAATCGCTTAATACAATTGTGATGAACAACGCTGCGATTAAGGCAAGAGGCCGTTAACGATTAGCGCGTTAAACCAGAGCCTTCAATGACAACATCCGCTTTAACCTCGAATTTCAAAGTGGGATAAATAGACTCCCACTCTTTCCACGTCCTTGGCGAGCCTGCATGTGTCGCACGATACCGAAGTCCAAATCCGAACGGATCAACGCCTGCTCTCTGTACTTTCTCAAGCAGGCGCTTGGCTTCATCGGCCACCTGCGTATTGAAGGCTTGCTCAAGTTCCTTCCAATTCTGATCATAAATGCCGCCGGGTGCTTCCTCGAATATACCTCCTATGTTCAACTTCATCTTCAACACATAACCATCCTGCTCTTTGACGATTCTGTAATGGGAATGAAGCTTGTCGATCGAGATAACCAAAGTATCACCTTTAATCTTTGCCGTTACTGTCGATTTCTTATATTGATTGCGAATTTGGTTGTACATTTCCGTTTCGCGCGGGTTAAGCGTCAAGACGAGTTTATGCTTGTCGAGCAGTCCCAGCTTCGATACGACGTACCCATTCTTCTCTTGACGCATGATCGGCATGATCGGATCCATCCCGCGTTCATCGACGCGCCTCATGAAATCAAACATATAGACACTAACGATGTAAGAGGACTGGGTTCCGTCTTTTCCATAGAGCAGGAAGATTGTATTGCCGGGGAATCGCTCAGCGGGCGGATTGATGTTCAGAATCGTTTTCGCGTCAGGCTTGCCAATAGCCATAAAGGCGATATTCGATACATCGCGGCGCCGCGAAATCCACTGAAGCGTTCCGGTATAATCCGTTTTCGCAAGCCCTTCTCCGAGCAGATAGAGCTTGCAATGCCCGAAATCCAGTTCCTTATCGACATGGGATTTCAGTAAACGGAGCGCTTCGGCAATGGTGGTAGCGTGAATGGTTTCCACTTGTGTTTGGGCTGCCCCTGGCTCTACTTTGGGAGAGGGAATGGCAAGTCGAAGCGTGATATTGTAGCCTGTCTTGCCTTCCTCAGGGGAGTCGATTCCCATGGCGAGTACGAAGAAGCGTTTATCGATATCTTTGAACCCGCAGCCCCCCAGCAGGACTGTGATTAGCACGATTAAGGTTAGTTTTACAGCTATACGTGTTACTTTCATGTTTTCATCTTCTTTCGACGCGCGATCACACTCAGTACGAAGAAGAACAGGACTGTAGCCGTTTCGGAAAATAACCGGATCATCAGCCAGCCTCTTGTAATGTACAAGCTCTGTTTTTCATTAAAGACGGTGAACGACAACATCGTTACGACAGCAAAGATCGAAACGATTACATAATTCGAAACAGCTGTGCGCGCGGGGTCGATATGCGGCTTTGCTTTGGGCAAACAGCTCTTCAACATCTCCATCGCAATGTGCCAACCGGTCGTTGTATAGAGAAGTGTAAGGTTTAAATACAATAACAGAAACAAGAAAATGACGCGCTCAATGAACCCGTAACCAAGCACCATGGAATCGGAGGTTACCGTCCAAACGTACAAATAGGAGCCAACCGCTTCCGTCCCATGAAAGCCGATCGGAACGAAGAACGAGAGCAATAATATCAAGGTACATACGATTGGCAGTGCCCAGCGAAGGCGAAATTTGAAATTCGGCGGGTTGAGACGATTGAATATGGCATAGTTGGTATATCCCGTAAATACAAATGTCGCGGCCGCGAAAGGTTCAAGCTTTGGCGGGACACGCCAATATTGGGCGACGGTTTGGATAGCATCCCAATCCAGATACGGATTGGTTGATGCTTTAAACAGGATGAAGCACACAATCGGAAGATTGATGAGCAAAGTCATTTCCATAATCAGAACCACGGTTAAAGTAGAGCGTGTCGCCGTGTAAATGCAAGCTCCTACAAGAATGAGCAGCACGAGCATGGAGCTTGTATCCGGGTTGAAAAAACGGTTGATGAGCACCGCATAAGCGATTATGGCGATCGAAGCAGCCAAGTACCACATGACAGATAAGAATATCAATATGGGGATATTGATAAACTTGGGGAAGAAGAGCGCCAATATTTCCGGAATCCCCTTCCCGGGAAAGGTTTTCATGACATGGGTAAAGATTAAAGCTAAGAAGCTGCCGAAGAAAGCCGCGCAAATCATAGAGGAAACCGAACCCGTATAACGGTCATTAAGGAGCATATACGGAACAAACAGCATGAGATTCAGAATGCTGACGAGAATGATATTGTAATAAAAGTAACGGTTCATTCATTGTTCACCTGCCCAATATCACCGTTTGATGAGGCTGTTTTACTGATGATGCGGAAGTACGGCTTTCCAAAGCTCCGCATATCGGCCAAATAAACCAAATAACAGAACAACCCGATGGTCACCCCGGATATACCGAAGAAGATCGCAGGGACGATAAGCGGGTATTTCAGAAACCGAATTGACCCTGACATATTGTTGACGGGGATCACAAAATTGGAAATCGCTACAACGGAGGTAACGATAATCATAATGCTGCTGACGAGACCGGCCTGCTGCGCGGCTTGGCCCAGAATGAGGCCGCCAACGGTCGTCGCAGTCGAGCCTATATATTTGGGCAGCCTGACGCTGGCCTCAATGAGTGATTCGATCATAAACAGCATAATAAACACTTCAATAAATGAAGGATAAGGCACAGCGGATCGACTGCCTGCAATGGAGAAGGTCAATTGGACGCGAAAGAGCTCCGGATTATAGGAGACGATAGCTACATAGAGCGCTGGCAATGCGATGGTTAGAATAACGGCAAGATACCGGAGCGCCAGCAGGCAGCGCGTCATCCAGAAGGAGTCGTAATGATCATCTACGGCGTTCATAAAGTCAAAGAAGGTAGCGGGTAAAATAAGCGCAAACATCGAGCCTTGGATAAGCAGGATGATTTTGCCTCCTTGAATGCCTGTACATACCCGGTCAGGTCGTTCTGTAAGCATCATGGTCGGAAACAACCGATACCGATCGCCGAGCGCTCGGGCTAATTCCCCGGTCGCCGAAATCATGGGCAAAGAAACCCGGTCCAGCTTCTCTCTAACCGAAGTCACGATGGTGGGATCTACACGCCGTTTATCAAAAATCAACAGAACACGGGTCTTGGACATGGTACCGACTGTGCGTTCCTCCACGGCGAGCTCCGGGCTGGGATAGCGGCTGCGAATGATATTGACCGAGTCTATCAAATCTTCGCTTAACGCGATTTGCGGTCCGGTGATGACCGTTTCGACCATCGTTTGCGGATTTTCATTCCGGATAATACGCGCTGCATCAAGCTGATAGATGTTTCCGTTTAGTTGCAGCAGCACGAAGCCATGCAGAATCGTATCTGCCCATTTGGCAGGGTCGTCAAGGCGCTTAAAAACGGGATTGGTTAAAACCAGCTCATCGAAGGGATGCTCCTGCTTCGTAAATGGGACAAGAATGAAATCGCTGACTTTACTTTCATCGCAAAGCGTCGCGATATAAGCGATTTCGATCGAAAGCGTATCATTCTGCAAGCGATTCATCGTTAAGTCGCGCGACTCCGCAAACAGCGTGTTGATTCGATTCAGCATGATGGCTTCCCCTTCCTGGAACATGTGCAGCCGGAAATATAACAACTTGGCATAGTATGGATAATTAGGATGAAAATTATGCCGCTGCAACTGTGTTTTGCCAGAATAGCGGAGGGTGAAGTACAATAAGAGTCATAAAAAAAGAGATCGTGTTGAGAGGGGAAGCGCGTATGACGAATTGGTATGAGCGCAGTTTCGGCTCTGATTATATGGTTGTGTATCGGCACCGCAATTGGGAGCAGGCGGCGCGTGAAGTGGAAACCATGGCAGGGTGGCTGGAGCTTGCGCCCGGTGCCTCCGTACTCGATATCGGATGCGGAATGGGACGGCATGCTCTTGCCTTAGCGCAGCTGGGCTACAATGTCACCGGCATCGACTTGTCGGAATCCTTGCTTCAGAAAGCGCGCGAATGCAATGAGCAAGGCCATATTCATGCACTCATCCAAGGCGATATGAGAGAGCTGCCGTTCGCGGACAACAGCTTTGATGCGACCGTTAATTTGTTCACGTCCTTCGGTTATTTCGATATCGAATCGGACAACCAGCGTGTCATCCGAGAGATTCGCAGAGTGCTGAAGCCGCAGGGGACTTTCTTAATCGATTTCATGAACCCGTCCTATGTGGCTGCTAATCTGGTACCGCATTCCGAGCGTGCCGATGAAGAGACAGGGCTGCACATTAGCGAACAGCGGGCCATAGCAGACGGCTGGGTGTTAAAGCAAATACATATCACGTCACAAGAGGGGGCCGAGGCTTCCCGCTGTTATGAGGAGCGGGTTCGTTTGTTCCCATTGTCTTGGTTTGAACAAGCACTCCGGGAAGCGGGATTGGTACTGGAGCAGCGTTATGGGGATTATGAAGGACGACCGTACGATGAGAAACATTCACCGCGGATGATTATGAAAGGCAGGGCGTTATCGTGAATGAAGGGGCAAAATCGATGGTGACACAGTGGCAAGGCGGAATTGTACAGGTTAAAGTTCCGCTGCCGTTCTCGCTGAGATGGGTGAACAGCTATTTGATCCCGGACACCGCAGGTTACACGCTGATTGACCCGGGATTACATACGGAAGTGGCGGTTCAGGCCTGGTCCGAGGCATTGCTTGAGCTATCGATTCCTTTCGAGGCGATTCATACCATCATTCTGACACATCAGCATCCTGACCATTACGGATTGGCAGGGTGGTTCCAAGCGCGGACAGGTGCTCCTGTTTATATTTCTGAGCTCTCGTATGCCTATACGCAGCGCTTATGGGGAGCCGACCTTGGTGCGGAATTTGCTGCCTCGCTGACGAAGCTATACGCCGAGCAGGGAATGCCGGAATCCGTCGTAGCGGAAATTACGCCGCATCTTGAAAGCTTCATAGAGAGAGTTACGCCGCAGCCGAACGTTACCTTTCTGAAAGCAGGCCGGACGATGACAATTGGCGATTCAGAGTGGCAAATGATCGACTGCCCGGGACATGCGCGGGGCCAGTTGTGTTTCTATGAGCCGCTTCAGAAACGTATGTTATGCGGCGATCAAGTGCTGCCGGATATTACTCCGAACATCAGCGTCGTACCAGGTGAAAACCATGATCAGTTGCAGCAGTTTCTGGATAGCCTGGAGGCGCTGAAGGGGTATGAGGTTGAGCTCGCTTTTCCGGGGCATCGGGATCCCTTCGCGAACTTCAGTGAACGGATTGTTCAACTGGCATCCCACCATGAACGGAGGCTGCTCCAAATTCGCGAGCTGATTCAAGCGGAGCCGATGACGGGTTATACGCTTTGCATGCGGCTCTTCGGCGAACGGATTGCCGGCAATACACATAATTTGAGGTTTGCCATGTCGGAGACGCTCGCCCATTTATTCCACTTAGAGCGCCATGGATATGTTACCGGAACTAAGCAAAATGATCAGCTGTATTATTCGGTGAAGCCGGATTCTTAAATGAAAAAGCTTCCAATAGCGTTCGGAATATGGTGTATAATGAATGGGTCATCGTTTGAAGAAAAGGAGCTCACCTACTATGCCTATTTCCCGCTCTGAATCTCGTCAACATGCGAAACAACAACGTTCCCGCAGAATGAAACGCCTGTTTGCGATTAACCTTATCCTCCTGCTGATTATCGGTACACTTGCGGTCGTTTATGTCGTGCAGCGACAGAATGGCAATGAGAAGCTCAATACGGAGGCTAATGAGCCAAATGCGCCTGCCGGCAGCAATAACGCTGCGGCTGACAAACCATCTGCAGATGATTCGAATACGACTACAAATACGCCGGAGACGGATGATCCGTCATCGGGTACAGAAGGACATACCATCTTTGAGCCGATTGATGATCAACCCGCAGCCGATAATGAAGCGGCAGTAGGCGGCGCAGGTTCCGCAGAGGCCGGAGGTCAAGTGAATTTATCTTTCACGGGTGACGTTTTACTGGCGGCTTCCGTTGAGAAGCTGATGCTTCAGAACGGCTATGACTACCCCTATGCGAAAGTATTGCATGAATTGAAAACACCGGACCTCATGGCGGTCAATTTGGAGACGCCCGTTACATTGCGCGGTACGCCTGCCGAGAATAAACAATATGTCTACAAATCTTCGCCGGACGCACTGCCAGCCTTGAAGGCAGCCGGAATTGATGTTGTCAATTTAGCCAACAATCATACGCTGGACCAAGGCGAAGAAGGACTGCTCGATACGATTGACCATCTCGATGAAGCCGGCATTCCGAATATGGGTGCCGGGCGGGATGAACTGGAAGCGTTCAAGCCCGTATTGCTGGAAGCTAAAGGGATCAGTATTGCTTATCTGGGATTAACGCGAGTCATACCTGTCGGTTCCTGGAAGGCTACGAAGGATCATGCCGGCCTGGCGGAAACCTATGACTCTACGCGCGCGGTTGCGGCCATTAAACAGGCTAAGAAGCAAGCCGATATTGTCGTGATCATGGTGCACTGGGGAATCGAACGCGAAGATTTACCAAATAACGATCAGAAAAGATTAGCACATGAATATATTGATGCAGGGGCAGATTTAGTCATCGGCAGTCATCCTCATGTTCTTCAGGGCTTTGAATCGTACAAAGGGAAATGGATTGCATACAGCTTAGGCAATTTTATATTCAGTGGCATGACGCCGGATAAAACGAAAGACACCGGAGTCCTCAATGCAGCTTGTAATGTGAAAGGCGATTGCTCGTTGAACTTTAATCCGATGCGTGCGGTGCAGTCACAGCCAGCGCCTCTGGCAGGCGAAGAGGGAGCGGCATTGCTCAAGCGCTTATCGGGTATTTCCTTCCATGCAACTGTGGATAAGGCAGGGAACATTCAGCCGAAGGAGTGAGGATGATGTTGAATCCGTGTGTTGCCCACCGCGGAGCTTCAGGACTTGCGCCGGAGAATACGATGGCCGCTTTTCGGGAGGCGCTTAGTTTTCCGTTCGTGCAGTGGATCGAGCTCGATGTGCAGGTATCAAAGGACGGCATCCCCGTTGTGATCCACGACGACTCGCTTAGACGGACGGCGAGGGTTGCAGGGCGTGTTCATGATTTTACGGCGGAGCAGCTTGGCAAGATGGACGCAGGCAGCTGGTTCGATAAGTCTTACGCAGGTGAAGGTATTCCAACGCTGCAGCAGGTGATAGACGCAACGGTCGGCCGCTGCAGGCTAAACGTGGAGCTCAAAACTTACGGAGGCCGCTATCCCGGCATGGAGAAGAAGGTTGTTGAGCTGCTGTACAAGAACGGACTGCAGCATGATGCGGTCATCACCTCCTTTGACCGTGAGGCGCTGCGAACGGTGCGTGAGCTGACCAAAGAAGTCCGGACCGGACTTATCCTAGATGCGTCACCTTGGACGCTGACAACGGATTTGGAGCGCTTAGGCGCGAATTTCTTATCCGTCGGCTATACGCGAGTATCGGAGCAGCTGCTGGCTTCTATGCGGGCTGCGCGAGTTGACGTCATGGCCTGGACCGTGAATGATGTGCCCATGATCAAACGTCTCGCCGCGCTCGACAGCGCGTTAATGATTTGTACGAATTATCCGGATCGTTTTGCACAGGCGAAGAATGAAAGCCAATAACGAAAATGGTGGTGCAGAGTTAGGTCTCTGCACCACCATTTATTTTGACATAAAGGTTATAAATCACGGAACCGATCGCGAATATCAAGAATCGCAGGGAGCTGCTCCATCAGGATATCTACTAATTTCGGATCGAAATGGTTACCGCGTTCCTCTTGGAATAACTGCAGAATCCGTTCCAGCTCCCAAGCCTTCTTGTACACACGGTCGCTGCCCAGCGCGTCGAATACGTCTGCTATGGCCGTAATCCGTCCGTAAAGGTGAATCTCTTCGCCGCTAAGTCCTCTTGGGTATCCTTTGCCGTTCCATTTCTCATGATGCTGATAGGCGACGATTGCCGCTGTTTTGAGCAGCTCGCGGCTTGACGCTTTGAGCAAATTGTAGCCGATATCGGTGTGCAGCTTCATCTGGTCGAACTCTTCCTCGGTCAGCTTACCTGGCTTGAGCAGGACGGAGTCGGGAATGGCTACCTTGCCGATATCATGCATAGGTGAAACCATCTTGAGCAATTCGGCTTCTTCTGCCGATAAGCCGTACCCGATTGCGAGTATGTAGGAATATTCAGCTACCCGTTTCACGTGGTTGCCGGTTTCTTTGGAACGGCTTTCGCCTATCTCCCCCATTACGGTTATGATTTCGCGCTGCGTTGCGACGATCTCCTCATGGAGGATGACCGATTCCAGCGATTTGCCTGCGTAGGAGGCGGCCAGCTTCAAATGTTCGAGGTCACGCTGCGTAAAGGCGGCTTGCGGCGTCAGCTTGTTAATGGCTTGATAAGCGCCGATTATCGTTCCGTCATTGCCAACGAATGGCACCGTGATGACCGACTTGGTGCGATAGCCGGTGCGCCGGTCGTTCTCGTCATTATGACGATGATCGTTGTAGGCGTCGTCGATTAATAAATAATCGCCGGTTTCGATGGAATGGCCAACGAAGCCGGTGCCGAGCGGAATTCGGATTTCATTGACGCCATGGGCGATGGTCGTGAACAGTTCTTCACGGGCATGATCGATGAGCCACACCGTGCACCGGTCTGCCAAAATCATCTCGCGGCCCATGTTGGCCATGAGGAGGAGCACGCTCTTTAGGTTTCGCTCTCCTCCGATTTTGGCGGTATAATCAAATATGATACGAAGCAGCTCTTCCGGCGTCCGTTCGTTTGCGGTGTCAGCGTGTGGGAGAATTTCATCATGACGTTTATGACGATCATACATATGCAATCGAACGCTCCTTAATTGACAAAAAAGTATATTCTTCGACACTATCAATTCAACATAACTTTAACGAATCCTGCTTAAGGATATGTAAAAAATGGGAGTATGGGGCGTGAACGAAACGATGAGCGAGATTTGGAGTTCGGACATAAGCCGGCTGGTAGCCGGAATAATAGGAAGCGGCGTTATCGCACTAGCCGCCTATCGGCTTCGCTCCTTATCGGGCAGCGGGGCTGTTTCGGCTGCCATTATGGGGACAGGCTATGTGGCTCTAGGCGGGCCGCTCTGGTTCGGCACGCTGCTGGCATTCTTCTTGTCTTCTTCGCTGTGGTCCAAGTGGAAGCGAAGACATGCTGCCAAGCAGGCCGCCGAGGCGAAATACGCCAAGAGCGGCCGCCGTGATGCCGCTCAGGTGTGGGCCAATGGCGGCTTGGGGCTGTTGCTGTGCGCCGGACATGCGCTATGGCCCGCGGCAGCTTGGGTGTACGCATTCGTCGGCGTCATGGCCGCCGTGAACGCGGATACATGGGCCACGGAGATCGGCGCGCTCAGCCGCCGCGCTCCGCGTGCCCTGCTTAGCGGGCGCCACGTTGCGCCCGGCACAAGCGGCGGGGTCACGCCGCTTGGCAGCTTCGCCGCGCTCGCCGGCGCCGCTTTCATCGGCGCAGCCGCGGCGCTGCTGCACGCTGCGCCGCCAGCGCCTGCGGGCGTCGCGCCGGGCGCGCTGCTCGCCGCCGCGGCTTGCGCCGGCACGGCCGGCGCCTTCGCCGATTCGCTGCTCGGTGCGACCGTGCAAGTGATGTATCGCTGCCAAGTATGCGGCAGCGAAACCGAACGCGCCGAGCACTGCGGCAGCCCTAACGCCGTGCAGCGAATCCGCGGCTTCGCCGGGATGACCAATGACGCGGTGAATTTCGCGTCCTCGGCGCTGGCCGGCTTGCTGGCGTTAATCATAGGCTGCGCCTTTTCCTAGAATCTCCCTGAATTGAAAGCATTCAATTAAGACTATCCCTATGGATGTCGACGCGTTATAATCAACCTAATGTTCACGTTTTTGGATGCAATTGTGCATAAATCTAATGGTTTCTCGGGTTGACAGCCTAGGTATCGCCTAGTATCCTAACTCTAATAGAAAATTTTTACAGAAGTAAATGTAAACGAATTCATAGATTCGGGAAGGAGAATGGCCGCACGTGAAGATTCATACGGCGGAATCGCCGATTGCCAGCAACCTTCCGCTGCTCCAAGCGGATAATGTGAAACGCGTATTCGGCCGCGGTGACAATTCTGTAACCGCTGTCAAGAATATTAATCTGACGATCAACAAGGGCTCAATGATTGCGCTTAAAGGCCGTTCCGGCTCCGGCAAGACAACGCTGCTGAATTTACTTGCAGCGCTGGATCAGCCGACAGAAGGCGACGTTTATTTTAACGGTCAAATTATTTCCCGATTGCCGGAGAAGCAGCGCAGCACATGGCGCAGAACGAATTTGGGCCTGGTGTTCCAAGCCTTCGGCCTCATCCCGCTTATGTCCGCGTACGAGAATGTGGAGTTTGGCCTGCGCATCGCAGGCAGCGATTCGAAGCTGCATAAGGAGCGCGCCGAACAAGCGCTGGAATGGGTGGGCATGAAATCCCGCATGAAGCACCGCCCGCCCGAGCTCTCGGGGGGAGAACAGCAGCGCGTTGCGATCGCCAGAGCGATTGCGCATAGACCCGTCCTGCTGCTGGCGGACGAGCCTACAGCCGAGCTTGACAGCAGGATGGGGCTGCAGGTAATTAAAGTGTTCCGTGACCTTGTAGAGAATCTGGGAATGACCGTCGTTATGACGACACATGATCCCGGGATTATGGAAATCGTCGATCATGTTATTGCATTGGAGGATGGAGAGATTGTCTCAGAACCTAACGCGTAAACATCGCCGCAGATTGTTCGTCAAGGAGGCTGCTGCAGTAATGGTTGTGGCCTCGCTGCTTTCCGGCTGTTCGCTTCTGCCGCAGAAGCAAGTCGTCCTGCAGCCGCCGCTTGTGCAGCCTGCTGCGGAGAAGGTAGATGCTATCGAAGTGAAGAAGGCGACCATTGAGCGGAGCTTCTCTGGCGCGGCTGTAGTCGCATCGAGCAAGAATGTACCGCTCTTCTATAAGGAAAGCGGCAGACTGAAGGAGCTCCACGTGAAGCTGGGCGATGCAGTGAAAGCAGGACAGCTGGTAGCTGAGCTGGACATGGGCGATTTGGACCTTCGTGTGAAGCTGCAGAAGCTGAGTCTGGAACGTGCTCAAATTGAGTATTTCCGAGTGAAGCAGAGCGGTGTGACCGGCAATGATCTGCGGATGAAGGAGATCGATTTGGAGCGGGAGCAGCTCATGCTTAATGCGATGAACGAGCAGTTTGAGTCCGCGAAGCTAACGACACCGATCAGTGGAATCGTATCTTATTTGGATACGAAGTCGCCGGGCGATGGACTGAACGGCTATACGCCGCTTGTTACGGTTGCGGACCCTACACAGCTGTATCTGATCTACACAGCTGAGGATGCGAAGCAAATTGCCGGCGTACAACGCGACATGGCTGTCCAGATCAAGGTGGGCGATAAGAAGTTTGACGGCAAAGTGCTGCAATCTCCTTCGGATGCGCCGATTACGTTAAACAAGGAAATCGATGATCGCAACACAAGGCTGCTTTATATTGCCATCAACAAACCGGACAAGACCTTCGAGCTCGGCCGAACGGCCGATATTCATATCGTGCTTGAGAAACGTGACGATGTCGTAGTCATTCCGCGCAGCGGCCTGCGTACCTACTTGGGACGTACCTACGTGCAGGCGCTCGACGGCGACCGCCGCAAAGAGATCGACGTTCAACCGGGGATTATGACCTCAACGGATGTGGAGATCGTCAAGGGATTAGATCCGGGCATGAAAGTGATTCTGAATAACTAATTTCAGCTCATGAGAAGAGAAGAGGTGAACCAATGGCAATCTGGACGATGATTTTTCGTAAAATGGCGAAGAATCGTTGGCTGCAGCTTAACTTATGGTTTGGGCTTACGATCTGCGTAGCACTGTTCAGCTCCATGCCGCTATACTCGCATGCGATTTTGCAGCGCACGTTATATAAAGAGCTTCAACAGCTTCAGAAGGATCAGAACGTCTATCCGGGCTCGCTAAGAGCCTCTACTTCGGTTTCCGGCACAAGATCCTTTGACGAGATCAGAAGTCTCATTGGCAAAGCGGATCGGTATATGTACAATGCACCGCAGCGCCTTGGACTGGATTCGCAGTCGTATATCATGTCGAGGGCGACACAGTCGTTCAAGATTTTACCTGTGGATGCCTCCGAGCGCGAGAAGAAAGAAATGAGCGTGACGGGAAGCCTTCGTACCGTCTCGGATATCGAGAAGCGGGTGCATCTGCTCGACGGACGGATGCCGGATGCGAACCGCAGCGATGGTGTCTATGAAGCGCTTGTCACGCAGAAGTTTATTATTGATCTCAAGCGTGATCTCGATCATGAGTTCGTTTATACGAACAAGGATACCGGTCAGCAGCTGCACATTATTCCGGTAGGGATCGTGGAGTCGAAGCAGGACAATGCGTACGACCAGTTCAATGTGGAATCGTATAATACATCCTTCTATATTCCCTTTAAGCAATTCAACCATGATTTCATTGAGAATCAAGGCTTGTTGAAAATATCGGTGCTGTCCTGGCAGTATTCGCTTAACTATGAGCAGATGAATATCGACCATATCGATACGTATTTGGGTCAATTTACAGCCATGAACAATTACTTCAACATGCGTCTTGGCATTTCGTCGGTAGATATGCCGGCTAAGAATCCGATCGCTACGTATACGGTGAAGAAAGACAAGCTCGACATTATGCTCTGGTCCTTATATTCGCCGGTAATGTTCATGCTTGCATTCTACTTGTATATGGCAGCTAATCTGATTATTGATCGTCAGAAGACAGAGATATCCGTATTGCGCAGCCGCGGTGCAAGCCGTATGCAAATTATGCTCGTGTTTCTGGTCGAGAGCCTGCTGCTTGGTCTATTAGCCCTTGCGGTCGGCCCATTCATAGGCGTTTATTTCACCAAAATTTTAGGTGCTTCAAGCGGGTTCCTGGAGTTCGTGCAGCGCTCCTCGCTGGATGTCGTGCTCAATAGCACATCGTATAAAATTGCCGGTGCTGCCGTTATCGGCTCCATCATTCTCATTCTGGTTCCGGCATTCTTGGCTACACGGATTTCAATTGTAGGTCATAAACAGCAGATGGCGCGCTCCAACAAAATGTCTTTCTGGCACAAAACAGGCATAGACATTGTTTTACTTGGGATTGCGATCTATATGCTTTATGGTTTTAACAAACGGATGGCCGATTTGAAGGCACTCGCACTGGACCCGAATGCGATCCAAGTGGATCCGCTGCTGTTCTTCATGCCGGCACTGTTCAGCTTGGGAACGGGACTCTTCATCCTTCGCATCTATCCGTGGCTGATTAAGCTGGTGTTCTGGATCGGCCGAAGATGGTGGACGCCTGCGCTGTATTCCACATTGCTGCAGATCAGCCGTTCCTCATCGCAATATTTAACGATTAAGGTATTCCTGATTATGACTGTGGCAATGGGGCTCTTCAGCGCCAATGCGGCACGTACAATCAACGGGAATATGGAAGATAAGATTCAGTACACGACAGGCTCGGATATTCAATTGTCCGTGCATTGGGATAATGACAAGCCGCCTCCGGCGCCGGCAGGCATGCCGGCCATGGTCAATGCGGATGACGCAGGAGCGGTTCAAGCTCCGAAGGTTGTTACCTATACGGAGCCTTCGTTCATGACGATGACCGAGCTTGCCGGCGTGGATACTGCAGCGCGGGTATTCCGCAAGGATGATGCCAATTTCTCCGCTAACGGGCAGAATGGCGGTACATCCCTATACGGGATCGATACGTTTGAGTTCGGCAAAGTAGCTTGGATGCGCGGCGGACTGCTGGAGTATCCGATCAACAGCTACTTGAACCTGATTGCGAGTAACCCGAAGGCGGTGCTCATCTCGAGATCCATCGCTGACAAGTTCAAGGTAAAGGCAGGTGACCCGATCTCAGCCAAATGGGCAGGGCTCGACAGTGCGAACTTCATCGTTTACGGCATTATCGATTATTGGCCGGGATGGAATCCGCTGCCGCAGTCCGGCAACCAGGATGATCCGAATGTAAGGCTGCCGAATTTGATTGTCGGTCATCTGTCGTATATTCAGAACCATCTTGCACTTGAACCGTACGAAGTATGGATTAAGCTGAAAGAAGGCGCAACGAGCTCGGTCATATACGCAGACCTGGAGAAGAAAGAAATACCGGTGGAGAAGCTTGTGGATGCCAATCAGCTGCTGATTCGCTCGAAGAACGATCCGTTCCGACTGGCGATTAACGGTGTGATGACGCTCGGCTTTGTCATATCGATGATGATCAGCTTCTTCGGTTTCCTATTGTTCTGGGTGCTTACGTTATCGGGCAGGACGCTGCAATTCGGTATTTTACGAGCGATGGGGATCTCGTTTATGCAGATTATCGGTATGCTGCTAAGCGAGCAGCTGTTAACTTCAGCGGCAGCAATCCTATTCGGGGTACTGATCGGAAATGCGGTGAGCAATCAGTTCGTTCCGCTGTTCCAGCTGTCCTTCAACGCTTCGGATCAAGTGCCGCCATTTGAAATTGTCCGTCAGCTAAGCGATTATGTGCAGCTGTACAGCGTCGTAGGCGTTATGCTGACAATTGGGCTAGCCGTGCTCGGCATTCGGGTTTCGCGTATGAAAATTACGCAAGCGCTGAAGCTTGGGGAGGAATAAGACATGATTCATTGCGACGGGCTTGTCAAAATTTATAAGACGGATGACTTGGAGGTCGTAGCTCTGCAAGGACTGGACCTTCATGTCGAAGCCGGTGAGCTGATGGCGATTATCGGAAACAGCGGAAGCGGTAAATCGACGCTGCTGAACATGCTGGGAGGGCTTGATCGCCCTTCTGCCGGTAAGCTGCTTGTAGACGGTAAGGATTTGCTTAAATTTACGGAACGCGATCTGGTCAAATACAAACGGGAGACGGTTGGGTTCGTATGGCAGAGCAACGCGCGCAACCTCATTCCGTATTTGACTGCACTGGAGAACGTGGAGCTGCCGATTCTGCTGAAAGGCCGAGGCAAACGGCTGCGGGCGCTCGAGCTGCTGGAGGCGGTCGGGTTAAGCCACCGCATTAAGAACCGGCTGAGCGAGCTCTCCGGAGGTGAGCAGCAGCGGGTAGCCATCGCGATTGCGCTTGCGAACGAGCCGAAGCTGCTGCTAGCGGATGAACCAACCGGTTCACTCGACACGCGCATGTCCAATCAAATTCTGGACTTGTTCCGGGAACTGAACAGCAGAATGGGCATTACGATCGTTATCGTTACGCATGATCCGCTGTTAGCGCGTAAGGTTGACCGCGTTGTAGCGATCCGCGACGGCAAAACATCTTCGGAGATTATTAGAAGGCAATCGTATGCGGAGGAGCTTGCTGCTCTTGCAAACGGCAGCATCTTCGATTCCGAAGAGAGCCATGTGGAGTATGCCGTTATCGACAAAGCAGGGCGTCTCCAGATACCTGCTTCGTATTTGCAGGCGGAAGAATTCAAAGAGAAGAATAAAGTGCGGGTAGAGATGGAAGAGGGAAGAATTATTTTGTACCCGCCTGAAGCGAAATAAATGGAACAATCGAAATAAAGGTTCGGTCCGGGAAGACTGCCTCTAGGTAGGGGCAAGTCTCCCGGATTATTTTTATACTATTCATAGTTTACATATCGGAATTCTGTTAGTATACTAATTCCATAAGATGGATTGCCTGTGCAAGCAAGTTAAATGTAGCGTAAAACGGGAGCGTGAGTTGAAATGCCAAAGGTAGTTATAATTTCAGGAAGTCCGAATCCGATTTCTCGTTTGAACGGTTTGACCGATTACGCAGAAGCTAAGCTTCTGGGGCTTGGATGGGAAGTGAGCACACTGCATGTGGCTTCGCTTCCGGCAGAGGATCTCATATTGGCTCGTTGGGACAGCCCAGCCATTAAAGATGCGAATAAGCAGATTGCAGATGCGGATGCTGTGATCGTAGCAAGTCCGGTGTACAAAGCCTCCTTCACCGGCGTGCTTAAGACTTATCTGGATTTGCTGCCGCAGACCGGTCTGGAAGGGAAAGTTGTGCTGCCATTGTTCATTGGCGGAACGATTGCTCATTTGCTCACGATTGATTATGCGCTAAAACCGGTGCTTTCGGCGCTGTATGCGCGTCATGTCTCCGCCGGCGTTTATGCAGTAGATTCACAAATTAAGAAGACGGAAGCAGGCGGACTGCAGCTGGATGAGGAGCTCCTACAACGCCTCGAAGGCGCGGTGTCTTCGTTCGCCGAAGCGACCGAATTGTTTGCCTCGCTGCGGACGCCGTCCCAGCCGTAATTACCGCGCAACGAGAAAGAGCAGCCCGGTTGGGCTGCTCTTTCTCGTTATCGGGCTATTCGCAACAGAGCTTAAGAAGTCAGCTGCTCCATTTGCTCGATCAATTGTTCGAACACGCTCATCGCTTGCTCGATCGGTTCCGGAGTCGACATATCGACGCCGGCTTTCTTCAAGATATTGATGGAGTAATCGCTGCCGCCGCTCTTCAGGAAGCCAAGGTAACGCTCAACCGCCGGAGCGCCTTCCTCGAGAATCTGCTTGGAGAAGCTGGTTGCTGCGGAGAAGCCCGTTGCGTATTTGTACACATAGAAGCTGGTGTAGAAATGCGGGATACGAGCCCATTCCATCTCGATGTCTTTATCAATGACCATGCCTTCGCCATAGTAAAGCTTGTTCAGGTCGTAGTAGATTTTGCTGAACTCCTGCGGCGTTAAGGAATCGCCTTCCTCGGCACGCTCGTGAATGATTTTCTCGAATTCCGCGAACATCGTCTGACGGAATACCGTTGTGCGGAACTGGTCGGCGTAGTAAGTCAGCAGGTACATTTTTTCTTTCGGATCGGTCGACTTCTTCAGCATGTAATCCATGAGCAGCGCTTCATTGAGCGTCGAGGCCACTTCGGCCAAGAAGATCGTGTATTGCGCGTCACGGTAATCCTGATTGTTGTCGGAATAATAGGAATGAAGCGCATGGCCCATCTCGTGCGTCAAGGTGAACATGCTGTTCAGGTTGTCCTTGTGGTTGAGCAGCACGTAAGGATGTGTGCCGTAAGCGCCCCAGCTATAAGCGCCGCTGCGTTTGCCTTCGTTCTCGTATACGTCGATCCAGCCTTTATCGAATCCATCCTGCAGCACAGACAAATAATCGCTGCCCAGCGGCTTCAAGCTTTCGCTGACGGTTTTCTTCGCATCCTCGAAGGTGATGTCCATTTTGAACTCGTCAACAAGCGGTGCGAATAAGTCGTACATATGGAGCTCATCAACCTTCAGCAGCTTCTTGCGCAGCTCCATGTAGCGGTGCATGAGCGGAAGATACTTATGAATGGTGCCGATGAGATTCGTATACACCTCTTTCGGAATGTTGTCTCCATAGAGCGACATTTCGAGCGTAGAAGGGTACTTGCGAGCGCGAGAATAGAACAAGTTCTTCGTTACATTCGCACTAAGCGTCGAAGCGAGCGTGTTTTTGAGTTTGCCGTACGTGTCGTACATCGCTTTAAAAGCACCTTCGCGCACTTCACGGTTCTTGCTCTCAAGAAACTGTATGTAACGGCCATGGGACAATTCCACTTCTTCGCCATTCTCGTCTTTCACTTTCGGGAATTTCAAGTCGGCGTTGTTCAGCATGCTGAAGATAGTGCCAGGTGCTTGGCTAATGTTACCGACCTGAGCGAGCAGTGCTTCTTCGGATTTGGAGAGTACGTGGGCCTTCTGACGGCTCATCTCTTCTAACGTATGGCGATACTTTGCGAGATCGGCATTATTAATCATGCTTTGAAGTGCTTCATCGGAGAGACTTAGCACCTCAGGGGTAATGAAGGAGAGCGCTTCGCCTGTTTCGACGCTCAGCTTCTTCGATTTGTCGGAGAGTGCTTGGAAGCCCGGCTCTGCCGTGTCCTCATGATGCTTCATGTTTGCATACACATAGAGTCGCTCTACTTTGAGCGAAAGCTCGTCCTCAAGCTCGAAGCAAGCTTTGAGCTGCGCAGGGTCTGCCAGTTTGCCTTGATAAGCTTCTACTTTCTTCATCTGCTCTTTCGCTTGTGCATATTCCTTGTCCCATGCGGATTGATCCGCGAAAATGTCCTCCAGCTGCCAGCGGTGCTCAGCTGCGGTTTCGGAGCGTTTTGGTACTTGGTTCATGGGAACCCTCCTCGCATGATGGTTGGTAGATGTGGCGGAAACAGCAGAATGGGGTGCTTCACGCTGCAGGACGTTAGCTTGACCGGTTTGCAGCAGTGAGAGCGATAATAGGATCGGCAGCCATTTCACGCTAGAAGTCACGCTCCCTGAAAGGTTGTGCCTCTAGTTTGGCCCGGCAGTCGATTCCTTATGTCCCCATCGTTGTCAAATTGTACACGATCAGGAAAAAGGCAAATGCAATAAATACGATCGCTGCGATGGCAAGTCCTCTGCGCATGCTGGCCGGAATATTATTCCGCTGCATGATGATGACAATTCCAAGTGAAAAAGCGGCAATGATGAATATAATCGTAGATGTCTTATCCACTTATATGTAGCTCCCCTCCGCACAACCTATGCAGGTTGGTACATGGTTATGTTCGATAAACAGGATGAATTTTCCTCCTGCTTGCGAGTCTGGATTTTAGACGGATCTGAAGGCTTCCATAATGGCTTCGAGTTCTTCTTCGCGGCCTGCAAAATCGGACGGACGGAAGCGGTTCTCAGCCCAATGCAGCATTTCCGGGCGGCTTACGAACGTATGGCATTCTTCGCCCCATTGATCGTTGATCTCGCGAACAATCAGTGTTTTGCCTTGTACTTCAACATTTAGCATATTGTATTTATCTGTTTTATAAATTTGAACCTTTTTAAACATAAGGACCATCCCTCTCTGTAAATAGCTTGATGCTTCATACAATGATAGCCATAAAATAGGGTAGAAATCAAATATTTCATGGTCGCATACTGTCAAATTCAGCGGCTTTCGGGGGAGAAAAGGATAAACGGATTTCGTTCGCGAATTACTATGAGGTCGAAAGAACAACTAGTGAATTATATAGTCGAAGGAAGTGGAGAAGTGGATAGCTTGCTTAGAGAACGAATTCTCAGAAAAGAACCGGGCATCATTACATATGGCATGACACCGCCTAAGGAATCGCATCCGCCGGATAAAATCGCCGAAATTGCGCAGAAGCAAATGGAGCGGCTGGCCGGTTTACAAATAGATGGCTTAATCTTGTACGATGTACAGGAGGAGAGCGATCGAATCGATCAGGATCGGCCGTTTCCGTTTCTCCGGACAGTTGATCCCACGTTATACAGCAATGAGTATTTGCGGCAATTAGCGGTTCCCAAAATCATTTACCGCTGCGTAGGCAACTATTCTGCGAATCAGTTCTCGGAATGGCTGCAGGCGGAATCGGATCAAGATCGCTTCTCGGTATATGTGGGAGCCTCTTCAAGCAAGCAGGCAACGAGTATGCGTCTTCCGGAGGCTTATAACTTAAGTCAGCGGATGGATCCAAACTTAACCTTCGGCGGTGTCGTTATACCGGAAAGACATACGATGAAGAACGATGAGCATCTCCGGGTGGTCCAGAAAATGAACAGCGGCTGCCAATTCTTCATCTCGCAGGCCACGTACAATATTGAAGCGACTAAGAATTTCCTATCGGATTATTATTATTACTGCAGAGATCAGGAAATCGACATGGTTCCGATCCTGATTAATCTTGCGCCTTGCGGGTCGCCGAAGACGCTGGAATTTATGAAATGGCTTGGCATCAGCATTCCGAAATGGCTGGAGAATGATTTGAAGCATTCCAATGACATATTAGATAAATCCGTTATGCTCTCACACCGCATGTTTGAAGAAATCTTCGATTTCGGATTGGAGAAAGGGATTCCGCTCGGCTGCAGCGTAGAAAGCGTATCGACGAGAAAAGTGGAAATTGATGCTTCCGTGGCCCTTCTGAATGAAATCAGAGCGACCATCGCGAAGAAACTGGTCAAGCAACTATAGTTTCCGATAGCACAACTTGTCCTTTTTGTCAATGTTTAATTGCAAATAACTGCCATCGAGTGTATAATAAAGCAAGTCGCCCGGTTTTACGGTCGCGCTCATTTTTAGGAGGTTGTTCATTTGAAAGGAACAGTTAAATGGTTTAACGCAGAAAAAGGCTATGGTTTCATTCAAGTAGAGAATGGCGAGGACGTGTTCGTTCATTATTCCGCAATTCAAGGCGAAGGCTTCAAGTCGCTGGATGAAGGTCAATCCGTAGAGTTCGATATTACACAAGGCAATCGCGGGCCGCAGGCGGCAAACGTTACCAAACTGTAAGCTATGCAGCTTCCGCTGGGAAGCTTCTCATAAGGAAATGCTATAGATGAACCCGACATTTCGATGTTGGGTTTTTTTTATTTGTTTGCGTGCCTTTGACCGCAACATGGACAAGATGATAAACTGAGGATTGGAATTTATATTACCTCTGCTAAGGAGCGAAAAAGAGCTTATGAAATTCAAATTGTTTAAGGACCGTAAAGGGAAGGCCGATCAGGCTAAAAATAATAAATTCGTTAAGCTCGCGAGAGAGCTTTACGTTCATGCACGCAAAGGCGGACCGAATCCGGAGTCGAACTTTGCACTGAAGAATACAATTGCGGCAGCCCGTGCCGAGCAAATGCCGACAGACAGCATTGAACGTGCTATCAAAAAGGCTGCGGGAGCCAACGATAATGTAGAGTATGAAGAAATCATGTACGAAGGCTACGGCCCGGGCGGCACTGCGATCATGGTCCGCTGTTTGACGGACAACCGTAACCGTACGGCTGCCGATGTTCGCTCGATCTTCAATAAACGCGGCGGTAACATGGGTGAGAGTGGCTGTGTATCCTATATGTTCGATCAGAAGGGACTGCTCGTCATTAATCGTGAAGAGCTGGACACTGATGAGGATACGATGATGATGCAGGCGCTCGAAGGCGGAGCAGAGGACGTTATCGTCAATGAGGAAAGCTTTGAAGTCATCACGCATCCGCACGAGTTCGAAGCGGTAAAGACTGAGCTCGAGAAGCTCGGACATAAGTTTGAATCAGCAAGCGTTCAATGGCTGCCGCAAAACACGGTTGCAGCTGAAGGCGAAAATGCTGAGAAGCTGCAGAAGATGATGGATGCTTTCGAGGATAACGAGGATGTCCAAGACGTTTACGTCAATTTCGAACTGTCGGACGAAGAATAGACTTCAATACAAAGCCCCATTGCAGCTTGGCTGCGATGGGGCTTATTTTTTTGGAAACAATCAAGCATCTCGGTCAATGTAATGTTTTACGAGGAATGCAACAGCTGCGACCAGTGCAAGCGCCATGGCCAGGTGGAAGAAAGCCGCCCTGCCGAACTGCTCGAAAATTGCGCCGCCGGCCGTCCCGCTTATTGCACCGGCAAAGCCGCTCCAGACGATCGCATAAACGGCCTGCCCGGAGGAGCGGAACTCATCCGGAATAATCGATGATAAATAACGCAGCGCCGTAACCATGTAAATACCGAATGTAATGCTGTGCATCGCCTGAATCGGAATAATCCAGATCGGCTCTGAAATTTCGCTGATGAGCCAGAAGCGCAGCGCGTACATCAGACTGGCGATGGCCAGCAGGGGAAGCTCTTTGAATTTATGGCCGTACTTGCCGAGCAGGAAGAGGACAGGGATTTCGCTGATAGCCGAAATCATCCACGCAATGCCGACAAGGGAGTTATCCGCACCCATTTCCCGCATCGTCACGGCTAAGAACCCTTCATACATCCGATGCGCTATGGAAACGACGAGAACGATGGCGAAATAGCTTAGGATGCTGGGCTTGCGAATGAGTTTAAGGAATCCGCCAAATTCGATTTTTCGCTTTGTTCCCTGATAATCCTTAAGCGAAAAGGAGAGCAGCAGGGCAAGCGTGATCGAGCCTACAGCCAGTGGAATAGTCGCCGAAGTTCCTGTTACTTTGAGCAGCTGTCCGACTAGAAAAGCCGAGAACGCAAAGCCCAGCGAACCGAACACTCGAATGAGCGCGTAGGGCTTAGACGTAAACTGGCTGGATAACAGAATCAGGCTATCACTGAGCGGATTGACCGGTGTCTGAAAGAAATAGAAAGCCAGCATAATGAAACAGACAATGACGAAGGCATCTGTCGTAAATAACAGCGAAACCATGACAAGCTGTCCGAACATGAGAAGCGACATTATTTTCTTAATGGTACGATAACGATCGCTTGCAGTGCCGAAGATGATGTTTGCAAAGATCGAAACGAACGGGCCGATTGAATAGATAATGCCGATTTGACCTGCCGTATACCCGCGATCCATGAAGTATAGCGGGAAGTAGGAGACAACAAGGGCTTGCGTGGTGTAGATAATGTACATAAAGAATCGAAGCATGAACACTTCTCGCGACACCGAGCCCGCTTTGGAAACGGCTTGCGCATTATCGGCGGAAGAGCTGTTTAGGTTTGAACGTATTGAGCCCAAGATGACTTCACTCCAAATCTGTTGCTTGCCTGGACATCGTTTTGTCCGCATGTCCGACTCGCCTGATCGCAACAGCAATGAACAGACATTCTGCTGCTGCCCCAATCGATTGTGCCCATGCTCCGATCGACCCATTCCAGCCGGGTGTGAATAGGATGCACAGGACTGAGGTTGATACCGTGAACAATAGATTCACGGATTGTGATCCTAGGATGATGCGTGTCTGTCCCCGCACCATGATAAGACCATTGCCGACATCCAGCCACGGCAGCGCCAGAGCGAGAAGAATGAAGGGCTGCATGGCACGGATCGTTTCCGACTTCAGCTTTCCTTCAACGCCCATGACATGGCCGACGATGAACTCACCTGCCGGCGTGAATGCGAGAAGCGTGACGAGCAGCGTTGGGATGAAACCAAGCAGCAGCGTAAATTTACGGACGGCTTTCGGATCGATTTTATAGAAGTTAAGTACGATTTGATGAAAATAAGTAAAGAAGCTTAAGGTGAGCTGTACGAGACTAGCAGCAAGCGCGAAGGAGGCAATGGACAATGCCGCGTCGCTCGTCTTGCCAAGCAGGATATTAATAGAAGGCCCGATCCAAACTGCAATTAACGTGGAGAGCAGCAGCGGGCGGTAGAAGGAGAATACTTGCCTGAAATTCTGAACGGCATGTTTCTCTACTTTCTCCGGCATTTGTTTGACCAAAGAAGATCCTTCCAAATAGCTTACCAAAGCTTCGATCATCATCCCGGCCAGGAAAATTACTGCGCCAACCGTACCGCTGGTAACTCCTTTATTCATATAATACAAGGAAATGCCGTACATCCCGACCAGACGCAGCGCCATGCCGATCGTTAACCACTTGGTGCGTAAATTATAAATAATGACACCGTGATATAAACAGCGGATGCCTGAGAAAATACTAACGAACATGAGAATTTGATAGACATCGAGAATATGCGGAACGAGCTCATCATCTGCACCAAATAAGCCTCCGAATATCCACGTCCCAAGCGGCGAATAGCAGATCATCATCCCGAGTACGAGAATGGATGCGAAAACAAGCTGGCCGACCAGCAGCATCGCGCGGAAGGATTGCTTATCGCGCACCAGTGCCGAGCATGTCTGGCGAAGCAAGACGGCGGGTCTTTCCGTAATAATCAGCAGACTCATGGCGATTGCATAACTTGCGATGACGACTTTCTGATTGGCTGCATGTGCCAGCGTACTATTGATAATGACATGTGAAATAGTTACGAGAGAGGCTGAAATTCCTAGCGGCAAAAAAAAACGCCATAGCTGTCTCATCGACACGGAGCCTGGCTGTTTCCCCATAGTTCGTTCTCCTTGCAAGCGATATGTACCCAAGTATAGCATATGGCGAACAAGTTTTCGCGCTGGATTTGTACTCTATGAAATGGTACATTATTTGATGGAGGTTTTGAGACGTGAACCAATTTTTTAGTTGGAATGACCGGCTTGGAATCCCGCTTCCGACCCTCCATCAGGAGTGGGACATGTACAGTGAGAGGGAACGCACGTTCATTGTGACAGAATGGGAGATTATTCGCGGGACGATTCCTGATCGCGTCATGGCATTTGAAGCGATAATTAACGTAAAGCAGATTCAGCTGTTTGAGGAAGAGAACTTTGAGCGTTCATGTACCATTAACTCCGATATTGCCGAATTGGCCAGCCGGATTAATGATTTACATATCTGGTACCGCATGAATCAAGAAATTGAAAATAAGCGCCATTCCTAACAAGCGGAGTGGAAAAAGGAGGGCGCATATCGATGCAACTTTCAGCTTTGGCCCGCCAAATGCCGCAAACACCGATTCGATTAATGTACCGGGTTTACAAATACGTATTGCCGGAAGTTAGAGCCGAGCTTGCAAGATTGCGTTCGATTGCCGAGCAAATTCCCGATGATGAACTGCGAACACAAGCTATTGCCAGTATGACAAGCAAGCAGTTTCACTGCGAAGGAGGAGGCATTTACGCCGCCGCCAACTTGCAACGCAGGGATGTACTCGTGCCGCTAATCGTTGCTTTGCAGACGATCAGTGATTATTTGGACAACTTGTGTGACCGAAGTACTTCGCTGGATGCGGATGATTTCCGGTTGCTTCATCAATCGATGCTGGATGCCGTAGACCCGAGCGCGCCGCTGCGTGATTATTATGCATTGCGGACAGAACGCGAAGACGGGGGTTATTTGCATGAGCTGGTGCGTACATGTCAAGCCTGTATAAGGAAACTGCCGTCTTATTCGGCCGTGCAGCCTTATGTAACAGAGCTTGTTGGACTATATGGTGACCTGCAAGTTCACAAACATATTGTCAAAGAGAAACGCGAGCCGGCATTGCTTGCATGGTGGGAGCGGCATCGCCAGCTTGCTCCGCATTTCAAGTGGAACGAGTTTGGCGCGGCAACAGGTTCTACACTTGGCATGTTTATGTTGTTTCTTGCCGCTTCAGATGAAGGATGCGGCAGCGAAGAAGCGCTTCAAGTTCGTAACGGCTACTTCCCCCATGTTTGCGGTCTTCATATTATGCTAGATTATTTGATCGACCAAGAAGAGGATCGGATTGGCGGAGACTTGAATTTCTGCAATTACTATGCCAATCAGAGCGAGCTGGTGTCACGAATCGGCGACATAGTCGAAGGTGCGCGCCAAGATGTGAGCGGGCTGCCTGCTCCGAGGTTTCACCGTATGGTAATCGAAGGTTTGCTCGCGTTATATCTGTCGGATCCCAAAGTACGGGGTCAGAAGGACGTGCAGCTCGTTTCGAAACGACTCATGAGGAAGAGCCCGCTCACGCGGTTGTTCTTCTGGGGAAACAGCGTTGTTATTCGATTGCGTCAATTTAAATAATGAAATAAGGCTATGAACAAGGAAAGCACAGATAAAGAGTATAGAGGAGTGGATTGCAATGTCAGCAGTAAAATCAATTGCCGTTCTAACTAGTGGTGGAGATTCGCAAGGTATGAACGCGGCGGTACGCGCTGTCGTCCGTAGTGCTTTATATCATGGACTTGAAGTTTACGGTGTACAACGCGGCTACCAAGGCCTGCTTAATAATGATCTTCGTCAAATGGATCTTCGCAGTGTAGGGGATATCATTCAGCGTGGAGGCACCATTCTCCAAACAGCTCGCTGTAAAGAGTTTCTGACGCCGGAAGGCCAGCAGAAAGGTGCGGAAGTACTGCGCGAGCGCGGAATTGACGGGCTCGTCGTCATCGGTGGAGACGGTTCCTACCAAGGTGCCAACAAGCTTTGCAAGCTGGGCATCAAAACAATGGGATTGCCGGGAACGATCGACAACGATATTCCGTTTACCGATTACACCATCGGATTTGATACTTCGGTTAGCATCGTTGTTGATGCAATCAACAAGCTGCGCGATACGATGACGTCGCATGAACGTTCTTCGATCGTAGAGGTTATGGGCCGTCATTGCGGCGATATCGCTCTGTATGCTGGTTTGGCGAGCGGTGCAGAAACGATTATTGTACCGGAAGTACCGTTCGATCTGGATCAAGTAGCAAACCGCATGAAAGAAAACTTCGCTTCCGGCAAACGTCACAGTATCATCGTTGTTGCTGAAGGCGCGGCAAGCGGCGAAGATATTGGTAAAGGCATCACGGAGCGTTGTGGAATGGAGCCTCGCGTTACGGTTCTGGGTCATATTCAGCGTGGCGGAACGCCAACGCACAACGACCGAATTCTTGCCAGCCAGCTTGGCGACTTTGCTGTGCGCAAGCTGATGGAAGGCGACTCCGGCAAAGGCTGCGGCATTATCCGCGGTGAGCTGGTCGTGACAGACATCGATAAAGTAGTAAACACGAAGAAACCGTTCAACATGGATCTCTACAACCTGGCTCTTCGTTTATCACAATAAATGAACTTAAAGCCTTATATGAGCAGCTGCCGGGGAGAATGGACCCGAATGTCTGCCCGTATAAGGCTTTTCTATTAATCATGAGGAGGATGGACTAATGTTCTTGTACAAGATCGAAATCGAAATGGAAGATACCTCGGCGCATCTGATTCTGCTCGCGGATACGGATGAGAAAGCATTCTCGTTCGTAGAGAGCCATGTTGCGCGTCATTATATCAAAATGCCTGTCCTGAAGTCGGTTGCCATCGTGGAGAAGAAACGGACCGAAATCGGTTCAGGTTACCTCATTCCCCAATCGTAAATTCCTTTATTGACCAAATATACAAAACATACTATTATGTATGTAAAGTAGAATTTGGAAGGGGAATATTTATGCGCATTACGATTATCGCGGGAAGCAATCGTCCGGAATCGACAAGCACGAAATTATCTCGATATATTGGGAAGTTTATGGAATCGGAAGGCCATGAGGTTACTGTATTTGACCTGCATAAGCAGCCGCTGCCGTTCTACGGCACACACGAGGATTCGAATACGAACCTCGCGGCATTGCGCGAATCCGCGTTCCACAGCGATGCTATTGTGCTCAGCACGCCTGAATATCATGGAAGCATCTCCGGCGTATTGAAGAATGCTCTTGATTTCCTCGGCGGCGATCATTTCGACAGCAAAGCCGTTCTGTCAGTCTGCTCTGCCGGCGGTGCAGTCGGGGTAAGCTCGCTTACCCAGATGCAAGCCATGGTCCGTAACATGCATGGAATCAACTGCCCGGAATGGATCTCCATCGGCGGTGCGGCACGCCAATTTGAAGCTGACGGGACACCGTCGTCCGTAGATGTGGTAGCCCGTGTTCATCGTACGGTGCCTTATTTCTTACAACTGGCAGCGAAGCTGCGCAAATAGGTTCAATCGTGAGCTGAGCATGCAAAAAACGCTCTGCAGCCATGCCGGAATTTGTTCCGAGTGTGGCTTGCAGAGCGTTTTTAGTTGTTAGAACTTAGCGTCCGCCGTATAACGATTGTTCGCGTTCCATAATAAATATTCATGAATGCCGGAATCTTGCAATGCTTTAATCTGCGCGTCCACTTCGGCCTTACCGTATTTAATATAATGCCCTTTGCCTAGCCAGCTTGCGGTAAAGTCTTGAATCCAAGGTCTGATGATCGGTTTGTAGGAGCCGATCGGGTCTAGCTTCTTGTGTGTATCTGCCATGGCGCCTTTGATGGTTGCATAGGGATCCTTATCCGGATCTTTTACTTTGAACCAGCCTGTGCTGTAATGGCTTGGATAAATCATCGGCGCGATAACATCCACGTATTTCGAGATTTTCACGAAATCTTGTCCGATGCCTTCTGCAGCCGGTACAGAAGCTGCGTATCCGAATATATCCACCGAGACACGTACGCCAAGCGGCTCAAGCTGGGACTTCGCATATTTTACGAACGCAGCGATCGTATCCACCCGCGTATCCTTGTTCTTCTCGAACTTCAGGGAGTCGGCTTTCTTCTCGAAGCCTTCCGGGAAGCGGACATAATCGAACTGAATTTCTTTGAACCCAAGCTTCACAGCTTCCTTCGCGATGGCAATGTTGTAATCCCAAACTTCCTTCATATATGGGTTTACGAAGCTGTCGCCTTTGCCATTCTCCCAAATCGATCCGTCCTTGCGCAAGAAGGAAAGCTCAGGATGGCTTCTGGCCAATACCGTATCTTTAAATACTACGATTCGTCCGATTGGGTAGACATCATGTTTCTTCAGACGCTCCATCGTTTGACTGATATTGCTGATGTACTTCTTTGGTTTGCCGAGCTTAAGCAGCTCCGGATTGGTGGTGGGATAGGTAATGTAGCCGTTATCATCTTTCAAATCAATGACCATGCTGTTTAACGGGGTATCATCGAGCAGCTTCAGCAGCGATTCCATTCTAGCGCCGCCGGCACTGTGAGCCGTTACATAAATACCCTTTACTTCAGGGGCATTCGGCTGCGGGTCATGCTTCACGAATTCGGTGCCTGCGTTTGAACCTGAACCATCAGGCGTTGTTGCACCTGTGCCCGAGTTCGTTCCCGGCTGGGTCGTGCCTCCGGGGCCATTCGGCTGCTGTGAGTTCGGAGCAGCAAGAATTGTGGCGAGCAGTTGGTGGGTAGATGCGGATTGCGCACCTGCTTGCGTATCCGATCCGGTTAAGACATGAAACAACAATAACAATGTAGAAACTATAACATCCATTTCAGTTCTCTCCCCATCTGCCAAGTCAGTAAAATTATAATTCAGTTTGGGATGGAGGCACAGAGGTATTTTGTAGGAATTTGCTAGAAATTGCAGAGGAGGGAGGATGTAGCCCCTTTGTTGAAGCAAAAAAAAGAACGAGAACCGATTTCTCGTTTCTCGTTCGGGTGTATCTATTGCAAAAGCACTTCTCTTTGATGCTCACAAATGCTTTGCTGCACAATCTCCATCGCGTCCTCAGGTTCCAGCAATGCCAGTCCATCCCGCAGCACGATATTCAAATTCAATTCCCGCTCCGTGAGGAAAGGCACTAATTCCGGTGCTAGCTTTTCCACAATCTGTAATAGTCTGACCGTTTCCATATCCATGAAGCATCACCCTTTCATCGTAATGGAGGGTAAAACGTATGGCACGAAACAAATACAACGGGATAACTATATTATAACAGCAGCGAATTCAAAAACCTAGTGTTGAGCAAAGAATTTCCATATTAGCCGATGCCCGTTTTGCAAATTAAAGGGAAGGCTTGCGGAATTCACCCATTACGCCGACCGTTTCTACAATATTGACGAAAGCACGCGGGTCAGTGTCTTGAATGATTTTGCGCAGCTGGTTCAATTCGAAGCGAGTGGTCACCGTCATCAGCATGTCATTCTCTGCATTCGTGTAAGCCCCGCGTGTTTTGATAACCGTAACGCCACGGATAAGGGGAATCATGGCTGTACGCATTTCTTCTGTTTTCTTTGTTACAATAAAGACCGTAATTTTCACATGACTTATATGAATAAGGTCGATGATTTTACCTGTTGTAAAGATCGACAGCAAGGAGAATAACGCGATATCCCAGTCTTTGGTCAGCATTCCGAGTGCGGCAATAACAGTCCCGTTCAGGACGAAGATCAGCATGCCGACCGATAAGTCACGTTTGCGAGTAATAATGGCCGCTATAATATCGAAGCCTCCGGAGGAGGAGCCTACGCGAAGAGCCAGTCCGCTTCCGAAACCGATCACGACGCCGCCGAAGACTGCGCCAAGCGTTAAATCCTCAACCATCGCGTTAACCGGAACAAGCTGCATGAAGAGCGTTGTTGCGGCAACCGAGAACGCGCTCCAGCCAACAAATCGCAAGCCGAGAACGCGCCATCCCCAGATTAAAATAGGCACATTTAGAATAAAATAAAGCCAGCCAATGTTTAGGCCGGTCGCATACCCAGCAATCATCGTAATGCCGGATACGCCGCCGCTGATCATTTTGTGCGGAATCAGAAGCTGGTTAAAGCCAAAAGCGATCAGCAAAGCACTGATCAAAGTCGTTGCTGCAGTTCGTGAAGTTCTCAAAATAGTTCACCTCGGCGGAGTATAATCAACAGGTAGCAGTTTAACAAAAAAAGTTGGAAGTTGTCTAATGTAATAAATGATGCTAGTATATGTATTTAGTGCTTGCTGGTATTCAGAAATACAGTTGTGCTATAATAAACTGTATATTTTCTGTAGGATGCAGATAGAAGGAGATTGAAACAGTTTGAAAACATTTGCTGAATTCGGCTTAGAACCTAAGGTTCTTCAAGCCATTACTGAGCTTGGATTTGAGGAATCTACCCCAATCCAATCGAAAGCCATTCCAATTGCGCTTGCCGGCACCGACTTGATCGGGCAAGCTCAGACAGGAACGGGCAAAACGGCCGCCTTCGGGATCCCGCTTGTCAACAAGATCCCAGTTACTGAAGAGCGTATCGTCGCATTAATTATGACCCCGACCCGTGAGCTTGCGATTCAAGTTTCGGAAGAAATCGGAAAGCTTACACGTTACAAAGGTCTACGTTCATTGCCGATTTACGGCGGTCAAGAGATCGGTCGTCAAATCCGCGCATTGAAGAAACGCCCACAAATCATCATCGGTACACCTGGTCGTTTGCTCGATCATATTAACCGTAAAACAATCAAACTTGATGATGTCCAAACCGTTATCTTGGATGAAGCGGATGAAATGCTGGATATGGGCTTTATGGAAGATATCACTTCCATTCTTTCCTTGGTACCGACTAATCGCCACACGATGCTGTTCTCGGCTACAATGCCTCCGAACATTCGTAAACTGGCAGATCAATTCCTACAATCGCCTGAGCATGTGTCGGTAATTCCAACACAAGTCAGCGCACCAACGATTGAACAAGCTTATATCGAAGTTCATGAGCGTCAGAAGTTTGACGCACTGAGCCGTTTGCTTGATATGGAATCACCTGACCTTGCAATCATCTTTGGACGTACAAAGCGCCGTGTAGATGAGCTGAGCGAAGCCCTTCAGAAGCGTGGTTATTCTGCAGACGGCTTGCATGGCGACTTGTCCCAGAATCAACGTGACAACGTTATGCGTAAATTCCGCGACGGCAGCATCGATGTGCTGGTTGCAACAGACGTTGCAGCACGTGGTCTTGACGTTTCGGGCGTAACGCATGTTATCAACTTCGACTTGCCGCAAGATCCGGAGAGCTATGTACACCGTATCGGCCGTACCGGCCGTGCTGGTAAAGAAGGTACAGCGTGGTCGTTCGTAACGCCGCGTGAGCTGGATCACATGCACTTCATCGAGAAAGTGACACGTCACAAAATCGCGAAGAAGCCATTGCCAAGCATCGCTGAAGCAATCGAAGGCAAACAACGCGTAACAGCTGAGCGCATTCTGGATGCTCTGGAAGGCGAGGCAGTTAATGAATTCAAAGCAATTGCCATTCAATTGCTTGAGCAATATGATTCCGTTAACTTGCTGGCAGCAGCAATTAAATTGATCACTGGCGAGAAGAAAGATGTTAACATCGAACTTACGCCTGAAGATCCGATTCGCGCTAAGAAACGCAGACCGGATGTTCGTACAAGCGGACGTCGTTTCTCCGGCGGACCATTCGGCGGCGGTAATCGTTCCGGCAGCGGTCCTCGCGGACGCGGCGAAAGCAGCGGCAGCAGCCGTGGCGGTTATGGCGGCAGCGGTGGCGGCTACAGCGGCAATCGCAGCAGCAGCAGCTCAAGCAGCAGCAGCACTAGCAGCAGCGGCGGCGGCTACAACCGCGATCGTGACAACAAAGGCCGCGGCGAAGCTCGCCGTTCCCGTCCATCCTCTGACGAATAAGCAAGGATAACACCGGGGCTTCTGTTTAGCCGAGCAATCGGATAAATAGAGCCCCTTTTTTATCTCGTTATCTCCTGTCAGAAGAAGCCTTTCGTGACAATTATAAGAAGAATGAACAGAACAAGTATCATTGCGGCACTAGTGTGAGACCCATGACCCATATTACCCATTAGCGACGTCCTCCTCGGCATTTGTCTTGGGTGTGACAACACTATATGGTATGCGCTTGGGTGAATGTCGTTTAGACGCCTGCCCACATTCCCGAAAATGGGCGTTGGCTTCTTGGGCTGTCTATATTATAGTTAACGTAGTATAAAATGAAATCGCTTGCTAGGAGGACTTGGCTACAATGGAAATGAGAGGCATGATGGGCGGGTTTTATAAAATCTCGGAATGGATTATGCGCTTATCGGTAACAAACGTGCTATGGATCATTTGTTCCTTGCCGTTTATTATTTTACTGCTCCCTGTGTTATTCGCTCAGAACAGCGATCAAATGCTGAGTTACTTCATTGTTTCCGGCATCGTTGCTCCGTTCACTTTGTTTCCGGCTACCGCGGCTATGTTTGCGGTTGCTCGTAAATGGGTAATGGGTGAGGTAGATGCGCCGCTCCTTCGCACGTTCTTTAGAAACTATAAAGACAGCTATGTGCAAAGCATGATAGGCGGAATCTTGTATGTGGTTCTGTTTACGATTCTCATTGTGGACTTCCGTGTATACTTGGTGAAATTGGAATCGTTCCAGCTGGTATCTTATTTATTCGTAGCCCTTGTTGCCCTGCTGGCTGTATCGCTGTTCAATTTCTTCTCGATGGTTGTTCACTATCATATGAAGACGCTGCAGCTGCTTAAGAACGCGCTGCTCCTTACAATTGGACGACCGTTCCGGTCGCTCTCGACAGTCATCATGTGCGGCTTCGTTATTTATATTAGCTTTAGTTCGCCGAAACTGATGTTCCTCGTTCCATTCTTTACCGGCAGCGTAGTGGCGATTATCGCCTTCTGGAACTTCTATGCGATCTACATGAAGCTGCAACTGCAAGCGGAGAAAGCAGCCGAAGCAGCAGCCGAGGAAGAACGCAAACGTCTGGAAGATGAAGCATTCCTGCCACATACAGAAGAAGGTCAAAGCTCCATTAAATAGCGGCAGGTGTCACGTTTACTTTTACCCCTGTTACGTCTATAATAACTATACATCCTGCGATGTGCGTTACGGCTTATAACTTGTTTTGAACCAATGGCTGTTTTAAGGGAGACTCAATTGAAACGCAGCTGACAGGCCCTCGAAAAGGGATCTCAAAAACGTTTCTGCGGCCACCCACCTGCGAGAGCGGGTTCAGAAACAAGCAAGTCGGACGGCATGGCGGGTTACTTACTTAAGCGAAAAGGGGGCAACCCCTTTTTTTTATGTTAGAAACTATGTTATGATATCTCTTAGCGTACATAGAAGTTGGAGGGGGAGATTACCTTTGTCTTTGAAGCGGTCCCTTATCGGGTTGCTGCGCAGTCATGAATTGACTGGCGATAAAGCGAAAGATCCGTTACTGAAATCCCATTATTACAAGTTGTCACGGGAGAGAGCTTGGGAAGAGGTTGTCTCTACACTAAAGAAGATGCAAGGCTACAAAGTGCTTCATGAAGTACAATCCGTAGGTGAGATCGTACTCGAGAAACGTACGGTAACCGGCCGTACAATGGATATTACGGTATCCGTTATCAACGTGAATCCTGTTACAGCAGCGGTGGACATTTATTCCGCGTCGCGCGGTTCTTTCGGAGATCTTGGATCCAATTACCGAATCATTATTGATCTTTATCGGACTCTCGATAAGAAGCTGGCTCAATATAAAACGACCGGCATATAATAACGAGAAAAAGCGAGGAAGGGAGTCCCTGCCTCGCTTTTGTCATATGCGGATCAATATGTAGCTTATACGAGTGCTTTCACTGCATTAATCGCATTCTCGTAGTTCGGGTGTTCCGTCATTTCGCTTAGCACTTCCACGTATTGAATCGTGTCATTGCTGTCGATGACGAAGATCGCGCGCATATCCAGGTGAAGATCTTTGATCAATACGCCGTAAGCTTCGCCGAAATTGTTGTTTTTGTAGTCCGACAGAAGAACAACTTTGTCGACGCCTGCAGCACCGCACCAACGAGCTTGTGCGAATGGAAGGTCTACGCTTACTGTCAGTACAGCTACGTTCTCGCCAAGAGTTGCTGCTTCTTCGTTGAAACGACGAGTTTGCGCATCGCAAACGCCTGTATCGATCGAAGGCACTACGCTGACAAGTTTCACTTTGCCTGCGAAGTCTTTCAAGGAAACAACCTCAACAAGCGATTTGTTCAATTGGAAATCAGGAGCTTGATCACCGATTTTCAATTCTGGGCCAATCAGAGTAAGCGGGTTGCCTTTAAGAGTAGCAACGCCTGTGCGTTCTTGTGCCATTAATAAACAGCCTCCTTGGGATGGAATTGGTTCATACCAAATTATTATAACTATAATGAATTGCCATTGTCCAATAGGAGGGCAAAGGAGACCACAATGATATTCTTACGTTATGAAAGTTTTCGCAGCTACCTGCGGCTATATCCGGTTACGGTGGCGATTATCGCGCTGAACCTGCTCGTCTACATCGGTGATCGTTACATACTGGATGGTGTGCTGCTGGAGCATGGCTTATTTTACAGTGATCCAAACGACAATTATTTCTCACTTGCGGAGCCTTGGCGATATGTGACGGCTCAATTCCTGCATCTGAGTATTTCGCATATTTTCTTCAACATGTTTGCCGTACTGGTATTTGCACCGCCGCTTGAACGGATGCTCGGCCATGTGAAGTATCTGCTATTTTATCTGCTGTGCGGCATCGTCGGCAATCTATTCAGTGCCATCGCAGATTCCTCTACGGCCGGAGCAGGTGCTTCCGGTGCCATCTATGGGGTATATGGCGCCTATCTCTACTTGGCGCTGATGAAACGCTCACTCGACCCGGATTCACGCAAAACGGTGTATACGATACTGATATTCGGCATTTTGTATTCGATTTTTGCGCCGGGAATTGGGCTTTGGGCTCATTTTGGCGGATTGTTTGCCGGGTTCGTGCTTGCTTATGCGTACGACTGGTATCTCATTTCGAAGAGGAATCGCCGATATAATCAATAATGGCAGCTTTTATATAGAGAAGAAGAGGGGACACAATGGAGCTTCGTCAATTGTATTATTTCGTAAAAGTGGCTAAGAAAGAGCATGTTACGAAAGCGGCAGAGGAGCTGCATGTGGCACAATCTGCGGTCAGCCGACAAATTCATCAGCTGGAGGAGGAGCTTGGAGCTAAGCTCTTCCTGCAGAAAGGACGCAACCTGCAGCTTACGCCGGTCGGGGCGTTGTTTCTGAAACGGGCGGAAGTGATACTGGCTGACTTGGAACGCTCCGTTGTGGAAATTCAAGAGTTTCTCGATCCGGAGAAAGGGGAGATTCGGCTTGGATTTCCGCACAGCTTAGGTATCTCACTCATACCTGAGGTTGTTGCGGCGTTCCGGAAGCTGAACCCTAACGTGAAATTTCGGTTTAAACAAGGGATGTTCCCTTCCCTGATTCAAGATGTGATGAAGGGCGAAGTCGATCTGGCTTTCGTATCGCCCTGTCCGGAGAAGCACCCCCATGTTACGGGGCAAATCGTCTTGACGGAGGAGCTGTTTGTGATTCTGCCTCCGAATCATCCGCTTGCCACTGAAGAATCGATTGAATTGGCTCAATTGAAGGACGAGCTGTTCGTGTTGTTCAGTGAAGGGTACTCGCTGCGTCCAATCGTATGGGAGGCGTGTCTGGCGGCCGGATTTACACCGCAGATCGGATTTGAAGGAGAAGAGACCGATACGATTCGCGGTCTTGTTGCAGCGGGCATGGGCGTCAGTTTGCTGCCTGAACTGGCTTTGTATGCGTCAGGGCCGCTTAAGCCGGCTAAGGTGCGCGTAAGTTCGCCGCAAGTGACTCGGACGATCGGACTTATTTATCGATCCAATGAGAAGCTTCCGCTTGTCGCGAAATCATTTCAGCGTTTTCTTCTTGATTTCTTCGAATGCAGCCGGTTTCGGGACAAATAACAGGGGTCATAGAGTTGGGGTCAATCAGAGTAAATCTGATTGGCCTTTTTTTATTAAGGGGATACTTGTAAAAAATCCCTTTCGGCAGTGGAGGATTGTGTCATCATGAGCAGTGAGCGGCGTAGAAGTAGACAACAGCGAATTTTCATCATCTTAATGGGGCTAAGTGTAGTGATACTTCTTTTTGTATTGCGCATCGGATGGCTGCAATTGATGCCTTCTGCACCGGTAACAGCGAGCAGCTCGGATTGGAAGGAAGAGTCCGTTTCGCAGCGGGAACGGACGTTGGTGCTGGATACGGGGCGGGGGGATTTCTACGACCGTGCAGGAAGACCGCTAACAGGCGAGACCTACGAAGCGCTTGCTGTATTTCCGCTGCAAAAGAATTCGCGTACAGATAACCCTAAGGACATCAGTGAGCTGGCTAAAGTGCTTGAGGTGCAGCCTTCGTTGTTTGAACATTGGATGGAGGGATTAAAGGAACCTGCCTTCTGGCAGAAGGTAGGGGAGGGAATGCCGCATCGGCTGTCTGCGAATCAGTTAACCGCAATAGAATCGCTGCACATTAACGGGGTGCGGGTGCTGCCCTATCATAACCGCTATCCGTCCGCCTTCAGCGTCAAGCACGCGATTGGCTACATCAGTCAGCATCCGGAACTGCTCCAAACCGATTATAGTAAGCGGCTCAAGGAGCATACGATGAGCTTGAGGGATCAGACCGGCGGCGCTGGCTTGGAGCGATCTTTGGACCCGCTGCTGCAAGGCACAGGACCGACTGCGGTGTCTTATTTTACAGATGGGACGGACAAGCCCATGCATGGTTTGAACTTAAGGCTAATTAGCCCGAATAATCCGTATTACCCGATTAAAGTGATGACGACGATGGATCTGTCCTTGCAAAATCAGTTGGAGAATTATGTGGATCAGAAAGGGCTCAAGGAGGGGGCAGTCGTTGTCCTCGATGCGGTTACCGGAGATATTATCGCAATGATTTCAAGGCCTCAGCTCGCAATGAGCTGGATTGACGCCTCAGGCATGGATGCAGCGAATCATGCGATTAGAGCGGCAACACCGGGATCGATATTCAAAATCGTGACGGAAGCAGCTGCGCTTGAAGCCAAAGTTACAGGAGAAGGGGAGCAGTTCTACTGTAACGGTAATTATGGCCGATATGGCCTCCATTGTTGGAAGAACGGCGGACATGGTCATGTCACGCTCCAAGAAGCGTTCGCAGGCTCATGCAATGTTGTCTTCGCGGAATTGGCGGAGCGGCTTAGTGCGCAGCAGTTTCTCGTAACTGCTGATCAGCTTGGCATTGCGCGGCAGATCGGATGGAGCAGTAAAGAGGCATTTGCGCCGCTTGGAAGACCGCTGCGGCAATTCCAGGAGGAAGAAGCGGGAAAAGTGTTCGCTGTACTGCAAGGGGCTAGAGATGGCGGCCAGTTGGCCCAAACCGGCATTGGCCAAAGAGATGTTAAGCTCTCACCGCTTCAAGCGGCTAATTTGATTGTTACATTGCTGCATGATGGCCGTGTTCAAGAGCCTAGGCTCGTTAATGAAATTCGATATGGGAATGGGCAAATACTGGCTAAGCTTGCGAGACAGTCTTCAACATCTCAATACGGACTAATTCATGCGCGTACAGCTCGAACCTTACTTAGGGGGATGGAGGCCGTAGTCGGTTATGGAACGGGAAAAGGAATCCGAAATGGAATATGGGCGGTCGCCGGTAAGTCCGGCACCGCCCAAATCAGAAGAGGAGATCGAGAAAGGTTAAATCAATGGTTTGTCGGCTACGGCCCTGTTACACAACCCCGCTATGCTGTTGCAGTGCTGGCCGAGAATCGCACGCTCGGAACTTCCAATCAAGCGACGGTTATATTCCGGGGTGTTATGGATATTCTTGCAAAGCAGGAGAAGAGCTAATTCAAATGATGCGGCAGCTAGTCCGCAATTTCCGTATTCTCTGCCGGATTGGTTTGATGATCAAACTCGCCTTTCGGTGAATGAATCCAGCGGTGGAAATAACGTTGGTCATACAGCGCCTTTAGTAAAATCATAAGAATCGGCGACAGGATAACGCCTGCGATTCCGAATATCGAAAGCGATATGATCATAAATGCGAGCATGGTGAAGGCAGAGACACCGAGCGTGTCGCCGGTAATCTTAGGCTCGAGAAATTGACGGGTCAACACGACGGCAAGGAACAAGCAGCTGAGCCAAATCGCGAGCGTCGTGTTGCCGACAATGAACAGGTAAATAATCCACGGAATAAAGACGGTCCCGACACCGAGCAGCGGCAGCACGTCGAAGAAAGCGGACAGCAGCGCGATGGAGAAGGCGTTGGACACACCTAGCAGCAGCAAAGCCACGAAAATTACGATAAACGTGATGCTGATCAGCTTGCCCTGGGCTTTCAAATAACCGGCAATGCCGGAGAATACATTCTCACGTAAGAACAGGAACGCTTTCTTAAACGTATTAGGCGTTTTCTCTTTCGCCAGCTTTTTCCACTCTTTAATTTCCAAACTAAGGAAATAGGCGAGTATGATTCCGATCGTGAAGTTAATCATAAACGTGGAGAAGGATTTCAAGTACCCGCCAAGCGAAAGCAGGAACGATACCGCAAGATTCGATCCCCATCTCGTGATATAGCCGAAGATTTCATTGGCTTTCTCCACTACATCCGGCGAAAGCGGGAGAGCATGCACTTTATCTTCAAGCATGGCGGCATTTTTCTGAAACTGATCAACGAGTATATCCTGGTACTTGCTTAAATTTGTAGCAAGACCGGTAACCTGTGTCGTTACGACAAAACCGGCACCTACAAATGCACCGACGATGACGAGCGTGAATATTAGAACAGAGATGCCGGAAGCGATGGATTTCTTCATTCCAAGCCGCTGCATCCACCTTGCAGGAGGTTCGATGAACATGAAAATTACGAATGATAGGAATATTGGGGTGGCAATCCGGTATACATAACTGAATACAAGCATGATGAGATACACCGTCAGTACAATTAATGCGATATCGAATGCGGTGCGCCAATATTTACGGTAGAAGGAAAGCATCGGTGGACTCCTTTAATAAATTAGTTTTGAACCGTTTAGTATCCCGATTGTACTATAAAATAACAGTGTTTCCCAACTTAACTTTATGTTAGCCTGAATTTCCGATTTATACAGTATTTCTTCGTTGTAACTTCCGTAGCCGTTATTGTACGTGCTATGTTACAATGAATGAAGGTATCAGGCATCTGTGGCACTCCCTCTTCCAATGGACAAGGATCGAAACTAGGGTGGTGGGAAATCGGATCATGGAAAACTTCCTGCTGTGGGGATTTTATTTTTTAACTTTTTATGCTTTTTTACCTGGAATTATAAGTCGCACATTTGGTTTCCGCGTATTTAAACGGGGACGTGCAGAACGGGAAATTGCCCTAACCTTTGATGATGGGCCAGATCCTGTCTATACACCGCTGCTGCTTGATTTATTAAAGAAATATGATGCGAAAGCGACATTCTTTGTTGTCGGCATCCATGCAGAACGGCACCCGGAGTTATTGCAGCGTATGCATGCTGAAGGGCATGTCATCGGCATTCATAATTACGTACACAAGTCCAATTGGCTTATGCGTCCAAGAACGGTTAAGAAACAAATACACCGCACTTCAGAGATTATTCGCCGGGCAACCGGCGTGCGCTCGGCGTACTACAGACCTCCGTGGGGGATCGTCAATCTGTTTGATTTTTCCAATTTAGGCTATCTTCAAATTATACTTTGGTCTGCGCTGTTCGGCGATTGGCGCAAACGAGTAGGGGCTGAACGTCTAAAGGCCCGCATGATGAAGAAGCTTCGACCGGGAGAAGTGCTGCTTCTACATGACTGCGGCGCCACTTTCGGTGCGGACCTAGATGCGCCGGTTAACATGCTTATTGCATTAGAGGCGTATTTAGAAGCGGGTCGTGAACGTGGGTATCAATTTGTCCATATTACGGACATGATCGCACTCACGGACGGGGATCGCAGCAAGTCGAAAGAATCCAAACCTGCGACACACGGTCTCCTCAAACGGGCGGTCATCGCATGTTGGATGGGCTGGGAGCGGGTGTTCCACGTCTTGTTCCGCGTGAAATCAGGCGGTGAGGGCTCCATCTTCCACATTCGGCTTGTCCCATATCCGGGACAAACGTTGGAACTGTCGGATGGCAGGCGAATCGAGCACAAGGATCCTGTAATCGAACTTCACTTTGATAATCATAAGCTGCTGAAAATGATGACTGAATCACGTTCGATGATGCATGTAGCGATCATGCTTATTCGAGAAGTGCAGAAGGGGATGCCAAAGCTTGCCCAGCAGCTTGTAGGAAACAAAGAGTATGAACATGCAAAAGGGTTATACGGCGTCAGCATGATTAATCGCGGCGCAGAGCAATTCGGTTTCAGCGTACTGCCGATTCCGAAAGGTCTGTTTGATTTATCAACTAGACTGTATTTGAAGCTGCTGCTCCGTGTGCTTCATCCTTCTGGTAAGAAACGTCTGACAGAGCAGGGATCAAGGCTTGATCCGCGAATTATTGCCATGTCGATGGAACAATTCTGGGGTCGTTACGGTGCTGAGGCAAACGTAAATCCGAGCTGGAAGAAGGCGCAAACCTACGAACCGAAGCTTCATCAAGGATCGCGTCCGGGGCTTACTCCTGCAGCTTATGATAATGCGAATGCAGCCGGAGCCGGAGAGTACACACCTTAACGAAACGCTGGATAGATTGGATAAGAAGGGCGCCTCGAAACTCGGGGCGCCTTTCTTGTTGTCATGCTTCCAAATTAGTGGTTAATATAACGCTCGAAGACAGCACCGAAATCTTTCGATTTATATTGCTTTTGCGTTTCGGCCAGCCAATTGAAGGCAAGCTGGTTGATCGACTTGAACTGTTCGGAGAGATCGATTTCAGCTTTATAAATTTGGCTTACCGTCGAGGAAGCCAGATCTAAGCTCTGCTTTGCAAAGCCCAGAGCGATTTCATTCTCGTGCGTAAGCTCGGCGATTTTGATCAGTGCTTTATAGAGATCTTTTACTTCTTCGATATGTTTCTTATGCACGTCTATGGTGAATGGCGTGCCTCCAAGATTGAATTTGATTTCAACATCGAGATCGACGGTTCCTGCCGTTTCTAAGTATACGCTGGAAATCTTATGTGCACTGTATGAATAGCGGTGAAGCGTTCTTTTCTTGCTGACTGCACTTGTGCCATCGAGGTGGATGAGTGCTTGATTCGTGAAGCAGTACTCATCGGATTTGGATTTGATCAGAAAGTAAATTTTCTCGTTATCCTCGTGCAGGACATAATCGTCGGCATCAACCTTATCATAGTTTTCCGGCTTGATGACAGAACCTAAATCGCTTAATCCAAGCAAATCGGCAGCTACTTTCCCGAACATGAGAATCCCTCCATCATCTAAAATAAAAAATCGCCCTGCATATAAGTAGTTGGCTAACAACTAGTCATACGCAGGGCGATTCCATTATGTTTCAATTTTACGGCGGAATTAATTAAATCTTAGAACGCCGCCTGTGCTTGCATTTGTTACAAGGTGGGAATAACGAGCCAGATAACCTTTTTTGATTTTCGGCTCAAAACCTTTCCAATTCGCACGGCGAGCTTCAAACTCCTCGTCGCTGATCAGAAGGTTCATTTGGTTGTTGATCAGATCAAGCTCTACTAGATCGCCGTCTTGAACGAAAGCGATAGGACCGCCTTCAGCAGCTTCCGGTGAAACGTGACCGATACTGATTCCGCGGGATGCACCGGAGAATCGGCCGTCTGTTACGAGACCAACCTTAGCTCCAAGACCCATACCGACGATTTGCGACGTTGGCGCAAGCATCTCTGGCATACCAGGTCCGCCTTTAGGGCCTTCGTAACGAATGACGACAACATGTCCTTCTTTAACTTTACCGTTAGCGATGCCGTGCAGTGCCTCATCTTGCGAATCGAAGCAAATTGCAGGACCTTTATGGTAGCCGCCGACCGATTTATCAACAGCGCCGACTTTAATGATCGCACCGCGTGGTGCAAGGTTACCGAATAGAACAGCTAGTCCGCCGCGCTCGCTATGCGGGTTGTCCAGCGTATGAAGAACATCCGTATCCTTGATATCGTGTCCGGCTACATTCTCGCGAAGTGTCTTACCTGTTACGGTAAGCACGTCACCGTGAAGGGCGCCTTCTTTCTTGAACAGCTCGTTGATAATTGCGCTAACGCCGCCGGCATTGTGCACGTCTTCGATGTGGTAATCCGAAGCCGGAGCAATCTTCGCAAGATGCGGAACGCGTGCTGCAATCTCATTGATACGCTCGATTGGGTATTCAATACCTGCTTCATGAGCGATTGCAAGCGTATGAAGGACAGTGTTTGTGGAACCGCCCATTGCCATATCAAGTGCAAATGCATTGTCGATGGAATCTTTGGTCACGATATCGCGTGGTTTCAGATCCATCTCGATCAAGTTCATCAGCTGGCGAGCAGCTTGTTTGACGAATTCTTTACGTTCAGGCGATACAGCAAGGATTGTGCCGTTACCCGGAAGCGCCAGGCCAAGACCTTCTGCCAGACAGTTCATGGAGTTAGCTGTGAACATACCGGAGCAAGATCCGCAAGTCGGACAACCGAATTGCTCAAGCTCTGTAAGACTAGCTTCGTCGATTTTACCTGCTTGGAATGCACCGACACCTTCAAATACGCTGGAGAGCGAAATCGAGCGGCCATCGGAAGTTTTGCCTGCTTTCATTGGTCCGCCGCTGACAAGCATTGTCGGGATGTTGACGCGAAGCGCGCCCATGATCATGCCCGGTGTAATTTTGTCGCAGTTTGGAATACAAACCATGCCGTCAAACCAGTGAGCATTAACAACGGTTTCTACGGAGTCCGCAATAATTTCACGGCTTGCAAGGGAATAACGCATACCGATATGTCCCATTGCAATTCCGTCGTCGACGCCAATCGTATTGAATTCGAAAGGCACGCCGCCTGCTTCCCAGATCGCTTCTTTAACGAGCTTTCCGAATTCCTGCAAGTGAACGTGGCCTGGAATGATATCGATGTACGAGTTGCAAACCGCGATAAACGGTTTACCGAAGTCTTCCTCTTTTACCCCGGCAGCACGCAGCAAGCTGCGGTGCGGAGCGCGGTCAAATCCTTTTTTAATTGTGTCTGAACGCATCTTTTTTGCCGCCATTTCTGTCCCTCCCAAAGTAAGTTCAATAAATTTTAGTCTATCACATCGGGCATTGAATGGCTAGCACGTTCGCCCATGGAGAAGGTGGCAAGGAAGCTGAGAAATTTACGTATAAGATGAAAGGATTTGTACTCTATTTCGACAAAACCTGACATCGTATCCTATTAAATAACAATTAATGGTCTCAATCTATCACCATATGTTATTAAACATAACACAAAAGATTTACTTGGTCCCTTTGAACCGCTATAATAATAGAAAACGTTGGAAGAGGTGCCCTGTATGCAGTTAACGGAAAGGGAAAAAGAAAAGCTTCTAATTACGATTGCTGCCGATTTGGCACGCAGACGACTGAATCGGGGCGTGAAATTAAATTACCCTGAGAGTATAGCGCTGATTACTTCTGAAATTTTAGAAGGTGCCCGCGATGGGCTGACTGTAGCGCAACTGATGGAACACGGTACAACGATTCTAAGCCGGGAACAAGTGATGTCCGGCGTGGCGGATATGATCCATGAAGTGCAAGTCGAAGCGACATTTCCGGATGGAACGAAGCTTGTGACCATTCATCATCCCATACTTTAACGTTGCTAGAGAGAAGGGGATTGCCATGATTCCAGGAGAATACCGTACGGTTGCCGGGGAAATTGAGCTGAATGCGGGCCGAGAAACGGTGGAAATTCTAGTTGTGAATACGGGAGATCGGCCTGTGCAGGTGGGTTCGCATTTTCATTTCTTTGAAGTTAACCGGGCACTGGCATTTGATCGCGAAGCGGCATTCGGCATGCGACTTCATATTCCGGCCGGCACGGCAGTGAGGTTTGAGCCTGGTGAGGAGAAGCCGGTTCAGCTTGTTGAGCTTGGTGGAAGCAAACGCTCCTTTGGATTAAACGCGTTGACTAATGGTCCTGCAATTCGCGGTAATATGTCTGAAGAAGTGCGCAGCAGGCTTACAGCATGGGAGGGCCTCCGTCATGAGTAAGATGAGTCGCAGCAGTTACGCAGCCATGTTCGGTCCGACAACAGGCGATGCCGTTCGGTTAGCGGATACGGAATTATGGGCCCAAATAGAGAAGGATTACACGGTCTATGGAGACGAGTGCAAGTTCGGCGGTGGAAAAGTTATTCGAGATGGTATGGGGCAATCGAGCGGAGCGCTGCGCAGTGAAGGCGTTCTGGATACGCTGATTACCAATGCGATTGTCATTGACCACTGGGGGATAGTGAAAGCCGATATCGGGATTCGAGACGGTGTAATTGTAGGCATCGGTAAAGCAGGCAATCCGGATATTATGGATGGTGTTATGCCAAACATGGTCGTCGGCGCGAGTACAGAGGTTATTGCAGGTGAAGGGAAGATTGTAACTGCTGGCGGAATCGACAGCCATATTCACTTTATTTGCCCGCAGCAGATTGAAACGGCGCTTTCTTCAGGTGTAACTACCATGATTGGCGGCGGCACCGGGCCTGCGACGGGCACGAATGCAACGACCTGCACGCCGGGGGCGTGGCATATGCGCAGGATGCTGGAAGCTGCTGAAGCGTTTCCGATGAACCTGGGCTTTACGGGCAAAGGTAATTCATCCTTCACCGGACCGCTCATTGAGCAAATCGAAGCGGGAGCCATTGGGCTGAAGCTGCATGAAGACTGGGGAACGACGCCGGCTTCCATTGATGTTTGCCTAACGGCAGCTGATCTGTACGATGTTCAAGTAGCAATACATACCGATACGCTGAATGAAGCGGGGTTTCTGGAGGATACGCTCGCTGCATTTAAAGGCCGGACTATCCATACGTATCATACGGAAGGGGCGGGCGGCGGGCATGCTCCGGATATTATCCGAGCAGCCGGCGAGTTGAATGTACTGCCTTCATCAACAAACCCGACACGTCCGTTTACGATTAATACGATTGAAGAGCATTTGGATATGCTGATGGTCTGTCATCATTTGGACAGCAGCATACCCGAGGATGTTGCTTTTGCAGACTCGCGGATTCGTCCGGAGACGATAGCGGCCGAAGATATTTTGCATGATATGGGCGTATTCAGCATGATCAGTTCGGATTCGCAAGCGATGGGTCGTGTTGGGGAAGTTATAATCCGAACTTGGCAAACCGCCGACAAGATGAAGAAACAGCGTGGTCCTTTGGCGCCTGATACGAGTGCTGAGGCTGATAATTTTCGCATCAAGCGTTATATCGCGAAGTACACGATTAACCCCGCGATTACGCATGGCATTTCACATTTGGTGGGTTCCATCGAGCCTGGCAAATTCGCGGATTTGGTCGTGTGGAGCCCGATGTTTTTTGGCGTAAAGCCGGATCTGGTGCTCAAAGGCGGAAGTATCGCGTACGCGCAGATGGGTGATCCCAATGCATCGATTCCGACGCCGCAGCCGGTATTCGGCCGTCCGATGTTTGCTGCGTTTGGCAAAGCCAAGCATAGCAGTTCGATCACTTTCGTGTCGCAGGCGGCTTATGATCGCGGCATCGCCGATGAACTGGGCTTAGCTAAACGGATCGAGCCGGTGAGGGGCTGCAGGTCGGTCACGAAGAAGGATATGATCCACAATGATGCGACACCGATCATTACCGTTGATCCGGAAACCTATGAAGTGAAAGTGGATGGTGTCCCTGCGACCTGTGAACCGGCGGACGTTCTGCCGATGGCTCAGCTATACTTCTTGTTTTAGATTTATCAACGCCTTATAGCTACTTCCGGTTTGGAATGGAGGTGATGGGAGCTTGCCCATAAATTCAGAAGAAAGTCAGAACCCTGCGGTGCTGCCTTGGCTTGCTCTTCAACAGCTGCTCGACTCGGCATTGCCGATAGGCGGGTTCTCCCATTCCTTCGGTTTGGAGACGCTGGTACAGGAAGAGATGTTGCAAACAAGCAAGCAGCTTGAGGATTACACCGTTTCGATGCTGAGGCAAAGCTGGTCAACAGCGGATGTGATGGTCATCAAATCCGTATATCGCGACATGCCGATGCAAGATTATCGTTCTATTTGGGCCGTAGAGAGGCTTGTTCATGTTCAGCGAACGGCAATTGAAACGCGGAATGGGATCGAGAAGATGGGGCGACGGCTTTTACAGCTGCTTGGTTCCTTATATCCCAGTTATGACTGGACGCCTTTGCAAGAAGGGCTAAAGTCGAAGAATTGCTTAGCCACTCATCCGCTGGTGTTCGGATTTGCTTGCTACCGTCTGGGAATCACGCTTGAACAAGCGGCGCAAGGGTATATGTATGCGAGCATTGTTAACTGCATCAACAGTGCGTTGAGGCTCATGTCGATTGGTCAGACCGAAGGGCAAACCATCATTGCCAGGCTGACGCCGAAGACGATGGAAGCTTGGAAGGCGGTATCGGAGATGATGCCGGAGGACGCTTACAGCTTCATGCCTTTGAGTGAAATGGCTATGATGCGCCATGAGAATCTGTACTCTCGTCTATTCATGTCTTAATTGCAGATAGTCGAATCTTCATATCCCGCTAGGAGGAATGTACAATGTGTCAAGGACAAGGTCATCATCATCACGAGTGGGAGCAGCCGGCAATCGATCGTGCAGGTTCAAGGCCGGTTCGCATTGGTATTGGCGGCCCGGTTGGTTCGGGAAAGACGGCATTGGTTGAACGTCTTGCTGGTGCGCTGAAGGACAAATATAGTGTGGCCGTCATCACGAATGACATTTATACGAAAGAAGATGCTCGAATTTTGGCTGCCACCGGTGTACTGCCGGAAGAGCGTATTATCGGAGTAGAGACGGGCGGATGTCCACATACCGCGATTCGCGAGGATGCCTCGATGAATTTTGAAGCGGTGGATGAGCTGACAAGCCGTTTTGATGATCTTGATTTGATCTTTATCGAAAGCGGCGGCGATAATTTGGCAGCGGCCTTTAGTCCGGAGCTGGTGGATCGGTTTATCTACATTATTGACGTAGCACAAGGTGAGAAAATCCCGCGCAAAGGCGGCCCAGGCATCATGCGCTCGGATTTGTTGATTATTAACAAAATCGATCTGGCCCCTCATGTAGGTGCAAGCCTTGAAGTGATGGAGTCCGATACGAAACGCATGCGAGGAGAGCGGCCTTATGTGTTCTCGAACCTGTTCGGCGGCGTAAACGTGGATCGCATTGTTGCTTGGCTGGAGCATGAGCTCGCCCACGCTCATAGACATGAGCATCATCACGAACACGAGCATAAGCATGAGAGTGGACATGATCATGCAGCAGCACATCACCACTCCTAAGCAGGAGGGGCAGCGTGTATCTCAGCTTCGGGCGGTATTTGAGAAGCGGGAGCGCGGAACGGTTTTGACTTCGAAATATCATACTGCGCCTATCAAGATCGCAAAAGCATTTCCGCTTAATGGTCCGCTGGGTGTCATCGTGATGGATGTATCTCCTGGTCTTCTGGCTGGCGATCGTTACGAATTCGAATGGGAAATAAGGCAAGGTGCACATGCCTATGTCACGAATCAGTCGTTCACTAAAGTGCATCCATCTAATCCGCTGCTTGGCGGATCTTCAATTAGGCAAAGCTTCGAGCTCGGCGGCGGCGCGGTATTGGAGTCAATGCCAGAGCCGGTCATGCTTTACCGGGATGCTGCACTGGATTCCGAGACGGAGGTTCGCTTAGGCGAAGGTGCTGTGTGGATGGGAGCTGAAGTGCTTTGCCCGGGCAGGACGCTGCGTGGCGAGTTGTTCGACTACGTCCATCTGAAGAACAAGGTACGTGTTTATTATGAGGATGAACTGATCTACGCGCAGCAGCAAAATATCATACCGGAATCGCAGCTATTGTCGGCTCCCGGTTGTCTGGGGAAGTTGACTCATACCGGTGTATTCTATGCTTTTGCAGATCGGATCCAAGCGAAGCATGCTGAGACGGTTCGGGCTGCGTTAGAATCGTTGCCGAGTCGCGGACAGAGAGAGATTCAGTGGGGCGTATCGCTTACTTATAAGCATGGCCTTGCGGTCATGGCAGCTGGAACGACGGCTTGGCACATCCAAGAAACACTTGCTGTGGTATGGGCGGTAATGAGGGAGGAACTGCTGGGATTATCGCCTTTTGCGATAAGCTAGAATAAAAGGATGGCGAATTGCTCGCCATCCTTTTTATTTGGTGAAGTATTCTGTTCTGGTGATCCCGAAGTACTCGAGATCCTCGAATTGATCCCATTTGCGGATATGCTGTTTAAAAGTCCCTTCGTGTTTCAGGCCTGCTTTGGTTAATACTGCGGATGATGCCGGATTACGTGTCATAGCTGCACCGATGATGCGATTCAGGTTCAGTACTTCGAAGCCGTAGCGGACAATACGTTTGGCGGCCTCAGTTGCATAACCTTGTCCCCAGAATTCCTGGCCTAACCAGTAACCGATTTCGGCTCGCTGATGTACGGCTGTTAGGTTTAAGCTGATGCATCCCATTAGCTGCTGTTGTTTCTCTTCTATTATAGCGAAGGTAAAACCGTGTCCGTGCTGGGCTGCATCTTTGCGAAACGCGATCCATGCATCGGCTGCTCCGTCGGGGTAAGGATGTGGAAGCGACAGAGTAGTACGGGCGACCTCGTATTGCCCGGCTAGCTTTTGTACGGTGGACGCATCCTTTTGTTCAAAGGGGCGAAGTTGCAATCTAGGTGTCTGTAAGGTAATACTCATGCCGATTCACCTCGCAGCGACTTTTCCTCAATTATAGCAGGGGGCGAAGGCGAGGTCATCCGTGTTTCGGCATATAATAAAAGCTCTTGCTTACCCGCTGTTGAGAGGGAGGAGCAAGAGCTTTGATGTGCGATACAGTTTAGATTAGTAAAGCTTATTGTTAATCCTCTGCATTGCTGTTGCTTTTCTTATCAGAGGACTTTGTTGTTGTATTCTTGCGTCCTTGACCTTGCTGCTTTGCCATGGGGCACACTCCTTTCCGGGAAGATGTAGCCTATTGTGTGTAGGAATGTCCCCAAATATGAGCATAGAGGAAGAATAATCAAAAAGACCATGATTCGAATGAAGGTCTCATTCCAGTCATGGTCTTTGAACTGTTACATAGCCATTGGATTCCGTGATGTCAGCACATTCTTGATGCTTTGTGCGCGCCACTTCGATACATGGACTTGTTTGGCTTCGGAAGTGCTGCGGTCAAAGCAGATCGTACCATCCGTTAGGGAAAGTACCTTCTCGGCGTTAACGTAGCAATTGGCGCTTACTTTGATGAAACGACCTGATGTGATGTAACTGTTCAACTGCTCGGTAGTAATTCTCTTCTTTATGTTGTAGTTTCTACCGTGAAAGCTGGCCAGACCAAGCCTACCAACCTTGAAGTAATAAATGTCCTTCTCTACCTCAAAGTTTTCGTAAATGTTGCGAGCATCGTCTGCTACTACCTTCATCATGTAATGATCCCCCTCAATAAGATGAATTTGTTAGCGCTTTCATTTTACCACAAACATGTGGGCTTGTGAACAGCATGAACCATTTTTTTCATATTTTTTTTGCGGGAATGGTACCCTGCATATTTCTCTTCATTAAATAGCGGAAAATTAAACACCATGTATAAAGAAACTAATCGAGGAAAATCTATTTGTATAATAATACCTGTTGCGATGAACGCAGCGTCCATGGTATATTCTATTTCTGCCTCCGAGACATCAACTTGGAAGCGACGATCGAAACCAAAACAAGCTGAAAAATAAAGCTTGCAATCTTGTTTCGATTCGTGGTAAGATCTAATTCCGGTCATGAGCCGGAAGGAAATAAATCAAGTATTTGTTCTTTGAAAACTGAACAATGAGCGACCAGTCAAATGGTCATAAATCGCGAAATTAACGTTTCGCAAAGCTAGTTTTTTGAATGAGCTAACAAGCGAATTCATCTAGTAGAATGCTCCATTCGAAGCTTTGGCTTCGAACGGAAACCAATCTACTTTTATGGAGAGTTTGATCCTGGCTCAGGACGAACGCTGGCGGCGTGCCTAATACATGCAAGTCGAGCGGATCTTACCTTCGGGTAAGGTTAGCGGCGGACGGGTGAGTAACACGTAGGCAACCTGCCTGTAAGACCGGGATAACATTCGGAAACGGATGCTAATACCGGATATGCAATTTAGCTGCATGGCTGAATTGGGAAAGACGGTGCAAGCTGTCACTTACAGATGGGCCTGCGGTGCATTAGCTAGTTGGTGGGGTAACGGCTCACCAAGGCGACGATGCATAGCCGACCTGAGAGGGTGATCGGCCACACTGGGAC